>NZ_JBBIHK010000027.1:0-26610 GCF_037447015.1 Nitrososphaera sp. | reverse complement strand
TAATACTTGATGAATCTTTGCAAAGAAGTTTAATGTCTGTGGATTTTCGGGACTAGCTCTAAGTATTAACATATAAAGAGAGTTAGAATAGTGTAAAACCATTAAGTTGTTAATAAATTGCGCTCAGCATCATTCTGTGCCCAAAAATATGATGATAAAGAAGTTGTAACTGCATATATGCCATATTTCGATAATAAGCGGTGATCGTGGAAAATGCCAACACAAAGCCAATATAGGAGACAGTTTTCTTGGACTTTGTGCGTATTTACCTTGTAGCTGCAATAGTACTTTTTTCGCTTGCAGGCATACTCTTGGGCTACGGCCTACCCAATACAATTATGCACCCCGCCCCAGGAGGAGGCGTCATCTTTTATGGCGGAAGTAGCTTCCTCGACGAGAATGGACGCATTGTCAACTATTACGATCCGATTTATTCGCAAACTACCGTGTATGGCATTGCCGCGTTGATAGCTGGCATCCTGATGTTTGCGCTGCATCGAACAAGAAGCAAGAATAAAGATGCTCTTGAGAATCCTAGAAATAGAAAATAATAATTTGATAGCGCCCTGTTGAAGTTTATCGTCAAAAGTGTTACCAATACAAAGACGATCACTTTATGATGGACGCACCGTAAAATCTCACTGAAAAATGGGCACTTGGCAGTTCAGATGGAATTTTGATAAGGCGTCTTACTCGCCTGGAGAAACAATGGCATTTAGTCTATGGATAGATAACAAAAACGACTCTTATCTTCATGTTTCGGAATTTTTCTTGAAGTTTGATTTTGGAGAATATCCGCTGCAACCCGTGAGTGGCATGATAGCACCAAGAAAAACAATGTATGTGGGCAACTTAAGGCTTCAATTGCCCCAAGAAGCTGTAGGTAGCAAGATATTCAGCTTCAGATACAAAATGCAGGAGTACATTAACAACGTATGGGTAAATCTAAGGGAATACAATACTGAGACGAATAATTTCATCAGCGTATATCCATCACCATTTTACAATGTATTTCTGTCAAGAGGATTGCGTACCGAAGACAAAGTCGTAGGAAACCCTATCGCAGAGATGATTAGAGAATGGGGTTTTACAACTACTACTGTCGGAATCGAGGTAGATGTTGCTGAAAATGATATAGCTGATGCAGTCAGAGCGGAAATCCAGAAGGCTGACGCGTTAGTGGCAATTGCTACACCAAGGTACCTGGATTCACTAACTGGCCTCTGGAAAACACTAGAATGGGCACATGATGAGATAGGCATAGCGTTCGGAATTAATAAACCACTTCTAATACTAAAAGAAAAGGGCGTCGCTCTTACAGGACTTCCTTCGTATCTTGCCACTTATAATAAGACACCTATGTTGGAATTTGATCCCTATGGATTACATGATTTAAGGGTCAAGCTTTCAGCTCTAATGCCAAGCTTTAGGGATTGGATAGAGACTAAGAGGCGGCAGCAATTCAATGAGAATCTCAAGAATGTTGTTGTAGGGGGATTGGCCTTCATCGGGGGTGTCGCGCTGCTAAGTGGAATTGTAGGTGCGCTTACCGATTCGTCAGATAAATGAGATTGGATTCTACGAAAAGATCAAAACTCAATTAAGACGAAAACACCGCTACGTTGCATATACAATTACCCCTAGTCTGATTGCCTCTCGTTATGCAACAAAATAACCATTTAATTATTCATGCTCTTCTAGGTTTATCATCTTCTCTATTATCTCGAATTTGATTCGCCGGAGAATATCCTCGGGATTGGCGTCGCTTGCAATTTCTATAGTCGACGGATTTTCATTCCTTTTCGCGACTACTTCTTTGATGACATCAAAGTATCTGTTCCATGTCTTCAAAAGTCCTGAATTTTCTGCGATCTCCTTTTGGAACTCACCTGCGACTGAAGCTCCAAAGCCTTGCAGGCCGAACCTTATGACCATATAAGAACGGCCACCTTCTTCCTGCCTGACAAGGTCAGTTATGGTGTATCTTATCATGCTCTCTCCACTTGCGATAAAGAATATTGTTTGTTGGTTTACAACCACGACATCCTGTGGCTCGGTGCTGACTACCTTAAAAGCTAGCCTTCCTCCGAAGTATGGAACCAGCACTGTATCTCCTTGTACGACTGGAACTCCGTTCAGAGCATCACTTAGATAATGTTCATCTAAAGGAGGAATCGATTCATGGGGCCTGACGACTACTCTATTTGCATTGGAGGCGGTTACCTTCCTGACGCGGACAGTCTCGCCCACCTTCGTATTGCTGTTTGCTTGTACCAGTCCGTCAATTCTTATGATCTTCTTTCCCTCGTCAGAGGGATAGAGTGGCAAGCATCTGGCAACCGTCCTACGCCCTCCTATTATCTGAATAATGTCGCCTTCCGAGATACCTGCAGAACTCATAGATTCATGGTCAATTCTTGCAACTCCTCTACCTACGTCACGTGTATAGCCTTCTGCGACTTTAAGGTAAGCTTTGCTATCTTCGGTATCCGATGACAATGCTCGCTGATTCATTCACTTCCTAGTAATCTTATCTCCCGTACACAAAATACATGAATGGCGGAGCGTCTACAAGGCGCAAACCAAGGAATCGTGAGGGAGAACGATTACTCGCTCTTTTATTTATACAAAACAGGAATCTGTTGGTCATTGCATTATGAGCAACAAGCATGCAACCACTATCAATCTAAGAGAGTTCAAAGAATTTGTCCTGAGCAGGTACAGTTCCGATTCTCCTTTCTACCGGGTGATGGTGGCAGAAAAAGATGAAATGCCATGCGAGGAATATGCCACCAAGTTCCTGACATGGCTGCGGCTAATCCAGATGTCTGTCGCAGCCACTACCCCTCATCATCAAGCATGACTGCCATTGCCATTCCAGCTGACTATTACCTGCTGCCTCGACTCTATTATGTGGTCGCACTTCCATCCCTTTGACAGGTAGTCTGGCAGCTCGTCAAGCTGGATTACCTTTTGCCCATTGTTCACTACCGCAGCTGCGTTGCTGACCGACTGCAACAGCTTTTCCCTTGCCTTCTTTGCCAATTCTTCATCATTTAGATGTAAAAGGTCTTCCTTGTCTATCGCCTCATCGGTGTAGCCAGCAAGCAAAAGCATCCTCCTATATGACTCGTCTCTCAGGTTCGCAGGTCCGTCTGCGCCTAAGCTGCTACTGCTCTGAAGGAAACCCGCAGACCTCAAGAACGCCTTGCGCATGTCTTCGACCACCGCTTGCGGCAAACTGTGCTTGTTTAGAGTATATGTGTGCTCGATGTCTCCTTTGTGGCCCATAAAGAATACCCTGTAATCCCTTAGAATCAACCCTCTGCTTTCTGCAAGCATCAGCTGCGTGTCAAACATATGCCTCAGGTCGTAAGGCCTAGAGTTTATCCCTACCCTTCTCATGTACGTTCGAATTATCTTGCCCACATTTACGGCTGTCAAAAACGGCTTTTCAGACTTTGCCGGGGCAATTACAGGTGAGTCAGGTGTCAGTACCTCGCCGGATTTTACCCTCAAATACAGGTATTCTCTGAGGTATTCGCACGCCTCGCCGGGCATGAACGTAAAGTACTGGTGTCCTGCCTTGCTGATCTCTTTTCTTACTATGACTATGCAAGGTATTTTCTCAAAGGTTATGCTGATGTTGTTGCCATCATGCTCGACCTTCATCTCCGGAATATCTCCAATCGTCAAGCCGTCAGAGCCGTCATAGTACCCGAGGACTTCGGGCCTAAACCCGGATTGCGCCATGAGTGATTGTGCGCACCTGGCCTGTGGCGGAGAGTTCAGGTATAAAGTCCTCAGCTGGCCTTGCGTTGGTACTTGCTTGTCTTTGAGACTTGGCGTATCGGTGACTCCTTTTATCTTGATCTTTCTCTTTAGCTCTATTCCGTTATGAGAAAACCAGGATTTCAGAGCTTTGACGTTTGAAGAGATGTAGCTTCCCGCGTAGTTCTGGCATTCCATCTCTGTAACGATGTCGAGGAGAAAGTTGTATGCCCACTTTTCGTCCCTTGCCGCCCTTCTTGCAAGCTTTTGCGGCGAGATATTCTTGGCCGTGGCGATGCTCCCAAGCCTCCTGAAATTGACATCTGCAGTTATCTTGGAGCCCCTGGACATGTTGTTGTACCATCGCCTGACGTCTTCGTGCTCGAGCAGGTGACGGTACTTTTTCTTGCTCTGTTTTTCGTCTCCTGACACAAGAAATACTGCGTTTTGCGCTCTTAAGGCGGAAGGTCTTGATACTTGCTGGTGGTGAGAACCACTGGCCCCATTTTATCGTCATCTTAAAAAAGCCCGCAGAAATCTGCGCCGTCGATCCTTTTGAATGGAGGTGCGACCCTAATTGAATGGCACAAGGAAAACTGCCGAGGGATCGACTTCTGGCCTGTGCAATAGTTTTGGGGCGCCTTCTTCAGCTATTCCCAGCCTCGCCACTTTGTTGCGGCCAAGATCAAATGCAGTCCTGACACTCTTTCCATTGCCGACGGCGCTGTAGAAGATCCCGGCAAAAGCCTTCGCAGCCTCGTCAGAGACCTCTGCCGACATTCCGACGACGCAATCCACAGATTCAGAGATAACCCTGGCCTGCCTTTCAGAGTAGCAGGCGTTCAGGCAGACTAGCCTGATCCGGTCCTGTCCGCGCACCGATTTGTCCGAATTCCATATCCTGAACAGGTCAGACAGTATCTTGATGGAAGCGTGTTCCTTCGCCTTCTTTGAGTCCTGAAAGACAATTATCCCGCTCTTGGTGCCGTGGCCTGCAAAGTGCAGTATCTGGGGCTTGTACCTGAGCAGGTATGCGTCCAGCGCAGAGACGGACGCGTTATGCCTCTGCTCAAAGTCAAAAAGGCTCCCGTGCTCTGCCGCAGCCAGCATGTCTGAAACGCTGTTGCATTCCTCGATAAGGTCGAGCGGCTGGGTGCCTTGCGGGTTTGCGGAGAGAAAAAGCATCCTGACTTTGCGCTCGTCTGTGACAAACCTCGCAAGCCTCAGTATCTCGTCTTGCAGTTCGCCCGGAACCCTGAAGGTTGTGCCCAGCTCATAAACACTCTCTGTCCTGGTGTCCGCCCTTGCCGGCCCGCTCATGAGGCTTCTCACCGACAGGACGGTATCTGCAAAGTGTGTCACCTCTTCATCAAAGTCGGTCAGAACCTGCCCGCTGTAAAGTGCCCTGACATAGTCGTTTTCTATCCACTTGACGCAGCCTGTCAGAGTCTCCTGCCTTGAGGGATCGAAATGGCTGAAAGTCCAGTAGTTGCCTGTCCGGCCGCTCACCTTTCCTTTGAACGTGACCGCTGCCGTGACATCCAGCTCGTTCCGGGCGGGGCTGTACGAATCGGCCGGCTCGAAGGTGTCGGCGACTATGTACATCCTGGGTATCCCTGCCCTGTACTCGAACAGCTGCGGGCTGTCGCGGGGAAGGAAGCGCACCTTGCCAGACAGGCTCCTGCAAAAAAGCATTCCCTTTTTCTTGATGATTTTGCCTGCCTCTCGATACGTATTTTCTTTGAGGGCCACTACAAACCCTGCGTGGGCGCTCCCGCTGGTCGTAGCAGACAGGAATTTTAACTGCTCCCCTCCAACATTTTTTGCAAGGAGCCTAAGGCACCCGACCCCTCCGTTTACCATGTGCTCCTTTCCGCGCGGATTGAAATAGTGGGTGCCTTCGATCATGTCTCCTCTAGCCTCAAGTATGTGCATTGCCGCTTCTTCCGTATGGTACAGCCCCGGAGACTGGGGTATCCATTCCAGCAGTTTGAAATCCTTGAGCAAAACCGTGGCGCTCTCCGGCAGTTTGTTGTCCAGCGCGTCTTTCCACAGCTTTTTTTCGTCGTCATAACTAAAATCCTCACGCCTCCCCGGTCCGGGAATTGCTGAAGGAGGCTTGAGGTACTGCCGGGTAGCGATATAGGATCGCAAGAACGCGTTGCTCCTGCTGCCGTCAAGCCTGCTTGTTGCCGAATAGGGGGCAGCCATCCGTCGGTAGTTGAGCACCGGAACTATATCTCTTTTCTTGCTCACCCTCTCCCTCCAGAAGAGGAGAGGTCGTCATCCCGTCTGGCAAATCGTTCAGATTCACCTATCTTTTCTCTCTCTTTCAAGTGGCGGACGGTCAAAACGAGACATTTGGATGGATGCCGTATATACTTGCGCAGCGTCCCTATCAGCTTTGCAATATTGGGGGGGGGGGGGGCAACGGCGGAGCAAATGCCTCGGCGTCTGTTACCTCAATCTCAAACCCCTCATGCATCTCTTCCATCCTGCCGGGACGGCCTCTGCGTGTTTTTGCTGCTGTTGGGTTAGCCGGCTTTTCAGCCAAGCTTGGCGCCGGCTGCAGACTCGATCCATTCTCTGTACCTGTCGACCCGTGGATAGACGCCGCCGTCTCCGCATGCCCTGCCTTCGACTTGGCTTGGGATCCCGCGCGAGGTCACGCCTGCCAAAAACCACCTGCTGCGAGAGTCTGCGATATAGAGTGGGCCTCCGCTGTCGCCGCTGCAGGTATCCTTCATCAGCGCGGGCTGTCCTGCCACCATTTCGAGATTTGGAATACAGCAATAACGTTCCTCGTCGCTCATGCCCACGACGGTGCCGGTGCAGTCGTTTGACGCAACGGCTACGTCCGTCTGCCGCTTGGTGCCGTAACCATACTCTCCACTTTCATCCTCGGCCCCAAAACCAACCAGGCGGACTTCGGTAGCTTTGTCGATGAGCTGTGTCGATGCCAAAGGACGGGGAAGCGCAACCTTTGGAGGGACCTTTTCTTCCAGGAGCAGCACCATCATGTCGTTGGATACGGACCTTCGTCTGGCTTTATAGCCGGAATGACGTATCACTTCGCGCACGCTGACGGTTTTGCCTTCTGATTCAACATTGCTCCCAAAGAACACGCGCGTAGGTATGTCTTTTTTCTTTGAGCAATTGCAGTGGCCTGCGGTAAGGATGGCGTCAGGGGCGATCAGGGTTCCGCTGCAGTACCACCTTTCGTCGCTGCCCACCGCCACGCAATCTGGAAAGTCGGAGTGGCCGACAGACACCCCGCCGATAATGCGCTTGGCACTGGCTTTTCGGAGCATGAGGGCGCGAAAGTTTTTCACGTAGCGCGGATCCTGCGCCATCTCTGATTCCGTTCTCACGGTAGCAAGCCGTATGGGAGAAGGAGGCGGAGCCGACCGGGTTGTGGAAAGGGATCGTACTGTCCAAACTGCCGACCTGGTCCTGCTTTCCTGCCGCTGCTCTGCAAAGAATTTTGCCCGGAATTCCTGTATGAATCTGGCCACGTCCTGGCCAGCCGCTGCATCTGCATGCGCCAGCGCCCTTGAGATGCGCTCTTCACGTTCAGATTCTGTCATTTTGCTCAAATGCCATGTTACCTCTGCTGATATGCGGCTGTTGCATAGATGAACCATATAAGAAATCCTAAAGGATGTTCTATGTCGTCTGCCCCTGCTGTGGAGAGATGATGGGCGGTGGAGAGGCACACATCATGCGGCGGATTGTTGTGCTGCTGCCAAAAGCCCGTTGCACATGCCAATCAGGTTAGCAGGCGATGATGATGGTGATGATGCCTGCGAACAATAGGGATCCCCTTGCACCGGTCGCAGCGTGACATATCATCGCTGCAATACTGGCGCAATTCTTTCAGCTATTGCCGGCAAGCACGCAGGGAAAGGTCGCATGCCGGAAAATAAAAAAAGGCCGCAACGGCGGCAGGTTTTACTTTTTGGCGTTCTTCTTCTTTGCCTTGCCGGTCTTGGCCTTGGATTTGGTAGATTTTTTTACCATACTTTGTGATAGATCTAGTATTATATAAGAAGGCGCTTTTCCACACCCTCCATCTTGCTGCTCTTCTTGCCTGATTGATAGTACATACTACGCACAGCAGCATTGCCGCCCAAAAAGATCTGGCCGGCGAGCAAGAGGTAATTATGGGAGCGCGCCCATATTGCAGGCTGGAGGGTGTGATGACGAGTCAAAGTGTGGCAGGAGGAAAAATATGTGTAGTGCCTGTCATGAAAAAACGTCTGACCCTCTACTACTTGTGATGCTGATAACTGAAAGAAAGAAATAGAAAAAACAGAGGTGGTACTTTCCCCGTCGTCAGGCAGTTGCCACGTTTTAGATGCCAGTAACTTTTTTCAGGTTACTGGGCCAGTTCAGCCGTTGCAAACCTTGCGCCTACATTCGTGACCTTGATCTTTGCATTCTGCCCAACTTTTGCGCCCTTGACAAAAATTACGAAACCCTGGACGCGAGCAATGCCGTCACCCTGTCTGCTTATTTCCGTGATTTGCACGTCGTATTCTTTGCCTGTTTCCACAGGCTTTGGGCCGTAGCCGCCACTTCCACCACGTCTTTCGTATGACATCGTTGACTTTGGGAGTAATTGCTTGTAATATAAACGAATGAAGAAGCGGCAGCCAGCAAAAAATCAAGGGCGACTGGACTTATAAGGCTGCAAGATCCCCTGACAATCTTGAGCAAAAACAACTTTCCCATGAAGGACTGGCACGTAAGCCACATGGAAAAAACCATATTGAAATACGTCAAAGGGCTGCCAGCCAACGCGTCATCGTGGGAGCGGCGCCAGGACCGAAAATATGGCCGCATAGCAAGCGTGTGCAGGCAGATAGACTATGACATCAAGCACGGGGTCGAGAGGGAGCAGGTGCTTTCATTCATCGAGAAGGTGCGCAAGGACTCTCTGCAAGCCGGCAAGGGTGGTGTTACTACTACTGCTGCTACTACTACTGCCGCTGATAACGGCTCCGCCGCGGCGCTCGGCCGCCTGGACGAAATAAAAGAGCATTTTTTTGTGCCCGAGACCCGGATAGCGCGCTGGTAAACTGGCGACGAGGTCTTTACAAGGCTCCTCACTTTCTCTATCACTGCTGCCTGCATGAAACACGCTGGAAAGAGAGAAACGCCGCAAGCATGGCGACAAATGCGCATGCACGTATACGCGCTCACACACATGCAGCCTGCCTTATTAGGAAGCAAGGCTATTGTAATCCGGTTTGGTCGTCGGCTGGAGCTATATCGTCGTGTGCAGGAACTGCGGCTACATATCGGCTGAAAAGCTGCCCGAGAAGGAGGCAAAGGCACTCATGCATGAGCACGTGGGCGACGGGGCCCACTGCTCGACAGGCTATGTGAGCCTGATGAAGGTGCGCTCCTAGCAATCAGCGTGCTCTGCTGCCATCCGGCGGAGCATCTTGACGCATTCCGAATACGTCCTGTACTTGAACTTGATCTCGGCGACAGGGCTGTCCGGCTCCAGCAGGTCCTTGCTGGTGTCGATGTCATACTTGGCGCCAATGTCCTTCAGGATCGCGTTGACCGTTGAATTTCTGTACGATTCGACTATGAGCTCTGCCACGGCGTACCTTGGATGTAGTCGCTTATAACATGCTATCTATCCGCCCATCTGTAACATATCCGCCACGCTATGCGGGAGATCCCTTTGCAAACAGTATCTCGTGGCTGCTGTCCCCCTGCTCATCATCGCCTGGCATGTCCTCCCAGATCACGAACATGTCGTTTCCAGAGACCGATATCGAGGGGCATTCAGACACGCCGACGTTGTTGCTCAGGTTTGTCACCGACCCTGAAAAGGAGCGCCCGCCATCCGTGCTTGACAGCAGCATTATCTCGTCCTCGTTTGTCGTCGACGTTATGGCCTGCGCAGCAATGTACACAGAGCTGGGCGACGCAACTGCAAGCTCGACATTGAGCGGGTTCACCATGCTGTCCCCGCTCTTTATGACTGCTGGAGCGGAAAAGCTATTGCCGCCGTCCGTACTCCTGACGTAGAACAGGCTGTCGGTGGAGGTGTTCAGGCCACCCCAGACGACGTGCACTTCGTTCCTGTATGCTGCTACCTGCGCCTCGCCTACTGCGATGCCACCGTTCAGCTTTTGCGGCGCGGAAAAGGTCGTGCCGCCATCGAGGCTTTTTGAGTAGAGCAGGGACTGGCTCTGGTTACCATTGCTGCTGCTGTCGCCGCTGCTGCTACCATTCACATCCTGCACGCCCCACACAGCATAGACGCCGTCGCCCTGCGCAGCCACCTTGGGAAAGGACTCGGAAAAGAGCGTGCCTGCGCTCCCGTCACTGTAGAGCGGGGTGGGCGCAGAAAAGCTGTCGCCGCCGTCAGAGCTTGACGCAAGCATTATCCTGCCGCTGCTCCCGCCATTGCCCTCCTCCTGCCATATTACATACACCCGCTCGTCGCCTGCAGCGGCTATTTCGGGGTTGAACGAGCCGGCTCTGCCAAGCGCCACCGGCGTGCCGAAGCTGGCTCCCCTGTCGTCGCTCTTGGCAAACATGACTTGCTTGCCGCCACTGCCGTTATTGTTATTGTCCGTCCAGACGACGTATATGCTGCCGCCGTCAGCAGAGACGGCGATCTGGGGGTGCTCTGAAAAGCCGGGGTTCCTGCTGATGTTTACGGCATCGGCGGTATCAAAGCTGGCTCCCCTGTCGGCACTCTTTATCATAAAGATGTCATAGTTGCTGTCGCCGATGTTGCTGTCTTCCTCCTCGTCAGTGTACCGCTGTCCCTCGACGGACTCTTGCCATACCACGTACACGCTGCCGTCCTGCGCGGCTGCAACTTGGCCATAGACAGAATCTGCGGGGTTCTTTGTCAGGTTCACCGGCTCGTCAAAGCTGACGTTGACCGACGGCCCGTCCTGCTGCTGCGGTAGAGAATCCTGCCCTTCGCTGTCAGACGCGGGAGGCGGCGGCAGCGATGACGGCGATGATGATAAAGACCCTGCCTGCTGCCCCGGCACAGGTGCACCAAATATGAATATGGCGGATACCGCAGTAGCGATGATTGCTACCACCCCCACTACCGCCACGGCCACAATTATTGTTACTACTACTGCTGCTCTTCCTGCCTTCACGCCATATCGACCCCCTGCCAATATATTACAATAAAGGGGGTTGCTTCCGGTTCTAAAACCACTGGCGGGACAAATAATGGACTGTATGCATATAACATTCAAAAGTTCCAGAACATTGCAACTTGAAGCTGCTTTTAGCCACCGCCGTCTTGCTGGCGCTAGCGCTTGCCATGGGCTCCCTTGCCGGCAGCAGCGGCGGTAGCTACGTCAGCAGCGTGGCTGGCATAGGCTGCTGCGCCGCCGTCACCGCGGCAGCTGCATCCCCGGACGCCGTCTCTGTGCAGTCTGTGTCGGCGGCAAGCCCTGCAGGCAACTACCACATGAAAAAGGCCCGGCTCGGCACCGAGCTTGCCGGCGTGGCAGAGATCGCAAACCACGATACCGGGATGCGGGACTATGTGGTAGTCCTTGAGCTGCGGGACGCAGGCGGCATAACCCTCCAGCTCGACATCTTTAAGGGCCTGCTTGGGGCCGGCCAGGCGGCCACCCTCCAGTCGCCTCCCCTTGCCATATCTGCACCGGGCGACTATTATTTGCGTGCCTTTGCCTGGTCGTACCCTGCGCTTGGGCAAAAGCAGGCGACGGCTATGACACTGTCGCCGCTGGCAACCGCCCAGATCTCGGTCTTCAACTCCACCCTCTTCCCTCAGCACAAGACCGGCGTCTATGTCCCGCTGTACGACTATCCTCTCCTTGATTCGCCGCAGGGCATGTGGAACGAGCTTGCAAGGGCCAAGGCGGCGCACCCCGCAGTCCAGTTTGCAGTCACGATAAACCCGTGGTCCGGACCCGGCATATGGCCCGATCCAAACTATGCTGCCGGCACTTCGATGCTGAGGCAGGCCGGGGTCGATTACGTGCTGGGCTATCTGCCTACAATGTACGCGACGCAGCCGCCTGGCCTCTCGCTTGCAGAATTGAAGGTAATGGTGGACAGGTACAGGTCGTGGTACCCCGACGTAAACGGCCTGATGCTCGACGAGGTGAACTCGGGCGCAGCACAGCTGCCTTTCTACACAGAGCTTGTCAGCTATGCCCGCTCGCAGGGCATGGAGTATATCGTCGCAAACCCCGGCACGTCAGTCGACAGGGCGCACATAACGGACGGCATCTTTGACAACGTGATGATATTTGAGAACAAGGTGCTGCCAACCGTGGATCAGCTGCAGGCAAACACCCACTACCCGGACTACCCGCCAGAGACTTTCTCTTTCACCGCCAGGAACGTGCCCTCGCTTGACCCGGGATACGTCTACGATGCCAAAGAGTACGTCGGGTTCATGTACATAACGGACGATGTCGAAGATTCGTTTGACACCAACCCGTACAACAGGCTGCCGCCCTACTTTGATCAGCTTGTGGAGCTCTTGGATGACAGCAGCAAAGTTGGCGATGATGGTGGCAGTAGCGGCAGCAGCGCCGGCTAGCTACTGCCCCTGCTCTCCCTCGCCATGCGCTCGACAACCTCTGCTATGGCAACCCTTATCGCAGATATGCCTGTCCGGAAGGGAAAGGCCCCCTGGCCTCTGTCTGTGACGGGGTTGATCCACTCGTACAGCGCCCGCAGGGCCTTTGGATTGCCGCTGTCCTGGGACGAGAGCATTGTAAAGAGCTCTCCGCAGTCGCCAAAGAGGCCGAACCTGCAGCGCGCCTGCATCTCTATGCCGGTTATCCAGGGCCAGAGCGTGTGGTTGTGGTACTGGTTTGGGTGCAGCTTCCAGGGGCCCGTCTTTTTCAGCTCTGCCTCTGTGACCAGCGGCCATCGGCCCCTGTTGCTGCCGCCTTCTCTGCTATTGCTATTGCTGTTGTTGCGGTGCTTCCATACCCTGTCCTTGAGGGCGGCAAGCGTGCTTGCGGCGCGGGATTCAAGCTCGGGTGGAACCCGCTGCGTTGCTGGGCTGAAGCAGTTCCGGGCGGTGTTCTCTGTCACGGCGACCAGGTACAGGGCTACGTCCTGCGTGAGCGTCTTGCCCTCCGTCAGGTCGGCGTAGGTTCCCTCACGCTCGCACCACATCAGCCGCTCGACCGCCCCTGCCGCCTTTTGCGACTGCGCTTCGAGCCTGGCCGCCTCGGCATCCCTCCCAAGCTCCCTCATCAGCGACGAGAGGTTTGCAAGGGCCAGGAGCCAGCACGCCTGGCTGTAGACCACCTTGCCGGAGCGAAGGACCGTGTCCATCCAGTCCTCGTTGTGGCCCTGCTCAAGCAGGCCGTCGCCGTCTGCGTCCCTGGCCGCCAGGTAATCGACTGCCTTTAGCATGCGCGGGATCACGTACTCCATCACCACAGACGGGTTTGAGACGAGGTGGGGCGCCTCCAGCGCCTGCGAATCAGAGGCTACGCCGCTACCGTCAATGGCAGCGGCATCTGTCAGCGGTGGAAACGCAAGGCGCGCCTTGAGTGACAGGTCAAAGGCCCATGCAGAGGTAGAGATCATGAGCGCGGTAGAGTCGATGTCTGGGTTTGCGCCATACACCTCTGAAAATCCACGAAATATTGTGGTGGGGAGCGCCCCCTGAAACCTGGCCTGCCGGTCTGGCGCGGCGACGCGGGAGGCGTAGCCCATCTCGGGCGACCCTCTGCCGTAGATCACCTTTTCGCCGTCCTGTGCTATCTGGTGCGACCATATGAAGAGTATCTCCTGCATCACGTCGGAGAACCTGCCTGCCAGGAACCAGTCCTTGAGTATGAACGCAGCGTCGCGGCACCACACGGCCTTGTAATAGCCACCGGGGTTCACCCCCTCGCCTACAAACTGCTCGGTGGATTCGAGGAATCTTAGGGCCTCTGTGACCGGAAACGGCGGAGTCTTGGCGGCGGAGGCTGCTGCAGCAATGGTGGAATTGGAACTTGCGTCGGCCAACGCGCCATAAAATACGACTCCCCCCTTTTTAGTTTGCAACCGCAGCAAGAATAACCCTTTTTAGCAATGACTGCGGCAAGAAGACAGGTGCAAATACAATCACAATGAGCGAGTACAAGTGCCACGCCTGCGGCGCGGCGTTCGAGTCGCTTGGCGACATGCAAAAGCACGTGCTGATAGACCACCTCCAGAGCGAGGGGCTTGCATACGTAGCAAAAAAGCAGGCCAACGCCGCCTGATTTTTTTGTTCAGGGGACGCAGCGCCTAGCGTAACGCGCGGCGGCGACGCTGATGATGATATGACGAGGTGGTGATAATGATGGTGGCATCAATGAACCACCCAATAGGTTGCCGGTATTTGCTGGCCCGGGGAAGCCTGGAAGCATCAGCGGCCAGCTATTTCCGGTTCTAGCCACCGGACAGATATGCCGCTGCACGCCGACTAAAGCGTTGCATCCAAACCTGTCCAATTGTCCGGCAATTTTTTCCGCTGCTGTCGCACACGGGGTGAGATGCCGGACGCGTGGCGGCAAAACTCTGAAAAGTCCTGCCGCTTATTCCTCTTCTGCACAAATACATTGATACCGGGGTACTTTTTCCTCACAAAGGGCGTGGGCAGGCACAAGGACTACTTGACCTCATTTGAGATAGCCCTGCGGGACGCCTCGATACAGTACTGCAACCTGGTGAGCATCTCAAGCATCGTGCCACCCGGCTGCAAGCTCTTGCCAAAGGAGAAGGGGCTAAGAAAGCTGAGCGCCGGCGAGATAACATTTGTGGTTCTTGCCCGCAACGCCACCAACGAGCCCCACCGGCTGGTCGCCGCGTCGGTGGGGGTCGCAATACCTGCCGGCAAGCAGGACTATGGCTACCTGTCGGAGCACCATTCTTTTGGGCAGACCGAGGAGGTGGCAGGCGACTATGCAGAAGACCTCGCCGCCACGATGCTTGCGACCACGATGGGCATAGCGTTCGACCCTGAAAGGGCGTGGGACGAGCGCAAGCAGCTGTTCAAGTCGAGCGGCCTGATAATAAAGACGGCAAACGTGACGCAGTCGGCCACGGGCGACAAGGGCGGGCTGTGGACGTCGGTGGTGGCGGCCGCAGTAATGCTCCCTTGATCAAAAGCGAATGAGAACTAACTAAAAGCCGACCTTTTGTATCCGCTTGAGTATGCTCAGGAGCTCGTCTATCTGGACCTCGTCTGACTTGCTGCCGTTCATCTCCGCCACCATCTTGTTTATCTCCTGCAGCTCCTTCAGGATCGACGTGTCCTCTATCAGGTCTACAAGCACCTTGGGCTCAAACGGCTTTTGTATAAGCTCGACCACCTGATCCAGCTGCTTGACCGAGTCCCGAAGCGTCTCCCTAACAAAGGCCGACGCAAAGATTATCCTCTGCTGGGGGTTCATGGCAAGTATCTGCCTGGCCGCCTCAAGCCCGTCCATCTTGGGCATCCTGTAGTCAAGAACGACCACATCAAACGGCTCGTATCTCGAAGGGATTTTGCCCGGCAGCCTCTCCGTGGCGCTCTTGTATGCTTTGATGCATTCTTCTCCGTCTGCCGTGATCGTGACCGTGTGGCCCCTTGCAGTCAGCACTATGCGGTACAGCTCGCTCATGCTGGGCTCATCCTCTGCTACGAGGATGTTCATCTTCATGGTTGTTGGTAATCTATGGTCACATATAAAACAATTTTCCAGTATTGGCTACTATTCTCTCGATAGGTGATGCGCTGTGCGGCCTGCTCTCACCGTGCCGCTGCTGTTTTTTGCTGCGGCATTGGCGTCTGCGCGCCCTCTTCTTTGGCCGTGTTTGCAGCCGCCGGGAGCTCTATCTTGAAGGTGGCCCCGCCTGTGTCGTTGTTGTATGCCGATATCCTGCCCCCGTGAGCCTCGACGATTGCCTTGCTGATGAACAGCCCAAGGCCCGTCCCGTGCGCAACGTCGTCACCCACCTTTTTGGTCACGAACTTGTTGAAAAGGTGGGGCAGCACATCGGCAGGTATCCCTCCGCCCGTGTCGCTTATGGTTATCTCGATCTTTTTCGTACCGTTGCCTCTGTCCGCCGACGGCGGCGACAGCAGCAGGCGGCTTGCGACTGTTATCTTGCCCTTCTTTGTGAATTTTACAGAGTTGCCAAGCAGGTTCATGAACACCTGCGACAGGCGCTCCCTGTCGCCTGCTATCTCCATGTCTTCGTGGGCGGAGTCAAAGTCTGTCTCAAGCGACACGCCGGCGGCCACCGACGGCCTGACGGCCTCTACGCAGCTGACAAGCGCGCCGTGTATGTCCATCTTTTTCATGCTGTAAGGCAGGGTGCCGCTCTCTATCCTGCTCACGTCCAGTATGTCGTTTGCCAGCCTCTGCAGCCTCTGCGCCTGCCTGTGGATGATGTCAAGTGCCTCCTTGCTCGATATGATGCCGTCCCTTGCCATCGAGGCGTAGCCAAGTATCGGGTGTATCGGCGACCGCAGCTCGTGCGAGGCCACGCTTATGAACTCGTCCTTGAGCCTGTCCAGCTTTTTCAGCTCGATGTTGGCATTTTCAAGCACCGCGTTGAGCTCTTCAAGTTGCTGGTTCCTGCCCTTGAGCTCCTCCTGCGCCTGCACGAGGCTCTTTCTCATCTGCTCAAAGTTTGCCGCCAGGCGCGCTATCTCGTCAGAGCCGGCCGTGGCTATCTTTTCGCCAAGGTTGCCCTGCGCTATCGCGTTTGCCACCCTGCCAAGCTGCCTGACGCGCTTTGAAATGGAGAATGTGACTGCGCCCCCGATGCCTCCAACCGTCCCGACCACCGCTGCGGTCAGGAGCACTGTCAGGTTGGTGCCACTTGCAATGTCCGACAGAACAGCTGTCTGCTTGGCCTGCATCTGGTCAAAGTTGGCCTCGATCCTCTTGTCTATCTCGAACCTGACGACATCTGCCTGCTCTCCAAAGTCCCCTAGGGTGGCATGAAGCTGCTCTATGTCAACTCCGCTGGCCGCCGCTGTAGCGGCAGCAGCTGTGCCATGGCCGTGATCCTCGCCTACGACAGCAGCCGCCGCAGGAGCGTGGTCTGTAGAAGCGTTCGCACCGGCCGCCGGCGCAGCATGGTTGTGGGCAGCAGGCATGCCCTGCGCTATCTCGACCATCCCGTCGCCTATAACAAGGAGGGAAAAGATCTCGTCGCCTATCCTTTCAGAGGCCGCCTCGTCTGTCTCTAGCTCTGCATACCTGTCGTACGACGCCTGCAGCTGCTCCTTGGAGCGCTCGATCTCGTCTTCGTGCATCTGCTCAGGGTGCACTGCGTACGCAAGTATGGCCGCCACGAGGTGGTTAAAGTCGGACTTGAGCTCGCCAAGCGCAATTATGGAAGGCGTAGCCTGCCTCTGCACCTCGTCAAAAGACCTGCCCACCTTGGATATCTGGTCGTAAAGCAGGAACCCGGATATCGCTAGGAGCACTCCGGTCGTGATGATGCCTGCAAACAGCTTTGTCCTGATTTCCATGTGTGTTCTGCCTGCCCCTCTCCTTCTCTGTTTTCTTCCGGACTTTCTGCCTGTATTGCAGTTAGTGCGTTCTCCTATATAAGGAAAAAATCTGCGTATATGCATGGCACGGTGACAAAAGCACCGGGGCCTGCCGCCCTGCATGCGTGCGGCGCCGGTAAAAAGCAGCGGCGCCAGAAACCTAAATAAAATTCCGGGCAGGTACTCTGGTGGTGTCCGGCCAGGCGACGACGGCGATGACGATGAGGAGGAGGCTCACCACGCTTGCAGCGGTCCTTGCAACTGCTGCTGCAGCATCGGTGCTTGCGGTGCTCCTTGCCTCCGGCCCTGCCAAGGACCTGATCGAAAACCTTGCAGTCGCGGCTGCGTCGTCATTTGCCTCTGCGATGGCCGTGCTTGCTGCTGTCTCCCACCGGAAGAGGCCCGGCTTTGCGCCCTTTGCCGCGCTTGCCGCCGGGTTTGCGCTGTGGTCGATTGCCGAGGCCCTCTGGGCGTACCTGCTGTCTGCCACCGGCGAGATCCCCTTCCCGTCGGTGACGGACATCCCGTACCTCGCCGGCTATGTGTTTGTCGCCATCTTTTTGTTCTCGCTGTACCGCGCCCTGCACCAGCCGTTTGAGAACCGGCTGGTCGCCGTCGTGGCCGCAGTCACGCTCGAGGCGTTCTTCCTCAACTTTTTCCTCATACAGGTGGTCGAAAGCACGCTCGGATTTTCGCAGCCGACCGATGGCGACTGGCTGCTGCTTGCGGCAAGCCTTGCCTACCCGCTGCTCGACGGCATACTGCTCGTCCCCGCTGCGGTGCTGATAATAGCCGGGCGCGACAGGCGCAGCGGCGGCCTCATGGGCAGGCTCTCGCTGGTGCTCCTGGCGTCAGGCGTGGTCGTGTTCAGCGTGGCAGACACCGGCTTTAGCTATTTTGCGCTGACCGACTTTGCCGCTCTGCAGGATGAAAAGATGTGGAACGCGCTCTATGCGGCCTCGTACGTGCTGTGCGCCGGCTCGCTCCTCTCCGTCCTGCTGGAGGCAAGGGACGGCCAAAAGCCGGGGATCAGAAAAGCAGCGGCCATGCGAGACTAGCTAGAAGAGGCCAAACAACCCCCTGCCCGATGTAAAGCCAGCAAGGACGTACAACCCCACCGAGGCTGCAAGCGCCGCCACCCACACCAGCTTGTTCCACGCAAATATCTTGGAGCCGTCAAGCCCCATGAAGGGTATGAGGTTAAAGATGGCTATCCAGCTGTTGAACCTGGTCCCTGTCAGCATCAGGTCGGGGCTCGATACGTCGAGGTAGTATGCAAGCGCAAAGCCTGCGCCAAGCGCAATGTTGGTGAGCGGGCCGACAAGTGAGATCCTGCCGTTCCTGCCCTCGCTTATCGGACCGCCGATGAACACGGCGCCTGGCGCGATGAACTTGAAGGGGAAAAAGGGCAGCGCCGATATCGCGGTTATCACCGCGCCGTACAGCAGCACACGGAACTCTGCCCACGCCCTGTAGAACTGGGCTAGGAACTTGTGCGCAAACTCGTGCAGCAGGAACGCGCTCACAAAGACTGCAAGGTATTCCGGCTGCAGGCTGAAGTGAAAGATGGACATGCCCACTGCCGTGACAAGCGCGGTGCCAAGGGCAAGGTGCGCCAGCTCTGTTTTTGAAAAGCGCAGCACGACCGCATTTTTCAGGGTGGCCGCCAGCCGCTGGCCGGCGCTCCCATGCCTGCCGTGCAAATACTCGATGAACTCCCTGTCTTTCTCGGGCTGGCGCATAAAGTCGCTCAGGAAAATGCAGTCGTGGTTTGGCGGCAGCCTGTGCTCTGAGCAGAAATAGCCCCTGCAGTACCGGCAGTTAAACGCAAGCTCTTCCACGGGCCTGCCGCAGATGCCGCACTCTATTGCCACTACGGTAGAATGTGCGCACCACGAGGATAAAAGCCCTAGCCGTGTTTTTAATTATATTATTTTTCCACTGCGGCCGAAGGGGACCTGACGCCCCTGCCCTGGTGCGCAGTCTTTTCCCAGAACACGGGCTTGAACAGCTCCTGGTAGAACGCCCGAAGAGACGCTATTGGCATCATCACGTTCATGTAAAAGAACATGTGGGGCAAATACCTGACAACGTTGACTTTGATCCCTTCAAGCTTGGCGCCCTTTATCCAGATATAGTAGTAGAGGGCGTTGAACCAGAGCGGGATTATCGTCCAGAAGGGGATGGCGCCGGCAGTCGCCGGCGGGAGCACGCCGGCTGACTCGAGCAGCCAGTACGCGGTCACCGCATACGCTATCCAGTTGAGCACAACGATGAGGGGGCTGACCAGCATCACAAGCGTCGAGAATATGCCCATGTATCCCATCCTCCTTGCGACTGCCGGCCGGAACAGTATGTGCGAGTACTTCCAAAAGCTCTGCATCCAGCCCCTGAACCACCTGCTCCGCTGCTTTATCCATGCGTCGAGCGTCACGGGCGCCTCCTCCCAGTGCCTGGCGTCGATTGTGCCGACGTTCCAGCGCGCTATGCGCAGCCTGATCGCAAGCTCGGCATCTTCTGCCAGGTTTGTAGGCTCGTAACCGCCGACGTATCTGAGCGCGGCGCGGCTGAAATAGTTCCCCGTCCCGCCAAGCGGCGCAAACATCTCTAGGCTCGACCTGCCGTTGAGCATTATGCGGAACCAGCCGGCGTACTCCATGCCAAACACCTTGGATATCCACGAGTCGTCGGTGTTGCCTATGCGCAGGATCACCTGCACGGCCTGCCGCCCGTGCTTTGTTATCGCAGCCGCCGCCTTCAAAAAGACGTCCCTGTCCGGTATGTCCTCCACATCCATTATCACCACGATGTCGCCGGTGCACAGCCGCATCGCGTCGTTGAGGGCCGAAGGCTTGGTCGGAAAGAACTGGCGGCGCGCCAGGAGCTTGACAGTCTCCGGATATTTCTGCTGGTACCAGAAGGCTATGCGCTCGCCGCCCTCGTCGTCCACCACGACGATTATCTCCTTCTTGTCCTGCGGGTAGTCCACGTGGTGCAGGCACGCCTCTATCGTCCTGCCAAGTATGGGCTCGTTGCGGGCCGGCAGGATGGCAGATATCTTGGGGTAGTGGTCGAGCCTGACGTCGGGGTTCATCGGCGGCTTTAGCCCAGAAAGCGTGATCACGACGTGGTAGACGCCCCACACCGTATAGATGGCCGTGATGGAAGTCACAAGCGCAAACAGGAACGCAGAGGGCAGCAGGACGGCAAACGCCGCAAGGCTGGCCATCGCGGCCGAAAAGAGCGCGACGCGCCTAGCCTGCAACCCTCGCCACTTCTCCGGCTATGGCCTGCGCGTCTGAAATGTCGGCGAGGGGCACGAGCCTTATCTTGTCGAGGTTGACCACGGGGGCGAGCCTGCCCACGAGCGAGCCGGGCACAAAGAGCACCATCACGTACTGGCCAAGGTCGGCCCCGCGCAGTATCTTTTGCAGTATTTTTGCTTCCACGCCGGACTCGTCTGTCATAAAGTCGACCACGAGTTTTGATCTGGCGGTCCTGGCTACAAGCGGAATTATGTGCGTGACGCCGCTTGCGCCCCTCACCCTGCCGAGCACCTCTGCCTCGATGCCGTGGTCTGCCGCAAGCGCCTTTTGCACGGCCACGAACCGGTCGGCGACTTCTGCAAAGCTCTGGATCTCGTCGTTCACCCTGTACACCGGGAACGGCTTGAGGTCTATCTCGTCGACGCGCGACTCGTGCCCGTCGCTGCATGCGATGTTGACCAGAGGGTACTGGAAAACCCTGCCGCAGTCCTGGCACTTGAAGCCTATGCCCGGCTTGCCGTACTCTATGCCTACACGCTTCATCTCCTTTGAGCACTTGGGGCACACGTATTCGGAGCCGCCCCTCTGCGACACAAACTCTTCGACCGGGCCGGAGTACTCGCACTCGTAGTGTATCATTATCTCCGACCTTGCAAGCGACGACTTTTTGCAGTCGGGGCAGTTGAGCCTGATCGCGAGCAGCAGGCTTGAGCACCGGGGGCAGGCGGGGTACGACTTGGTGCCTGCGACTGCAAGGAACTTTTCCTGCTCGTAGCTCTTTATCCTGTCAAAAGAGAGGCCTACTCCCTCTATCTCGTAGACGACGCCTGTCCCGTGGCGGAACTGGGGCTGGATGCTCTCTCTGGACTTTTTTGCATAGGACGCAAGGAACGCAAGTGTGCTGTCGTCGCGCATCGGGTCGAGGAGGGCTTTTTTGTCTGCACCGTCCATGTCTCTATGGTCGCCCTCCTCTACCATCGGCGCTACTGCCGCCGCCGTCGTTGCTGCCGCCGGCAAGCCTCCTGAGCAGGACTGCAAGGTCTGAGACCGGCTCCATCCCAAGCTCCTGGCACACCTGCGCGGCCACTGCCCCCTCTATCAGCGGGGCGCCGTTTCCGAATATGTCTCGCAGCGTCTTGACAAAGCTGTCTGGCTTGTCCAGTATCTCGTCGCGCCCGACTCCGACGCTTGCAAGGTGAAAGTACAATACCTCTGTCTCTGTAAACAGCAGGCCCCTCAACGTCTTGTGGATCTGCGACACGGCGCGCTGCCGGTTGTCGGCGGCCTCTTTTCCTCCTCGTCCGCTGCCGCTCATGGCCTGTGCTGCTTCACCTTCTTTGCTGCCGCCACTTGTTTCTGGAGACCCGCTTTCCCTGGAGCAACCCGCGTTATTGGGCCGGGCTATTATTTAAGCAACCTGCCATTCCAAAAAATACAGCGGGACAGAAAGGAGGGAAAAAAATTAAAACCGTCTGCAAGCTTTACAATAGCCGACATCGCAATGCAACTAGAACCATATCACGGCGGCCGGAAAAAGGTCGTAGTCTACAACACGTATGCAGACGGCGGCAAGCTCCACTTTGACGTGTTCATACCGACTGACAAGTCGCGTGCGGAGCAGGTGCCTTCGGAGCTGGACGCGCAGGCCAGGGAATACGCAAAAGAGTTCCTGAAGCTGATAGGCAAGCCGGCAAGCGACCTGATGGTGAACATGTGCGAGCGCTGCCACATAGACGACACGTCGCTCTATGCCAACGAGCTTTGGCAGCTGCCAGGCAAGGATGTGTTCATCTGGCCGATGGAAGGCTGCCCCAAGCCCGGCTGAGCTAGGCCTGCGCGACACGGGTTCTTCTCTTTCCCTCTTCTTTTTCTTCTCCTTCTGACGGGGCGGCAAGGACAACGTTCTCGTATCCAAGGGCTGAAACTTGGTCCAGAAGAGCATTCCACCCTTTCTTGGCGTCTGCTCCCCTGGCCGCGCGGTACAGCGCCCGGGCAAGCGCGTTCTTTTTGCTTGCAAATGCTGCAGGAACGTGCATCGCAACCAGCATCCCCTTTGTGGCAAACATCTTTTTCCAGTCGTCAGGGTAGTGCATTTGAGACGGGACAAAGTCCAGGGGCAAAAGCTCGTGCGGCGGCACGCCGGCCTTGCCGTGCCACAGGTACCCGACGTACCCCGGGTTGGCGTTCCTGCTCTTTGGCTTTGCAAGCCTGTCCAGAACGGCAGGGTCATGCGTCCTTCCGACTATTACAAACGTGGTGCCGCCATACCTCTTGACAGCTTCTGCCCTCCTTTGCCGGCCTCGCCCTCCGCCGCCCTGCCCTTTGCGGAAAAAGCCGGCGATGTGCACCTGCAATATCGTGCTCCCGGGCTTGTAGCCAAACAGCCGCAGGTACCGCAGGATCTCCTGGCGCCTGTCTGGAGGCACCTCCTCCTGAACTGTGCTCCGCGCGGCCCCTGTTGCTGTCGTCTCTGTCATTGTTTCCATGTCTGCTCTTTCTATGGCAGTGGTTCCACCGCGTCTGTAAAAACAGTTACTTTGGAATAGGAGGGAGGAGAGGGGGAGGGGAGAGAGAAAAAGATAATAAACAAACCGCCCGGAATTGCTTGCGGCTTGCATGTAGCAATAACCAAAAAGCCCGACTCGGTGCGCTATGATTTCAGCTGGTGCTGTACCAAGATGGCTGGCGCCAAGGAGAAGAACATGATCCGGGTCAGCCCAGACGGCACGGTCGAGCTGTACAGCAAAAAGGGCGAGCTCGTCGATCCCGACCTGTCACGGTGCCCGTTCTGCAAGAACCCGATAGCCATATCGCAGAACTAGCGTGTCTCGAGAAAGAGAAGAAGAAAGGAAAAGTGGGTCGCGAGAGATTTGAACTCTCGATTCCCACGATGTCAACGTGGTGTCTTAACCGAGCTAGACCAGCGACCCTCTTGTTACTACGCCCCACATACCTTTTTAGCCCAAATATATTGTTACAGTTCTTCATCTTTGCCTACTGGTTTAACCTTCTTTCGATTCTCCGCCTCGTTGCGGCCAGGATGGTATGCACAAAATCTATAACATTGTTGCAGTTTCAGTTACGGTATGGGTATTAGACCACGAAGGATGCTGCTCCTCCAGAACCGATCTGACTTGAGCCGTGAGGAGTCCTGGCTCCGTGAGGCCTACGCAAACATTGTATCTAATCTAACGGCCTTTGCAACTGATCCTGCCTCAACTTTCGATTCTTTTTCTGCAAATTTTATGGGTCTAGATTCAATTGAGAGTGGCAAATACCGATATCGTGCTCTCATGGAAGTGACATCTTATTTTTGGGGCTCTAAGGGCGGGAGGGGGGCTTTGTTGGAAAAGGTTCTTGCCTCTGCCGGCGGAGCCACTGCTGTTAACGGGATGCGCCTATCAAAGATACCTGAATGGATAGCTTCGATCAAGGGTTCTGCCGAAATCAAAGAATGGAAGGTCACCGGCAGTGATCCGAAACTAAAGTTTGATCTGTTGAACGTCATAGGAAATAGGTTAGTATTTCTTGAAATAAAAAATCGAGTTGACAGCGGTGGAACCGCAGCCCGAGAGGAGTCTCTAGCAAAAAAGTTCCTAAAGCTGGCTGAGATGATACAGAACGGCGTGCCTGTGTATATAGGAGATGGAGTGGAGATGGATATTGCACAGGCTCTTCTTGGTCTTGGAATCAAGAGGCTGGAGATGCATACAGGATTTTTATTTAGCGTTGATGGAAAAGAGGCTACAATAGACGACGATAAATCTAAGGGCTTTTATACACAGAGCAAGAGGCTGATGGAAGAATACTACAGGAAACACAACAACCGTTTTTCAGTGAAACTGACGTATGACGCAAATACTCAGCAGCTAAGCTTTGAAAAAGACGGTCTATCAGTGATCATCGACCTACTATATGGAAACGATGTCACAAAAAATTTTACTCATGAAAGGGCTGCACTTGTAAATGTGCTTGATAAAGTATTTCGGAAGAAATGGGACGATATTTGGTTATCCGTAGACTTGGCTATCTCTCAAAGAAGCTTGCTGCTGGAGACAGGTAGCAATATCATCAACGAAATAAGGCTTGTTTTGTCCGAAAAACCGAATTCCAATTTCGTTGCAAACTATGGCAAATTTACTGCGACGCCAGATGATATCCAAAGCTTGGAAGCGTGCATCAGGATTATCAGGCATAGGATGGATCTGCAAAAAAGAAACTCTGTGCCTAAAACAGACATGAGAGATCAAGAGATAGCCGATTGTATCTATGTCTATGCTGCCTCGAATAGCCATTACAAAAAGGTTAAATCTTCATAAGGGTCTGACAAGCTTGGAAGCTTCAAGATTGATTTCCTGCGATCTCCGTGATGGCGATTCACTCAAAGTTCTCAGGAACCTTGCAGATGATCCAAGACAAAAGGGCAAATACCGTGTGATCATAACTTCTCCGCCATATTACGGTCATAGACATTATGGTGATAATGCAAGTGAAGTCGGCCAAGAAAAGACAGACCGGCAATTTATCGAAAGGTTAGCTGAAGTATTTACTGTATGCCGAGAATTATTGACAGAAGATGGTTCGCTTTGGATAGTTATAGGAGACACACGCCGCAACAATCAAAAGCTCATGATTCCCCATCGGCTGGCTCTAAAGCTGGTTGAAAACGGCTATACTTTCAGAGAAGATATCGTCTGGTACAAGAAAAATAACGTATCGAGCAGTGCAAAACACAATCTTTCTCAGGCTTACGAGTTCATCCTCTTCCTTTCTAAAAATGATGTATCATACACAAATCTCGACCTCATAAGAGTGGGTGGAAATGAGGCACGGGAAGGAAGAAACAAAACACCTCCTCATCATCTCTTACAACATCAGCCTGTCAATGCAGACAAAGAAAGGATTTCCCAATTAGAAGACATCATACACAACGCAAAGCCTGATACTCCATTCAGTGCACTGCCTTCTACGAGCGAAATCTCTTGGGCATACGGCTACGATCCAGAAAAGTACTGTCCCACATGCTTTAGGAAGTTCAAAAGACATGCCACGCGGAAGAGGATTGGTGATCATAAACACTACCCAATATTTGCTGTATGTAACCCTGCAGGAAAGAATCCTGGCAACGTCTGGGAAATATCTACAAAAGCCCATTATGGGAACGAACATTTTGCTATATTCCCAGAGGACCTTGTAGCAAGGATAATCAACTTTGCATCTCAGAAAGGCGACTGGATTCTTGATCCTTTCATGGGCAGAGGAACAACAGGCGTAGTATGTGCTCTAACTGGAAGAAACTTTACTGGGATTGATTTGTATCCGGAAAATCGGAAGAAAGCAGAAAAGAACATCAGGGATGCCCAAAATGGCAGATATGATGGGAAATTGGTAAACGTAGTTGCCCGGGAGACAGAATTAGTGAAGTCTAGAATGCTTGTTGGCGCCGCAACTTTGGAGACCTATCTGCTCGCGGATAGCAAGTAACCAAAAACACTATCTTCGGAATACATATCCTGTAACGACTGTATGCGCTGCCTGATGTAGCAAGCATAATAACCGGACGGGAACGCAATATCATCAGCTGACTCTCTTGGGAAAAGAACAAGCAGATCATTATTACGCCCTGTCAGGGCAGGAAAAGGAGGGGCTCTACAAGGCGATATTTTCGCGCCGGGACGTGCGGTCGCACTTTATCAGCGGCCGGGACGTGCCGGATGACATCCTACTCAGGATACTGAACGCGGCTCACCACGCCCCGTCGGTGGGCTTTTCCCAGCCGTGGAACTTTATACTGATCAAAGACATGGAGACGAGGAGGCAGGTCAAGGAGTCCTTTTTCCGGGAGCGGGAGCGCTCTATCGCCATGCTTGCCGGTGACAGCGAGAGGCAGGCAAAATACGCCAAACTAAAGCTCGAGGGGATAATCGAGTCTGCGCTCAACGTCTGCGTCACCTACGACCCGACCCGCTTTGGCCCGTTCGTGCTTGGCCGGACCTCGATAGAGGACACGGGCGTCTACAGCGTCTGCTGCGCCATCCAGAACCTGTGGCTTGCGGCAAG
>NZ_JBBIHK010000026.1:26348-27127 GCF_037447015.1 Nitrososphaera sp. | reverse complement strand
TACGTTGCAGTGCCTGGAACGCCTGTGAACAACATGTAGTATATCGCGCCCACAGTTATCATCGTAGACTGTGAGATCGAGAACACCACGAAGGATGTCCACATCCAGTCTGTGTAGAACAGATAGTCTCCTGAGTTGATGGTCAGCAGCGTGCTGTTCACAGCAACGACTACTATGAACAGATAGTGTGTAGTACGTCTTAGCCAAACCATGGTGCACGTAGTATTGCAGGCAGTATATAAAATTTTACGTTCAGATTTTCCACGGAAGAATGCTGAACAGATAAATAAATTCGCTATTTCCAGCCCAACTCTGAATTAATTAACGGGAGTATCTTTTTCCGGATGATCGGCCCCGGGCGCGCAGAGGTGTCGAACGAGACGAGCAGGATCCTTCTATGCTTGTCATGAAAGGGTACTGTCGCACGCTTGACTTTCTCGCACGTTGTTATGCTGTATGCCGTCTTGCCAAGCTTGCCCTGCAAAGCTTCGTCGTCTTCCATTGCGTGCAGCACGGTTCGGGCGACGGCAAGCTCGACTTCGTTCCTGTCGAGCAGGGGTGAAAGGCCCTCGCGATACTCAGCGGCCAGCAGCTTTCCGCCAGGGTTTGCAACGCCTGCAAACCTTATACCCGGATCAAGCGACAGGACCTGCCTGCAGAATTCCAAAGACATCGGCATGGCACCGGCATTCCAAGAAATATGTGCCGGGACTGCTTTGCATGGCGCTGCGTTGCTGGAGAGAAGAGAAGTGGGGGCGGGGCGGCTGATCGTGTTTGCG
>NZ_JBBIHK010000026.1:0-26338 GCF_037447015.1 Nitrososphaera sp. | reverse complement strand
TGGAAGGGGAAGGAGGGAGGGAGACAGATTTCGCATTGTTTTGATAGCCTCGCTC
Source organism: Nitrososphaera sp. (assembly GCF_037447015.1). Classification (GTDB taxonomy): domain Archaea; phylum Thermoproteota; class Nitrososphaeria; order Nitrososphaerales; family Nitrososphaeraceae; genus Nitrososphaera. The sequence goes on along the minus strand of NZ_JBBIHK010000026.1, from coordinate 26,283 downwards.
GCGAGCCAATTGGTGGGCTCGCGAGCGGAGAGGACCTGCTGTTTCAGGAATTGGTTGGATGCGCCACAAAGGCCGATCTAATAAAGAATAGGAATGCAGTGCATTGCAAAAACAACGGGCTTCCGTGAAGTATTCATCCCGGACATGCCCGCCGATTCTCCATATGATATTCATGGAGGAGCGAGAGGCAAATTGCTATCAATAGAATATGCCGGCGCTGTGATACTCTCCGGATTCCCGGGGATCCGCGGAAGAGGATTGCGAATTAGGGGGGCGGGGGAAGAGAGCAACGCCGATGCCAAAAGCTTGAGCCTTGATAGATAGGGGAATAATAGTCGTCTTTCTTTCTTGAACTGTGCAACTTGGTTTCTGGCGTCTGAGTAACACGGTTCACAGAAACAGGTTAAGCATTTGTTTGTCGTTGTCGTCGCGGCAGGGCGTGCATGGGGATCTCAGCAGAGGGTTGCCCAGCTGCATCATACATACATACTTCTTTTTACTTTTGGCCGCTGGAGAGAAGAGGAGTGGGGGCGGGGCGGCTGGCGGGATATTTTACCGTGAATGGGCTTTCAACATTTTGATGGCTCTGCAGCTGCTAGGCGTTTGGATAGACCTCTCCTCCTACCCATTCGATGTTAGGCTGGCTTGCTATTGCAAGCACGGTGTCAAGGTTGACCTGCAGCACCAGCTCGTAATGCCCGTTGCCGTGGTTTGACGGTGTCTTGTCCACCATGGACTGCAGCCTGCGGGACAGCTCTTCTTCGTTTGCCCCGCGCTTGTAGTGTATGCTGAGCCAGAACCTCTGCGCTGTTTCTCCTGGATACTTTCTGGCAAGCATGGAGGACTTTAGAAGCAAGAACGGGTCTACGTTACGATGCCTGTGTTCCAGCAAAGCCACAACATTGTCGTAATCTTTCACTATTTCGGAGGACATGGATCGGCTTGCTTGCCGGATGGCATGTTATTAAGAACTGGGGCTGCACTGTAGTTCTTTGCAAGCGGTTTGCGCATGTAATCAATGGTTAGCCGATTGGTTGGCTGATGGTAGTTGCAGCCGTCCCATGCCGGCTCGTCCACCCGCAAGGACGATCTCGCCAGACAGGTTCGACCAAGTTGCTGTTGCTGCTAGCCAATACTCCTGACTATTTCCTCTATGTCCTTTTTGACACAGAGGAGCATCGGCGTGTCCCGGACCACGTACCTGCTGGCCTTGCTCTCTCTCAGTTGCATTATGAGGTCCTGCCACGCAGAAAGGTCCTCGGTCTCGAACGCGAGCATGAAATCCTGGTCGTCGAGGCCGAATGAATACGACGTGTTGAGCCTGACCTGCGGGAACCTGCGCCCGATCATGCCGTGCTCTTCCATCATCTCTTTGCGCGCCTCAAACGACAAAAGATACCACTCCCTCGTCTTGACAAACGGATAAACGATGACGTACTTTAGGGGCGGGGCGTCGGTGAGGTAGCTCTGCGCCAGCTTGCCCGAATATATGGACGGCCTGCTGGCTGCAAGGTAAACGTACGATGGCGCAAGGTACTTGCCAAACACCGTGCTGTACAGCTTTGACGTAAAGGCCTGCGTCTTTTCCAGGCTGTCAGAGATCATCCAGAACATCAGGTCCGCGTCTTCCCTGAGGCCAAGCGTCGAATACGTCCTCACCCTCATCGCCATCATCTTGGTGTCTGCAGCCTGGACCAGGCTTGCAAGCTCTCTTGCCGCCTCGCCCTTGCCGATCTCGTTTAGCCAGCGCCACTTGGGGTCCACTTTAAAGAATGCAAAGTTGAGGAATACCGGCGCAGGATTGGCGGCTCCGGGCGCACCGTGTTCAGAACTGGAGGCGCTCATGGGGTTCACTCACTCACTTTTTGTTTTATCACCATGCGGCGGCGAGCAGGACGCGGCGCGCAGGCACACGCCCGGTTGCAATTCAGCCCGTCCTGACGGGCGCCATATTCAGGCATTACGCGTGGCCGACAGAGACCGCCGGAGCACGATAACCGACGACGGGTGATGGTGGTGGTGATGATATGCGTGGCCCTGTCCCGCCGGATGGCTAACCTACTTGGCACGGATGATCGCAGAACAGGGCCAAGCATTGCTTTTGGATCCGTTGAGCAGGGTTATTGCGCTGACCTATTTAGCAGTGCGTGTACATTGCATTGCAAATCCGAAGGAAAGAGGGCCGGGTGCAAAAAGTACACGCAAGCGGCGTGCGCGCACTGCTCTGCTGCAGGGCTGTTGTTGTCAGGGCCGGCGGCTTTTGCTGCTGCCTCTGTCTGCCTGCGCGCTACCCTGCGGCACTTTTTCGCTCACCATCAGCGGCCGGTACGGAGTGATGTCTGCCTCCAACAGCTGGTGCGCCTTTAGAAACGGCAGCAGCTTGTGCAGTATTATCGACTCGTGGTCGGCCAGGATGTCAAAGGAGACCATGAGGACGGAGCCTTTGGTCATGGGTATCGTCGCCCTCTTTACTTTTTCATAGGCGGCCACCGCGTAGAGTGTTTTGCCGAGTTTTGCTTCGTGGACCTTTCTCATCTCCTGCCTGATGACAGACGCGACGACGGACATCTCGGATTCCTGGAGGGTCAGCAGCGGGGTGACGCCCTTGCGGTACTCGCTGGCGACTATGCGGCCAAAACCGTTCGCCACCCCTGCGAACCGGATGGAACCGTCCATCTTTAGGATTCTCTTGCATACTTGTACAGTAATCGGCATTTCCGCAGATTTTGGAGGATGAGGGATTATTTAATGAAAGGTTTGCACTGCCACGCGTTTTTGATACAAGAACGACTCTCTTTCCGGAAGAGACAGCAATAATTGGTGATCCATTGGACATAATACTGGATATAACCCGTTTCGGTCAATTTATTGAACCCTAATTCTCTCTCCCCCTCTCCCTCCCCCCTGCTAGCGGGTCGAGAACCGCTGGAACACCTGCCACGTCTGCGCCCGCCGTCCGTGCTCTTTATCAGGCCGGTGTTTCCGCCTGTCGAGGGGTGGTGGCCGCCCGAGTACGGCGGCGCCCCTTTTTGCCATCGCGCGTCAAAGGCTCATAGCCGGCCTCTGCCTGTCAGGATCAGGCTTTTGGGCGCGGGGGATGGAAAGGAGCAGGCAGGCTGCCTGCCTGCCACAATCAACTAGATAGAACTGCCAGATGACGCACGGCCTCGCGGCCCCAAAAGCCATGCTACACGCTACGTTACGCTACGCCTTTTCCAGCATCAGGCCGTGCTTCTGGTCAAAGCCCTTGACTGCAACCCTGGCCCCGACCGGCAGGTCCTTGGGCGCCGCCACGCCGGGCAAAAATCCGGACGCGCGCAGGTTGTTCGTGCCGTTTATCTTGAACACCACCCAGGCGTACGAGCCGGCGTCCTCAAACCCCTCCGGCGCCACGGCCTGAATCGTGTACGTCACGACGGTGCCGGCGCCTTCAAGCTCGATGTCTTCAAACTTGGACCCGGAGCACTTTTCGCAGAACATCACCGTCTCGAGCATGAGATGGCCGCATTTCGTGCACTTGTGAGCAAGTATCTTTTTCCTGTTTGCGGCCTCGACGAATTTTTCCCTGACCCCGTGCATTGAGGACATCTCTCTCTTACTTCCTGTCTACCTTTTTGAATATGTGCACCGCTGCGCTTGCGCCGGTCGCGCCAAAGTTGTGCGTCAGCGCAATTTCGGCGTTCTTTACAGTGCGCTCGCCCGCCCTGCCCGTGAACTGGTCAAACACCTCGACCACCTGGCCGACGCCCGTTGCGCCGATTGGGTGGCCCTTTGATTTCAGCCCGCCGGACGGGTTGATCGGTATCTCGCCGTTGAGCCTCGTGGCGCCGTCCCTGACTGCGTGGGCCGCCTTGCCCTTTGGGAAAAAGCCCAGGTCTTCGATGTCGATTACTTCGGCAATCGTAAAGCAGTCGTGCACCTCTGCAAAGTCGATGTCCTTGGCGGTGATGCCGGCCATCTTGTACGCCTGCCTTGCTGCTGCCACGGTGCTGGGGATGGTGGTGATGTCCTCCCTTCCCTGCACGGCCGCCGGCGACGCGCCGCGGCCAGAGCCGATTATCTCCACGTACGGCCTGCCTGATTTCTTGGCAAAGTCTTCAGAACACAGGATGACGGCGGACGCGCCGTCAGAGAACGGGCAGCAGTCCAAGAGTTTCAGCGGCGAAGCCACCACCGGCGACTTTAGCACCTCGTCGACCGTTATCTTTTTGCGGACGTGGGCCTTGGGGTTGAGCAGGCCGTTTTCGTGGTTCTTGACTGCCACGTGCGCCAGGTCCTCTTCAGTCGCCTTGTGCGTCGTCATGTAGGCGCGGGCCATCGACGCAAACAGGCCTGGAAAAGAGGCGCCGTTTCCGCCCTCGTAGAAAAAGTCAGAGCAGTATGAAAAGAGCGTGGTGCTGTGCGCGGTGCCCGTGTGGGTCACCTTTTCGACGCCGAGCGCAAGCACGCAGTCGTAAAAGCCGGCCGCCACGTTTGCAAACGCCTCCCTGAACATGACCGAGCCCGAGCCGCAGGCCGACTCGATTGTGAGCCCGGGGACGTGCGAGATGCCCAGGTTGCTCATGATTACGGGGGCCATGTGCACCTGCTTGTCTGCAACGCCAAACACGTTTGAAATGTAGCCTGCCTGGAGCTCCTTGGGAGTAATGCCGGCCGACTCGATGGCATCTTTGGCGGCGGAGAGCGCTATCTCGATGATGCTCTCGTTCAACTTGCCGTATTTCGTGCTGCCGGCGCCAAGAACGCAAACCTTGTTGGTCATATGATAAACAGAACTACCAGTTTTGCTGTATTTATATCTTAGACACTCTCGCTCCGTAAGAATAAGCTCTGATACGTATTATAACGTGATTGTGCGGGTATTATTTGCGTTGAATTACACGCTGGTGGTCTGCGAAAAACCGGATGCGGCCAGGCGCATAGCGCACGCGCTGGGCAGGGCGACGGAGAGCAGGCCGGCCGCCGGCGTGTCGGTGTTTGACGTGCAATCAGTGGTGGTGGGGGTGGGAGAAAAAAGCATACATTACAAGGTCTGCTCGGCGTCGGGCCACCTGTACGGCGTCTCTGACCCGACGAAAAACAGGAGCGTCTATCCCGTCTTTGACTTGGAATGGGCGCCGGTGGCGGAAAAAAACCGCAGGGCGGCAAAGATAATCGGCGTCATATCAAAGCTCTCCAAGGAGGCAGGCGGCGGCTTTGTCCACGCTTGCGACTATGACCAGGAGGGCGAGGTGATAGGCTACAGCATCCTGCAGTACGCCTGCGGCAACAGGTATTCCGGGGCGCTGCGGGCCAAGTTCTCGACGCTTACAGACGACGAGATAAGGGAGTCGTTTGCGAACCTGCAAAAGCCCAGCGAGGGGCTTGCGCAGGCCGGCAGGGCGCGCCACCTGCTCGATTTCATATACGGCGTAAACCTGTCAAGGGCGCTTGCGCAGTCGTTCAACAACAACAATAATAATAACAAAAAAGGCGGCAACGGAGGATGGGGGGGAGGCGGCGGCTACCGCAACCTGTCAATCGGCAGGGTGCAGGGGCCGACGCTTGCATTTGCGGCAGACAGGGAGCAGGAGATACGGCTGCACGTGCCTGACCCCTACTGGACGATAGCTGCCGATTTTGAAGTGCAGGGCGAGGGCGGCAGCCGGGCTATGGTGCACGCAGGCTATGAAAAGCCCAAGATAGAGGTGCAGGCAGAGGCGCAGGCTGTTCTGGACGCCTGCACGGGCAGGGACGGCACCGTGAGCAGGATCGACAAAGACAAGGTCGCATTAAAGCCGCCTACGCCCTTTAACATTGGCGACCTGCAGCGCGAGGCGTACAGGCTGTTCAAGGTCTCGCCGGGCTACACGCTTGCCGTCGCCGAAAAGCTGTACCTGCGGGCGCTCATCTCGTATCCAAGGACTGCAAGCCAAAAGCTGCCGCCGTCCATAAACTACCGCAAGATCCTGGACGGCCTTGCCTCTGCCAGCTATGGCCGGGAGGTTTCGATGCTGCTGCTTGCAAAAAGAAGCAACGGCAGACTGGCCCCGCACGAGGGCGCCATGAGCGACCCGGCGCACCCCGCAATATACCCCACCGGCCTTGCTGCGGCGCGCAGAAGCAGCAGCCTGTCCGGGCTCGACTTTAAAATATACGACCTGATCGCAAGGAGGTTCCTTGCCACGTTTGGCGACCCCGCGCTGACGGAGCGAGTGCGGGCAGAGATCGTGATTGAAAACGGTGATAATAGTTACCGCTTCCTGGCAGAGGGCAGGGCGACCCTGTACGACGGCTGGATGGCGCTTTACAGACCTTATGTCAATGTAGTCGCCGAGCAGCCGGGCCGGCTGCCGTCGCCGCTTGCGCAGGGCCAGGTGCTTGCAAACAGGCAGGTGAAAATGGAAGACAAGTTCACGCAGCCGCCTTGGCGCTACAGCCAGGCGAGCCTCCTTGCCAAGATGGAGCAGGAGCAGATAGGCACCAAGGCAACGCGGGCAGACATCATAGCCACGCTCTTCAAGCGCGAGTACCTTGCGCAGGAAAAGGGCGGGACGATGGTGAGGGCAACCGACCTTGGGCTTGCAGTAGTCGAGTCGATGAAGGAGCGCGTGCCGGCCATCGTGTCCACCGCGCTGACAAGGTCGATGGAGGAGCAGTTGGAAAAGGTGGAGGAAGGAGAGCAGGACCCGGCCGCGGTGGTAGAGTATGCGGCAGAAAAGCTCGTCGAGTCGCTTGCCGCGTTCAGGAAAAACAGAACCGAGATCGGCCGGCAGATAAGGCAAGAAATGGGGGGAGGAGAAGGGGGTAACGGCGATATAGCGGCAGCTGCGCAGCAGCAGGCAACCGTAATAGGCCGCTGCCCTCTGTGCAAGACGGGCAGCCTGCGCATGATACGCTCCAAGACCACGAAAAAGCGGTTTGTCGGCTGCAGCAACTATTCTCCTTCTACTTCTACTTCTGCTGGCGCGGCAGGAGGCGGAGGAGGGGGATGCAGGGCAAGCGCGCCGCTCCCGCAGAAAGGCACGGTGAGAAGCTACGGCAAGGTGTGCAGCTGCGGCTGGCCCATAGTGTGGGTGGCCTTTGGCAGGGGCAAAAAGTGGAACATGTGCGTCAACGTGCAGTGTCCGCACAAAAAGAAAGCTGGCAGCTGAATTGCCCGGTCGTTTTATCCGGAATTTGAGAATTTTATGAGACAGAAGTCCATGATATAGAATCCATCTAGCTAAAAGGCTTGCATACCCTTGATAAGCAAAAGCTGGCTGATCAAGGAGGCGACACCATGAGCTTTGCGAGCGACCACTCTCACATGTGCGAATACTGCCAGGAGCGGTTCTCGTGCCCCATCGACAAGCATGAATGCAAGATGGAATGGAAGACGGGGCACAACGACCACTTCCTTGCGATGACCTGCTGAATAGCAGTATAGCTAGAGCCTCTTCAAGAGCTCCTGCTTCATGTGCTGGAACTCGGCGTCTGACAGCACGCCCTGCTCTTTCAGTTTGGCCAGTTTTGCCAGCTCGTCTGCCATCGATATTGGCGGCTGTTGTTGTTGTCGTTGTTGCGCCGCAGATGCGCCGGCGGCAGCGGCCTTTTTCACGCGCTCCATGCCGGCCCTTATGATTTCTATCAGCTTCTCTGCCTTGTCTTTGGGAATGGCCTCGATCTCTCCCTCGTCGCTTCCGCTGGCAAAGGCTATCAGGTTGAGCTTTTTCTGGGCCATCGTGCTAAACCCCGGAGCGCGGAGGACGATCTTTGATGAAAAGACTCCTTTTTCCAGCCTGGCGCTCGTAATTTTGTCGTAGCCTATATCCTCGATGCTCTGGCGGAGGCCAAGTGCGCTTGGGTCTTTGATCAGGAGCCTTTTCTCTGTTGCAAATATCGTGTTGGGAGTCGTGATCGAGCCGCCCGGCCTGGCCCTGGCCTGCTTTGCAACCAGCAAGACCTTTTCATCTGGATCCAGCCTGTCTGCAATCTTTCTTATCTCGTCCAGCTCGTCCTTGTCGGTGATGTCGGTCTTGAAAGGCACCTCTTCCTTCTTGCCAAAGCCAAAAGGCATGGATAGAGGAATCTTCTATGATCTTCCTCTTAACCTTTGTCAGTCGCTGCCGCCGGCTCCAAATTGCAGTTTGCAGGCCCGTTTACCACCTTGCCGGCGTATGAAAAGCGCGAGCCGTGGCACGGGCAGTCAAACGACTTTTCAGACCCGTTCCACTCCACCGTGCAGCCCAGGTGCGTGCACACCGCCGAGTACGAGTGCAGCCTGCCCTGCGAGTCTCTGTAATAGGCGACGGGCCCGTCTTCCTCCTCCACGACCGTCCCCTGCCCCGGCTCAAGCTCGCCGGGCCCGACTTCGGGGCGCTCCGGCTCGCCATCGCCTTTTTCTTGCTCTCCCTCATCCTCCTGTTTGTGCGGCCCGGCGCGGGACCTTCTCTTCTGCCTGCGCGCAGGGTCGTACAGCTTGGCCCACCTGTTGCTTTTGCCCGTTATCAGGTCGGTCAGTATCATCCCTGCAATAGTGCCGTGCGTTATCCCGTTCCCCGAGTCGCCAGTCGCGATAAAGACGTTCCTCCTCTTGTCGTTTGGGTTCCTGCCGATGAACGCAAGCGAGTCAAGCGGCTCGAGCACCTGGCCCGACCAGCGGTACTCCACCTCCTTTATTGGAAAGTGTTGCCTAGCCCACTCTTCAAGGTCGGAATAGCATTTCTCGGCGTCAACCGGCCTGCCGGTCTCGTGGTCCTCGCCCCCCACCACCAGCAGGTCATAGTCTTTGCTCCCGGCAAGCTTTTGCAGCCTGGCGTAATGGTACGGCGGCATGATGCTGTTCCGGCGGTGGTCGCCGGTGTCCCAGTACAGCGCGTCTGGGACGGCTCCCTTGTCGACTCTCGCCGCTATGACGTACGTGCGGTATGCGTCCTGCCTTTCGTACATCTTGCTTATCGTGTCGATTATCGGCGCGTTGGTGGCGACGACTATTTTCCTGGCAGAGACCCTGTAGTTTTGCCGGCGGCTTTTATCGGCAGCAGCAACAACAACAGCGGCGGCGGTGACTCCCGTCCCCGTGACATTTGTCACGTGCGTCCCCGTATACACGCGGCCGCCGTGCCTGACTATTGCCTGCGCGAGGCCGGCCATGTATTTGAGCGGGTGGAGCCGCGCCTGGTTTGGAAAGCGGAGGCATTGCTGTTGCCGTTGCTGGCGGCCCCCGTTGAACACCTTTAGGGGAAGCAAGCGGCTGCTGTAGTCGTCGCCGTTGCTGCTGTTATCATCATCTCCTTCTTCTCCTTCTCCTCCTCCGCCGCTATCCTCCAAAAGCTCGGTCTGCAGCCCCGCCCTGCGCGTGGCTGCAAGCTCGTCCTTGAGCGACTGCGGGCTGTCTGACGGGTCCAGGAAAAGGTAGCCGTCCACGCGTGCAAAGTCGCAGTCGGCGATGTTTTCCTTCCTTACTATCGACTCTATCAGGTCGATGGCCGCAGAGTGGCTCTCTGCCGCAAGCCGGGCGCCCTCTGCGCCGTGCATCCTTTCGATGTTGTAATAGCGGTCGTCCAGCGCGCAGGTGGCGTGCGCGGTGGTCCTGCCGGTCTCGCCGCTTGCAATGTCGCCGTCGTCAAGGACTGCCACTTTTTTGCCCGCAAGCGCAAGCAGGTAGCCGGTGGTCAGGCCGGAGATGCCGCCGCCCACGATTGCGACGTCTACAGAAACGTTGCCGCCGAGGGGGGCAAACTGCAGCTTTTGATGATCGCCGGAGACATCGGCAAACCACGAAGGCACGGTGCCGCCGGCCGTCTTTTCCTCCCAGCCCTCTTTTTCTTCCTCCTCCTCTTTTCTGCCCTTTTCCCCGCCGTCCTTCTTCTTGTTGCCGTGCGGGCTTTTTGCAGCTGCTGCCGCCACCTCCTCCTCGACCTCTTCCACGCAAAATTTAGGCATCCAAATTTTAATAGGGTTGCGTAATTTGCAAGGAATTTTCGTTTCCTGGCCTGCTTGCTTGCCCCTCCCTCCCTTTCTTCCTTTCTTTCTTTCCTGCACACGCCTCTGCTGCATACTGCCAGGTCAGGCAGCTATGGGGCGCCGGCCCGCAAGTCATTAAAACCACCTCGACAAATCGTATGTGCCCGGGGCCAGGCCGGGCGGGTTTCCGGAGACGCTCCCCTGGCAGCTCTCTCCTTTCTTCTTTCTTAGCTAACCTTTCAGGGCATACAGGTCGGTCCGGCGGTTCTTCAGGAGCGGGAGCGACTCGCGCACCTTGGCTACCCTGCCCAAGTCGAGCTCGACGACTTCCATGCCCTCGCGCTGTCCCATGTCGAGCAGCACCGCGCCGAACGGGTCCACCACCATGCTCCTCCCGGCAAAGATGTTGCCCACCTGGTCGGGAGCGACCACGTACGAGCCGTTCTCTATCGCCCTTGCCTTCAGCATGACCTGCCAGTGCTCCTCCTTCATCGGCCCCTGCACCCAGCCGGAGGGGACGGCAAGAACGTTTGCGCCCTTGACGGTCAGAAGCCGCGACAGCTCGGGGAACCTGACGTCGTAGCATATCATGACGCCCACGGGGCCGGCTGCAGAAGTTTTTGCTGGCCTGACTATCCTGTCGCCGGCCAGCAGCTTTTTCGACTCTCTAAAGCCGAGCGCGTCGTACAGGTGCAGCTTTCTGTAGACGGACGTTATCCTGCCGTTTTTGCCTATGACGAGCGCGGTGTCAAACACGCGGCTGCTGTTTTTCCTGCTGCCGCCTTTTTCATAGATGGTGGCTATCACCTCTATCCCGTGCTTTTTGGCCTCGCGGCAGAGCGCGCCTGTAAACTCACCCCGGATGGTTTCAGCTATTCTTGAAAGATCCTGCGGCGTCTGCGAGCCGGGCGAAAAGGCCATCTGGAACTCGGGAAAGCAGACGATGCCGGCCTTTTTTGCAGCAGCTTCTGAAATGTATCCTATCGACGCGCGCAGGTTCTCCTGCTTGTCCTGCGACGACTTCATCTGCACCACGGCTACTGCTGCAATCCGGGATGGTGATGCCATGCTCTTTTTCTTGCCTGCCTGCACCTGTCTCTGAAACGGTTCTCTGCGGCAGAGATATTAATTATTAGCTGCTTGCTGAGAGTGTGTAGCAAAGAGTACCAATCATCATTTGGTAGTTTCCAGCCAAAGGTCATTGCTTGCAATTCTGACGATTCTGGCAGTGGTACTCTTCTTCGTTCCCGTTAACGCAGGATCAGCTTCTTCTGCCGCCGCTGTCAATAATAATAACGGCTTTTCTGAAAAAGTCAAAGTAACGTCGCTAGAAGCAAAAGACGGCAGGGTGTTCACCGACCCGCAAAGGATATGCGATGCCTGTGGAACGTCTGCCAAGCGTTTTTTTCTCTCGGCAACAATCAAAAACAACAGCCCGGAGCTACAGCAACAGCCGTTTGTTGTAATCATGGAGATCAGAGATCAGGGAGGCATTAATATCTGCAATTTCAGCTGGGAAAACTGGACCCGGGTGCAACATCCAGCGTTGCGATTTCATAGGATCCTGCAAGGGCAGGAGAGTTTGAACTTACTTAGGTCGTTTGTCACCAGCGACCTCAATCGCCCAGAAATACTCTCAAACGTTCACAGTACGGCTGTAAGAGTCTCTCAGGGTTTACTTTGGCACAGAACTACCCCAGTTCCGCCTCTCTCTGCGTCTTGTCACCGTGCAACAAAACTAAAACAAAGAAAATTACTACAGCTGTTTGCCGGCCTGGAACCAGTTCTCCTTTGGGTTTTCGTCGTACACGACGATGACGTGCTCTGCCTTTGTCTTTAGGATGCTGACTGCCGCGTCCGTGATTGCCTTGGCAAACTCGTCCTTTTGCTGCTGCGTCCTGCCTGGGTACATTGAAACGAGGATGAGGGGCATGTTTGTTTCTGGGAAAAGGTGTGCTACTGCGGGTTTATATGCACAGCGTCCGGCGCTATGGTCTGCGCCACCGCCTCAGCAGAAGCAGTCGCCCGCCCGTCTACTGCTACCGCCGCCATCGCCTTGGCATCGCTATTGCTGCTACTGCTACCGCTGTTGCTGCCGCCGCCGTCTTTCTCCTGCTGGGCCAGCTCGTACAGCGCCTGGAGGTAACGCTTGATGAAATTGGCGCCGGGAGACGGCCTGCGGCCCTTTTCATAGTCGGAGAGCACGGACGGGGTTATGGCCATCTTTTTGGCAAGGTCTGCCTGCTTGATGCCAAACTTTTTGCGCCACATCTTCAGCTGCTGCGGCGGGCTGTCGCTCAGCACGACAGAGCCTGCAATCCACGTCAGCTCGTCTTTCGTTGTTGTTGCCGTTGCCGTCGTCGTAGAAAGGCGCCCCTCTTCTTCTGACAAACGGGAACCGTCGCCCTCACGGGTGATAAAAAGATTATTTTTGGGCTTGCGCAAAAGACGTAGCACAGCACAATACAGGCATGGCAAATCATCATCACCATCACCACCATAGTGGCAATAATGGCAACCTTGACCGGCTCAACGGCAAGGTGATAGAGTGTGCCAGGTGCCCGCGGCTTGCTGCCTACATCAAAGAGGTCAGCAGTGCGGGGAAAAAGAGGCCGAGGCGCTTTGCAAACGACAAATACTGGGCCAGGCCCCTTCCGAGCTGGGGCGACCCAAACGCAGGATTGCTCATAGTCGGCCTAGCGCCGGCGGCGCACGGCGGCAACAGGACCGGCAGGATGTTCACCGGCGACTGCTCCGGCGACTGGCTGGCAGGGGCCATGCACGGGTCAGGGTTTGCGAGCAAGCCTTCAAGCGTGTCAAAGGACGACGGCCTCGTCCTGCACGGCGCCTACATCACCGCCGCGGTGAGGTGCGCGCCGCCTGACAACAAGCCCCTGCCGTCTGAAATAGCGGCGTGCGCGCCGTACCTGGAAGCCGAGCTTGCCATATTGAAAAACGTCAGGGTGGTGCTTGCGCTGGGCAGGATAGCGTTTGGCGCCTACTGCAAAGTGGCCGGCCTGAAGGGGCTTGAATTTGCGCACGGCGCCCTGTACGACGAGCGGCAGGGAAATGGAAGGATGCTGCTTGCCTCCTACCACCCGAGCAGGCAGAACACCAACACGGGCAGGCTCACGTGGGAGATGTGGTCTGCCATCTTTCAGACCGCAAGGTCGCTTCTTTTGTCGTCATCGTCGTGAGAAAATTATTTTACTTTTTCTTCTTCTTGGAAGCCGCCGACGATGAAGAGCTTTTTTTGGCCGCTGCTGATGGAGCCGGCTTTTTGCGGGCTGCGGCCGCCTTCTTTTTTGCTGCTGCCGCCGCGCCGGACGGCTTTTTCGCCTTTGCTTCCATCTCTTCTCCTTCTTCTTCCTCCTCGTCTGCTGCCGCTGCTGCAGCCGCCAGCTTGCTGTTTTTAGAGTTGACGATGTCAGTGGTAATCTGGTCTATCTTCATCCTGAGCGCCTCTTTGACCCGGGCGTTGTCCACCATGTTGAGCGGCGCCTGGCATTCCGGACATTTGAAGAACAGCTCTACCGCAGCGTCGAACTTGACCCTCTGGCACTGGTGGTTGCCGCAGTGGTAAAACTCGGTCGACCCCTCGTGCTCCAGGCGCTTGTGGAGCCTGTCGAGGATCTTTTTCTTCTGGTTCTCGATGAAATTGTCGACGTGGTCCTGCTTGGCCCGCCAGCGGTAGACGAACCAGCCCTTCTTCTCGTCCTTGACCCTTATGCCCGAGATGAGGGCCTTGCCAAACATGTCGTAGAGCACCTTGCGCACGATGTTTATCTTTAATCCCGTCGCGCTGGCTATCTCCTCGTCGGTCACGTCCTCGGTGTTGAGGAGCGCCCGGGCGACCTTGACGTACTCTTCTCCCCCTATGAGGCCTGCAATCTTGACAAAAGAATCCTCGTACTCTATCGCGCGCACTACTTTTTTTGCTCTATTTTGTGATATATATCTTGTCTATTTGGTTTGGTCACTGGACCCCGGTCGTCGTTGCTGCTGCCGTCGTTGTCGTCTCCCCGTCCTTGCCAAACGATATCTCGACGTTCCCGTTCTTCCAGAAACCGACCCGGTACGACTCTCTTGCAAAGATGGGCAGGGCGTCGATGCTGTCGGCCTTGCAGCTCGGGCAGCGGTGGATATCGCCGGCAAAGTGCGAAGCACACCAGTAGCAGGACTGGCAGATGACGAAATTGGCCCTATAGCGATCTAACTTGCATGCGAAAACCAGAGAGGGGCTTCCTGTATCCAGACCGGGGGAACACGTGGCGTTCATGCGGGCAGTTGAGTGGGAAATTATTAAAGGGTTGAGGGTACTTTGCAATTAAATGCTGCCATACAGCTGGTATATCTTGCCCGTATAGTCGCTCATGTAGCCCCACACCTCGGGGCTGACGCTCAACGGCTTAAAGTGCGCCTGCTGGTCCTCCCGCAGCGCCTCGTACACGAACTGGCCTATCACTATCTGGTCCGGGCCGGCAAGGGCGGTCATCTTGGCCGTGACGCTTATCGTGTAGCCCAAGATGTCCAGGTGTGGCCTGCGCACCACCCTGCCGTCGTCGAGCGTGGTTGCGTCCCACCCGTACTGCACGACCACGTTGTCGCCAAAGTCTATGCCGACCCTCACGTTCAGCTCGGGATAGTCGTACTGGTTCAGGATGGGGTTTATCCCCTGCCGCATCACCTTGATCATGGTCTGAGCGCAGGCCACCGCGTTGGCGCACGGCACGGCCAGGTTGTTCCAGTCGGCTATGAAGAAAGCCATGATGGCGTCGCCCACGTATTTGAGCACATAGCCGCCGTACGCGCTTATGATTATGGACATCTCTTGCGTGAACGCCTGGACTATGTTGGCCAGCCTGTCCGGCGGAAGGGTCATAGACAGCTTGGTCGACCCCACTAGGTCGATGTGCAGGATTACAAACGACACTTTGGATTTGACGAATTTTTCCAAGATGGCCTGCGTCTCCTCGCTGGAGAGGTTCAGGTCCGTGTCGAACTTCAGCGCCTTCCAGACGTGCTCTTGCGCCTGCGCGACTGCCGTGTCGGTGTCCACCACCTTGTCAAGGTAAAACGACGAGAGCGACGGCGCGCCGGCCACCTGCTGCGCCTTGGCCCGCTTGCTCTCCTCCTCGGCCGCGACGCCTGCTATCACCTGCCGGACCTGCTCCTCGCCGAGGTCCAGCTGCACCGCTATTATCTCTGGCTCGATGCCCGAGTTATAGAGGTTGATGATGGTCTGCCTCTGGTAGTTGGGATCGCCCCCGTCCATGGCCGAACACGGTGCGCCTAGCAAGTATTAAACCAATATGCTGCGGCCGCCGCTGCTGGCGGGGGTGGCGCCGCTACAGGTTAGACGCCTGCCGGGGCTGTGTGTGCCTGCCCCCTGTGCTCCTGCAGCTGGTCGGGGGCGCCAAACCTTGCCATGCACGCACGCACACACATGTCGCAGATGTATTACTCCGGCACCACGGGTTTGCTGCTGGGCTCAGGCGCCGTCGCGTCCTTTTCCTCGGCTCCCCGGACGGGCGTGTAGCGATCACCTACTTTTCAAACGTGGAGGAGGAGGGCGACGAGGGTGGCGGTGACACTGTCTGCGAGCCGGTGCCCCCTTGTGCACAAACTCGTAGCCATGCTCCAGCTGCGCCTCGCTCAGGGCCAAACTGATGACCGGGGCTATGGCGTCGTCGGGATCCTTATTCCCTGTCTATCGTCAGGCACTTTTTGACCGAGGTAAAGTGCCTCCTGCCTACCCGGACCACGCTGCCGGCGTCCTTGCCGTCAGACGTGTAAACTCTCGTCTTTTCGATCGCTGCATATGTGATGGACGCATGTGTGTATATGCGCGTGCATTTCTATAATGGCTTTCCAGCTCCGGGCGGCGAGATTATTAATAACATGTTCTCTGTAAGTAACGTAGTATCAATGTCCAAAACCGAGGAAAAGGTTCTCCTGACGCTCCCAAACATAAAATACCTGGTAGAAGGGCTGGATGCGCTTCTGATGATGGACCTTGACGGCGAAAAGCGGGTCAAGGTGATACAGCTGCGCGACGAGCTGGTGTCGTACATCAACAGCATCTTTAACGACTATTCGTAGCGCCGCCAGCGGCGACAGACGAGGAAGAGGGATCGAAAGGAGATGGAGAGGGGCACGCAGCGCGCACCTTGCATATCACCTCGTTCATGGACAGCGGCTCCTTTTTTATCACGTCGTCCCTCTCGAGGCTCCCCATCAGCATCAGCGCCTCTGCCGCCGACGACAGGACGGACGGCGCCAGCATGAATAGGAACCGGGTCTGCGAGTCGCGCAGCCTTATTTCACGGTAGAGGTCGATGCCAGTCATTTCGCGCATCACAAGGTCGGTGACGACCAGGCCGTACCGGGAGCGCGATGCGAGATCGACTGCCTCCTGCGGGTCCGGCGTGTGGCTGACTTTGTAGCCGTCTGCCTTCAGGTACGTCCTGATGATGCCTGCGGTGCTCTCTTTCTGGTCTACGAGCAGGATGGCGGTGCTCATATGTGTGTACCCTTTCCAGCAATATTTTAGCAGTTTTTCGCTAAAAGCCTGCTGGTCAAATGATCTATATCTCCGCCGTGGACGCAAATAGATAGAAAGTGCTCTGCTCTGCGCGTGCATGCGCATGCGTATGTGCGCGGACGAACGTTAATAATTGGAAAACGCCTTCCTCCCTGCGACCGTGGCTTCTCCTTCTTCCTCTTCTCCCCACGAGAGGGCGGCCGAGCAGGGCATCAAAAAGCCGGTAGTCGCCCTGGCCTTTGCCTCGATCGGCCTCGTTTACATGGTCATGATGGTGGGCGTGTACCTCAGCAACGGGCCCATCAACGATGCAGGCATCGCGTGCCCCGAGTGGCCGCTCTGCCCAAACGGCCTGTCCGGCGCGCCTGAAGACAGGTACCTTATCGAGTACGTCCACAGGGTGCTTGCGGTGATTGCTGCAGGCGCCGTCTATGCCACCGCCGCGGCCGTCATGGCGTCGTCCAAGGGCGCCGGCAGGGGCGCCAGGATCGCATCGCTGGTTGCCGCCGGCATCGTCACCGTGCAGATAGTCCTGGGCTACCTTACGGTGGTGTCCAGCCTGAACCCGGTCGTGGTCGCCACGCACCTGTCCACCGGGATAACGCTGTTTGCGTTTGGCCTGCTGACGTTCTGGTGGGCAAGAGTCTGGAAAAAGCAGTGGTGGAGCTAGCCAGTTAGTTAGCGCCAGTGGACGCGCGAGTTCTCGTAAAACTCCCTGTCGTCTTCTGCAAGCGCGACCTTTCTGTGGCACTGCTCGCACAGCAGGTATCTCGAGTCAGGGGGGAGCTCCTTTTTGCACCTGCCGCAGAACTTTTTCGTTGCCGTGTCTGGATAAGCGGCGGGGGCGCATAAAGGTTAAGCGGCGGTGGGTGGCGGCGGAGGCGAGCCGGAGCGCCTCTCCCGGGCCAGCTTGACCCCGCCGGCTATGGCGGTGCCTATGCCTGCAATGACCAGCGCCGCCCCGGCAAGGATGGCGATGCCAAAGTTGACCAGCTCGCGCTCTTCAAACGGCAGGCCCAAAAGCCCGGCTGCGACGCTTGCCTGCCTGTCGCTGGACACATTCCTCACTTCGAGCGAAAGGCTGCCGGGCCTGGGTGCGGCAAACGTGGCAGAAAAGGGAAGCGATGTCACGTTGTAGGACTGGATAATGGTGCCGTCGCCGTCCCTGACTTGGGCGACGAGGGGCACGTCTGCCGGCTCTGCCGAGATCGACACGATGTACTGCCGGCCGGCCGGGACATTTGCCGCTTCATGGACAAACGCCTGGCCCGGCCCCAGTGTGATGTGCTCTGGCTCGAACGCGTCTTTTGGGAACTGCCGCACTATGGTGGAGACGGAAAACGTCGAGACTGCAAGGCCGGCCGCTATCAGCGCGCCACCTGCGATCAGCAGGATGTAGCTGGTTCTCACTTGTGTATGTGTTTTCATTAGGTGGCCTGCCTAATATCATTGCTGGCTGCCTGCTGCTGGCGACATACTGCTATAGATTTTCGTATAGAAATCTAATTAAAGGCCGGGCCGGACAGAAAGGCAGTCTGTTTCTTGGCACTGCAAAGTGAGGTTGCCAGCGCGCTCTCGTATGCGGCCAGCAAGGGCTACCAGATACACCCCGACGCGTTTGCCATGCTCAAGGGGCTGGAGACCGACGTGCTCAAGGCCGTGCAGGACATCATCAAGACGAAAAAGTCTCGGATGATAGTCGTGGAGGACATCAAGGGCTTTTTGAACCCTGGCGCGGCACTGGAGGCGCAACAACAGCAGCAGGAGGCAGAGCAAAAGGCCGAAGTGCTGGTCGACCCGACGCCCAGGGTCAACTCTGGCGAGGGCGTCGACGGCTATGCCGCGCTCTTCAAGAGCCGGTTTGAAAAGACGATGCGCATCCTGGCCCAGCGGCCGGACAGCAAGCGCATATCCAAGATTTCCACCGTGAAACTTGCGGGCAAGAACGGCGGCGGCCATCACCCGCAACAGAGGGTTACTGCGGCAGGCCATAACAACGAGCGCAGCCTGAACGGCGGCGCCGGTTCCAGCTTTGTAGTCGCCGGCCTGCTGATGTCCCGGCGCACAAAGAAGAACGGCATCGAGCTGGAGCTTGACGATTACACGGGCAGGATGTCGGTGATGGCGGTGTCAGACGACGCCAAGAGGCAGGCGGCGGCGCTTGCGCTCGACCAGGTGGTGATGCTCGAGCTTGAAAACGCCAGAGGGGTGCCGGGGCTGTCGGTCAGGAGCGTCTTTTCGCCAGACATCCCCGACCACCTGCCAAGCAGGAGCAAGTCCGAATCCTATGCGGTGTTGATATCGGACCTGCATGTTGGGAGCAAGTATTTCATGGAGGCCGAGTTTACGAGGTTTTTAGAGTGGCTCGGCTCGGGCAGGGACGACGAGGTAGTTCGCAAAATCAAGTTCCTGTGTATAGGCGGCGATTTGATAGACGGGGTAGGGATCTTCCCGAACCAGGACAAGGAGCTCGTGATGATGAACGCCGGCGCCCAGATGGCCCACACGGCGCGCCTGCTCTCCAGGATTCCAAAGCACATCAAGACCTACATCATCCCGGGCAACCACGACCCGGGCAGGAGGGCGCTCCCGCAGCCGGCGTTCCCTGACGGCGGCTCTTCTGGAGGCATTTACACGCTTGAAAACTGCACGATGCTTGGCAACCCCGCGTATGTTTCGCTGAACGGCGTCAAGGTGTTGATGTTCCACGGCCAGAGCCTCGACGACGTGATAGCGACGACGCCGGGCCTCAGCTACCAAAAGCCGGCCGAGGCCATGAAGGTTTTGTTAAAGGCGCGCCACCTGTCGCCCACTTACGGCGGGCGCACCCCGATTGCGCCAGAGACTGAAGACATGATGGTGATGACCGAGGTGCCAGACATCTTTCACTCGGGGCACGTCCACGTGACAGACGTCGACTCGTACAGGGGGACGCTCGTTGTCAACTCGGGCGCGTGGCAGGCGCAGACGAAATTCCAGCAGACGATGGGCATAACGCCTTCTCCCGGGATCGCAATCGTCGTCAACCTGGCTACGCTGCAGCCGTTCAAGCAGGATTTCAACAATTATTATAATAACGGCAGCGGCGGCTCACCATCACCGTCATCATAGTCAGTCGGCCAGCAGCTCTGCAAAAGAGGAGTCGCCCCTTAATGCGTCTTTTACCGTCTGCAAAGGCACGGTCACCCTTATTTTCTGCGACCTGCCGTAGCGCCCCTGGCTCACCACGTCGGTAGACACTATCCCGAGCTGATCCAGCTCGGCCACTATTTGCGTCACGCGCCGCTGGGTGAGAGGCTCTTGGTCGGCCCTGCGGCAGAGCGCCGAGTAAACTTCGTACACCTCGCCCGTGTTGCCGTTCTTTGACTTTGTTATTGCCAGAATCACGAATTTCGTGTGGGTGGTGGCGTTGCGTATCACTTCATGGCTCGTGTCCTTTTCAATCTTGTCCTGCGCGGCCCGCACGTGCCTTTCCTCCACCTTTTGCGCCCGCTCCCGCTCGGCAAGCTCGGCCGCCACGCGCAGCAGGTCGATGGCCTTGCGCGCGTCGCCGTGCTCCCTGCCGGCCATCGCCGCGCACAGGTTGATGGCGGCGTCGGCTATGGCGCCCTCGCTGAACGCTATTTTTGCGCGCTCTGACAGTATCTGCCTCAGCTGCTCTACCGTGTACGGGTTGAACACGGTCTCCTCCTCGCTGAGGCTGCTCCTCACGCGGGGATCCAGTTTGTCCTTGAAGGTGAGGCTGTTAGAGATGCCTATCAGGGAGATAAAGCCGCCCTTGGCCATCATCCTTTCGTTTGCCCTTGTAAAGGAGTAGAGCACGTCGTCGCCGTTCCTGTCCACCAGAGAGTCTATTTCATCTATCACCAGTATGACGTGCATCTTTTTCTTTTGCATGTATTGCAGTATCCTGTCGGTGGCCTCGCCCATAGACAACCCGGTGAAATGGACTTTTTTGTCCTCCCTGTTCAGGCCGGTCAGCTCGGCTATTTCAAACAGGATCTTGTAGGCGCTGTTGGACAGCTTGGCGTTTATTATCGGCACCGTCACTTCGATGCCAGCGTCGGCGGCCTTTTTCTGCAGCCTGCCTGCCACCGTCTTTACCACGGCTGTCTTGCCGGTTCCTGGCTTGCCAAACAGCAGCACGTTTGAAGGGCGCGCCCCTTTGAACACGGTCGAGAGCGTCTGCGCTAGAGCTGTTGACTCGGCGTCCCGGAACGGCAACCTGTCAGGCACATAGTCGATGGTGAGCGACTGGCGGTTCCTGACAAGCGCCCTGCCTTTTGCCGCCCTGTCGAAAATGTCATCAATGTTGTTGTCAGCTATCACGCGCCCGCACCCCTCCCTTTCCTTTCCAGAACAGGTAGGTACACAGGTTTGTTAAGGTTGTCTTAACAGGTATGTTAACAGGTCGTTTTTAAACCGGCAAATCAAGTTTAGCTATTTTACAGATATACTTGTACGAGCTGGAAGAAAAGGAGCTATGAGAAGAGGGTTGCACAGGAAAGAAAGGGGTGCGCCCCTACCAGCAGCAATCGACGTAGTAACAGTCTGTCAACAGCTGCGATCGTGTATCTGGGAAAGGGCCAGAAAACGACCCCCCTATTTCCACTGGAGCGTTAAGGTGGCCGTTAACGCTGTTAACAGGGGTGAACGTAACCCCTCCGTTTCCACTGGAACAGGAAACGGCCCCTGACCTACTGCAAAATTGGTTAACCTGACCACTTTGTTAACGAAAAAGCTCTCCCTCTCATGCAAAGCCAACATTAGCTAAGCTGGTTGTTATCAATAGTGGCACAAGCTGTGTTAAGTGTTAAGGTGCCGTCAGCCCCTCTACCTCGGGAAGCCGTCTAGTTGGGCAAAAGAAAATTCAGGATAGAGTTAGAGGACGCGGAGGGCAGCAAGTACAACCTCTCGCTGGAGGGCAACATCTCCAAGGAAAAGATATTGAAGATAGTCGAGTTCATGGACCTGCTCAACATCGAGGAAGGGGGAAATGGGAATGGCGCCTCCCTCCCGACTGCCAGGCTTGGGGCGGCAGCAGGCGACAACGAGAATGACAGCAACAAACCTACAGGCGCCGGCGACAGGATATGGGCCCTCGTGGCAGACAAGTTCCCGTTTGGAAGCTTTACCTCGTCTGACATCCTGGAGCTGTACGAGGACACGTACAACGAGCCCATCAAGCTTTCCATCATCTCCACCTACCTCTCAAGGTACGCCGAGCGTGGCCGCCTCGTGAGAACCAGGCAGGGCAAGGAGTGGGTCTATAAAGCCACTACCGCTGCTAGGCAGCAGCCCGCCGGATCCCGCCTTCTTGCTGCTGATGGTGAGAAACAACAACAGCAGCCTTCTCGCCCAGCCGCTGCCGACCGGCTTCTGTGATCGCATAGCGGAACGGCTTGGAGCCTACCTCCCGGGTCACCAGCCCGGAATCGTGCAGCTTTTTCATGAGGCGCGCCGTGTGCTCCCTCGTCCTGCCTATCGCGTGCTGGACCTCCCTTGAGGCGCGGGGCCTTTCTGCCAGCAACTTTAGAATATAGTCGACGGTGCCGTTCTGGCCCTCGAATTTTTCCATCCCTTCGGCGCCTGCCGTAACTACTGCTGCAGCCGGCTGATGGTAGCTATGATGCTGCTGCGTGACCGGCACGGGCTCACTCACGGCCGGCGCGTGAGCCTGGACCTGCTGCGGCTGCGCCGTCACATACGCCGTGTGAGGCTGCGAAAACGCCCCGATCCTCGCCTCTGTAATGTCAATCTTGGCGCGCATCTCTGCCATTACCCGGTCATAGTCCTTGAGGCGCCTCGTGTACTCCATCACAACCGCCTCGACGACGGCCTCGTCGGCGCTGTACCTGCTACTGCTGCCTTTCTTTTCGGTGGTGGCAACGCGTAACTTGTTATAGCCCATCACGCTTGCCAGGCCCACGGCATAGGCGAGCACGCCAAGTATCACGTACCCAAGGTCAACAGTGATGCCAAACAACGCTAGATCCATGACATGTCACGGCTTGTCCATGACAGATCCGTGATTTAATGCTACGGAACAATCTTTGTTTACAACTTGCACACTCTTTTTACCAGCTGGTCCATCACGGATATCACGTCTTCCATGCGTGCGTTGTCGAGCACATCACGGCCTTCCGGAGAGGCAAATATCACGCCCAGCTGGTCTGCCAGGCGCCCGATAGCGCCCAGAGCCTCCGGTTCAAGCGCCCCCGACGATTGCAGAAGCATTGCGCTGTACAATACAGCAATCGCCTTCTCCCGGGACTGCTTTACCTGCCTGTAATACGAGCCAGAAGTCATGTTTTGCGCCCTGCCGCCACCCTGCAGCCTTTTCGAAATTATTGACATCTGCTTGGGCGTAAACAAAGATTTTGCAATTAATGCCTGCAAAAGCATGTTGGAATTAGAATCAGGCTCGGCCATGCCAGCTATACAAATCTGTATAGCGGGTTTCCTATTAAATTTTCCTGCCGGGTCAAACTTTAAAATGGCAGCCCGTCCTCCCAAAGGGGGAAGTGCTAGCGGCTGGAAAGGTGGAGCAATACCTCAACGGCGAGATCAAAAAGCACGGCACGATCTGCCTGCCGCTGATCGATTCAGAGAATTCGACGGACGCCGCGTCCATCGCAAGAAAAGTGGAGGAGGTGGGCGCCTCCGGCATCTTGGTAGGGGGCTCGTCGGCCACGGACCAGATGGAGCTTGCCAAGGTGGTCGCAGAGATTAAAGATTCAGTCAGGATACCCGTGATATTGTTCCCCGGCAATGTCACGGGCGTGTCACCCCGGGCAGACGCGATACTGTTCAGCTCTTTGCTCAACTCTGAAGACCCCTATTTCATCACCGGCGCGCAGGCGCTTGGCGCCCCCGCCGTAAAAAAGCACGGGATAGAGCCGCTGCCAACCGCGTACGTGATAGTGGGGGAGGGCACGGCGGCGTGGTTTGTCGGCCGGGCCCGGGCCATCCCGTTCCACAAGCCCAACCTGGCCGTCATGTATTCGCTGGCAGCGCAGTACATGGGCATGAGGTACGTCTACCTCGAGGCCGGCTCGGGCGCCTCACAGAACGTCCCGCCAGAGATGGTGGCGGCGGTAAGGAAATACTACCAGGGGACGCTGATTGTAGGAGGCGGGATCAAGACGCCCGAAACCGCCGGCGCAGTCGCAAGGGCAGGCGCCGACATCGTCGTCGTCGGCACCATGATAGAGAAGGACGGGGAGTGGCAGCAAAAGTTATCTGCGATGATACGCTCTATGCGCCGGGCCTGATGCGCTAAAATGGCGACCACTACTACTAGTATTATAGAGGAGGGCGACGCGCGCCTTGCAGACATCAGCATGCCGGCCTATTACCGCCGGTACCAGCACGACATACTGGCAAGCGTGCAAAAGTATTACGAGCACGCGCTAAAGGCGCGCCGCAAGGGCATCGACGTGTCCGTGATGGTCGAGCCCAAGATAGCGTTCGATCTTTCCGACAGAGTTGCAAAAATGCACAACATCGACGTCGCCGACCGTCTTCGCGCCCTGCTGGGCTCGACGACGAAAGAAAAGGCCGCGTTAAAGATAGCAGAGGAAATCGCCAAGGGGGAGTACGGCACCGGCGACCTGCGGACGCGGCTTGACAACGCCGTTCGCGTGTCGCTTGCCGTGGTGACAGAGGGCGTGACCGTGGCCCCGCTGCAGGGCATCTCCGACGTGACGATAAAGCACAACGCCGACGGCTCTGAATACCTGTCGGTGTCGTTTGCCGGGCCCATCCGCTCGGCCGGCGGCACAGAGGCCGCGCTCACCATGCTAATTGCCGACCACGCAAGGAAGGTTGCCGGCCTTTCTACGTACAAGGCCAACTCGTTTGACGACGAGACCGGCCGCTTTGTGGAAGAGCTGCGCATCTACGAGCGCGAGGTTATGGGGTTCCAGTTCAAGGTGCTCGACGAGGACGTTGTCAAGTGCATATCGAGCCTGCCGGTCGAGCTGGACGGCGTCGACACCGACCCCGTTGACGTCGTCGGTCATAAAGGCATGAGGCGCATAGCCACCGACAGGGTGAGGGGCGGCGCGCTCAGGGTGATGAACGACGGGCTCATCGGCAGGTCCAGGAAGTTGTTAAAGCTGGTAGAGACCCTGAAGCTGGACGGCTGGCAGTGGCTCAAAGAGTTAAAGGGCGCGATACAGACGGGCGACGACGACGCGGCCCACCACAGGATGTCCGAAGTCATCACCGGCAGGCCAGTTTTGTCGATGGTGAAAAAGGTGGGCGGCTTCCGCCTGCGCTACGGCAGGTCGTGCAACACCGGCTTTGCCACCGTGGGGATACATCCTGCCGTGCCTGCGCTGCTCAACTATGCCATCGTGGCAGGCACGCAGATCAAGATGGACATGCCCGGCAAGGCGTCCACGATAGCGCTTGTAGACACCGTCGAGCCGCCGATTGTAAGGATGGAGGACGGCCAGGTGCTTGCTGTGCGCACGGTCGAGCAGGCAGAGAAGGTCCGCAAAAAAGTGCAAAAGATCCTCTACCTTGGCGACATGCTGATAAGCTATGGAGACTTTTTAGAAAACAACGCCCAGCTGCCGCCTGCAAGCTATGTCGAAGAGGTGTGGGCGCTCCAGCTAAAAAAGTTCCTTGTTTCTTCTTCTAACGACAGCAGCAAGATAGAGGGGGCCAAGCGCGACAGGCTGGTCGAGCTGGCCGAGAACCCGTTCACGACGGCGCCGACAGTTGACGAAGCGTTTGAGATAAGCAGGCTGGCAGCAGCAGGCATTCCATTATACCCGAAATATTCGTTCTATTTCGACGCCGTCACCGTCGCCGAGCTGGCGCACCTGAAGGAGAGGATGGCCGCAGGGAAATTGCCGGCGGCCGACGATGCGCTCAAGGCCGTTTTGGAAAAGCTGGGCGTGTCGCACTCTGTTTCTGCCAGCAGCAACAATGATGAAAAAACAATAGCAATAGACGACCCCGACCAGGCCGAGTCGCTTTCGCGCCTGCTGCTCTCCGGCCCGGCTACAGGAGAAGAAAAAGACGCCCTTGAATTCGTCGCCAAATCATCAAACGGGATAACCGTCATGCCGAAATTTGCGTCGTCGATAGCAGTCAGGGTCGGCAGGCCGGAAAAGGCGGCCGAGCGCAAGATGAAACCCCCCGTCCACGTGCTGTTCCCGATAGGCACAAAGGGGGGCGCGACGCGGGACATCATCAAGGCGTGCGCCGCAACCCCGGACGGCTCTATTTTTACAGAGATAGCCAACCGCTACTGCGAGGCATGCCGCCTGCCGTCGCTTGGAACGCGCTGCCGCAGCTGCGGCGCGTCGACGATGGTGCGCAACCTCTGCCCCGTGTGCAACGACGAGGTGGACGACGGCGAAAAGTGCAAGCGCTGCAACAAGGACGGCCGGACCTGGCGCTCCATCAACTACCCCCTGAAAGCGGCGCTTGAAGCCGCCCAGAAAAAGGTGGGCACCAAGGCGCAGGAGCCGCTCAAGGGCGTCAAGTCGCTGATGAGCAGGGACAGGGCTGCAGAGCCCCTGGAAAAGGGCATACTGCGGCAAAAACACGGCCTGTACGCGTTCAAGGACGGCACGATACGCTTTGACGCAACCAACGAGCCGCTGACCCATTTCACGCCGGCGTGGGTGGGCGTCAGCGTGGAAAAGCTGCGCGAGCTCGGCTACACACGCGACTACCTTGGGCGCGATCTCACGTCGCCGGACCAGCTTGTGGAGCTGATGATGCAGGACGTCATAATACCGGCAGACTCGGCGCGCCACCTCGTCAACACCGCCAAGTTCATCGACGAGGAG
>NZ_JBBIHK010000025.1:0-28831 GCF_037447015.1 Nitrososphaera sp. | reverse complement strand
CTTAGTCCCACTCTGATAGCAGTCGGGTCCGGCAGGATCAACCGGAGTCAATCCATATTTTTTCTCGTTAAAGAGAGTACGGCCGGACAACTTGGTAATTGTGCGGATCGCAACTGTATCGTCGTCGTTTCGTCGTATTTGGGTTTGCACGTATGACCTATGTCGGATCCAATGTTGACATCGAATCCCCATGATATGAGCGCAACTGGAGGTCAGTGAATCACAAAATGGCACAATGCCAACATCATCACCGACGCCGCCTTGATGTTACGTTCGAACATTTTCTTTACAGGTTGTAAATATAAATCTTTACAACGAGCGTAAATCGTGAGAGAACACATCACTACCGGGCCACTGCAAGCGTCCGATTTAGTGTTGATTAAAGCTTGTACAAGCTTGCTAATAAAGCCTTTGGCACATTTCTCCCTACAAAAACATAGTTCCAGTGATCTAGCTCGTCTTTCAGTTTCTTTCTATAGATTATGCAATTCCCGGCCGTTTTCTTGAAAATCTGGATCTGCCATACAGTCTAAATACGGTGCGCACAAAGCTACCGCAAATGTACGGCAACGCCCAAAAACCCGGCGCAGGCAAGCCAAACAGGCTTGCCAAGGAGACGAGCCCCTACCTTCTGCAACATGCATACAACCCTGTCGACTGGTACGCGTGGGGGGAAGAAGCTTTGGAGAGGGCCAAGAGGGAGGACAAGCCCATCTTTTTGAGCGTCGGCTACTCGGCCTGCCACTGGTGCCACGTGATGGCGCACGAGTCTTTCGAGGACGAGGAGACTGCCAGGATAATGAATGAGAACTTTATCAACATCAAAGTCGACCGTGAGGAGCGGCCCGACATTGACGACATTTACCAGAGGGCCTGCCAGCTTGCGACCGGGACCGGGGGCTGGCCGCTCTCGGTGTTCATGACTCCTGACCACAGGCCGTTCTACGTCGGCACGTATTTCCCAAAGGACGGCAGGGCGTACAGCGTGCCAAGCTTCAAGACCATCCTTCAGCAGCTGTCAGAAGCCTACAGGACGAAAAAGAACGAGATCGAGGCCGCAAGCGCCGAGTTCATGACCGCGCTGGCGCAGACGTCGGGCGATGTTGCTGCCGGCGCAGCAGCAGGAACAAAGGTAGAGCGTTCCATCCTGGACGAGGCGGCAGTCGGCCTGCTCCAGATGGGCGACACCATATACGGCGGCTTTGGCCAGGCTCCCAAGTTCCCAAACGCCTCAAACCTGCTGTTCCTGCTCAGGTATTACGACATCTCTGGCATTGCCCGCTTTCGCGATTTCGTGATTTTTACGGCAGACAAGATGGCGCAGGGGGGCATACACGACCAGCTGGGCGGAGGCTTTGCCCGGTATTCGACGGACCAGAAATGGCTAGTGCCGCACTTTGAAAAGATGCTGTACGACAATGCGCTCCTTGCCCAGCTTTACGCAGAGCTGTACCAGATAACCGGCGACAAGGAACGCCACCTTGCGATAGTGAGAAAGACGCTCGATTTTGTGCTTGCCGAGCTCACGCATCCCGAGGGCGGCTTTTACTCGGCGCTTGACGCCGACTCGGAAGGCGAGGAGGGCAAGTTCTACGTCTGGTCCAAAAAAGAGATCCGCCAGGTCCTGCAGGACCCGCTTGCCGTCGACGTCTTTTGCGAGCACTATGGTGTCACAGACGGGGGCAATTTCGAGTCGGGCAACATACTGAACGTGCGCTCGCCTGTGGCGGCCATCGCGCAGCGGCATGGCAAGTCGCCGGAAGAAATAGAAAAAATAATCGCCGCGGCTTCCGCCAGTCTGCTTGCCGAGCGGGAAAAAAGGGTGAGGCCCGGCCGGGACGAAAAGGTTCTTACTTCGTGGAACGGCCTCATGATTTCCGGCTTTGCCAAGGGCTACGCAGTCACGGGCGACGAGAAATACCTGCAGGCTGCAAAGAAAGCAGTCGCCTTCATAGAGGGCAGGCTCGCCTATCCTCAGGAAGGCAGGCTGTTGCGCACGTTCAAGGACGGCCAGTCCCGGCTCAACGCCTACCTCGACGACTATGCATTTTACGCAGGCGGCCTGCTGGACCTCTTTGCAATCGAGTCCCGGCCCGACTATCTGGAAAAGGCCGCAAAATACACTGACTTTATGCTGGCCCACTTTTGGGACGAAAAGGAGGGCAACCTCTTTTTCACGTCAGACGACCACGAGCAGCTTATCGTGCGCACCAAGAACCTCTACGACCTGGCGATACCGTCTGGCAACTCGGTGGCGGCGTCCAACCTGCTCCGCCTGCACCACTATACGCAAAACTCCAACTACCTGGACAAGGCTGCCAGGATAATGAAGTCAGGCGCAAGGCCGGCTGCCGAGAACCCCTTTGGGTTTGGGCAGCTCCTGATCTCGATGTACCTCTATGTCAAAAAACCCGTCGAGGTGACTGTGATAAGAGGAGGAGACAGCACCGGCAGGAAAGAAGAAAGAGGTGGCGATCTGTCCCGCATGCTCTACAGCACATTCCTGCCTGACGGCATAACTGCCAACGTTACGCAAAAGCAGGACCTTGACGCCCTCCAGCGGTATGCGTTCTTCAAGGGCAGGGCTGCTACAGGTGAAGGCGAAACCGCCTTTGTGTGCAGGAACTTTACGTGCTCGCTCCCCATCAAATCAAAGGAAGAGCTTGTACGGCAGCTTGGGATTACGCCCCGGCCTTCCTGATCTCTATCGTTACCCGCTCGCCCACCCGGGGGCTGCCCATCTTTTCATAGCGGCGACGGGGCATCGAGATCTGCATCGTGGTCTGGGCGTAAGACGACCTCACCACGGTCTGCGGCTGCGCCCGCAGCATGGCCTCGAGGATGGGCTTGATCTGCTCCTTGACCTCCTTGTCCACAATCGCCCGGTCGACTGCTTCCAGCATCATCTGCTGCTGCGACACAGTTTCAAGCTCGACGTCTTCTGCAAGCACAAGCGTGACCATCGCGCCTGTGTCTGTCATTTGGGTTATCCGAAACCTGCTGCCTGAATCGTCCTGCTGCGGTTGTTGTTGCATGCCCATATACAAAATATGATAGAGGCGGTGGTGGTTACTAAATCAATCCCTAAAGAACTCTTCTTCTTCCATCTCTTTCTGCTTCCACATCAGGTAGACGAGGACGCCGGCGCTTATCATAAAGACGACGATGTTGACGGCAAACACAGACAGGTCGACGCGCATGTTCATGACGTACAGCCGGACAAACGCGTAGGCGACTGCGCCAACCATTGCTGCCATGCAGGCGATGATGCCATAGCGCAACGTCCTTTTCTTTCTGTCCATCTGCCGCGTGTTCTGTTGCCATTGCATGCGTATAACTTTTAACCAAAGCACTGCTTACAGGATGTGTGCAGCTGGTCAAAAAGTTCGAGATCAAGTCGAGGCAAAAGATGATCGACTTTATGAACAGCCAGCCGGTAGGCAGGGTCGCCTCGATAGACGCGTCAGGGTACCCGCAGGTGATCCCGATGAACTTTGTATATGCCGACGGGGCAGTCTACATGCACTCGCACCCGTTTGGCGAAAAGATAGGCAACATGCTGCGCAACCCCAAGGTCGGCTTTGAGGTGGACCAGCACGTCTGCTTTCTGCCCTCCTATTACTTTCACCCGACAGACGCGTCGCAGGCAGACACGCTCTACATCAGCGTGGTGGTAAAGGGCAAGGCGATGCTCGTGCAGGACGGCAGGGAAAAGGCCGCCGCGCTCAACGCGCTCATGGAAAAGTACCAGAAGGAGGGGCGGTACGAAAGGCTGGACGAGCACATGCCGGTGGTGCACGAAGTGGCAGTCATCAAGGTCGTGCCAGACGAAATGCGCGGGAAATACAAGATAGGCCAGCACTGGTCTGGATCCTACAGGTTAAAGATGGCCCGGCTGATCATCGAGCGGGAAGGGCTTGCAGGCGCCCTGCCTGCCCTTGCCGTGATGGGCATACGTGTGGAAGGCGACGGCAACCCCGTGATAGAGCGGGAGCCGGAGATGTAAGAATGGTCTGCACCACCCACCGCGACTTTTTCGATGACGCCTGCCCCGAATGCAGGCAAGAGTACCTGGAGATGAAAGGGGCAAACGACGTATCGAGAGAACCGGCCTACAAAGAGTTTACAGAAGAGAGGGCAAAAAAACTGTACGAGGAGGTCATGCTCCAGTACCTGAAAGCCGGCGCAGACGAGCTTGAAGCGGCTGGGAAGGCAAGGGCGGTGGTGCGCAAGCAGTGCGCAATACGTAACATGCCCTTTTGGCCGTGGCTCTGATGATGATCCATCTATGGCATCAGGTCAGGCTGCGATCCTCTTTTTTTTACTCCCCGCCGGGTATATCATCTGGCCGACTTCCTTGTACATTTTCAAGAAATGCCTCCCCTTTTCCGTGGTGTAGTACTCTTTTTCTTCTTCAACGTATTCCAGCAAGCCGCCCTCCAACAAGAGCTCCAGGTACTCCTTGAGCTGCGGGAACGACAGGAACGCCCTGTACATGATCCGAGTCTTTATCGCGCCACCCTGCGCTATCTCTAATATGGCGGCCGCGATATCCATCCTGCTCCTATACTTCACGCGATTTTTCTAGCACTCATCAGTTAAATGTGTGTTCTAATAAAAAACCAGAAAAAAGTTCTGTGAATTTACTCCACGTCTATCTTTTCTTTCCTTTCTTTGCGTGACGGTGGCGGCAGCCCTTCCTGCCCGTCCAGTTTTTTCAGCTCGGACAGCAGGAACTGGCGGTACTTGTTCCGGTCCTCCCGGCTTATCGCCCCGGGATTGGAGCTGATGGCAGTGCCTATGCTTATCACGCGGTCTATCAGGTCGGTCGCAAGCGCCTTGCCCACCGTGCCCACGCGCAGCATGACGTCGAGCTGCTTTTGCACCACGCTGTTGAGCGTCTCCAGGTCGCCTATTATTGCAAGCCCCTTGCTCGTTATGGCGTACCTGCCGCCCTCGACCTCGCTGACCAGCCCGTCGTCGAGCAGCCTGCCAAGAAGAGGATAGATGAGGCCCGGCGACGGCTTCCACCTGCCCTCCGTCTGGGCTATGGCCTTGTCTATTATCTCCTTGCCCGTCATCGGCTTCTCCTTCAAAAGCGTCAGTATGTAGTGGCGCGAAAAGCCCCTTGGTATTGAGCTTCCCACTCTTGCGAACCATTCGCTTATCATATCTCTAGCGATATCACATGCGATATTTCAACCTATCGCTAGCGATAGCTCCTAGATCACTTTTATATTACAAAGATCTAGTCACCACAGTTGGTGCTCTACGTCGGCAATATTCCCAAAATGGAAGTCCATAACCTATTGCTCGAGACAAGGAACTGCCAGCTTGGCCTGATAGGCTCCGAGGACAGGGAATATTTCAACTCGCTAAAGGAGGCCCACGACAGGGGCTACCACAACTGCATACACTGCATAGGCCCGCCCCAGATAAAGCGTGAGAGGAAAAAGAGGCAGGTCAGGGCAGATAACAACCGCCTTTGAGCAGTCAAAAGCGTTGCATAATGGACGTGGCGTGTTGCGATTTCTCTGGACGCGGCAAATAGTTTCCACGCTCGTCTGGACGGATAAGATGGCCGTTTGAGCATCGTTATGCCAAAAGATACAATGGCATACTGCAGAGTGCAATGGGAGAACAGATCATCTATGGGGTGCCTGGCTTTGCGCCAACGCTTGCGGCAATGCAGACGGCGTGGAAAATAGCAGGCAACAGGAACGGTCGTCAGGGGACGGCGGAGGGGGACTGAAGGTGTCGTCGGGCAGGTATTTCAACAAGGGCGTAAAGGCGCTTGACTCGCCGCATGTAGGTCACGTCGTGCGCGAGGCCGACGACTTGCTGGTGGTCTTTGGGGCCGGCGGCGACAGGTACGACATACCCAAGGACAAGATAAGGTTTGCAAGCGGCAACGTGCCTGTAGACCTGCCGTTCCACGAGATAGTGAGGAGATACAGGGTGAGCCGCGACCGGCCCCTGCCTTCTTCAAGCAGAGAAGACCTGCCAGGCAGCAACCCGGATGGCGACATAGACTTGGCGTCGTACGAGAAAAAGTACCCAGACTCGCTCTTTAACAAGGGCGTTAGAACGCAGGACGAGGAGCACGTCGGCCACGTGATGAAAGAGACCAAGGACAGGATAATGGTGCGGGGCCATTACGACTGGCGCTTTGACGTGCCCAAAGACAAGATAATTGCGGTTGGCAGGGACGTGATTCTTGGATTAGACTATGGCGAGGCATTCAAGAAAGAATTACAAGGTGGACAGGGAGGCGCCGCTGCCCGAATAGACAGGCAACGCAGGCAGGCCGGAAAACGCGTGTACATGCATCTTTCTTTCCTGTCCTACACCTTGGCTGTGGCGGCGGTAGGAGGAGCAGCGGTGAGCACCTGAGCCAGCTCGCGGAATATCGAGTTGGCGCTCACGTCGACGAGGTTGAGCGTGCCGTTCTCCCTTACCACCTGCCGCTCAAACTTGTCTTTCCTTGCAAACACCACAGACGAATAGTGTATCGTGCCCTTCAATTTTTCCTGAACGACGCTGTCCGTGTCCGGAAAAGTGGTGTGCTGGAACACTATGCCATTGCACCAGTTCATCGACGATATGCCCCCGCCTGCCGCGCGCGCCTGCGACAGGACTAGGCGGACCAGGTCGTCAAAGCCGTACTCGATGACTTCATGCACTATCAGCTTTTTCCAGGGCTCTACGATGACCTGCAAATCCTGAATGTCTGTGGGCAGCCGCTATAAAAAAGGGGAGGATGGGGAGGAGAAGAAGGCAGGTAGACAGAGCCCTCCACAACAGCCATTCAGACGATTGGGCCTTCCTTCCGACCCCAAAGCCGCGTCGTGAAACCGCCTCACCGTCATTTATATGAAAAAGAAGATGGTGATGATGATAAGTATAATAGGTATGGAAACAACTATTCCATAACCACTTTTTGGACAAGTCAGAGGTTTTCGACGAGGCAAGAAAGGCCGCATGGACGTCCATATGGACGCTGGTTGGAATAGGCGTCGCCGAGATAGCCATCTCGGTGGTCGTCGCAGGCAGCCTCACGCTCTTTGCCGACGGCCTCGACTCGCTTGCCGACGCGCTGGTCTCGTTCGTCGTCTGGTTCGGCATACGGATGCTCCACAGGCCAAAGAGCAGGATCTTTCCGTTTGGCTACGCCAAGATAGAGAGCCTGGCCGCGTTCATCGCGGCAGTAGTCATCCTGTTCCTTGGCGGCACCATAGTCTACAACGCGTACCAGCACTTTCTGCACCCGCAGGAGGTGGGCAACTATCCGGTCACGATGGCGACCCTTGCAGGAGCCGGCGCAGTCTCGCTCCACAGGGCGTTCAAGGTCAGGAGCGTAGCCAGAAAATACGACCTGATATCGCTCAACCTAGACGCCAAGAACTCGATAAAAGACGGCACGGCCTCGTTTGTGGGCCTTGCAAGCGTCATAGCGGCCTTTTTCGGAGTGCCCTACATGGACGCAGTCGGCGGCGTCCTGATTGCAGGTTATATCTTTTACATGGCCTCGACTGCGCTCAAAGAGTCCGCCCTGGTGCTTGTGGACGCGGTCAAGAACCCCGAGCTGCAGGGCCGCATCACCCGCTACATAGAGGCCACGTACAAGGTAAAGGTGGAAAAGGTGCTGCTGAGGCCGGTGGGCTCGGACTTTTATGCGCAGGTGCATGTCGAGCTTGACAAGTCTATG
Organism: Nitrososphaera sp.; assembly: GCF_037447015.1. Taxonomy (GTDB): domain Archaea; phylum Thermoproteota; class Nitrososphaeria; order Nitrososphaerales; family Nitrososphaeraceae; genus Nitrososphaera. Next base: position 21,123 of record NZ_JBBIHK010000025.1, on the reverse strand, counting down.
AGCCTTGAGCAGGCAAACAAGATACTCGTCGAGATACGGGGCGCAGTGATCAAGCAGTTCGAGGCCGAGGACGCGGTGGTCATCCCCAAGCCTGTCTGAGGGCCTGCCCTGCAAAATTTTCAATACTTTTGCAATAACTGTCTTTATATTATAAGAACGTACTAGTAATATATATTAACAATATCAAATGCAGATTAAAGACGTAAATATTGCGCCAGCGTATATCTGAACATGTTGCCGCAATCGTTCTCTGCAAGGGCAATGGAAAGCGGGGCAAAATACGGAGTCATAGCCGGCCTGATAGCCACGTGGTCGATATCAACGGCGATAGCAGCGTCGGAGATAGAGCTGGGGCTGCCAATTGGCGCCTTTTACGCCATGATCGGGGCGGGCCTCGGGTACGAAAACCCTGCCGCGACCTACGTCGGGTTTGGGCTGCACCTGCTGACAGGAGCCGTTCTTGGGGTGATCATCTGCCTTGCAGCCGTGCGGTTCATGCTTTCAAGCCTCCTCAACCCGTACCGGTCCGTCCTGATGGGCATGGCCGCCGGCGTGGCAGTCTGGCTCGTGCTTTTCCTGCCCGTCACCCTGTTCCTGGTAGAGCCGATGCTTGATGGCGGCAGTGGCAATGCCGCCGGCTCGCCTGCCCAGGCTGCTGCTTCTGCCGCGGCCGGCCAGTCCATGTGGGGCATCGCGCTCAGCGCCATAGCGTTCCACGTCGTCTGGGGCGCCATATTCGGCTACGTCGCAAGCTCGCTCATGCGCATCAGGGCGTTCAGGCTCGGTAGCAGCGGCAGCGGCCAGAAAATGCACAAAGAAGGAGGCATGACGCACTGATGGCAGTCTCCTCCAAAGAGATGGTTCCTGCCAGCCATCCCGTGCTGGCCATGGTCGGCGCCGGCTCTGCCGCAGGGCTGATAGCGTCGCTTGCTGTCAGCGCGCTCATCCTCCTTGCAGAAAAGGTGGCCATGCTGCCTGTTGGCACATTTTACCTGATGCTGGTCTCGGCCCTATCGCAGAGCGCCGACTATGGCATTTCGTCGATGGCCCTCGGCCTGCTTGCGCACCTGCTTGCCGGCACCGTGCTTGGAGCCGTCATGACCCTGCCTTTTGCGCTCTCGAAAAAGGCGTACGGCTCGCTTGGCAGGCTTGCGCCCGCCTACGGCCTTGGCGCAGGAGCGGCCGTCTGGCTCGTGCTCTTTGCGCCCGTCACGTACGGCACCATGATCCCTCTCATGCAGTCGCTTGAAGCAGGCTCGGAGATCAGCCAGCAGGCGCCTGTAGGCGACCTGTCCAGGGTTGCGGTGTCCGACCTGCTTGCCATGACAGACAGGGTGGTCTTTACGGCACTTGCGTTCAACATGCTCTACGGGCTCGTGGTGCTTGTGGTTGCACGTGCAATAGCAGGCGCCGCGCTGGAGCGCAGGGCCAGGCAGGTAATTTTATAAAGCCAAACCGGTCTCTCTGCCCCATACATCATGGGCCGGCGTGGTTTTCTAAAGAGCCAGAGGAGAAGGGGAGAAGCTATCATGATTGCCTCCGGGATCGGCCTTGGCCTGCTCGGCCTCGGCCTTTCGATACCGCAGATCTCTTATGGCGGCCTGGCCATCATAGGCCTTGGCATCTTCTCTGTCTTTTGGAGGTAAAGAGACCAACATATGAACAGCAAGGCCATATTAGCGATAGTTGCCGCCGGCGTACTCGTGGCAGGGACCGTGGCCGCGCTTGCGTTTGCCGGCCCTCCGGCAGCTTCTTCCAACACCAGCAAGGAGAGCCCCGAAGAGATGGTGTCCCGGCTGACCACGCCCACGATACCTTCTGCGTACGCGCTGGGCAGCCCCGACGCCAAAGTCACGATCGTCGAGTTTGGAGACTATTTGTGCACGTTCTGCCACAGGTTCCACCAGGACACCAAGGACCAGCTGGTCGCAAACTATGTGGACACGGGCAAGGTGCGCTTTGTCTTCAAGGACTTTCCGATAAACGACCACCTTGCAGGCGGCTCGACGCTTGGCGCACGCGCCTCCTACTGCGCCGCAGACCAGAACAAGTTCTGGGAGTTCCACGACGGGATGTACAACAACTGGGGCGGAGAAAAGGCGGGGTGGATAACGAAGGAGAACATGCTTGTCTACGCCAGGAACGCAGGCGTGGCAGACATTGACCAGTTCAAGTCGTGCCTTGACTCCAACAAGTACGCAGACGTTGTGAGGGAGAACTATCGCCTCGCCCAGAGCATCGGCCTTGACGCTACTCCGAGCTTTATCATAATACCGGCGGACGGCGGCCAGCCCACGCTCATACGGGGCGCGTACCCGTATTCTGCGTTCCAGCAGGTAATAGACGACGCGTCCTCCTCTAGCTAGCGCGTAATTTCGTAGCGCTTGCCTGTCAGGCCGGCGATGCCGTCTGAAACCTCCCTCAAGAGCGCGTCCACCTCGGCGTTCTTGTCGTCCATCTGGCGCTTTAGCTGCTCAAGCGCCTGCCTCTCCCTTGCCAGCTCCTCCTCCTGCTGCGCTATCCTTGCCTCGACCTCCTGCGTCTTTTGGACCAGCTGCGGGACCTGGCCTCCGTTTCCCGTTGCAGAGCAGGCGGCAAGCTCTGCTGCAAGCGCGCCTGCCGTCTTTTGCATCTCTGGCAGGGCCGCCCTGATGGCGGCAAGGTGGCCCAGTATCCTGTCGGCGTCCTTTAGCTGCAGCTTGCCCGACTCGACTGCCTTGTGCACCTCGCCCAGAAGCATCGAGTAGCCGTCAAGGTCGTCGGCAAATATCTTCCAGGGCTCCTCTTCCATCACGCGCAGCCGCCGCTCCGTCTCCCGGGAGACGCCGTACGAGTATTTTGTAAACGCCCTTGAAACGTGCGAGAAAAGCTCTGACGCCTGGGCATGGAACTGCTCCTCCTGCCTGCGCAGGGCTGCGATCCTGGCCGCCTGCTCCTGCGCCCTTGCAAAATCCTCCGAGCCCTTTATCTGTACAAGCTCGGCCCTGCCCGCTGCAATCTCTTGCTCAAGAAGCGTTATGCGCTCTGAAACGGCCCGGGCAGACTGCTCCGACGAGCGTATCGACGCCAGCTTTTGCGAGATCGTGTTCAGCGTGTTGTTACATTTTACCACAGGGGCGCGCTCTTGCTCGTACGCCGCAAGTATCGAGCGCACCTCCTTGAGCAGGTCAGACAGCGACGCAAACTCGTCCTTCATCCTGCCTGCGTGCTTGGGCATGAAATAGTTGAGCATCTTGCTGTGCGAGCCGGACACCTCGCCAAAGCGGTTCATCATCGACTCGAGCCTCTCCTTGAACTTTTTTGCGTCAGCGGCCGTCTGGACCTGCGGCAGGTCGGCAGATGACTCGCGCCGGAGCGTGGACACCACCGTCCTCTTCGAGTTCTCAGCGGTGGAGCCAAACCTCTTTTCCAGCTCTTCCAGCTTTAGCTTTTCCCTGTCCATCGCGTCGGCTATGGCTCCGACCTGCTGCAGGGACTTGGCGGCAGCTTCTCTGGCCGGCGCCACGCGGGCTGCAAGCGCCTGGGACTTGGCCGCCTCTATCTTTTGCAGGAGCTCCTTGACGTCTGCGACTGCCAGCGTGTCTGCAGGGGGCATCTCGACTGCGCGCTCGGCCGGCAAGGCTGCTGACGACGACGATGATGAGGATGATGCAGCAGCAGACGATGAAGTAGAGGAGGGAGCCGGCTGTTGCGCCTCTTTTTTCTTGAAAAAGCCGAATGGCACAGCGGCAATGTATGTACAGAGCGCAAACAAAACTGTTGTGCCTGGAAACCCTTAAGGCGCAGGCGGTGCCATAATAACAGCAGCGGCGACTGATTATACATGGCATCGCCACGCAAGGATGGGCCAAAGGGCCGCCACGCGCTGTTGCCGTCGCCTGCCACTGCCGCAGCGGCTGCAGGGAGGTGGTTTGAGCGGCATCGCCAGACGATGCTCATCATGGACGCAGTGTGCATCGCGCTCCTGTTCCTGCTGCACATATTCACCGCCACGGTGCCTTCTTTCTCGCTGGGCGCGGCGGTAAGCACCGTAGCGGCTGCCCTTGCCTCCCTGATCTTCCTGACAGTCGTGTGGAAGGGGGTGGTGCCTGCAGTCATCTGCGCCCTCGGGATAGCCCTGATGCACGGCTCTATTGTCCTTCCATACAACGCGCCCCCTGACCCGCAGTTCCCGGACGAGTTCTTTAACAACCGCCCGCCTGAGCAGCACCCCTCAGCCAAGATGTCATTCCACGTGGCAGTCGAGATGTACTTTGCCCTCGGCCTTGCCATGGTCGCGATGAGCATGATCATTGCGTACAGGCCGTCGCTCATGTTCACAAAGAACAGGCCCCAGTCTGTCGAGGAGATGTGGAACAGGTACCCGCTCTGGCACGACAACGTCGAGCTGGTCGGAGGCAGACTGGAACCGTCCGTTCCCGCGCTCACCCTGATGGACGAGCGCGACCGCTACCTGATGTGGCGCTATGAATACGTCCTTGCAGACATTTACGGCAGGCCGCACCTGGTGAGGCCGGACGGGATGGTGCCGCAAAAGAGCACGTCCTTTGTGAGGGACAGGGCAAGCGGGCTGATAATGGGCGTTCCCCGCTTTACGGGGTACTTTGCCTGACGATGCGATGTGACTCCAAAACAATATTTTTAAGGGGTGTAAAACCCACAGGGCGGCATAGAAAGAGAATGAAATCGAGCATCGTGGTCTTTGTCCTTGCGTTTGCCGCCATGGGGCTGCTCCTTGGCTTTGCCGACTCGATAGAGGTCGCGATGCAGCACCAGCCGGCGTTCCGGCCGCAGGCGGCGAACGGCACCAACAGCACTGCCACTGGCGCGACCGTCCAGCTGCAGGACAGCCTTGCAGTGGGCGACACCGAGCCGGCAGAGAAGTAAAGAAAAAGAGAGAAGAAAAAGACGCTGGAACGTTTTTAGCGCACGGGCGCTTTTTCCACTTTGTTGGACATCGAGGCTGCACGGCAGATAATCGAAGGCGAGGTCGCGGTCGTGGCGGGCAACCCGTCGCGGGTAAGGGAGAGCGGCTGCGCGGCCTGCCACGTGCTCTTTACGATCAAGGACAGGATGAACCTGAGCGAGGCCGACGCGGCAGACCTGCTGACAGAAGTGCTGCTTCAAAGGCCCGAGCTGAACGACCGGTTTATCGAAATGGTCGAGGACATACACATGAAGCAGAGGATGATGGGAGTGACGTTTGCGATAAAGACGCGCGAGGCCAAGGACCGCTACCTTGGCTCGCAGTTCAAGAACGCGCTCGACGAGATCCTAGGCGACGCGGCGACCCACGGCGTCGAGCTGGCGATGCGCAGGCTGGTACTGGCAAGCATCGCGCTGCAGGTAGCGCAGAACCTCGGCATCGACTACCACGCCGCAACAGAGGAGCTGTATTACTATATGCGCAAGAACGACGAAGCGACTCACAGAGAAATAATGCAGCTGGTGTCTTCGCTGCTTGAAAGAGGCAGGGCAAGGAAATGAAGAGCGAAAAAGGGCTCTTTTTTGAAACGCCGGACCTCCTTGCAAAGATCGACGACGACAGCTACTGGATCGACTTTATGAGGGTGCGCCACATGGAGGCCGGCGTGCTCCGCCTGCGCCCCGGCGAGGAGGACACGCAGACGCCCCACGACGAGGACGAGCTGTATTTCGTGGCAGAAGGCTCTGGCTATGTAGAGGCGGGCGACGAGCGCAGGCCGGTGAAAAAGGGCTCGATAATATTCGTGCCTGCCAGGGTGCCCCACCACTTTTACGGCAACAAAGAGCTGCTGGTCGTGCTGTATGTGTTTGCCGCGTAGCAACTGTCAGGGTAGGTATTTATCAGCCCTCGTATGCACCAAGAGGGAACTCTAATGCCGATTGCAGACGCAGCCAAGAAACAGATAGCCCAGCACCGCAGGCTCTACTTCAAGATATGCTTCAGGTGCGGTGGCAAGAACCCCATCTCGGCGACGAGGTGCAGAAAGTGCCACAGCGACCAGATGAGGCTGAAGAACAGGACGCTGGGCGCCAAGAAGTAAAAAAAGGCACTCCTTCACTTTTCTGGCGTTTTTGCCATTTTCTGTATTGAAAGACACTGCCAAGTTTAGTCTGGAACGATGATCTGTGCGCCGTCGCCGGTACGCGTCATGCTTGTCACTTTGATAGAGCCGGCTACGTCCACGCCGCTGTGCGGAGGATCGCCAGCGGTAAATGTGCCCCTTACCACGAATCTGCCAGATGCACCGTCGTCAGAGGGGATCTCTGTCAAAAGGCCGGGGTTTGCCTCCGATATTTCATACAGGTTTTCCAGCCAGAAATAGTTTCCACGTGTGTCCCTAAAGCCGGGTTCGCAGACATCCAGCCCGCGGGTCGGGATGCATTCCACCATGTTTCCCACGACCACTATTTCCTAGCCGTTCTGAAAAAAGAACCCAATGTCTGCAAAGGTGATGTCAGTAAAGAAAACTGCAAAGGATATTGCCGTTGCTGAAGCGACTGCGCCCACCATTAGCCACTGCAGCCTCATTTGCGACAGCACGGGCACCAGATTATTATGAAGCAGCTGGCAAATTTGAACTTGGCGTATGATGGATGCACCAGCATCAATGTAGCGGCAAACTGCAGATTAGCGAATCAAGTTTGCCATTTCAGAAAGGCAGGCAGGGGCGTGAGCCGCCACAGACTTTTCACTTTAGACAAAAATATTGAAAATAGCACCAAGCTGCCTTCTCTGATCTGGTTTGTTATAGAATGCATACATCACCACAGCCCCAGCAATTACAGCTGCAAACATCAAAAAGATCGGGCTGTTTGCGCTAAGTTCGACGCATGAGGAGCCGACGGTACAGCAACCGCCCTGTGCCTGGCAACCGTGACCGTACGCGACAGGCACGTCGCTAACCACAAGGGACATGCCAAATACAAAACCGACCAGCACAAGCAGGTGCTCAGGTGCCAATAGAGGATAATGCGCTTGCCAATTAGATAAGTCTGCCTACCTCATCAAAGACGGCCTTTGAGTTAAACAATTAAAGAGTGGATGGGGAGAGATTCGAACTCTCGACCACCTGTGTGTGAGACAGGTATCCTAACCAGGCTAGACTACCCATCCATCCACTACTGTTACGGACGCAGTTGCTTTCGCCAGACCGATAATATATGTTCAGCTATCGTCGCTATCACTATGTGCCTTCGGCAAACCCTTCCAGGTACGCCTTTTGCTCCGGCGTCAGCACGTCTATCTGGACGCCCATCGACTGCAGTTTTGCCATCGCTATTTCCCGGTCCTGCGCCTTGTCAATGTCGTACACCCGGGGCTTCATCGTCCCTTTGGACGCTGCCAGCTTTAAGACGGCCAAAAACTGGTTTGCAAAGCTCATGTCCATCACTTCTGACGGGTGGCCTTCGGCTGCTGCCAGGTTGACCAGCCTGCCCTCGCCTATCAGGTAGACCCGCCTGCCGTTCTTTAGCGAATATTGTTTAGTATGTTGGTTGATGTCGCTCGTGCTTGAAGACTGCTTTTCAAGCTCGGGTATCGATATCTCGACGTTAAAGTGGCCGGCGTTTGCCAAGATGGCCCCGTCCTTCATTTTTGCAATGTCGTCGCCCATGATCACGTCCTTGCAGCCAGTGGTGGTGACAAACACGTCGCCCACCGCAGCGGCCTCGTTCATCGTGGTGACAGAATAGCCGTCCAGCTTGGCCTTTAGCGCGGCGATCGGGTCGACTTCGGTGACGATGACGTTTGCGCCCAACCCGGCGGCCCTGCGGGCTATGCCCTTGCCGACGTGTCCGTACCCTGCGACGACAACGCTCTTGCCGGACAGGAGCACGTTTGTAGCCCTGATGATGCCGTCAAGCGCAGACTGCCCGGTGCCATAGACATTGTCAAAGTCGTGTTTCGTCTCGGCGTCGTTGACCGCTATGACAGGATAGAGGAGTTTGCCGCCGTTCTGCATGGCTCTAAGCCTCACTACGCCGGTGGTGGTCTCCTCGGTGCCGCCATATATCGGGCCCTTTATCTTGCCCTGCTCCAGCGCCTTGTGCATCTCGACTGTCAGGTCGGCGCCGTCGTCTATCGTGACGTGCGGGTTCAGCTTCATGGCGCTGTGTATGTCGTCATAGTATTCTTTTGTGGAAACGCCCCTGCTTGCAAAAACGCCTATCCCTTCGTGCCTGGCAAGAGACGCGGCGACATCGTCCTGCGTCGAAAGAGGGTTGCAGCCGCACCAGGTCAGCTCGGCGCCGGCTGCCTTCAATGTCCTGACGAGCACGCCGGTCTCCTTGGTGACGTGCAGGCAGCCTGCCACCCGGATGCCTGCAAGCGGCTTTGTCTTTTCATACTTTTTGCGCAGCGCGACAAGCACCGGCATGTGCGCCTCGGCCCAGTCTATGCGCCTTTTGCCCTCGTCTGCAAGCGAGATGTTCTTTACCCTGTGTTCCACGAGACTGAAACCGCGGGTACCCCCTATATTTACCTGTTTTTTGTCAGCCTGTTTGGACCCTACCGCGGCTGAGGAGTTACAGCACGCCCCAGGCCCGCATTATCGAGACGACCTGCTCGTCTGTCACAGGCGAAAACTCGCTGTAGAACTCGCCTACTGCGCCAAAGTCGCGCGGGACGGATATGACGACTACCATGTCGGCCTCGTGCTTTAGCGTCTCGACAGTCTGCGCGGGCGCGACCGGGACTGCGATGATGAGCTTGGCAGGCTCATGCTTTCTTGTCCACCGCGCAGCGGCTATGACGGTCGCGCCGGTCGCCACGCCGTCGTCTACAAGCACGACGGTCCGGCCCCGTATGTTGTAGGGCGCGCCGGCCTTGCGGTACGCCTGCGACCTCCTGCGGATCTCGGCCACCTGCCTTGACTTTTCCTCGTCGATGTAGGCAGGAGGCACGCGCAGCGCCGTCACCAGGTAGCGGTTGATGTATTCGGTGCCGTCCTCCATCACCGCGCCTATCGCAAGCTCCTCGTTGCCGGGCGCCCCCATCTTCCTTGGGATGACTATGTCGAGTGCCGCGCCAAGCTTGCTTGCGACGATCTCGGCAAGTATGACGCCGCCCCGGGGTATGCCGATGATTGTAGTAGTAGTATCATTATTGCTGCCGACTATTTTTTCCAGTTTTTCTGCAAGAGCCGCCCCTGCGTCTGCCCTGTCGCGGAACTTGGTTGCCAAGCAAGTACGTCTCTGCTCTCCTTCTGCTTTTAAGCATTGGTCTCAGAAAAAACTATAATTCCAGAGCAGGGCCACAGCATGCCTGTGCGCAGGACGCAGATAGCAGTCATTGGATACAACAGGGACAGGTGTTCGGAGGAGGCCGGGTCGCTTGCCTACGACACAGGGAGAGAGATAGCGAAGGCCGGGGCCGTGCTGGTGTGCGGCGGGCTCGGAGGCGTGATGGAGGCAGCATGCAGGGGCGCGCAGGAAAACGGTGGCGTGGCAGTCGGCATCATACCGCAGGAGGATTTTGCGTTTGCCAACAAGTACTGCGACATCGTAGTCTGCACGGGCATAGGCTTTGCCAGAGACTTTATAGTGGCGTCGTCTGCCGACGGCATCATCGCAATAGGCGGAGGCGTCGGGACGCTGATAGAGCTTGGCGTCGGCTACATGATAAAAAAGCCGATGGCTGCAATCGCCGGGAGCGGCGGCGTGGCAGACATGTACGGCGGGAAATACCTTGACGAGCGCAACAGGGTGCCCATACTTCTTGCAAGGACGCCGGCAGAAGCCGTGAAAATGGTCACGGCGGGCAGGACGACAAAAATTGATTGATTGATTGAATTGAAAAGGTGCCGCTGGTCGACGGGCAAGACGTTCCAGGCAACCGGTGCGACGAACGCACACCTTTTTTGCGTTGGACCTGACACCGCCCGTGCGTGTTCCTTTGCGCGAACCCTTTTACAGATACGTGCATCGGGTGCGCATTGCGATGCCAGCCGTCATGCTTGCGCAAAGAGCCTATACCCTTTCCGCAGAGCCTGATGGATCCTGCGTCTTCCAGTCGGCGTTCTCTCTATACGCAGAAAGATGATTTAAGACTTTCTGTACATTGTTATAGAGATGCTTTCAACCTCGCCAGTTGACGAGGTAGGGGTCGGGCTCGTAAAAACTGCCGTACTTTGCCGCAAGCTCTCTCAAAGCCTTGACAACGTTCTGCGGGCCAAACTCTTGCACGGTGGCAAACAGCTCTTTCTTGAGCCCCATGCCGAGCTTTAATGCCTTTTCCAGCTCCTCCCTGCTGCAGACGCCGTTTGTGACAAGCCACGCCGCGTTGTTTGCAGCGACCGCAAGCAGCTTGGTCGGGTCGTAGGTGGCGGCCTGCTCCTCGGTGAGGTTTATGCGCTCGTACTTGTTGCCCTTGTACTCGTAAAAGCCCTTGCCCGTCTTTTGGCCCAGGTTCTTTTCCTCGAACAGCTGCTTTATCCTCGGGTGAGGGTAGATGACCTTTGAATCGCGAGAATGCATCTCGACTGTCGCCTTGTGTATCACGTCAAGGCCCGTGTAATCGGCAAGCTCAAAGATGCCCATCGGGAAGGACAGGCGGAACTTGACTGCCGAGTCTATCTGCGTCATCGAGGCGTTGTCGCGGTCCATGCAGTACGCCGCCTCGTGGACGAGCGGGATAAAGACGCGGTTGACAATAAAGCCGGCGACGTCCTTTTTGCAAAGCACAGGCTGCTTGCCGACCTTGCGGCAAAACTCCATCGCCATGTCCACCATTGCAGGATCGGTCTTGCTGCCAGGGATAACCTCCACAAGTGGCATCAGCTGCGGCGGGTTGAAAAAGTGCAGGCCGATGAAACGTGTGGGCCTGCTCGTGAGGGCGGCCATCTCTGTTATCGGGAGCGTGCTCGTGTTGGACGCATACAGCGTCTTTTGGTCAGAGTTGCTGTCCACCTCCGCGTACACCTTCTTTTTCAGGTTCATGTCCTCCGGCACGGCCTCTATGAGCAGGTCTGCGCCTGCAAGGGCCTGCTTTATGTCGACGACCGGCTTTATCCTTGAAAAAATCTCGTCGGCCTTTTCCTGCGTCAGCTTTTGCTTTTCCACCATCTTGTTCAGGGACCACCTTATCTTTTCCATGGCCTTGTCAAGAAAAGACTGTTCTATGTCTCTCAGGACGACCTGGTAGCCGGCCATTGCAGACACCTGCGCTATCCCGTGGCCCATGACGCCGGAGCCAAGCACTGTGATCTTGTTTATCGAGGGGAAGGAAGGGGACGACATTTTCTGTGTGACAGCTAGTCACAGCCAGCTGTTGATTTTTAATGTTGCTGTCACACCGTTATGATGATGAACTGCTGCTGTTGTTGCTGTTATTGTCGTGGTTGCTGTTCATTATCAAGAGCTCGGAATGGCCCCTGCGCCGAGCAGCCTTGCAGTTTATCGCCCTTGCGGCCTTTACCTGCACGAACAGGTGGCCGGCATACAGCCTCCTTATGAGCGGCGTGTCCGAGTTGGACAGTATGACAGTGCACCCCCTGCCCGCCAGCTCTTCAAACACGTCGCGCAGCTCGTGCTGGTCGTCGTCGCCAAAGCCGCCGTTCGTGTATTCGGTAAAGCGGGCTGTGCCGCTTGCCGGGCTGTAGGGCGGGTCGAGGTACACGAGGTCGCCCTTCCTTGCTCCTGCAAGCGCCTGCGAGTAGTGGCGGCATGCAAGCCGGGCCCCGCTCCCAAGCGCGACGCTTGCCTGCCTGAGCGCCTGCGCGTCGCATATCCGCGGGTTCTCGTACCTGCCTATCGGCACGTTGAACCTGCCGCTCCTGTTCACCCGGTAGAGCCCGTTGAAGCACGTCTTGTTGAACATGATAAAGCGCGCCGCCCGCTCGACATCGTCGGAAGGCGGAGGCGCCGCCCGCAGCCTGTAATAGTACCGGTCGCGCCCATGCGCAAACCTTGCCTCGTGCTTTTGCAGCACGGCTATCAGGCCCTCGACGTCGTCCCTGACCACCCGGTAGGCAAGCATCAGGTCAGAGTTGATGTCTGAAAGGAACGCCGGGAACGGGCCCCTGCTTGAAAGCAGATGAAAAAACACCGCCCCGCCGCCAAGGAACGGCTCGAAATACCTCCCAAAAGAAGGCGGAAGCAGCGCGTCAAGGTGGGAAAGCAGCTGCGTCTTGCCGCCTGCCCACTTGATGAACGGGTAGAACCTCCGGTGGCCGGCGGCTGCCGCCACCACTAATGCCAGCGCGCTCTGCAATGCCCACAACGACCAGATCCAAGCTCTTAACACTTTTGCTAAACTCTTGTTTACCCCGCGTTGCAAAACAGATAGTGGCTGGCGGGCTGGCTGGTGCGAGCAGGTACTTGCTCCTCGCAATCCCCTGCCCCTAAAGAGGTTCCCGCCCAATCCGGCACAATATGCAGAGCATTATAGTCACAAGTTATAGAAACTATAGTCAGAAATACTATATCTGGAATGTATCAGTACAAGGTCAGAAGGGGACAGGCGCATTTGGTTCTCGCTCACCATCACCGCAGCACAATCGTCATAGTCATCGCCTGCCCTGAAACAAGAAGAACGATAGAGAAGGTGGCAAGGACAGGCTTTGGACGGAGTTAGCAAGGTAGCAATAGCGGCAGTCGGGGTCGCCGCGCTCTTTATCGTGTTCCTGCTGTACAACGCCACCGTCATGGCCGCGCTGGGCATCATGGGCGACGAGCGGAAAATCGTCCAGCTGCAAAAGGGCGGCGTGCTAAACACCCCCTTCACGCGCGGCAGCCTGGACGGCATAGACGCGATGAAGGGCGCCTACCCTTCCTGGTATTTTGACGGCTCGGCCCGTGTGAGGGGAGGCTCGTACGACGTACACCAGGTCGCCGGCGAGGGCCTCTACGTCGGGGTCAGCGACCCGGACCCCGACGACCCGGTGTGGTCCGGGATATTTGCCATGTCGCCAAACGACTATTCTTCCCTGTACCACGTCAGGATGGACGTGCCGGGCCGCCTCCCCGTCAGCAGCGACCCTGCAGACTATATGAACGTGGGTATGTACGTCCAGACTGACACCAGCACGGGCAGGATAAACTATGTCGGGTGCACAATAGACATCCGGCCTGACAGCCTGATCCTGAGGGTCGAGTCTGGCCTTGGCAACGATATGCTGGTCACGAGCAGGACCGTGCACTGGGAAAAGCGGGTCGGCCTGGACGAGCGCACGGTGGACTGCACGCTTGTCACAAACGGCGACAACCGCCTGCTTGCGATAATAAACGGCGATCGCGTCTTCGAGTCTAACCGGCTGGACCTGCAGATGCCCCGGCCGTTCAACTCGTACCTGGAGACCCAGGTGAGGGGCATCACAGAGCTGTCGTACGGCAGGTTCTCCGACTATTACAGCAGCCTGTCTGACGAGGTGACCGTGATAAAGCTCAAGCCGGGCCAGCAGGTGAGCCTCGGCAACGCGACTGCGGTTGCAGACGGCTCGGGAATCGCCCGCATAAACATTTCAAAAGCAGGAGGTCTAAAGTGCAACGATAACAACATCGGCGCAGGCAACGACGGCAGCGGCTGCAGGCTGGTGGTGCACGGGAGCCCCGACTCGGTGCTTGTCAAGAGCGACTTTTCTGGAGGCGACCTGTACTCCTACGGCCCGATAGACTGGATAGAAGAGTCAAAATACAGCCACCGCGCCGACAGCGGAGGCAAGCTGGGATAGGCAGGAGGAGGCCAGGTCCAGCCTTTCCACCCCCAGATTACAAAGAAAGACGACTACCGAGTTGCAGGAAACAGCAGCCAGGGCTAGCCGATCTCGACTATGAATTCTACCTCGACTGCGCTGTCAAGCGGCAGGCTAGAAACGCCCACTGCCGCCCTTGCGTGCTTTCCTTTCTCCCCAAAGGCCTGCACGAGAAGGTCTGAAGAGCCGTTTATCACCTTGGGCTGCTCGGCAAAATCAGGGTAACAGTTTACAAACCCGGTAACCTTGACCACGCGCCTTACCCTGTCGAGGCTCCCAAGCGCCACCTTTAGCTGCGCAAGCGCGTTTATCGTGCACAGGCGCGCTGCCTGCTGGCCTGCCTCTACCGGCAAATCCTTGCCCACCTTGCCCCGGAACTTGACCTGGCCTGCCTCTATAGGTATCTGGCCTGCGACAAAGGCCAGGCTGCCTGTTACTACCACGGGCACATACGAGCCGGCTGGAGCGGGAGGCGCGGGTAGCGCGATTCCAAGCGATTGCAGGGTCTCTTCCACTGTCACACGCCACAGGAAAGGCGGCTGCCGTTATTTACGTTGCGCTGCCTTGCCTTCGGTTGACGCTGCGAACAGGACAAAAGCGAATACTTTTAAAAAGCCCCCATAGAAATTAAGGCCATGTGCGCTCACCACGACAGCAAGGCAGAGGGCGGCTACCACATGACAGGCGTTGCCTGGACTATTCTTGTGATGGGCGTTTCCCTTGCGATAATCTTTCTAATGTGGGCGTTCTTTGGCTACATCGGCCCCAAGTTTTCCGAGGAGGTCATGCTTGAGCAGCAGGCGCAGCTGAGGGAGCAGTACGGGTTCCCGCCGGCTGAAAAGATCACGGCGCAACAGGCCCAGACGCCTCCGTCGCTGCGCCATCTCAACGGCTCTGCAGGGCAGGCTACCGCCGCCACCAATGCCTCTTCTTCCGGCGCTGCTGCTACTGCCGCAGAGGCAGGCTAGCTAGAGCAGGTCTTCGTCTATAGTCTCTATCTTGTCGACGTACTGGCCGCATTCGCATCCCGGCACCAGGCACTTGCCCACCTTCAAGAGCGAGTCGCTGCTGTCCGTGTGTATGTCGTGAGCGTGGTGGGTGTGGCCGCACCTGATGCAGTTCAAAGCACCTATCCCCATGGCACTACCTACCAATAAATGCAGCGCACGCAGCACAGATCACACAAAAGATTATACATGAATCACTGCAGAGACGCTTCCGTCCATCACATATGGAAAAGTTTGACGAATATGTCAGGCGCTACGAGCGCAAGACCCCCAAGTCGCGCCGCCTGTTTTCAAGGGCCGCCAGGGTGTTCCCGGGCGGCATAAGCCACAACATACGCTATTTCCCGCCGTACCCGTTCTTTGCGGACGGCGCCAAGGGCAAGCGCCTGCACGATGTCGACGGCAACAGCTATACCGACTACTGGATGGGCCACTGGGCCCTCATACTGGGGCACTCCCCGGCTCCGGTGGCGTCTGCGCTTGCGCGCCAGGTCCGAAACGGCACCCTCTACGGCACCACAAACGACGTGTCTGTCGAGCTTGCAGAGACGATACAAAAGCTGATGCCGGCGGCAGAGATGATGCGCTTTTCGAGCACCGGCTCTGAGGCGACCATGTATGCAGTCAGGCTTGCCCGGGCAAAGACCGGCCGCCGCGTGATTGCAAAGGCGATAGGGGGCTGGCACGGCTTTAACACCACCCTCATGCAGAGCGCCAGCTACCCGTTCGAGGCGGAGGAGGGACCGGGCCTGGTGCAGGACGAGGGGCAGTACGTGGAATCGATCCCGTTCAACGACCTTGAAGGCTCGATAAAAGTGCTGGACAACATACGGGACGACCTTGCCTGCATAATAATAGAGCCCATGATAGGCACGAACGGCTGCATACCGCCGGTCGACGGGTACCTGCAGGGGCTGCAGGAATATGCAAGGAAGAACGGGGCCCTTTTCATACTGGACGAGATAGTCACCGGCTTCAGGCTGTCGCTGCACGGCGCGGCCAGGCTTTACGGCCTTGACCCCGACCTTTTCACGCTGGGCAAGATATGCGGCGGCGGGATGCCGATAGGCGTGGTCTGCGGCAGGAAGGAGATAATGTCGCTTGCCGACCCGGTATCGGTGCCTGACAAGCAGGCCAGGTGCGCCATAGGCGGCGGCACGTTCTCTGCAAACCCGGCGACGATGACAGCCGGCCTTGCCACGCTCGACTTTTTGAAAAAGAACGAGCGCGAAGTGTACGGCAAGATAGACAGGCTCGGCGGGATGGCAAGGGACGGCCTTGGCAGGATATTTGCAGAGGCCAAGATACCGTGCGCCATCACCGGCACCAAGTCGGTGTTCATGACGCACTTTTTCAGCGATAGCAGTCAGCAAAAGCGGCAGGTGTCAAACGCCACCGACGTGGCAATGTCTGACAAGGCGGCCCTTGGCAGGTACCACATGGCGCTCATGGCTGCGCACGGCATATTCTTCCTCCCGTCCAAGATGGGGGCGATGTCCTTTGCGCACGACGAGGGCGATGTGAAAAAGCTGCTTGCAGCCACGCAGTCGATTGCAGATTCAGGAATCCTGGGCAAGGCTGCGCAGTAAGGCGCCCCGCGGCGGCCTGTCTGCAAACCACCATCGCCACTCGCCGTCAACGGGCAGCAGCCGCTGCTGCTGTTGCGCCGGCAGGGCCTGACACTCAAACACTACAAAGTTGGCGCGAAGGACGTCTTGTCGTTGTTGTTTTTGTTTTTGTTGTTGTTTTTCGCCACCGGTAGAAGAGGGTTTCAGCACCGCCCTCTCCAGCCTGACTATACTGCCCACCTTTGCCCTGACGCCGGCCGACTTTATCAGGTATTCAGACAGTGCTTTCGCATAGCTTGTACCCCTGTCGACAGGTGTCATCGGCAGCATCCACCGGCCGTCCTGCCCGCTTCTTACAAACAGCGTCCTTTTTGTACCGCCCTCCTTGGTGTGGACAAGGCCGACTGCGCACTTTAGCACAAACTGCCCGCCAGACATTTTCTTGAATTCCAAAAAGGCGGACGGCGGCAGGCGGACTGTCTTTCTGCCAGACGGGATTTTGCCGCCTAGCCTGCGGTAGTTGCCCCGCGTGTAGATCAGCGGAGATTTCGTTTCGTCAAAGCTGGCGCTTGTCGCCTCGCCCACGACCATGACGTGGTCGCCGACCTCCTGCACGAGCTTGACCTTGCATTCAGCGCAGAGTGCGCACCCCTTGACGAGTGGGACGTGCTTGCCGTAAAAAGTCTCAAAAGTTCTGGGGACGGCAAGCTTGTCTATCTCTGTGCCAGAGTAGCCGCCGGCGATGTTGACGAGCTCTGCCTGGCTGTCAGAGGCAATGTTGACCCCGAAAAAGCCGGTTTTCTGGATGTTCCACAGCGTCGGCGAGTCGTGTATAAAGATCGCTATCAACATC
This sequence comes from Nitrososphaera sp., assembly GCF_037447015.1. Taxonomy (GTDB): domain Archaea; phylum Thermoproteota; class Nitrososphaeria; order Nitrososphaerales; family Nitrososphaeraceae; genus Nitrososphaera. The sequence continues at coordinate 4,022 of NZ_JBBIHK010000025.1, read as the reverse complement.
GGGTCGTACGACACCTGCATGGTCCACTCGCACGCCATCACGTTTCCCTTGTCGCCGCTGCCGCTGGGGCGCCTGTCCTTCGTGGTGGTTATCAGGCCCACGGTGGTTGCAAAGTAGCGGTGGACGTTTTCTTGCTTCTTCTTTTGCAGACTCACAGGGTGCAATTCAGAGGCGCCAGTTAATTAATTAACCAACGAGTACACGGGTGCCAAGTTTTTTAGGTGCTTGGTGCGCTGCATGATCTGCTATTGAAGGATGGCGATAATGACGGCGGCAGCGGCAGACCTGACGGCAGGGACAGGAACAGCAGAAACAATAACGGCGGCGGTGACGCACACGACGAGCTGTTCAAGGACTACGACACCGTTCTGAAGGAGAGCGCCGTGCTCACCACGTTTGCGAGCATCCTGTTCGGCTTTTTGCTCAACATCTCGGTCAGCGCGCCAGACGACTTTGACTTTTTTGACAGGATCACCATTCTTGTAGCCCTCTTCTCGATAACCGTGGCGGTGTCGCTCTTCGTCATGCCTGCGATATACCACCACCTGCAGTTTCCATACACCGACGTAGAAAAGTTCAAGCGCAGGAGCCACAGGTTCATCGTGTTTGGCATCGTCCCGGCGCTTCTGACGCTGTACCTGGGCCTTGAAATAGCGCTGTCGCAGGTGATGGGCGACGAGTATGCCTTTGTCCTTGCGGCGGTGCCGTTTGTGATGGTGTACGTGTTCTTTAAGAAGCGCAAGTGAAATGGAAAAATAGCCAACACTTAAAAGGCGGAGAAAAAGAATCCATGGAACGTATATGGCTGCGCGCAAGAACACATCGCGCAAAAAGCGACTGATGAAAAAGACCAGGCAGAACCAGCCGGTTCCGGCGTGGGTGATCATCAGGACCAGCAGGAAGGTCAGGACCAACCCCAAGCGCAGGCTCTGGCGCAGGTCCGACGTCCAGGTCGGCTAATGACAATATAGAGAAGGAGCAGGTGGAGAAAAACATGTCATCATCAACAACAACCGAAGAAAACGTTACACGCGTTTACACTATCAACCTTGGAAGGGCGTGGCTCACGCCACAGCACAAGAGGACCGACAGGGTCATCAACATGATCCGCGAGTTTGCAGAGAAGCACATGAAGTCAGGCGAGGTCAAGCTCGACCAGAGCCTGAACAGGCAGATCTGGTCGCGTGGCAAGACAAACCCGCCAAGGAAGGTCAGGGTAAAGATGGTCAAGGACGAGGACGACGTTGTCACCGTCTCTCTCTACGAAGAGCCGGCAGAGACCAGTGCGACGATTGCTCCAGCTCCGGCTGCAACAGCGACAACGACGGCGACGGCTGCTGCAACAGCAGAAACGGCTGCAAAGCCCGAAGAAGAAGAAAATAAGCCAGCCGACTCTGCCGCAAAGCAATAGAAATTTTATTTTATTATTGTTTGTTGTTCCAGTTGCGCTCTGCGACTGACTTTAGCGCCTGGTTCATTTCTTCAAACCCCTTGCGGAGCGCGGCGTCCAGCTTGTGCGCAACAAGCGACACGATGGGCCCCGCGAACTTTTCTACCTGGTAAAAGGTGACCCTGTCGTGCGTCAGAGGCTCTATGGCCATCTTGTGCTCCGTAGAGAACAGGCTGCTGATCCTCCCCTGCCAGGCTATCTGCCGCTCCAGCTCGACGTTTGCCACCACGGGGTCGAGCTGCACCATCTTTTCGTCTGCGAGCCTGATCTCCATTTCGAGCCGGCTCCCCCGCACCAGCTCACCCCTGATCCTCCTGATGAACGGGTTCCAGGAATGGTAGCTTGCAAGGTCGGTCAGGACGTTCCACACGCCAAATGCAGGCGCATCGATGATTATGGAGGTATGGATCTCCATCTACACGCACACACATATACAATGACTATGGCCAGTGCTATTAAGCAAAATGGAACCTGGTTACATAAGAAACGGGCAGCAATAAAGTCAGAGAGATATGTGCCTGTGACATGTGGCCGCCAGAAGAAATTCTATTAAATCATGACTGCCAATAATAGGCAGCCGCGTGCGAAAACGGCGCAAAGCAAGTTTAGGCTTGCAAAACGCCGCCAGTAGTACGCGGCTACTACTACTATACTACTGCCCTCGCAGGGCAGGGCATGGGGGAGGAACTGCGGCTGTAACAAACAGGGTGCAGGGATCTGCCGAGCCTGCAAGGGAAACAAATGATTTTATCCGACAGGCTGCCAAGCACATGCGCATACACATAACATGATGGACGTGTGCCCCGTCTGCTACAAATTCCTCCAGACTATTCTCGACAAGAAAAAGATGAAGAAAGAGGTAAGGCTGGCAGCCGAGGGCCAGCCCTGCAAGTCCACCTACCACAAAAAGCTGACGGACAGCTTCAAGTCATAGGGAAGCGATTGCAGCTCTCCCCTACTGGACCTGTATCGTCCCCTTCATGGGCGAATGGTAGTAGCACATGTATTCCAGCGTCGTTCCTGCCCCCGATGTCGGCTTGAACGCCAGCTGCCCAGTCTGGCCAGGCATGACATCTGCGCTCGATGCAAGCTCTTGGCCGTCCTGCGCCTGTATAACAAGCTTGTGCTTGCGGTCAGTCGGGTTCTCTATGGAAAACGTGTTGTCCGAGTTTGCCGCAAGCCGGATCACAGGGTTCTCGTCAGTTCCGACGAACCAGCTGTAGAGATCCACGCTTTCCCGGGCAGTGAGCTGGATGGTGTTGTTATTGTTGCCCGTTGTCCCGGCGGCAGGTTGTGGTGACGGAGGGGAAGGAGGTTGCGGGGCTGGTGGAGTAGTAGTACTGGAAGTAGAGTTGGACGAGCTGCTGCTGTTATTATCATTGTTGTTATTGTTAGAAGAGCTGGACGCCGAACTCGAGCTTGACGCAGAGGTAGAGTTTGAGCCCGCCGAGGTGGCGGCAGCAGCAGAGTTTGTAGAGTTCGACGACTGGGTGCTGTTGCCGGCGTTGTTGCTGTTATTGTTGTTGTTATTATTTGTGGCGCTGCTGCTACTGTTGTTTGCAGCAGTAGTAAGGATGGTAGCGGTATTTGCAGCGCCTGCGGCCAGCGGGTTTGAACGCGGCGCCTTTGAGACGGTGCCGTATATCGGCCCATTGCCAAAGTGGCTGTCCACTGCATCCGGATCGGCAGATATGGCGACTGCTGCGTTGTTCATCAGCCGTATCTCGACCGGCACATTATCGACCGGACCGTCCTTCATCGTGACGGTCGCGTTGCCGTTTATCACGACGACGGCAGCTGCGGCGGCGTTTGTCCTGTTGCTGACAGAATAGTCCGACAGCTCAAAGTTTGATATCCTGTGTTTGTGCAGGGCCGTGCCGTTTGGCATCACCATGTTCACCTGCGCCGAGAATGTGATGTCCGGCCTGGCGCCAGAAGAAGATGAGGAGGAGGTGCGGGGCGGAATCACCTTGACCGACCAGGTGCCCGACTCTATCCAGGCCGGCGCGCCCTGCGGGTCCAGCTGCACGTTTGCAATATAGCCCCTCCACACGTGCAGCTGCTGCATCTTGGCCTTGCTGCTACTGCTGCCGCTGCCGTTTGCAGCATACCCCTGCTGCACCGGCAAGGCAACGGCCGCTATCGATACCACAAGCGCCGCCGCGACCAGGACGGCCGACAGCTTGCGGCTTGAAAAATAATAGATCTGTCGTTGTTCTCTTCCTCCTCCACCGCCTTCTTTCATTGCAAGGATGAGCTGGCACGACGGTATTTAGGGCGTCTGTAAGCCCCATTGCAATGAATCATCTATGAGATTAATCTAGCGTTTCTTGCTGTAATTGCATATTTTGCATTCCTCAAAGACGGTGCCGTCCAGGTGGTCAAAGTGGGCGCCGCAGGACCTGCAGGTGTGGTGTATGTCAAGGTAGCCGTCGGGCGCGGTAAAGCTGTTGCCCTCGAGGGCCTGGCCCTTGCAGACGATGCACCGGCAGCCGCATTTTATTATCTCCAACGCACCCGGTTTTGGCGGGCTGCTCTTTAATAAAATAACTATTATTATTTTATTATTGTT
>NZ_JBBIHK010000024.1:0-29770 GCF_037447015.1 Nitrososphaera sp. | reverse complement strand
TGCCTCCCTACTTTGAGAGCATGGTTGCGGCGCTGGACAGGTAGAGTAGTGGTAGCGGAAGTCTGGCTGGAGGGAGGCAAAGGAGGAAGAGGAGGGGAAGGGGAGAAACGGCACCATCATGCGCAACACACGCACACCTACTTTTTCTCTCCCCTTCCTATTTCACTCCAGCCCCATCTTTTTTCCTTTTTTACTCTGGCAGCCGGGACTCTAGAACCGGCGATGATAAGACTTAACTATAGTCAATAGCTACATCTTGCAGAGAAAAATGGCCCGATGGTGGTTCTCCCCGTTAGAAATTACAGATAACGGCAACGAGTTGGCTCCAGGCGCCACCAGGTACCAGCCTGCCTCCACGGCGATACAAAAGTCAGGGATGTTTTGCATCGACATGAGGAGGGTGTTTGTCAACATCAGCATGGACGGCAAGAACGACAGGATCGAACACCTGAAAAACATGGTGACTTCGATAATACAGGGCAAGGACGTCAGGAACACCAACGACCTCCTGATAGTCAGCGGCTTCCAGAGCGGAATGTCGCCGATAGTGCAGCGTGTCCACTACCTGATGAAGGACAAGCCGATCAACGAAATGCTGTCCGATTTTTACAAGACCCTCGTCTGCTCGTTCACGGATTTCCAGGATAACCATGTGACTTTGCACGTGCAGGTGTACGACATCGACGACCACGAAGACGTGAAAGAGTTTGTAAAGAGCGCGTCGTCCCTGGCAGGCAACGTTGCAGGCACGTTCCCGGTCATCACCCCCTATGTCGCGATGGGCTCTGCCGTCGCGACCGGCCTCGCCGGCCTGATAAGCAGCATAGAGGAGCACGACAAGATAATAGACCAGAACCTGCGGCTCACCATCACCAGGGAAAAGACAGGGTACAACCTCCTGCAGACTGGCCACTGGGTATGCTTTGAGAAAGAGTTGCCAGAGGACGGGGGGCTGGTTCTCGACCCGCACATGGCCATACTGCACAAGGACTCGAAAGAGCCGTTCGTAGACTGCAGCTATGCGATATACACGATAAGGGGCGAGGATGCGGCAGAGCCGGACTGGGAGATAGACCAGAAGGTGGCCAAGTTGCTGTCAGAGCTTGAGGGCAAGGGCAACAGCGGGAGGGCGCCGGTAGACTTTTTGCGCGAGACGATGGAAGGCTATACTGCGTTCAAAAAGCTAAAGAGGGTGCAGCAGCTGGAGAGGAAGGGCGGCGCAAGGACGCCAGAAGAGGACGCGCTCCTTGCAAGGCTGAGGGCAGACGACAGGATAGCGCAGTTCCTCTAGCAACCCTCATCTCGGTCATCGCCTTTTTCTCGTGCCTATTGTGTCTCTGTTCACAACAGCTGGCGGCAGGAGCGCAGGGCATTTCGCTGACGGTGTATAGGTGGAGGAAGAGGGGCGCAGGTTGCAGAGGGTAGGGATATATGCGCGTTTTTGAGATTAGAGCGCGCGCAACCATTGCAGTCGTCGTCAACCACGCGCTTTCAGCTTGCAGACGGGATATTTGCCCCAAGCGGTGACCAGCCGGAAGCCATCGCCAAGCTGACAGAAGGGGTGCTGCAAAATGGCGGCAGAGGAGGCAGCAGGAGGCAGACGCTCCTTGGCGTCACGGGCAGCGGCAAGACGTTCACGATAGCAAACGTCATCGCAAGGTCGAACAAGAACACGCTTGTCATATCGCACAACAAGACGCTTGCCGCGCAACTGTATGCAGAGTTCAAAGAGTTTTTCCCGCACAACAACGTCGGCTATTTTGTCAGCTTTTACGACTATTACCAGCCTGAAAGCTATATCCCGCAGACTGACACCTACATTGAAAAGGACACGGAGGTCAACGAAAAGATCGAGAAGATGCGCCTTGAGGCGACTGCGATGCTCATGTCAGGCGAGCCCACCATCATAGTCGCTACCGTCTCGTGCATCTATTCGCTTGGCTCGCCCAAAGAGTGGGAGGGGAGCGCCATCACGCTTGCCAGGGGCGACGTAATAGACAGGAAGACGCTCATCCGCCGGCTGATAGAGGGCAGATACGAACGAAACGACGTTGCCCTTGTGCCGGGCAAGTTCCGGGCAAAAGGCGACACCATCGACATAATCCCGGGATACTCTGACGACGTGATAAGGGTCCTGATGTTTGGCGACGAGATTGAAAGGATAAGCATACATGACCACGTCAGCATGAAAAAGCTGCGCGACGCAGGCTCGGTCACGATATTTCCTGCCAAGCACTACATCACTGCCGACGAGTCGCGCCAGCGCGCAATCGACTCCATAAAGGCAGAACTGGAAGAGTGGCTGCCGCAGCTGCCGTCAGAGCTTGAGCGGCAGAGGCTTGCATCCCGCACGAAATACGACCTGGAGATGATAGAGGAGCTTGGCTACTGCTCCGGCATCGAGAACTACTCTCGCCACCTTGACGGCAGGGCGCCGGGACAGCCGCCGTTCTGCCTCCTCGACTTTTTCGGCGACGACTTTTTGCTGGTGATAGACGAGTCGCACGTCACGCTGCCGCAGCTGCACGGCATGTACAACGGCGACCGCACAAGGAAAAAGTCGCTCATTGACTTTGGGTTCCGCCTTCCAAGCGCCTACGACAACCGGCCGTTGAAATTTGCCGAGTTTGAAAAGTACCTGAAAAACGTGATATTCGTCTCTGCCACGCCGGGCAAGTACGAGCTTGAATCAAGCAGCCAGGTGGTCGAGCAGCTAGTGAGGCCGACCGGCCTTGTCGACCCGAGGGTCGAGGTGAGGCCGACTGCCGGTCAGATGGAGGACCTCATCAGGGAGATAAAGGCAAGGGCGAAAAAGGACCAGCGCACGCTTATCACCACCCTCACAAAGAGGATGGCAGAGGACCTGGCAGAGTTTCTGGCAAAGAACGGCGTCAGGGTGCGCTATCTCCACTCCGAGATAGAAGGGCTGGAGAGGACGGAGCTGATACGGCAGCTGCGCCTCGGCGAGTTTGACGCGCTGGTGGGCATCAACCTGCTCAGGGAAGGTCTGGACATACCCGAAGTCTCGCTGGTGGCAATCCTGGACGCAGACAAGGAGGGATTTTTGCGCAACGAGACAAGCCTCATCCAGACGTTTGGCAGGGCGGCCAGGAACCTCGATGGCGCAGTCATAATGTATTCGGACAAAAAGACCGAGTCGATGCAGGCCGCAATCGATGAGACGGAGCGAAGGCGCGTCAGGCAGCTGCAGTACAACAGGCGCCACAGGATAACGCCAAAGACGATAGTCAAGCCGGTGCCGGAAAGCGCAGTCACAGGCGAGGTGGCCGCGGCTGTGGAGACAAAGTCGATGGCAAGGCAGGACCTGCTCAGGCTTGCGATAGAGACGGAGGCTACCATGAAAAAGTATGCCGAGCAGCTGGAATTTGAAAAGGCGATAATGTTTAGAGAAAAGCTGGCAAGGATCAAAAAGGCGCTTGGCGACCCGACGCCGGTGACGGAGGTGTCCTGACAAAGCCATGCACGACAGGATAATCATCAGGGGCGCCCGGCAGCACAACCTGAAAAACATACACGTCGAGATACCCAAGAACAAGATGGTCGTGGTGACCGGGTTGTCCGGCTCGGGCAAGTCGACGCTTGCATTTGACACGATATACGCGGAGGGCCAGCGCAGATACGTCGAGTCGCTTTCAGCGTACGCGCGGCAGTTCCTTGAGCTGATGGACAAGCCCGATGTTGACTCGATAGACGGGCTCTCGCCGGCAATATCCATCCAGCAAAAGACCACAAGCAAGAACCCCCGCTCGACCGTCGGCACCGTCACCGAGATCTATGACTATCTGCGGCTCCTGTACGCAAGGATAGGCATCCCCCACTGCCCCAGGTGCGGCAGAAAGATAGCCAGCCAGTCCGTCGACTCGATAACCGAGTCGGTCCTCAAGGCGGCAGAGGGCAAGAGCGCGATGGTGATGGGCCCGGTGGTGACTGCCAAGAAAGGCACGTACGAAAAGCTGTTTGAGGAGCTAAAGCAGCAGGGGTATTCCAAGATAAGGCTGGACGGCGAGGTGACCAATTTGGAAGAAGAAGACGATGACGGTAGCGACGAAAAAAGGCAGCTGCCCCGGCTTGACAAGCAGAAAAAGCACACGATTGAAGTCATCGTGGACAGGCTGAGGCCGTCTGCTGAGGAAAAGAGCAGGCTGTTTGAGTCCATCCAGTCGGCGCTCAAGATAGGCGGCGGCACCGTCGTGGTGTCAGCCGACGGCAAAGACGTGATGTATTCGCAAAAGAACGCCTGCCCCCACTGCGAGATAAGCATCGGCGAGATAGAGCCCCGCACGTTCTCTTTCAACTCGCCCTTTGGGGCGTGCCCGCAGTGCAACGGCCTTGGGATCAAGATCGAGTTCGACCCCGACCTGATAATACCTGACAAACAAAAGAGCATACTTGACGGCGCCATAAAGCCGTGGACTGGGCACTTTGCGACGTTCCGCTCGTCGATGCTCAAAGACGTCGGCAAAAAGTTTGGTTTCGACCTTGCAACACCGATAGCCAGGATGACGCCGAGGCAGCTTGCAGTCATACTGTACGGCACCGACGAGAGCATCCGCTTCAGGTACGAGTCGAGGTATTCAGACACAAGGTGGGAGTACAGCGGGACGTTTGAGGGCGTCATACCCAACCTCGAGCGCATTTACAAGACGACGGAATCTGAAAGCAAGCGCGAAGACCTTATGCAGTTCATGCGCGAGCGCCCCTGCGAGCGGTGCGGCGGCCGCCGGCTGCGCGACGAGGCCCTGGCGGTAAAGGTGGGCGGCAAGTCGATAATGGAAACCTGCGACCTGTCCGTCGAGTCGACGTACAGGTTCTTCCAGGCGCTAGAGCTGTCCGAGACTGAACGCTACATAGCCCGCACCATATTAAAAGAGATAATCTCCAGGCTGGAATTCCTGAGAAACGTCGGCCTGGACTATCTCACACTGAACAGGATGAGCGCGACCCTGTCCGGAGGCGAGTCGCAGAGGATCAGGCTTGCCACCCAGATAGGGTCGAACCTGACAGGCGTGCTGTACGTGCTTGACGAGCCCACGATAGGGCTGCACCAGCGCGACAACGCCCGCCTGATAGACACGCTGAAAAAGCTGCGCGACCTGGACAACACGCTTGTGGTGGTGGAGCACGACGAGGAGGTGATAAGGAGCGCCGACTGGATAATCGACATTGGGCCTGGCGCCGGCATCCACGGGGGCCACATCGTCGCAAGCGGGACGCTTGGCGACATCATGGCAAGCGCCGGCTCTGTCACGGGCGCTTTCCTGCGCGGCGAGCAGGTGGCGGCGCACACGCACGAGCGCAGGCGGCCGGCAGGCTGGCTGGCAGTCCACGGGGCGCAGGAGAACAACCTAAAGTCGATTGACGCCAGATTTCCGCTGGGCTGCATGACAGTCGTTACAGGCGTCTCTGGCTCGGGCAAGTCGACGCTTGTAAACGACATACTTTTCCGGGCCCTCTCCCAGCACTTTTACGGCTCAAAAGAGAGGCCGGGCAGGCACGCCCGCCTGACTGGGCTTGAGCACATCGACAAGGTAATAGGCATCGACCAGTCGCCGATAGGCAGGACGCCCCGGTCAAACGCTGCCACCTACGTCAACGCGTTCACGCCGATAAGGGAACTGTTTGCCAGGACGCCGCAGGCGCGCGAGATGGGCTACACTGCAGGCAGGTTCTCCTTCAACGTCGCAGAGGGCAGGTGCGACGCGTGCGAGGGCGGCGGCGTGAAAAAGATAGAGATGCAGTTTTTGCCAGACGTCTATGTCACGTGCGACGAGTGCAAGGGCCGGCGCTACAATTCAGAGACCCTTTCCATAAAGTACAGGGGCAAGGCGATTTCAGACGTTCTGGACATGACGGTAGAAGAGGCGCTTGCGTTCTTTGCAAACATACCTGCAATCACCAAAAAGCTGCAGACGCTCAGCGACGTGGGCCTCGGCTATCTGCGCCTTGGGCAGCCGGCGACCACCATGTCCGGCGGCGAGGCTCAGAGGATCAAGCTTGCGGCCGAGCTGTCAAGGCGCGACACGGGCAGGACGGTCTACATACTGGACGAGCCCACCACGGGCCTGCACTTTGCAGACGTGAGCAAGCTCTTGCAGGTGCTGAAAAGGCTGGTCGGCCTTGGCAACACGGTGATAATCATAGAGCACAACCTGGACGTAATTGCGTCGGCAGACTGGATAGTGGACCTCGGGCCGGAGGGCGGCGAGGGCGGAGGGAGAATAGTGGCCGAAGGCACGCCGGAGCAGATAAGCGAGGAGCCCAGGAGCTACACCGGCAGGTACCTGAAGCAAAAGCTGACTGCAACTGCTGCTACTGCCGCTGCCACTGCTACTACAACTGGTATTACTGCCAATAACACAGAAAGGCAGGCGGGGCGGTGAGCAGGCAACAACCATGACGGCGGCAGCGAAGATGACGACCATTACGCCGGCCATGCTGCGCGAAAAGAGGCTGCCCCACGAGCCGGGCGTCTACATCATGAAAGACGCTGGCGGCAGGATAATCTACATAGGCAAGGCAAAAGACCTCGCAAAGAGGGTCGGCTCGTATTTTGCAAAGAGGCACGAGCTGGCAGGCGACGCCAAGACGGCCCGGCTGGTCGGCGAGGTTGCAGACATCGAGTTCGTCGTCGTCGACAACGAGACAGAGGCGTTCCTGCTTGAGGCCAACCTGATAAGGCGCTACAGGCCCGAGTTCAACATCGAGCTCAAGGACAACAACAGGTATTCCTACCTGAAAATAACAGACGAGCCGTTCCCCCGGCTGCTGGTGGCGCGCAGGAACAGGGCCGGCCAGTTCCAGGGGCCCAAAGGATCGGTGTACGGGCCGTTTGTGCGCGGAAGCTCCAAGTACCTTACGATAGGGCTGCTACGCAAGCTGTTCAAGGTGCGCGTCTGCAACCGCCTGCCCAAGACGCCCTGCCTGCAGTATTTCATCAAAAACTGCGACGCGCCCTGCGTCGCCAAGGTGACGCAGGAAAGGTACATGCAGGGAATCGAGTCGCTACGGGAAATCCTGGAGGGCAAGAGCACGATAGACAGGTTTGCGCAAGAGATGGAGGCAGAGATGAAGCGCGCGTCCGATGTCGGCGACTACGAGCGCGCAAAGGAGATCCGCGACACCCTGTGGCGGCTCCAGGACCTTCGCGTCAGGCAAAAGATGGACAGGGCGCCGGGCAAGAACCCGGATGAAGAGTACATAGGCATTGCAAGGGACATCAGAAAGGGGGTCGCGCACGTCATGTCGCTCAAGCGCACCCACGGCGTCATTTCCGACAGGAAAAAGTTCCAGTTCGACCTTGTGGGCGACAACTCGCTTTCCACCTTCCTCCTGCAGTACTACTCGTCTGCGCCCACCATACCCTATGCGATATACACGAGCGAGGAGCCCGAGTCGAAAAAGGTGCTCGAAGTGCTGCTTGGCAAGCTCTCCGGCCACCAGGTAAAGATAACAGAGGCTCGCGGCAGCGGCGGCGAAAGGCAGGAGCTGATGGGCCTCATCATGCGCAACCTGGCGATGTACGTCGAGCGCGGCTATGCGCCGGCAGTAGTCGAGCTGAAAAAGGCGCTCGCCCTGCCGGTGATGCCGGACACCATAGACTGCTTTGACGTGTCAAACCTGGGCACGCAGATAGCAGTCGGCGCGTGCGTCAGGTTCGTCGGCGGCAGGCCCTACAAGCAGGGGTACCGCAAGTTCAAGATACAGGGAATGACAGGGCAGCAGAACGACTTTGCCATGATCGCCGAGCTTGTGCGCAGGCGCTATTCTTTTTCCCCTCCTTCTGCAGATGGAGGCGGTAGTGGTGGTGGCGGTGGCGACGTGCCTGACCTGGTGCTTATAGACGGCGGGCGCGGCCAGCTTGGCGCCGCGGTGGCGGCGCTTCGGGCACTTGGTTTTTCAGGGGTAGCCTGCGCCGGCCTTGCCAAGGAAAACGAGGAGGTCTATTTGCCGGGAAGGACGGAGCCTGTCACCCTGCCAAGGAGCCACGCCGGCCTGCGAATGCTGCAGCATGCAAGGGACGAGGCCCACAGGTTTGGCCTTGCCTACAACAGGCAGCTTAGAAAGATCGGGTCGTCATCATCGTCGTCGTCATCTCCACCTACTGTTGCTACTACCACCGGCGGCCCTACTCGACGCTGACGCTTTCCTTTCCTGCGTGCCGGCCGCCAGCCCCTCTTGAAAAAGAGTAAGACCTGCGCATCTCCTGCTCGGTCATCTCGATATAGCCGGAAAGGGCCACGTCTGCAGATTTCAGTGCCACCTGGGCCATGCGCGCCCAGGCCACCGACGCGGCCATGGCCAGATCCAGCGCCATCCTGCCGGCCGTAAAAGGCCACATCGCCATCTCGACGGCAGAATTTGCCGTCCTTCTTCTTTGCTCCTCGTCTCCTGCTACTGCTGCTGCCGCCATATGTGTATCGACGTTCAAAAATGGCCCTCCAAGCCTAAAAACTTATATCAAAACCGGCCTTTGCGAGGGATAAGAGAGACAAAAGGGCACGGAAATGAAAATAATACATATGCCTGAGATCGCGCCCAGATTCTGTCCGGCAGGGGTTTTCAGCAAAATGTAAATCCATCCTCTGCCAAATATATAGCTGTACATATGTGTGCGTGTGTGGCATGGAGGGATGATTGACAGTGGTCGCAGAATCGGTTGACGAAAACCCGTACTCTGTCTATTTTGCCCACTTTGCAAGCAAGCTTGAGCAGCACCTGAGAAAGAATGGCATCTCGTGCGACGACGCCGACAGGATAATCGAGGAGAGCTCGGCCATTTACTTTGAAAAGCTCAGCTCGTCGACCAACAGGCTGCTGAAGGCGCTGAGAAAGAACGACCCGGCAAACGTGTTTGTCGAGTCTGCCCACAGGGCAATCGAGCACTTTATACCCGAGGCCAAAGGCACGTTTGGCTCGCAGAACGAGATAGCAAGGGCAATCCGCTGATGGCGACAGCCGCTGCCGCCGGAGCGCAGGACTCGCACGACTTTTGCCCGTCGTGCGGCCACGAGTACGGCTACCACAACAGGGAAGGGCAGTGTCAGAAAGAATGCTGCCCCTGCGGCTCCAGCTGCGGCAGCCCCTAGGGAGGCGCAGGCTTTTGCTTTTTGTCCCTGCTTTTCAACCCCCCTTTGCCGTTGCTGCCTTTATAATAATCGTCGTCGTCACCAGGCTCGCTCTTGACCATTATCCACCGCCGCTGCTTGAAGTAAAAGAATAGCACGAGGGCAATCGCTGCCATGGTCCCTAGGACGACTGCAAGCCCAGCAGGGAAGGCCCATATGTTGTTCAGGTCAAGGCCGTTCATCCCGTAGACGCTCGAAATAAAGGTCAGCGGCAGGAGGAGGGACGCAAATATCGTCAGCGTCCTCACGGTGTCGTTGAGGTGCAGCGAGATGTTTGCCACGTAGAGGTCGCGGGTAGAGTTTATCGAGTCCCTCAGCGACTCTACCAGGTCTATGAGCTGGTTGATCTCGTCGTAGGCCACCTTCAGCCGGTGCACGCCATTGTTGTTGCTGCTGTTGCCGCCATCATCATCTTCCCCTCCTTCATCGGTGTTTATGATAATGTTGATGACGTGCCTCGTGTGCCAGAAATGCCTCCGCAGTATGATGATCTGCTTTGACAGGATGTCGAGCCTGTCCAGGGTCTTTTTCGTGGTCTTGTGGAGCGAGTCCTGGCCCAGGCTCGTTATCGAAAGCTCGACAGAGGTCAGCAGCTGCTCGTACGAGTTGACGATGCTTGTGATTATCGAGTAAAACACAGAAGAGACAGGGGACGCCATCATGTGGCTGTCTTTCTGCTCAAACAGCCGTCGGGTCTCTTCTACCGCATAGTCGCCGTGCGCCGAGTGGATGGTCACGAGCCATCCGTGCCCCATGAAAAAGTATACAGCATCGACTGAAAGCGTCCGGGCGTTTTCAAACCCCATCGAGAGCATCACAGTAAAGGTCTGGTCTCCAAAGACGCGGATCTGCGGCCTCTTGGACCGGTGCTCGTACATCTCGACGGCCTTTGGGTCTACTGCAAACCGCCCCAGGACGGCCCTGGCCTCTTCAGGCGAGGGATCCACCAGATCCACCCACACGTTATAGCCGCCCCTTTTGGCGCCGGAGATGCCCTCCAGTATCTGGACCTCGCTGTCGTTGTACATCACGGTCAAGGCGCTACCGCTGCTGTATTTGCTGCTGCCGTCCTTGCTGCTGGCCAGCATCTTTCTTTTCCTTTCACTGCTATTGCGGCGGCAAAATCATAAAGACTATTGGAGCTTGGCAGCGTGTGCATTCAATAGAGTGGCCAGAATGGACTCCTGCGTCAAACATTGACCCAATCCGGGCAGTGCCAAAGCATGTAGGAAAAAATACATCGCCATCTTTTTGTTGACGCGGCGCGATAACAGAGATAGTTAGTTAGTCCGTCCAATAGCAAACAAAACAAGGCAAGAAAAGAAAAGACAGAGCAACGCCGACGCACACACATACACAAGAAGAAAAAACCGACGACTGACTGCCATACGACAACAACAGCAACAGCGGGCTAGAACCGAACATACGCCAAAAGACCAAAACAAGCCAAGTTCATCGCCCCGGCTGAAGAAGAAGAGGCCGGGGCCATTCCAATTTTTCAAAAGCCTATTCAATAACAATAAAAACCGTTGTTGTCGCCCGGCGCGGCCGCTGGCGTCGCAGATGTTGTTATAGCAAATCGCTTCAGGTGCTGCCGCCTTTACTTTTTGGGGTATTTTGCCTCGATCTCATCCAGCAGCCGCCTTGCCTTGTCAGGGTCGCCTTCCAGCTGCTTGATGAGCAGATCCACCTTGGCCTCCAGCCTCTCGCTCGATTCCTTTGACTGGGGCGAGCCGACATACAGCAGGAAGGAGAGGCCGGCGACCTGCCACATCAGCTGCAAAAATTCGGACTGCCAGTTCTCCATCGTGTCCCGCAGCGTCTGGTTAAAGTAGCCTCCGGGCAGGACAGGCTGGTGATGCTCCTCTTGATCCTGGACGTATGCAAACCATGCAAACGTCCAGTGCGCTGCCAGGCTGGCCAGGAAAAGGCCCAGTGTGACCCAGATGTAGCCCCGTTTGCTCTTTTTTAGGAAAGAAAGGCCGTCCATGCGGTAATTTTGTAATCAGATCACTCTCAAGAGTAATGCTACATGATTCCGGACACATCCTCTGCAAGTTATCGCTACCGTGTGCTGCCTCCTCCCTTTGGTCTTACTCCTGCTGGCGGCCTCCCCCAAAGCAAAGAAAAGAAGATGATGATGAGGATGCGGCTTACTGGCGGTGTTTCTCCATGTACTGCTTTTTTACCTCGCGTATCCTTTCGGCGTAATCCACAGTCATGCGGGTAGGCGGGTCGAGGTCCATCTGCTGGTGCAGCACGCGCAGTATCCGCCGCAGCACCACCCGGGCGCCGCCGTCGATCGCGGCGTCCAGCGCGTCGGCCAGCGCCTGTGGGTTGTTGACTGTGTCCTCGAGGCGGATGGAGTACTTTTGCTCCAAATAGTTCTCCACCACGGCAGCCACCTTTTCGCCGAGGATCTTCATGCCCTCGGCCACGGCGGCAGAATACGCCTCCTCAAAGCTTGGCCTCTCTTCCACCCCGATGCACCCCCCGCTGCCGCGACGACAGCCCCGCTCCTCTTCCACCGCCGCCGTTATTATCGCCACGGTTCATCGTTTTTGCCCCCTCCCCCGCCTCTGTTGCTGCTGCCGGCCTCCTCCCCCTCTTTCTCCTTTCTGCCGGCTGCCACTACTCCCCGCCTTTTTTCCCAAGCTTGCCTCAAACTCTGACCTGCGCCGGCGCCCCTCTTTCTTCTGGGCGCCCTCCTGCGCCATGGCCCTCTTCCTTGCCTCGAACTCTTTGTACAGGCGCTGGGCGACGCCGGTCAGTATCCCCGTGTACTCGTCCATCGCCCCGGCTATTCTCATTCCAGACCCGTCGGATATTGTAAACTCTAGGATGGATTCGTCGTGATTGGTCGACCTCATCTTCAGTATCAGCATGGACCGCCTCATCGCGCCCTCCACCTCGACGTACCTGAGCAGGATGATGTTCTGGAACAGCGAGGAGACGCCAAGCTCGGTCAGGTTCATCCCCGCCTGCTGCGTGGTCAGCAACGTAAAGATTGAAGTCACGCCGTGCTCGCGCATCAGGGCGACGAGGTGCTTTGTTATGCTGTACATTTCGTCGGGGTACGACTGCTCAAAGGCAGAGATGCTGTCTACGGCGATGCGCCGGGCACCTGTCTTTTTTATCTGCTCTGCAAGGAACGAGACGAACGCGTCAGGGTGGAGGTTCTCGACCACCACCGACACGATGGCAAGGCCGGCCTCTTCAAGCGACTCGATGTCGCCGTACCCGTACCGCCGGGCCATCCTGCGTATGTCGTCAGGCGCCTCCTCAAGCGAGCAGAATATGCCCGGCTCGCCTGCCCTGACGCCTTCTGCCACAAACTGGAATGAAAGCGTCGTCTTGCCCACGCCCGACGCGCCTATCACCGCGGTGGTCGTGCCCCGGAGGAACCCGCCGCCGGCCCTTTCGTCCAGCCCGGGTACCCCTGTACGTATGCGCTCCTCCGACATCGGGTACGACAGGCGCAGCTTTTGCTTCCCGTATACGGTCATACCCTTTGAGCTTATTACCGCAAGGTGGGTCTCCCTGTCTATGTCGGTCCCGCGCATCTTTATCACCCGCACCCCAAGCGGCGCGGCGTTGGTGCGGCCGTGCTCCAGCTTGATTATGCCGTCTGCAACAAATTCCTCGATGCCGCTCCCGATGCTCTCCTGGCCGACAGGCACCTCTGCTATCAGCATGCTTGTCACCCCCTCTGCCCGGGTCATCTTGCCGAGGACTATCTGGAGCGCGATCCTGGCCTCGTTGAGGTCGTCAAACGCCTGCGAGATGGCAGAGAACGAGTCGACGACCATCCTCTGGGCATGCGAGTCCCGGATAGTGGCGACCACCTCGTCGAGCGCGTCCTGTATCCCCTCCCGGGTCACAGACGCCAGGTCGAGAAAGTGGAACTTGCCTTCGCCCTCGTATTTCTGGAAATCCATCCCGAGCCGCTCGACGTTGTTGAAAAACTGCTCCCTTGACTCGCTAAACGAGACATAGATCCCGCTCTCGCCGGCGTTTTTCAATCCTTCGTAGAGAAAGTGGCTCGCAAGCACGGTCTTGCCGCTGCCCGGGTTGCCGGCCACAAGTACGGTAAAACCGCGTGGGATGCCGCCTTCCATGAGCGAGTCGAGGCCTGGAATCCCGGTAGATATCCTCTCAAATGTCATTTCTATTCTTATCCACCATCATCATCGTTATCACACACCTATTGCATACAGCCGGGTTGTTTTATACTTGGTGCCTGAAATACAGAAAATAGATCTGTACTTGGTATGCGATTGGCTTTAGAAGCTGCAGAGCAAAAGAATGGGAATGGTTGCAGCAGCAAAGACAGCGGCGACAAAGGCTGCAGGACCGGTGCCGCGGCTTTTGGTGGTAGACGACGAGAGGGACATTGCGCTCGTCGTCAAGATAGGGCTTGAGCGCCACGGCTTTTCGGTGGACACCGCCAACAGGCCGGGCGAGGCGCTTGAAAAGTTTGCCAAGGCGGCTTACGACCTGGTCATACTGGACATGCGCTTGCCAGAGATGGACGGGCTTGCGCTGTACCAAAAGATGAAGGAGATGAGGAAGGACACGAGGATGTGCTTTTTGACTGCGTACGACAAGGAATACTATCGCGGCTCCAGCAAGAAATTCAACGACCTTCCAGACAAGTGCTTTATCCACAAGCCTGTCAGCCTGCCCGAGCTGGTCAAGCTGATAAACGCCGAGCTGGAATAGTTGAGGATCAGTATCTCCTTTTCGCTTTACTCTTTTGTGCCTCAACCGCTGGCGCAAAGATATTGTGCCAGATTTTTCCTTACCCGATAAGAATCGACCTGTGATGGTGGTCGAGCAAAATCTGCTTCTGGCCGGCCGGCAGGGTTTCAAAATCCTCGGCATGGTAGCAGCACACGGTCTTCATCATCACATTATCAAATTTCGGCGGGCGCACCAGCTCATAATCCATCATGTCCTCGATCTTTTCAAGGTTAAAGAATGCGCCCATGTCGCTGAGGCAGGTGACGTCCCGCCTGCCCTCCTTCTGGGCGCGAGACGCAAGGGAGAGTGCAAGCTTGTATATTCCCAAGATGTCGCCGGAGAAATAGCCGCGCTGGGCGTCGACGATAAAGAGCGTTCCCTGTCGCAGGTGCTTTTCTACCTCCACGCCGGTCCGGGCCAGGTTGTTCCTGACGTGCTCGATCGGCTCGTACTGCGTCGCAAGCAATACTATCTCGTCCTCTGGAAGGTACAGCGAGGCAAAGCTGGAATACACCCGGCGGAACGACGCAATGCTGTCATAGACGAGGATACTGTGCCCTCCAGGAGGCTCTAGCAGCGACCCTTTTCTGATTTCTCTGACGATGTCGTCGACAGAGCCGGCTATAGTCTGCCGGTCATGGCGGCCACCACCACCGCCATCATCGCCAGTGTTGTTTTTGTCTGGATTATTGTTGTTGTTGACATCAGAGCCTTTCTTCTTTTTGTCTGCCGCGGTTATCCTACGTCACCTTGTTGTGATCCTGCTCCAGAGAGACTAGCATGCCTGCAGCTTCAAGTTGCCTGATGCTCTCCCGGGTATACGCGCACAGGATCGTGGCAGGCAGGCCGGATTTTCTCCCCACCGCGGCCTCCCACGCGGCCAGCTCTTGCGTCATCCCCTGCGCGATGAACGGGTTTGTGTCGCCAACAAACCGGAAACCTTTCCTCCCTGCATCGATAGACTGCCGGACTATTTTTTCAAAGCGGGCACGGTTCCTTTTCACGTCGAACCTGCCGTCCCCTGCGAAGTGCCATTCGCCAAATGTCATCAGAGTGATCCTGCCAGACGCCTCCAGGCTCTTTACGTCCACGTTCCATTCCCGGCCCATCTTCTCGCGGATAGTTTCTTTTGGCATCTGGTCGGTGACCAGCAGGACGTCTTCGTCCCCCTCCACCAGGCCCTTCTTCATGAACTGCAGCGCCTGCTCCACCAAGTCCGACGGGGTCTCAAACACCGCAAGGATGTGGTCGCCGCTCTTGGCCCGGCCCAGCCGGGACATTTGCAGAAGAGGGGCTATGCTTTTCACAAGGCTGTCGATTGTCACGGGCTTGTCCACCAGGATCCTGGCCCCTGCCGTCGCGGTGGCGTTGGCAAAAGAAGAGAAGATCTTGTCAAGCTCTGGCTGGTGGACTTCAAACGCAGAGAGAAAGCAGGCGGGAAGCGAAGGGTCGACGTTCAAAAGTTTCTGGTACAGGTGGATGCCGCTCAAACCCGGCATCCGGACATCAAGGATTGCAAGGTCGTACGCATTTGGCCTGAACGCCTCCAGCGCCTTTGATGATGACGAAAAAGCTTCAACTTCAAACCCCTTGAGCTCAAGCGCCCGCTTCAAGACATAGACGATGTCTGCCTCGTCGTCAACCAGCAGCAGTTTTTGCTTTTCTGGCGGTTGTCGTTGCTCTTTTTCGAGGCCGGGCAGAGTTCCCAAGGTTGGGAATATGTTAGAGACCGCAAAATAAAGGCGTATCTCTTTCTGCTTGCACTGATTTCTGCGCCCCCCTTTCTCCTTCTTCTTTTGCTGCTGCCGGCGCCACACCATATATTCGTCAGTTAGCGTAGAACTAAGAATTTTGTTGGATTCCATAAGAAAAGTGGGGCCGAAGGGATTTGAACCCTTGACCCACGGGTTTCTTTTCTAACTAGCCCATTTGTTAGATCTGGAGCCCGTTGCGATGCCTGGCTTCGCTACGACCCCACCTATATAGACATACGTCGTCAGTTGGCATCGCGCTTTTGATAGCGCAAACTAGTCTGTATAAGTCTTTATTTTTTTGCTGCCGCCGTATTGTTGTTGTTGTTGCCGCCGTTGCCGGCCCTGTCCCTGAAACGGAACCTGTCCAGCTTGACCAGCTGGTGGTAAGAGCCAAACTGCGAGCCGTCCGCAGAGTCGAGCGCCGAGCTCTCCCCGTCCTCCTTGTCGTCCCTGCCGTACGCCCTTATTATCCTGTAGCCGGTGGTGCGCTGCGCCGGCACCCTGCCTGCCGCCCTTATCAGCTGCCGGATCTGCCGGGGCTTCATCAGCTGGCCGTGCTGCGCGCCTGCCGCGGTAGAAATGGACTCGTTGATGAGCGTGCCCCCAAAGTCGTTTGCGCCGGCCGCAAGCAGGAGCTGCGACATCCTCGGCCCCTCCTTCACCCACGACACCTGGATGTTTGGTATGTGGTTGTTGAGCATTATCCTTGCGATTGCGTGCATCTTTACTACTTCAAAGCCGTCTGCTCCGGCCCGGATGTTGCTTACAGTGCCGTGGCGGTACATCGGCGCCTCGGTGTGCACAAAGGACAGCGGGACAAACTCGGTAAAGCCGTGCGTCTCCTTCTGGATCTGGCGTATGAGGGCGATGTGCTCGGCGCGGTGGCGCGAGTTTTCGACGTGGCCGTACATTATGGTCGAAGTCGTGGGTATCCCAAGCGAGTGCGCCTGCCTGATTATCGAGACCCATTCGTCCACCTTTATCCTGCCCGGCGAGATGATGTCCCTCACGGACTGGTCCAGTATCTCTGCCGATGTCCCGGGCAGGCTCCCGACCCCGGCCTCCTTGAGCATCTTCAGGTATTCAAGAGTAGAGACTTCGGACCTGACTGCCCCGTACAGCACCTCTTCAGGCGAAAAGGCGTGCACGTGCATGTCCGGCAACTCTTTCTTGACCGCCTCAAGTATGTCTATGTACAGGCGGCCGTCCATCTTGGGCGGCAGGCCGGCCTGTATGCACACCTCCGTGGCGCCTAGGCTTGCAGCCTCCTTGGCGCGCCTGACTATCTCCTCGCTTGGCAGGAAGTAGCCCTCCTCCTCTCTGAAATCGCGTGAAAAAGCGCAAAAGCCGCACTGCTTGATGCACACGTTTGTAAAGTTGATGTTGCGGTTCACCACGTATGTGACGGTGTCGCCCACCGTCTGGCGGCGAAGCTCGTCTGCGACTGCCACCGTGAGGCTCATTTCAAGGCCGGTGCTGTCAAACAGCACGACTGCCTCGTCGACTGTGATGTCCTTGCCAGAAAGCGCCCTGTCGAGCGCGCCGGCGACGACAGGGTCGGCGCCCTTTAGCAGCGAATCAAGAGCTGTTGTTGTCGTTGTTGTTGTCATCTTTACTCATGTACACCTCTCTTCCCCTTCTCTAACAAGGCCGGACTCGTCTGCCAGCAAGCCGATGTAATGTCGTAGCCGTTCTGATATAAATCCTCCACCATCACCACCTTTCTTCTTGTCAAGAAATTCCGGATACACGGGCAGCCGGGCGCGCAGCTTTTTGCCCCTGCTCTCCGTGACCTGCCTCACCTCCTCTATGGTGGGCCAGGGGAACTCGGGGTTGACATGGTCTATGGTGACAGGCGATATGCCGCCCCAGTCGTTGATGCCGGCGTCGAGGTACCTGCCGTACACGCTGGGGTTCAGGTTCGGCGGCACCTGTATGTTCATGTCGACGGGCAGCACCAGCCTTGCAAGCGCGACTGCGCGCAGGAAATACTCTTTGTGCGCCGGCGCAAAGTGCGCCATGCCGGTGCCGGGCTTGGGCTCGAAATTCTGCATGATGACCTCCTGTATGTGGCCGTACTTTTCGTGGATCTTTTTTATGACAAAGAGCGAGTCGACAAGCTCGTCGGGCGTCTCGCCGATGCCGACCAGGATCCCGGTCGTCATGGGTATGCGGAGCTCGCCTGCGGCCTCGAGCGTCTTTATCCTCACCTTCGGGTGCTTGCTGGGCGCGCCCCCGTGCGCCATGCCGGCGCCCATCAGCCGCTCGCTTGAAGTCTCTAGCATGACCCCCATGCTCGGGTTCGTGTCCTTCAGCAGGGCCATCTCCTTCTTTGTCAGGCTGCCGGCGTTGGTGTGCGGCAGAAGGCCCGTCCTTTCAAGCACGAGCTCGCTCATCTCGGCGACATAGTCGACGGTTGACGGGTGCCCGAGCGAGCGCAGCCAGTCCCTTACTTGTGGGTATCTCTGCTCGGGCCGCTCGCCTGTCACAAACAGCGCCTCAGTACAGCCGGCGCGGCGGCCTGCCTCTGCGATGGCGAGCACCTGCTCTGGATTTATCATCGACGCAAGGGGGTCGCCCGGCTCTTTTTTGTAGGTGCAGTACGAGCACGTGTCGCGGCAGAGGTTGACAAGGTTGATGAAGACCTTGCGGGAGTACGTGACAACGTTGCTGTTGTTAAACGGCCGCATGGTGTCCCGCACTCGGCCTGCAGCCGACACCAGAGCGTCTGTCGGGATCGACGAGGCCGCTGCCGTCATCATCAGCTGGCGCGCCTCGTCCTCTGTCAGCATGCCGGGCCTCGCAAGCGCCCGGTCAATTGCCATCAGGTCGGCAGCCCCTTTCCCCAGCACTGGCTCTCTCTGGCCCAGCTCTACTAATAAACACTACATCATCACTCAACATCGTCGTCATCGTCGTCATCATCATCATTGCCAAGCCATCTAGGGCGCGGTGATGCTCGTAGGCGGCTGGCGGGCCGGCCTTGCCTCAAGCAGCATGTCCAGGTGCTCGACCTGCCCGTCGCGCAGTATCGTCACCTGCATCTTGTCGCCCACCTGCTTTTCCCGCTGCAGGTAGACGAGTATGTCCTCAAGGTGCCTCACGGGGTTGCCGTCTATCTCTACGATGATGTCGCCTCCAAGGTTCACCGGCCTGCCGTCCACGCGGGCCTGCCTGTCGCCTCCCCTGATGCCGGCCTTGTCTGCCGGGCTGCCCTGCACGACCTCTACCACGAGCACGCCCCGGGGCTCCTCTTCAATCCCAAGCGCCTTTGCAAGCGCCGGCGTCATGTCGGTGCCAGAGATCCCCACCCACGGGTGGCGGAACGTCCCGTCCTTGATGAGCGAAGGCACCACCTTGGATATCGTGTTTGCCGGGACTGCAAAGCCTATTCCTTCAAACGAGCCGGTGCTGGAGCGGATGGCCGAGTTGATCCCGATGACCTCCCCGCGCATGTTGAGGAGCGGCCCGCCCGAGTTGCCCGGGTTTATCGCGGCGTCCGTCTGGATGATGTCAGGGATAAAGAACTGGAGCTGGCCTGTCTCCTGCGAGGGTATGAGCCTGCCGACCCCGCTGACTATGCCAGAGGTCATCGAGCTTGAGAGCCCAAACGGGTTGCCTATCGCAGCGACCGATTCGCCGACGCGTATCCTGGTCGAGTCCGCAAGCGGCAGCGGGGCGAGCTTTTCCCTGGGCACGTCCTTTACATAAAGCACGGCAAGGTCGGTGTACGGGTCGCTCCCAAGCACCGTCGCGCTGTAGACCGTGCCGTCGGCAAACGTGACTGCGAGGTTGTCGCCTGCGCCCTCTGCGACGTGCTGGTTGGTGACTATGTGGCCGTTGTCGTCGTACACGAACCCCGTGCCAAGGCGCGTCCCGTCGTCTTCAGAGGACGAGACCTGCACCACCGACCCCTCTGTCCTCTCGTACAGGTCGGGCAGCGTGAGCTCCTTGTCTGCCGCCTCGACGGTGCTGACGCGGCCTATCTGGAAAGCCTCGTCAGACAGGCCCTTTCGCCCGTCGTCGTTGCTGTTGTTGCCGCCTGCCGGCGGAGAGATGAGGTCAGAGACATCGGGCAGGGGCGAGCTTCCGCGCTTGCCCGAAAAATCAATCGCGTTGAACTGCGAGTATGCGAAAAAGATTGCAAATGCGGCTATAGCCGCTGCGCCGACAAGGAGGGGCTTGTTCAATCTCGAGCTAAAAAAGTGGCCGCTCCGCTAATAATCCTTTTGCCAGTCGCCGCCGGCGCGTGCTGTTGCCGACACCGTCGCGTTAACGCTGCTCCTGCAACGAAAGAGAAAGAGAGAAAGGAAGGCTAGCGGACCACGTACGGCATGCTCACACCGGACTGCGCCGGCCTGCCATCTCCCCCTTCTTCCAGCAGGCCCACCAGCCTGCCGTAATAGTGGAGGTACTCGCGGCCCCTTTCTGTCGTCCTGTAGACGACGCCCTCGTCGCCTGCCGACTGGGCAAGCAGGCCCTTCTCTATGAGCTCTGCCAGGTACATGTGCACCTGCTCGTAGCTCAGGTTTGCGCGATACATGATGTGGGTCTTTTTGATGCCGGACGTGGCCAGCCCGAGCACGTCGCCCATTATCTGTATCCTTCCCCGGTTGTTCTTGCGTTCTGAAATCCCCATGGCCGCCATTTACTCCGGGCAGGTAAATTAGGGCAATGGCGGAATTTGCCCTGGAACGGCTGTTCCACGTTCAGACGGAGCGCAAAAAGCTCTGCTTTTCGCTCACCGTGTACCGCCTCCCGCGCCAGTTGACGGCCCCCTGCTTGCCTGCATCGACGATCGCAGATGCAAACCCGAAGTATATGAGGGCGCCGCCGAGCGGGGCGCCGAGCGCGTAGGCAGGGCTCTGAAAGACGCCCAGCTTGCTCTGGACGGCAGTCGCCGCCATCAATACTGCAATCGTCGAAAGCTCGATCCCCAGTAAAACAGAAGAGGCGATGGCGCTGACATCGTCGGCGGCGGCCAGGAAGGTGGCAAGGAACGCCGGGACGGAATACGACAGGAACAGGAACGGTGCAAACATGATGAAAAACACCGCGGCGGCTATCAGGTGCGCGCCCTTTCTGTCCTGGTGGTAGAGAGGTATCACCAGCCGGCGCAGGCCGTGCCAGAGCGTGTCAAGGTCGCGGGCCCATACCGCCTCTATGCGGTCCTCGCCCCGCACCATCTTCATGGCGTGGCCGCCTGCCTTGACCCTGGCGCCGAGCGCCCCGTCCTCTACAAGCTCTTGCCGGACGCCTTCGTGGGTGCCGACTGCCTCGTACGTCTTTCTGGTGATGACGAAAAAGCTGCCAAAGAAATAGCCGGTCTTGTGGCGCGGGTCGTTGACTCTCAGGGGCGAGAACCGGGTGTGCAGAAACGTCGAGAGGCCGGGCAGCGTTATCCGGGTCCAAAAGTCGTTGCAGACAAGCCGCGGGACTGCCGTGAGAGCGTCCAGCTCCTCTGCCAGCATGTGTGCCACCGCAAGCGACATGGCGTCTGGCGCGTGCTCGGTGTCGGCGTCTGTGAACATCAGGTAGTCGCCCCGGGCGCGCAGGTAGCCCTGGTGGCAGGCCCAGGTCTTGCCGGCCCAGCCTTCCGGCTTGGGCAGGTTTTCCACGTACACGACGCGCCTGTCCCTGGCCGCGTACTCTTGCATTATCTGGCCCGTCCTGTCCGACGAGCAGTCGTTGACCGCGACTATCTCAAAGTCGGGGTAGTCCTGCGCAAGCAGGCTGTCCAGGCAGCGGGCAATGTAGGGCTCCTCGTTCCTTGCCGGCAGTATGACGCTCACCTTTGGCCGGCGGCTGCCGGACGCCTTTGAGCGGTCAAAAGAGTCGAGCCGGGGCGCAAGGCGGAACGACCTGACCATGTATGCGAGAAAGTAGAGCCAGACCCCAAGCACGCCTGCCATTATCGCCGCAAGAGCAATGCTCACTGCCGCCAAAGCAGCATAGGGCAGGCCGGCCTGCAGCGCAACAACCGCCTCTTCCCCCGCCATGCCCTTGTTTTCGCAAACCAGGCTATTTATTCGACTGCTTTTGCTATGCGCTCAAGCGCCTGCTCGGTGCCTTCTGTGATGTGCTTTTTCACCATGCCAGAGAACACGGACAGCAAGCCCCCCAGCTTGAAATCCCATACGACGTCGACTCGCGTCTTTTTGCCGCCGTCTGCAGGGTGGAGCGTGACCGTCCGGGAGCCGGTTATCGGCCCCTCGGTTATCCGCGTCTCCACAGAGCTTTTCGGGTTCAAAGTGACGGTCTGCATAGTCCTAGAATCCTTGAAGGCGATCACCACCTCCCTTGTGATCACGTTGCCCTCCCTGCTTATGTTGCGCACCGACTTGGTGCCGTGCCAGTACCGGGGCTCGTTGTCCACGTCAGAGACAACGTCCCACACCCTGTCGAGGGGCGCTGCTATTTCCCGGCTGACGTTTACGGTTGTGGTGGCCATGCTGCGGCATCACGCGGCCTTTATGCTGGCAGTCTCGTGCGGCCTTGTCCTGTCCCAGAACGCGCCCAGTATCGCGCCCAGGAGGAGCCAGAACATCGTCATGGTGGCGCCGCTTGCCAGCCTAAAGCTGCTGACAAGGTCCATAGGGGCCGAGATCTCGTCGGGGTTTGCCGGCAGCGCGAAAAACGCGGCCGCCATTACTGCGATATAGATGGCCGGCGCAACCACCCTGAACGCAGGGTTTGTTTTTCTGACCCGGCCGTACGCAAACGCAAGGCCGAGCGCGCTCAGCCCGGAGACAAGGAGCATTGCGACGTAAAGCCCTTGGCGCATGTTGATGGTCGCAGGGTCGCCCACAGCGGGAGGGTTTGCAGGATACTTTAGCGCAGGGACAAAGTAAAGGACGAGCCACATGATGCCTGCTAGGACGATCGCCTTTTTGACGTTTGACGAGCCCGGCAGGGCGCCCCGGCCGTACGCAAAGACGAGCCCAAAGAGCGCCCCAATCGACAGGCCAAGGACTGCGCCGGCGGCGATGCTGCCGCCCTTTTGCCACAGCCGGTAAGCTGCAAGCTCTGCCGGGTTCACCATCTCGCCCTGTTCTGCCGCCCTCTCGTTTTCAAGGGCGATTGCCCGCTCTATGTAGGGTTCTACTACTCCCTGGTTGATGATAGCAAGGATTGTGCCGGCGACGGCGCCTGACAAAAGGGTGATGGCAATAAAAGTGAGGGTTTTCATGTACGCGTCAGGCCCTCAGTGGCACGGGAATCCTGCTGCGTGCCTCATGTCGTGGTAGAACTCGTGCATCCACATGTTGTCGTATGCCTGCTCGCCCTGGGCCACGCTGAATATGTGGCCCTGGTCAAAACCCATCATAAAGATGCCGAACACCAGTACGCCTAGCAGAATGCCTACAGCGATCTTGGGTACTCCCTGTGTCGCTCGTACGATCTGTTCACTGAATGACATTCCTTTTCGGTTGCAAGGCGGTGTTATATAAATAATGAGATGGTTTGTCCAACCTGGACGGTTTATCCAACCTGTTTTTATACCGGGCGCACGTTTCGCGCCTGAAGAGGATGCACACGTTCGCAAGAGTGCTTGAAAAGGCGTCGAGCAGGTACGCCCCAAGCAGGCTCCTGTCGTTCGGGCCGGTCCACGTCTTTGTGGCGCTCCAGCTGATGCACGAGCGCGGCCACGTGAGCAGGAGCGTGCTTGAGCGCGAGCTTGGCCTTGGCGGCGCGGCCAAGACCATAGTCAAGCACATGAAGATGAACGGCCTGGTAGAGACTTCAAACGGCGGCACGAAAATGACTGCAAGGGGCAGGGGCGTCTGCACGGGGCTTTTGGAGTCGATGGCGGCAGAGATGCCGGTGCCAAGGTCGTCGGTCGCGCTTGGCATGCACAACTATGCGGTGCTCCTGCGCCAGCTCGGGTTTGCGATAAGGTCGGGAATAGAGCAGCGCGACGCCGCTATCAAGATGGGTGGGACCGGCGCCACCACGCTGATCTACAGGGACGGGAGGTTTGTGATGCCGGAAACCAGCAACAGGGGCGTGCGCGAGCCGCTTGAAGGCGAGCGCGAGCTGGAAAGAGAGCTGCTGGGGAAATTAAAGCCGGCGGAAGGCGACGCCGTGGTGATAGGAGGGGCAGACAGCGCCAGGGCGGCAGAGCTTGCGACCAAGGCGGCCGCCCTTGCCACCATCATGGCGCACGAAAAGCACTAAGATGCTGCCGCCGGCCTGCTCATACTTCCCTTCTGGTGCCGTCCTTTTCGTAGACGTAGACTTTGCCCTTTTCTTCGCCGGCCGTCTTTTTGTGGGAGCCGTCGCAGAACGGCTGGTTTGCAGACAGGCCGCACATGCAGATCCACCGGGTCTCGCTCCCCACCTTTACAGCCATCGGGCCGCTGTCCTCCTTCCTTACAAGTCTTGCCATGCAAGGGATTAGAATAGGGTCAAGATAAACCCGGTGGTAACCTGCAGCTGACCAGGTCTCTGCTGTCAGCATCATGGGGCGGGTGGGGGGGGAGGCGGGTGAGTGGGGTGAGGGGTTGGGTGAGGGCATATATGCGGCTGGATGTCTGATATTTTCCCTCTTTCTTTCTCCAAAAGCCATACGTGGCAAGATGCAGAAAGGAAAAGGAAAAGGGAAAAAGAGAAGAGCGGGCAGGGCGGCCCCCACGAGGTGGGGGGGGCTGTCACGCATAAAATGCGCGTGCAGGAAATCTTTTTACCTGCGCAAGCCGTTTGATGGCTGTTGCTAGTGGTGCCTCAGGCAAGTGCTTTCGCCATCGCTTGACATGAACAGTATCCAGGCAAGGGTCGCCCAGACGCTCGAGCGTGGCGTGCAGATCGACCTGTCAACTGCGCTGTGCAAGAGGTACCTGCGCCGGCACGCAAACCTGAAGACGAGCGTGGTCGTGCTCTACGTCGACATCGACGGCTCGACTAACATGACGCTCTCCATGCCTTCAGGCACGCTTGCCACCATCCTGCAGCTCTTCTCCCAGGAGATGAGCCTGGTGGTTGCAAACTATGGCGGATACGTGCTCAAATACGTCGGCGACGCGGTGATTGCGCTGTTCCCGGCAGAGCACGACAAAAAGCAGGCGTGCCAGAGCGCGCTTGAATGCGGAAGGACGATGCTCGAAGTGGTGGACAGGTGCATCAACCCAGTCTTTCGGCAGAGGGGCTACGCCGAGCTGAGGGTCAAGATATCGATGGACTTTGGCGAGGTCCTGGTCCTGCTGTACGGCAAGAGCCTTGAAAACTCGCACATCGACATAATAGGGTCGAGTATCAGCATGGCCGCCAAGATGCTTGCCATAGTCCCCACAGGCAGGATAATCATGGGCCAGTCGGTCAGGGACAACCTGCCAGAGGAGATATCAAAGACTTTTGTGCAGTTTGACGTGGACGAGTCGATGTGGTCGTACGTGGACCAGAACAAAAAGCGGTACAGGCTGTACATCACCATCCCTGACAGCACCCGGGAGAGGTAGGACAATTATGAAGATGACAAAAGAAGAGCGCAAGCCAAAAGACCAGCAGGCGGCCCACGGGCAGAAAAAGGACCACGGCGAAAAGGACGAGCACGCCCGAGTCGTTTCAGTCAAGGACGCCAGGCCCGAGTCGCCGCTTGTCGTCGCAGGCTTTCCAGACAACGGCATGGTGGGCTCGATCTGCATCAACCACATGATAGAGCAGGCAGAGATGCACCAGATAGCTTTTGTCGATTCAGAGTACATCATGGCAAGCGCCCTCTTTGTGGGCAAAAAGCTGCGCCACCCGTTCAGGATCTACGCAAACGACGCGGGGACCGTGTGCGCGCTGCTCTGCGAGGTGCCAATACTTGCAAGGGGGATCCGCTCCATAGTCAACGCGCTCGTGGACTGGTGCGGCGACGTGGGTGCGCGGGAGCTCATAGTCCTTGGGGGCATAGCCCCGACCAACATCAGCCCTGCGTTCCAGGTTCCAAGAAGCGCGTTCGTGCTGCAGGGGACTGCAGCCGGCGGCAGCGGTAGTAGCACAGGTAGCGACGCAGGGACGGTAGGGGCAGTCGAGCCGGCAGACGGCAAATCGCCCAGGCTACAGGTCCCCACGACGGCGTTCGTAGTCGGCATAGGGGGAGCCCTCCTGTCATCCTGCGTGGCAAACGGGATCAGCTGCAAGGGGCTGTTTGTGCCCTCGCTTGGCGAGGCCCCCGACCCGGGAGGGGCGGCGCTCTTGCTGGACGCCCTGGCCCAGCTCGAGCCGGACGCAAGGGTGGACACGGAATCGCTCAGGGCCGAGGAGGAGATGATAAAGAGGCACCTTGAAGAGCTGCTAAAGATGCAGAAAAGGCAGATGGAGGAGTACGAAAAGGCAGGGAGCCGGCCCGACACCGAGCGCATCTACAAATGACGATGACGATGATGATGATGATAACAACGACCTGCCAGTGCGGATGATTGTTATGGGCGAGGCAGAGGAGGGGGGTGGGAGAGAAAGTGGAGGCTAGAGCGCCACGTCGCCCCTTTCTGCAGAGCCAATGTCGTACGCGTCTTCCACGTCGTACACGAATATCTTGCCTATTGCGGCGGTAGCCTTGCCTGCGCCAAGCGTGGCAAGCACGTCGTCGATTATCTCCTTCACCTTGCTGTCCTGCACCAGCACCTCCACCTTGGTGCGAAAGCCAAACTCGGGCACGTAGGTCATGACGCCCCTTCCCACCTTCACCGGCCTTTGCTTGGCCCTGCCCCTGCCCTTGACGTCGTAGAAGGACATGCCGCCCACCTTGTGCCGGTGGAGCAGTTCGTTCACCTCTGGCAGGTACTCTTGTGGCATGATGATGTCGAGCCTTTTCATAACTGTACAGCTCTGGCGGCCGGCAAATAATAAACGGGTTGCATTGCACTGCAATCATATTTTTTCGCGCCCATGCTGCATGGACACACAGTAATTAATCAATCAGGCAAGCATCTTCAGCGACTGCTCGATGGATTTTTTGACCTCGCCCAGCACCTCGAGCACCTCGCGCTCGCCGTCGCTTCCGCCCTTGACCCCCCTCTGCTCCAGCTCGTTGTTGTAGTATTTCATCCACGAGTAGGTGTGCTGCAGGTTCTCAAAGAGCGCAAACGGCAGCAGCGTCTGCTTGCCGCCCAGGATCACGGCGTCCCACATGTCGGTAAAGAACGGCTTGTAGTCGCGGTACTGGATGCACTCGTCTATGAAGCGCAGCTTGGCGGCAAGGTCGTTCCTGACGAACTGGATTATCTGCACCCTGCCCTTTTCCTCCTCCTTGTGCGTCTTGCGCCTGTCCACCCAGCTTTCGACAT
This sequence comes from Nitrososphaera sp., assembly GCF_037447015.1. Classification (GTDB taxonomy): domain Archaea; phylum Thermoproteota; class Nitrososphaeria; order Nitrososphaerales; family Nitrososphaeraceae; genus Nitrososphaera. The sequence continues at coordinate 2,857 of NZ_JBBIHK010000024.1, read as the reverse complement.
AGATGGCGCCGTAGATTATGGCCGCAAGGAGCACCATCTCTACCACGAGCGAGTCCCACTCTATAGCCATCTGCTGCTACTCTCTGCCTCCTCCTCTTGCCATCCTGTGTGCGGCCCAGCCGCCTTATCATCGTAGAGGGTACAGAGCCATGCGGTGCAAACATAGCTATTAAGATGGGGAGCCTGCTTTCACACTATACACACACTACAAAGAGGTATCAAAAGAAAGACATGAGCGCAGTGAGCGAGATAATGTCGCCGGGGGCGATAGTGACCATAGACGCAGGCGCAAACCCGTCAGCACTTGACGCGGCAGTCGCCATGGCAAAGAACAGGGTAGGGTCAGTCATAGTGACCGAGTCGGGCAGGCCGGCAGGGATAATAACCGAGCGCGACCTCCTCAAAAAGGTCTCGGCGCAGAACAGGCGGCCGCAGGACGTGCCGGCAAGGAGCATAATGTCGTCGCCCCTTGTCACGGTCATGGCCTACGACTCGATAGACACGGCGGCCGCGGCGATGTCAAAGAACAGGATAAAGAGGCTGCCGGTGCTCGAGGCCGACGGCTCGCTTGCAGGCATGCTGTCTGTCACAGACATTGCCAAAAAGCTTGCCAAGATACTTGCAGACGACTATGACAGGTACCGCTCGCTCAGGGCGGTGCTGGACCTCTAGCTGCCGCCTGGCTGAAAGAAGGAGAGAAAAATAGTCGGCCAGCGACTAGTCCATGCTGGTGGTCGTTGTAGGCGTGGTCCGGGCGTGGCACGCATGGCATGCTCCGCACAGCTCGCACACGCTTGTCGTTTCGGCGCCGCACTTTGAGCAGATGGCCTCCAGGCTGCGCGCCGGCGGGGCGCGGAAGCTGTGGGGCTTGCGCATCGTCTCCACCATGCCTGCGCTACTGCACCTCCACCTTCCTTGCCTTGCTGGCCCTGGCAGGCTCTTTCTTTGGCAGGTCGATTACCAGCAGGCCGTTTGACATCCTGGCAGAGACTCTGGACGGGTCGACCTCCTCCGGCAGAGGCACCTTGCGGTAGAAAGAGCGCTGCGAGCGTTCCTTGTAGACATACTCCTTCTCTTTCTCCTCGCTCTTTTCCTCGTGCGACCCGGACACCTCGACTGCGTCCTCGGTGGCGTGGACTTGGACCTTGTCTTTCTCTACGCCGGGGACCTCGAGCTGCAGCTCAAACCTGTCGCCCCTGTCAATCATGTCGCACAGGGGCACCCGCATCCGGGGGAGGCGCCAGAGCGAAGGCCACGGCCTCATGGAGGTCATCATGCTCTCCATCTCGCGCCTGAAATCCTCAAAAACGTCGTCCATCTTGCTTGTGCTACTGCCACTAGCACCACCACCACTGCCGCCGGCAGCTGGCGCAGACTCGCCCCTCTTGGCAATCTTGTCCGACTTTGCCATGGCCCTATATGCGACCTCTTTTATTAAAGAGCCGGGTCTACAGTGCACGGCAGCGCGTTCCTAGCCCGTAAATACAGAGAATGCAAGACAGTACCGGCGTACACACACATAGATATGCGTGCAAACATTTCAAGCAATAGCGGCAGCAGCAACAGTGCCGGCAACAAAAAAAGGAAGGTGAAGATGAGCGACGGCATGTTCGTGCTGGTGGCCGTCGTAGGCTGCATAGCGGCATTTGCAGCCCTGCTAATAGTGGTCAGCGGCGGGGGCGTGAGGCACGTTGACATTTTCCTTCCGGAAAAGACAGAAAATACGCTTGCCTTCCGCCAGGTCGAGGGTGGGGGCAGGGTGGCCCTCGTCGGCATAAAGGGCATAGCCCAGGTGAACCCGACCCTGATAATGAGGACGGGCGACTATGCGCTTGAGCTGACGATAATAAACGAGGACGACAGGCCGCACATGCTCTACATAGACGGTGTGAACGTGTCCACCAAGGTGCTCAGGCCCGGCGAGAGCGACGTCATCTCGTTCCGCTCAAAGGGAGAGGCGACCTACAACTATTACGACTGGGGCGCAGGCAGCGAGCCGCTTGGCCAGATACGGGCCATGAAGGTCACGGCGTACGAGTGACCAGCTATTTTTTACTATCATTATTACATTAAGAATAATAACGGTGGAAAACGATGTCACATAAGATGGCTGCTGCTGTTGCCGCGCTAGCGCATTGGCAGGCCCCGGCCAAAGCGGAGGGTGACGCCGCGCCTGTCGTCTTTTTCAAACCTACACATCTCGTCAATAGTCATCCGGATCTGCGACGTCTGCCTCCCGCATTCCGGGCACCGGCCCAGTATGCCCCTCCCCTCTTTCAGGCATGTCGCGCACCATGAGCACCCGTCGCATATCTCCAGCACCACGCACGGGAAATCCTCGCCCGTGATCTTTTCCTGCTTCTCGTTGAGCCCCTCGTAGGGCACAACGTTGCTTTCCGGCGAAGAGTCCTCGTTGCCTTCTTCTTCGTCGTCGTGGCCGTTGCCGCCCATTGCTTCATGATGGTCTCCGGAGCTTATAAAACCGGCGGATTGCAGTGCATTGCAATAGAGCCGTACAGCGTAAATACAGTCGCAGGGAAACTAGTGACCAAATGACATCATCGTCACCATCATCATCATCACCATCGTCTTCAAGAGGGAGGATCGTCGTGCCCCATGACGGCACCGAAATGTCTGACAGGGCGCTTGAAAAGGCTACCGAGCTTGCAAAGGCGCTCGGCTCGGAGCTGGTCATAATCCACATCGTCGACAGCAGGTTCGTCCCGCCAAGCGCCACGCTTGGGTTCATCAGCGACACTAGCTCTCTTGAAGACGCCAAGACCCAGCTGGTGAGGATACTGAAAAGCGGCGCGGAGCAGATGCTAAAGTCCAAGATCGCCAGGGTGGAAAAGGCAGG
>NZ_JBBIHK010000023.1:0-29877 GCF_037447015.1 Nitrososphaera sp. | reverse complement strand
CGTGAGGCTTATCATACAGGAATATCGCAGGCAATGTGAAAAAACAAGAGCCGGAGAAAGAAGAAGAGGTCCAAGAAAGGACGATGGATAACGCTAAAGGAATCCCTGTAGAGTCATGCAGCCTCTGCTCTGCTTTGAATAAAGAGATTGAGAAAACCCGTACAAATGGCGAAGCTGAAAGAGAAGTCGAATTGCAGTTCTTGTTGAGAGGACACCAGGAAGCTTGCCATGGCTCAAAGTAGTCATCATTATCCTGTCCTGCAATTATATCGACTGGACCCATGTGTGAAAAATACTAGAGAAAGCCTCTATAAGTGGGAGACGAGGACGACGTGAACGTGTTCCTTGGCACGGACACTCACAGAAAAATACAGTTCTGGTCCGATGCTAGTGGAAAAGAATTTGCCGTTCGACTATCAAGTGACCGTGACTTCAGGGCAGTTTCAAACCCTGCTGCGAAATATACCCGGCTGGTCGAGGAGGCAGAGTATTTCAGCGACATGAAGTATGACTGGAAATTCCTGCTTGGGTACTGGATGGGTGTAAGAAACGGAAGAATTGAACCTTTTGATTTGAACGGAAAGGAAGAATCAGACTCTGCCGCATCAGATTTGACTAGCGGCATGCAAACTGCCGCCGTCAAGGCAGGCAATGAGGGAGTCAGACGAAAGAAGAAGTCCAGGCCTGTTCTGAAGTGTCGCTACTGCATGCTATCTTACAATTCTGAAAAGGAAAGAAGCGAGCATGAATCTCTCTGGCATGCGGAAAAGAGGATGAAAGGAACCTAATTGCATTTTCTGCCTTCTAGTTCATCATAGTATCTCTCCAATAATGCAGAATGAGTTGTTAAAGCGGTGGCATGGTTAGGGGATAGATATACCATATATCAAATAATAAAGTCGGAAAACATTATAGTCTTACTTGATTAATGCGGGCCAACATTCTTAGCAACCATGACTATTTTGCGAATCAGTGCCTATGCAACAAGTTATGCAACGCTTTTGTTGCATACCACGCACGAAAAAGCATAGTTTAACGTATAATTATTCAACATTATGATCACTTTTTGCCTAATTCTCCATTTCTGTCACGCTCTAACTGGTAAGAGCAACTTCTTTGCTTTTTTCTATGTGGATTGTTTTTGCTACGTCAGGCACCGGAGGTTTCTCTGGTTCGGGCCTTGGATTTACTGCTATTTCCGCGGAATAAACTCGAGTTAGTATCTGTGGTTTATCCTCTAGGTTGCTGAGCAGAAACAGCCTCATCTGGTACTGTCCAGCTTCTCTCGGTTGCCAAGGTATCCACACCCGGGTAGTGCCTTCTCCAGAAGGCGAAAAAGCACTAACAGTGTCATTTGCAATTGTAAGAAATTCTGTAACACCTTCCGAGTTTCTTACTTCGGCGGCCGCTACATACGGTATGTCTACTTCATAGGGATTTTTCACATATGCAGAAAGAGTTGTGTAGCCGCCTACCTCGGTCAAGCTCACCGGTTCGCCACTGCTACCCCAAAAGCCGGCAGACTCTATCCCTAGTATATCTCTGAACTCGCCAAGCTGTTGGCCAGTCCTATTGGGGTTATTGATGCCAAGTAGCTTTATCGTTATAGTGCCATTTTCATAGATAGGTCCGACTGTGATCAGGGTATGGCTGTTGCCATCTGGCCTTTCAGGCTCCCAGCCCACTAGATACGGATTAACGACTGTTTGATTCCATTCTGCTGCAAAGTAGTAGTATTGTTCTAATAGAGTAAAGTCTACAACCTTGTTGTCGTCTATTCTCACTTCAAATGGCTCTGCAAGCAAGTGCTTTGGAATGCTAATAAATGCAAATCCATCATTATTGTACAGTGGACTGTAGCGCTTGTGTTTATACAGATGGTTATGCTTGATATCAAATGAAAAAGTCTTGTTTACACTGTCGTAAGAGTAGCCTGTGACATCCAAGTCGCGGCTGTCAAAGTACAAGGTGGCCTGTTCTTTTTGACTAGAATAGGGCACCGTGACATTCAGCTTTTGCATGTTAGTTACATGAAAGGTCCATCTTTCTGCTCCTGAATGAAAGTCGATCCCATTCTTGGCAGGACGATGGTATGGCTCATAGGCGCCTCTCTTGAGATCTTCAGTTATTGGAAAGACTAGATCATCGATTCTTCCGTTTTGGTCGACGATTCGAGTCTCATTAAATACAATATTGCCCTCCGGGTCCGAAATCAGAAACTGTACGGTAACGTCTTCAAGTGGCACTTCAATCTGTTCATTCCCATATGAAAACAATCGTTGTTGGCTGCTACTAAGAATGAGACTCTGGCCATAAGTAATCCTTCCGTCCTTGATGAAGTGTGATGGAACACCAGCCGTTTCGTTGTAGTTAAAATATTGAGCAATCTCCATTGGTTCAGAAGTAGCCGGCGAACCTTTGATTGCTATGCCATCAATTGTTAAGGGCTGGGCGGTAAAGGCATAAACACTGTCAGCAGGATACACACCCGGGCTTATTGTCATTGTGTAGATTCCAACAGGCGTCTGCCGGGGTATTCCGAAATTCACAGAATAGGTGTCAGTTGGAGATTCTGCCATCATCGATACACAGAATGTCTTGCTCTGATTGCACATCATTATATGCGGTCTTGCAAAATTTACATTCCTGCCTTGACCGTCTTTCACTTGGAATGATATGGGTATCCCATCACCCGGTCGATACTCTCTATTTGTATCAATTGTCAAGTCAGTTACAAAAATCCTGCGAGCGTCCTCGTTGGTAAAAATAATTGCGCTGCCGGCGTAGATCCGCATATAGCTTGTATACCTGTAATCAGGAAGATAGACTGCAATTTTCATATGATAGTAGTTAACTTCCAAGGCATACGGTAGTGAAAAGTTAATTCTGATTGAGGCAGGTGATGAACCTACGTCTCTGCCATAGTTTGCGATAACCTCCTGACCCTCCGGGACTTGCATAGTTCTGGAGCTATGAAATATTCTCCTGTCCGATCCGCCTTCTATCACATCTAGAACAAGAAGTGCGCCATCTACAAGTGGAGAATTTATGGTCACAGTTACTTGATCACCCGGCCTGTAGATTGGTTTATCCAGATCAAAATCAACCACTGGAGCGTAAGAGTCTGCTTGTGCAGCTCTTCCTTGACGGCTTGCAATAGCGAGAAAGAGCGTAGAGCTATAAAGATAAAAACGGCAGCTTTCCTAATCATACTATTTCTGCCTGCTGCTGGAGTAAATCAATTATTGCGATTACAAAGAAAGCCAGTATATTTTAGATTTTATCCGTACTGCGGCATCAGGCCAGATAAAGAGCTCCCGAAATAAAGGCTTAAAAGCAGCATGTAAGGTTAGGGAAAGCACAAGACAAATAACCAAAGTTATTCAGAGTAAAGAAAGATAATGCAGCCAAGTTCTTCTTCTAGTTCAATAGGTCACAGATTATTCCATAATCAAGAGAGGATTATTGTTGCATTTGTGATCTATGGATTGGTCGCAGGTATAGTCACCGTCATTGATGGCATGTCGTATGACCAAGACCTTTTTGCGTTGCTTTCAATTATGATGAATATTCCTACCGGGCTGGCCTTTTTTATGATCGCCGGTGAACACCATACCATTCCTGTTCCAATACCTGTCTGGAATATCTTCGTAGTCTTGGGAAGCGTTGCAGTATGGACTGTAATCGGTTTCATTGTTTATTGCTTCTATAGGCTATTCAAGTTAGGACCATAAAGGTGGCGTTTGGCGGCCAAAGGCTGAAAAACATTATTTGGACAAAGCGATAAATGCGACTTGCCAACGTGAGATATATACGCGATGAGCACTTTTAACGGCTCTAGCCTCTCTAAAGGAGAAAAGAAAAGAACTCCCTTCCTCATCTCTGGCGTTTTAATGATAATAATTGTCAGTACAAGCGCATTGGCGACCGAGAATGTATTTGCAGCCAATATCGCAGCCAATGCAGCGAGTCATGGCGAAATGGAAGTTATTGCAAGTCCTCAAGGCAACTGTACATACCAGAATGTCACGGTAGAGAGTCTAAAAATAAACAGCATTAACAGAACGAGACTAAAACAACCGGCTGCAGGCTCGCAAGTGTCTCTGGAGGCCACCATTATTGATGACTGTAATGCAGTAAACTATCCTTTCATGATTCTTGTCGAAGTAAGGGATTCCGCAGGTGTTACTCATCATTTAGCATGGCAAAAATTCACTATCTCTCCGGGAGAGCATGCCAAAGTAGGCTTCTCATGGACGGCTGATGGAGCTGGAGACTACGAGATGAGAGCATGGTCTATTCATTGCCCAACATGTATAGGGTATTATCCTGTCAGGACAATGGATTTTACAGTAAAAGGGAGGACGTGAAAAAAAGACCTACAAGGTCTATCCCATAGACTTCGTGTTACTGACAAACGGTTTGCAAAATAAAAGATTGTAAAATGCAATGAAGAAGTGGGGTATTTTTGTCGATCAGTGCGCAGAGTGAGTGAGTTGACGGACTAACAGCTGCAAGACATTTGCACCGTTAAATTCGTGGCTGGTCGCTAGCGGCTGTACGATAAAGAAAATGCGAAAACCCGCAGCCAATCTAACACGCCCAAACCTCTATACTGTGCAACAACATCTGCGGCTCGTTTGCCGCTTGGATGGTGAGGCGGGGGAGGGCGGATAAGTAAGTTACAGCTTTGGAAAAAAGCAGAGGGTCTTCTTACCTTTTCTCCTTCCTTCCTTCCGCCCGCCGCACTTTGCCGCTCACTGTTTCTAGCTGATATAATAAAAGAACAATTATTTTCGCTGTTTTCCACTGGAAACGCGCGCTAGCGGTTTTCAGGAATACTATTTGCCCATCTTCATTATCCTGTCCCACAGCTTTTCCGGCACCGGCATCACGGACAGGCGCGATATCCGCACGAGCTCCCAATCTGCAAACGCCGGGTCGGCCTTTATCTGCTCAAGCGTGACCGGCCTTGCGAGCCTGCCTGCCGGCCTGACGTCGACCACCGGCACGCCGTCCTTCAGGTACGCGTCGGAGACGGCTTCCATCACTCCCACGGCCTGCTTCTCGTCGCCCGTGTGGTAAAACAGCGCCCTGTCGCCCTTTTTGACCGCCCGCAGGTGCTTCAGTGCCAGGTTGTTTGCCACCCCGTCCCAGACAGTCCTGCCGTCCTTTTCCAGCTGCTGGTAGTTGTAAGTGGAAGGCTCTTGCTTGAACAGCCAGTACGCCATAATATAGCGCTGCACCAGCAGGTAGAATATAAAAGCTGCAAGCGGCAGCAAAAGCGCGTTGACAGCACAGGCAGCAGTGCCGGCTATAGACAGGATGGCCGGGATAGAGTGCTACTGCACCCGGTTTGCCGGCGTCGGGGGCTCGATAAAGCAAAGGAGCGAGGGCTTTAGGGTTCGCGAGCTCGTGCAAGAGATGGACATGGCCCCGTCGTTTGGGGGCCAGTACCGGTATCCTGTGTACCTGCTTGAAAAGAGCGGCGTGGACTCGAACCACGCCCTGTTTGAAATCCAGAAGGAGCACGGGATCCGCCTGCGCGTGATGGGGATCAAGGACGCAAAAGCAGTCACGCGCCAGTACGCAAGCGCCCTGCGGGAGTGGAAGGACGCGCCAAAGGAGCTTGCGACGCGCCGGACAAGGATAACGCTGCAGGGCTTTGCAAGGAGGCCGGTTGGCAGGGAGTCGCTTGCAGGCAACGAGTTTGAGATAACGATAACCGGCAGCCGCTCTTTTGGCAGCATAAACGACTTTGTGCCGGAAATAGCGAAAATAGCCAACTTTTATGGCCTCCAGCGGTTTGGGAGCGAGCGCCTGGTCACCCACCTTGCAGGCAGGGCGATAGTAAAGCGCGACTTTGACCTTGCAGTCCGGCTCCTGCTGTGCTACACGACCGAGTACGACACGGACGCAAGCAGGGAGATCCGGCGCCGGTGCCAAGACCCTGCCAACTATGCGCGGGCCCTGCGGGAGATGCCAAGGGGCATGGACATCGAGCGGCAGCTGCTGTCGGCGCTGGCGGCGGGCAAGGGCGCAGTCCCGGCGCTCCGCGCCGTTCCTATTGCGATACGCCGGCTGTACGTCCAGGCGTACCAGTCCTACCTCTTTAACCTGTGCCTGAGCAGGGCGATAGCGGCCGGCGAGGACGTCACGGTGCCAAAGCAGGGCGACCTGTGCTTTGAGATGGAAGGGCCGTTCACTTTTGGAAGGATAATCAAGTTCGACCCTATCTCAAAAGGAGAGATGGTTCCGGCGGTGCGCATGGCCGGCTATTCCTTCCAGCCCGGGAGGGGCCGCTTTGAAACCCTCACAAAGGGGCTGCTGGAGGAAGACGGCGTCTCTGCCAAGGACTTTTACATCAAAGAGATGCAGGAGCTCAGCCAGCAGGGAGGGTTCAGGCAGGCGCCGCTGTGGTGCCGCGATTTTTCGTGGCGGCAAGACAACGGCAACGACGACGACAACGACAACAGCGGCAGGGTGGTGTCGTTCAAGCTGCCCAAGGGGTCCTATGCGACCACGCTTTTGAGGGAGCTGATGAAGCCGGACGACCCGATAAAGGCGGGATTTTAGGTGGGGTCGCCCCGCAGATGCGAGAGGATGCCGACCGGGCGGGGCGACCCTGCTTTTGGGTTAGCCACTCTAGCTTTCGTGCCTGGATATTAAAAAGGCTGGCTTAACATGGTTAATCCTGCCACTCTACCCTTTTCAGTCAGAAGCCCGATCATAGGAGAGAGGAGGAGGAAGAGCGGAAAGAAAGAAAGGAAGGAGCGCGATTGGAATAGACATGGACGCATTCGAGTGCATCGCCACAAAGCTCGACGTGAGAGAGTTTGGCCTAAAAAGCATTCCCCAAGAAATAAGGGACAAGATACTGGAGGCTGCCAGGCTGACAGGGACGGGCCTCAACACGCAGCACTGGAGGTTCATAGTTGTCAAAGACAGAGAGAACATAAAGAGGCTGGCGCAGGACAGCACGAGCGGCGGCTGGGTCGCCGGCGCCAGCATGGCAGTCGTCGTCCTGACAGATCCTGCGCGCAAGTTCCACGCCATCGACGCCGGCAGGGCCGTGCAGGACATGCAGCTTGCCGCATGGAACTTTGGCGTCGCATCGTGCCTTTACACCGGCATCCGCGAAAAAGAGATGCGGCGCGACTTTGGAATCCCTGAAAATCTGGCTATAACTGCCGTCGTCGGGTTTGGCTACCCTGCGCGCAGGATAGCGGGCAAAAAGAAGGATCGCCTGCCTGTGGCAGAGCTCGTCCACTATGAAAGGTACGGCCAGCGGGGCTAGCCCTGCCGTCATGATGATCGTTCTACCGCGCCATGATGCCTGCGGCCACTGCACAGGGCACAGCTCACGCTGCAAGCCCTATTGCGCCTGCAACCCGGCACGGGACGATCAGCTGCCTGATCCTGCTCATGGAGGCTGGCAGGCAAGCAGGGCTTGCTTTTACATCTGTAAAGTGCACGCCTGTGGTGAATTTTGCAGGCAAATCAACCAGAAATCCGCGCAAGGCGGAGAGAGAGGGGGACGGCGTTCTTTCTTACCCTGTCCTGCCCTGCCTGCGCCGCTACTTGCGCTCTTCTGCCATCGAGACCGGCCTCCTCCCTGCGCGCTTGACGCTGCCAAGGGCAGCAAGCGCCGACGCGCCTGCACCTGCATACAGCACGAGCCCGATCAGGAGGTTGCCGTTAAAGCCGATTATCATGCCAAGGAGGGCGGCAAGCACCGTCCCGACGATGGACGCTATCACGTTTATCCCCCACAGCAGGGTCGTGGCGTCCCTTCTGAGCGACTGCGACGCCATGCCGATGAGGGAGGGGAACTGGAACCCCATCAGCAGGCCCGCCGGCGCCAGCAGCCCAAACGCAAGGGCCGCCCGCTGCGCGATGCCCAGCGTTATGGCCGAGTCGATTATCCCCTGCAAAAAGAAAAGGTACAGCACGATGATTGCAAGGAGCGCCGGCACGGAGGCAAGCACGGCGCTGTGCGGCCTGCCCCGAAACAGCCTGCCGCTTGCATACGCCCCGGCTCCGCTTGACAGCAGTATCGAGAACAGGATGACTGTCAGCGCCATTATCGGCGTGCCAAGCAACAACAGGAACTTTTGGATGAACGTGATCTCGATGATCATAAAGCCGAGGCCGATCAGGACGGCAAAGAGCATGAGCGGGCCGGCCCTGGACAGTGGGTCGCCACTACCGCTGCCACTGCTGCCGCCGGCGTTCCCGGACATTCTGTTCTTTCTTGCATGGTATGCCAGCAGCAGGGCAAGGCCGGCAGAGATGGCAAGCACCGTGCCGAGGAGGATGATCATCTGCCTGGGCACGGGCTCCCTTGCAAAGTAAAAAGGTGAATCATCAGTGGGCACCCTGGGATTTATCCCCATCGAGAGCACCACGTCGGCATACCTGCCGTCGCTCCTCTGATCCGAAAAGAGCACGTCGTAGGGGTGCGCCGCCGTTGCCGCGTCGCCAAGCACCATCACCTCGGCCCCTGTGCTCTGTGCCCTCTGCTTGGCCGTTTCAATCTGGCTGTCCGTGAACGGCTCGGTCTTGACCATCACAAGCACAGGATAGTACTTCTGCTCGTCGTCCGTGCGGCCGAAATACAGGCCGGGCCTGTCCTCCACCACTATAAAGTGGCGGGCAAGCTCCGCTCCTTCCTTGCCAGTCTCTTTTTTCAGCGCCTCTGCCACGACCGGCATGAGCCGGGGCAGCTCGAAATTCCACCGGATCATGGCCAGCATCCCGCTCCCTCCACCTCCCCCTCTTCCTCCTCCCTGGCCGCCGCCATCGTCTTTTACGTGGCGCAGGTATTGCTGGAACGCCTCGACCGTGTACAAATAGTTCTCAGAGAGGGCGTACCCGCCTGCAAGCTGGGCGGCCCACGAGTCGACCAGCTTGATGGTTATCACGTCGTACCTGTCCGCAGACGAGCTCACGAACCTGCGACCGTCGTCGATGTGCAGCTCCACGTCCTGCCTGTCGTACACGTTGCCGGCGTCGGCGCCAAACCCCCTGACTGCCGATACCACGAGCGGGTTCAGCTCGACGGCAGTCACCTTGCGCGCGCCGCCTGCAAGGGCCATCAGTATGTCCTGCCCTCCCCCGCTGCCTATGACCAGGGTGTTTTTGGCGTCCACAAGCTCGTACGGGAGGTAGTCCATGTACCTATTCATCCAGGCCAGCTCGTCTACCGAGCCGTTCCAGCGGTAGATCGGCGTGCCTGCATCTGCGTCTATGATGATGTTGGCAAGCTCCCGGGAGCTCCTGATCTCGCTGCTGTCCCCAGTCTTGCTGAAATCTGTCTGCCTTGTCACGTCCACCCTTGAAAACGAGTTCCAGTTCGCCGACAGGTGCTCAAAGTCGGGGTTGCGCAGCTGCCAGTACAGGCCCTTGTTGGGGCCGGGGGTCACCTCCATAAAGGAGGCCGCCGCCCCCGCCCCGCCAAGCAGGCTGCCGGCTACAAGCAGGACCGCGACTGCTGCAAGCACGCCTGCTACCGCTACAATGGCAGCTGCCCTTTCTCTTTTTTTCCTGCGCAAAAGCAGCAGCCCCTTGCTTCCCTGCGACAGCAGGACGCTGCCTGCTACAGTGGTCCCTGCGACCACGAGCCCCGACAGGAGCATCATCTGCTCGGCGCCGAGGGCCACCATGAGCGGGTCAAGGAGCAGGGCGGCGGAAGACGCGCCGACCAGGTCTGCGAAATAGAGCTTGTTTATCCTGGCCGGCATCGCCAGAAAGACGAGGGCCATCACCGAGCCGGCAAAAAAGAACGGGACCGAGGACGCAAGGTAGTAGAGGTAGATGAACGACGTGTCCGGCGGTATCAGGGTCACCGCAAGGATGAACAGCGGGACGGAGGCAGCAAACGCGACAGAGTGCCAGACTATTTTCCTTGTAATTGCGGCAGGCGTCCTTATGTCGTGCGGCAGCGCCAGCAGCCAGCCGCCTCTGCCGGGCCTGTCCTTGAGCACGTGGACGAGGAGCGAGCCTATCCCGAGCCCAAAGAACGCGACCGAGATCGCCATGAACGCATAGTCGTACCACAGGACTATGGAAAAGATGCGGGTCAGCGCCAGCTCAAAGAGTATGGTGCCAAGAGAGGCGGAGAACAGCACGGCCATGAGAAAGGCTACAAAGTTCCTGCCGCTTCTGCCAGCAGCCGCCGCCGACGCAGCAGCAGGATTGCCGCCACCGCCACTATTACTACTACTGCTGTTGTTATTGTTGAAATGGTGCGAGTCTGTCGTCGTAATAGGTGCGTGCTTTGAAATTTATGGCTTGCCGAAGATAGAATCAGTGAAATGTTATGATGCACGATACTACTACTACTGCTAAGCTACGCAGGGTTTTGGCCGGTTAAGGCAAGCCCGGCTCGCATTGCGCCATATACGCGGCCGGAAAGAAAGATAGATAGACCTGCGCTCACTAACTCTGTACGATTAGATTGTATTACCTGCGACCAAGCTCGGCCGCGGCACCTCTTGCCATATTACGGCGTATAGTTGCACGCCTCGCCGGCTTTTATCGGCCGGCGGTGGAACTCTAGCTTTTACCGCAAATGCAATAAACTTACACATGAAAACGCAATCCGCTCTTTTGCTGCAGCTGTTTCTGGCAGGCGCGGTACTCGCACCTGGGGTGAACCTGGGTGTTCCTCAGGCAGGTGATGATAATGGTAGTAGAGGAGGGGAAGGGGAGGTAACAGTGGGAGCAGAAGCCCAGCCCGCAACCGCTGCTGCCGCTGGCATGCCCGTGATGGTCAGGCCCGGCGAGACCCTTGTGGTAGAGCCGGGGCAGGAGGCAGTCCTTGCGCTCACAAACTATGGCACGGTGGTGAACAGGGGCAGCGCGGCGGTCAACATTGACAACTATGGCACCTTTGTCAACGAGGGGACTGCCACCGGGAGCATCGTAAACCGCGAAGGCGGCCTTGTGCGCAACAGCGCCGGAGGCGAGCTGACGGTGGCGATGGACAACGCCGGCAGGCTTGAAAACAGGGGCAACTTTAACAGCCCGCAGTCGGGCACCTTTGAGAACCTCCAGACAGGCACGGTCGACAATTACGGCTACTTTGACTCGCACTCGATGAATGTGTCAAACGAGGGCGCGTTCAACATAATGCAGGGCGGCACCTTCTTTATCTTTAACGGCGTCAACTTTGACAACGCCGGAGACCTGAACAACGCCGGCAGGTTTGAGCTTTCCAAGTCGACGGGCTTTAACAACACGGGCACGCTGGACAACGCCGGCGAGTTCCTGGTCGGCGGTTACGGCACTGGCAGCGGCTCGGCGTTCACAAATGAAAGCGTCGTGAACAACACGGGCGCGTTTGTGAACCACGACTTTGTCTACAACAGGGGGACGTTTGAAAACCACGGGACGCTCTCAAACAGACCTGTCGGCTTTATAGCGCCCACGTTTGAAAACACGGGCACGCTGAACAACCACGCCGGCGCCACCATCAGCAACCTTGACGACTCGGAGATGTCCATCCCTGTAAAGATAAGCAACGCCGGCACCATTGACAGCCGCGGGGCCGTATCCAACGAGGGGCCGGACGCCGTGATAGCAATCAGGTGCGGCGCCGGCGTCTTTAACAACGCCGGCACGTACGAGGGCAACCCTGTGGTGGACGAATGCACTCCTTCGCCGTCTTCCTCCTCCTCATCATCTTCCTCTCTTTCCCCTCCTCCGCCAGCTGTTGTCCACATGCCTGCCCCGACAGCGTCGGCCGGCTATGGCGTGTACGAGCGCAAGCCTGCAAGGGTGGAATACGTCACGCCAGACTCGGTCCTGGTGGGCGACCAGATAGACACGATCACGCTCAGGCTCAAAAAGGTGGGCGACATCTCGGGGACGGCCGAGGTGGGCGTGTTCAACGGCGACCTGAGCGTGAAAAAGCTGTTTGGGACGCTCGATGTCTCTACGCTGACTGCGTCGTACAGGGATTATGAATTCCAAATCCACGACGGCCTATACCGGATACAGGCCGGCGACAGGATAGGGATCAAGTACAGCGGCAGCAGCAACGCAAGCTGGGTGTCAGTCATGCTCGACCTTGATCCTGCAGACCCTTTTGACGGCAGCAACTCGTACCTGCAATACTACTACAACGGGTCTTGGAGGGACAGCCCGGACAGGGACATCTACATGACGCTTGCGCAGCGGCAGGCGTCGGCCCTGTCACCATCATCGTCGTCATAAGGGGTATCAAAAGAAAGAGTGGAGAGAGAAAGAAAGAGGAGAGCATGTACAGGAATAAAAGAGCATATTTTTGTCCGAGTCAGGCTTCCCTTATCCTGCCCTGCTCGTCCTCCACCCGCCGCCCCCCCCCTCTGTGCATACGTATGCTGTGCATGGCGTACGAGCCAAGGGTATGGTCGCCCGTGATCTGCTCTGCCCCGGGTACGTCTGGATGTCCTTGAGCATGTCAAGCGTCGGGTAGACGTTGATGACGTAGTGCCTGCCGCCCTCATAGATGGTGGGCACCCTCCCGGTTTTTGACAGGAAATAGTCGCGGGCCCTGTCCTGATCGGTGCGGGAATTACAGGGCCGGAAAATTATAAAGAATTACCTGAAAGAAAAATAAATAACAAGAGAAGGGGCTGATGGGGAAAGAAAGGCCGCGCTGCCTGTCTCACTTTTTGCCCGCAGTCACGGTGCCCTTCTCAAGGAGCGTCGACCCGTCAAGGGCCGACCACGTCGCCGACTTGATGACTACCGGCACCGTGAACGTCGCTTTCTTGCCCGGCTTGATGGCCTTTTTGTCCGTGGTAAAGGTCACGGTCTTGCCCTTGGCGTCCACCTTCCAGCCGGACGGCGCCTTGACCTTGGCCGACTTGGCTATCTCTTTGTCCAGCTCAAAGACCACCTTGTTGACGTTCTTTTTCGCCTTCTTGTCGCTTGCTATAGTTATCTTGGTGTCCTTCTTGTCAGCCTTGGCCGTGGCCTTGAACATGCCTGTAGTGGCTGCAGGTTTGGCAGCGGGTTCTTTGCCGCCTGTAAGCGTGAACTTGGTCTCGACAGAGCCGTTGGGGTTGCCGACCTTTACCGTGAACTCGCCGTTCACCGCTAGCTTGCCTGCCACCTTGAACGAGTACTCATAGTCGCCGCCAGCGCCGGGCACAATCTGGTCCAGCCGGAACGGCTCGTTCTGGGAGTTGTAGACCTGTATCAGGAGTATGTCCGCCGTCGGCGTCTTGCCCGTGACGGTCACAAACTCCCCAAACTTGTAAGCAGACTTGTCCAGCTTGATGGTGAGCGCGCTCTGCGCATATGCCAAGCCGATGCCCTTGTTGTTGATAATGTTGTTGTTGCTGTTGCTTCCTGCCATTGCTGGCGCCGCAAGCAGGAGCACTGCTGCGGCAAGCGCAGAAAATACCAGCGCGGTAGAAGGACGGTACTGATTCATCGTCATGTACAAGCTTGCAGAAAATTCTTAGATTTAAAAATTGCGTTCCAATGTTAGCGCGCCGGGCCTTGCCGCCTCTTTTTCTCCTCCCGTCCCCACAACCCGCATACAATAATATACTCGGCAGCAAGACCTGACTTGCAGCATATGCCAACAGCAGCCAAGAGGTGGCTAGACAGCCAGGTATCGCTAGATCCAATAAAGAAGCAAAAGATAGCAGTGATAGGTTACGGAATACAGGGCCGCGCCCAGGCTTCGAACATGAAGGACTCGGGACTCGATGTCATCGTGGGCCTGAGAAAGGGCGGCAAGACTTGGAAGCAGGCCGAGTCGGAAGGCCACAGGGTGATGGAGGTGTCAGAAGCTGCCAAGGCGGCAGACATTATACACATACTGATACCGGACATGGAGCAGGGCGACACGTACAAAAGAGAGATAAAGAAGCACGTGACTGCGGGCAAGGCGCTCAGCTTTTCGCACGGCGCGGCCATCCACTGCAAGTGGATAGTCCCGCCAAACGACGCCGACGTGATAATGGTCGCGCCAAAGGGCCCCGGCCAGCGTGTGCGCGAGCTGTACCAGGAAGGCTTTGGCATCCCCTCGCTCGTGGCGGTGCAGCAGGACGCGTCGGGCAAGGCGTGGGACCGCGTCCTTGCGATGGCAAAGGGCATCGGCAGCACAAGGCCGGGCGTGCTCCAGACCACCTTTAAAGAGGAGGTCGAGACCGACTGGTTCGGCGAGCAGGTGGACCTGTGCGGCGGGACGCACGCGCTGATCATGAACGCCTTTGAGACGCTTGTTGAGGCCGGCTACCAGCCAGAAGTCGCATATTTCGAGTGCCTCCACGAGCTAAAGCTGATAACCGACCTTGTCCAGAAATACGGGCTGACAGGCATGTACAACCGCGTGAGCGAGACTGCCCGGTACGGCGGCCTAACGCGGGGCCCGAGGGTCGTGGACAAGGAGGCCAAGGCCAAGATGAAGGCGGTGCTGAAGGAGATCCAGTCAGGCGAGTTTGCAGACGAGTGGGTCAGCAAGTACAAGAAGGAGGGCAAGAACTCGTTTGCCCGCTACATGAAAGAAATAGAGAACCACCAGCTGGAAAAGGTGGGCAAGGAAATGCGCAAGATGATGTGGCCAAACCAGGACCCTGTATAGGGGCCGGCCACCTCTTTTACTTTTTGTCCTTCTTTTTCACGTTCTCGTTGATGTGCTTTATTATCACCGGCAACGGAGTCCCGGGGCCAAAGTTGCCGGTCACGCCCTTGCTTTCCAGTTCTTTCCTGTCCGATTCCGGTATGATGCCGCCCCCTACCACCAGTATGTCGCCTGCGCCCTTTTCGGCAAGCAGCCTGGCCACCTTTGGGAACAGCGTGAGGTGCGCGCCGTTCAGCAGGCTCATCGCCACCACGTCCACGTCCTCGTCGACTGCCATGTTTGCCACCTGCTCCGGCGTGCAGAACAGGCCGGAATAGATTACTTCCATGCCTGCGTCCCTAAACGCCCTGCACAGCACAAGCGCGCCCCTGTCGTGGCCGTCGAGGCCGAGCTTGGAAACCAGCACCCTTATCGGCTTTTGCCGTTGCTGCATCGTGGCAGTAGTAGTGGCAGTAGCAGTCGCCGTCATTTCAAAATGGTATGCATGCTTGCCTCTTAAAATATTTATTCACTGCCGTCACTACAAATCCACACTGCCGGTTACAATCCATATATAATAAAATCTCGCAGTTATTCCTGTCATCTGCATGGTAACAGAAGAAGAAGAGAAGGTCGGGGCCGAAGAGGTAGTCAGGAGCAAGCTTGACATCTTTAGGCAGATGAAGGAGCAGCTGGTCGCCGACGCAAGGCGCTACAAAAAAGAGGGCCGGGAAGACCTTGCCAGGATGATCTCTGAAGCCGTGGCCGCCGAACAGATTGATTAATTAAATATTGAGGGCTACGGCTCACTGTGCTCCCTATAGTAAAGGGCCTCATCGAGGGGGACAGGCGCTCCCTTGCAAGGGCCATTTCCATAGTCGATAACCAGGAACCCGAGTCGAGGCAGATAATCAGAGAGATATTTGGCAGGACGGGCAAGGCACGCACGGTTGGCTTTACCGGCCCGGGGGGCGCCGGCAAGAGCTCGCTTGTAGGCCGGCTCATACCCGAGTGCCAGGCGCTAGGACACAGAGTGGCGGTGCTGGCAGTCGACCCGACCAGCCCCATCACGGGCGGCGCCATCCTGGGCGACAGGGTGAGGATGCTTGCCAACCTCGAAGACGAGCGCGTCTTTATGCGGAGCATGGCGTCGAGGGGCGCCGTGGGCGGCGTATCCAAATCGCTGCGAAACGCCATCCGCGTGCTGGACGCCGCCGGCTATGACCTGATACTGGTCGAGAGCGTGGGCGCCGGCCAGCTTGAAATCGAGATAACCAAGGTGGTCGACCTGACCGTGGTGCTGTTCACGCCAAACACGGGCGACAACGTGCAGGCGGTCAAGGCCGGCCTCACCGAGGTGGGCGACGTTTACGTGGTCAACAAGGCCGACATCGACGGCGCCGGCCCCCTCTACAACATAATAAAGGAGATGATAGGCGAGACCGAGCGCAAGCCGGCAGTGCTCAAGGTGTCTGCCAAGACGGGCAGGGGCGTCAGGGAACTAGCGCACAGCATTGAGAAATTACTAAAGGAGAGAAGCATTAATTATAAAGAACGAGAGAAGAGGATGCTTGAGGACGAGTTGAAGGACATGGTCACCGACATTGTAGAGCAAAAGGTCGCCTCGATGCTTGCAACAGACAAAAGATATGCAGCCATAATAGAGAAACTGGCCCGCAAGGAGACAGACCCGTACGTGGCCGCAGAGGAAGTGGCGGCAGGCCTTTTCAGGTGATTTCTGGACATGGCAGACGACAGCAAGAAAAAACCAGCAGCCCCGAAAATAGTCACCGACTCGAACATTCCAGTCAAGCGATACTACAAAAAGGCCGACGTGTCGGGGAAGAGGGACGAGGAGCCCGGCAAGTACCCCTACACGCGGGGCCTGTATCCAAACATGTACAGGGAGCGCCTGTGGACCATGCGCCAGTACAGCGGCTTTGGCTCTGCGGACGAGACCAACAAGCGGTTCAAGTTCCTGCTCGACAAGGGCCAGACGGGGCTATCGCTTGCCTTTGACCTGCCGACTCAGACCGGCAGGGATTCGGACCACCCGATGTCTGAGGGCGAGGTGGGCCGGACCGGCGTCGCCATCAGCTCGATAAAGGACATGATGACGTGCTTTGAAGGCATACCGCTTGACAAGGTGAGCACGTCTATGACCATCAACTCGACTGCCTCCACTCTGCTATCACTGTACATAACGGTGGCCGAGTCGCAGGGCGTGAAACCCGACCAGCTGAGGGGCACGACCCAGAACGACATACTGAAAGAATACATTGCAAGGAACACGTACATCTACCCGCCCAAGCCGTCCATGCGGCTTATCGGGGACATGATAGAATACTGCTCCAAGCAGGTGCCGCAGTGGTACCCGATAAGCATCTCCGGCTACCACATCCGCGAAGCCGGCAGCAACGCCGTGCAGGAGCTGGCGTTCACGTTTGCAGACGCCATCGCCTACGTAGAGACGTGCACTGCCCGCGGATTGAAGGTGGACGACTTTGCGCCCCGCCTCTCGTTCTTTTTCTGCTGCACGATGGAGTTCTTTGAAGAGATTGCCAAGTTCCGCGCAGCCCGCCGCATATACGCGAAGATAATGAAGGAGAGGTTCCACGCAAGGAGCGACAAGTCGCAGCACCTCCGCTTCCACGTGCAGACGTCCGGCGAGTCGCTGACTGCGCAGCAGGTGGACAACAACATAGTCAGGGTCGCCACAGAGGCCATGGCCGCGGTTCTGGGAGGCTGCCAGTCGCTCCACACCAACTCGCGTGACGAGGCGCTTGCACTCCCGACCGAGCAGTCTGCCAAGGTGGCACTGAGGACGCAGCAGATAATCGCAAGCGAGACCGGCGTGACCAAGACGGCCGACCCGATGGCCGGCTCGTACTATATCGAGACGCTTACCGATACAATAGAGGAGCAGGTCTGGAAATACCTGAAAAGAATAGACAGGATGGGGGGCGCCATGGCCGCCATAGAGAAGGGCTATTTCCAGGAAGAGATCCGCAACAACGCCTACCGGCTGAAAAAAGAGATAGACGAGAACAGCCGCATCATTGTCGGCGTCAACAAGTACCAGGACGCACACGACGTCGAGCCGGCGCTCAACAGGATAGACCCCGAGATAGAGAAAAAGCAGCTTGCCCGCCTCAAGGAGTTCAAGGCCGGCAGGGACGCAGGCAGGGTCGAGTCCTCGCTGTCAGCCCTGCAAAAAGCCGCAGAGAAAGAGCGGGAGAACCTTATGCCCCTGATAATATCGGCAGTCAAGAGCTACGCCACTCTCGGAGAGATAAGCTCCACGCTGACTGACGTGTTTGGCAGGTACGAGGCCAAGGTCTCGTTCTGATCTGACCTGAGCAGGCAGGCCGGCAGGCAAGCTTGGTTAATAAACTGGCGGCTGCGAAATAGTAAGGTATGCGAGTCGACCACATCGCCATCGCAGTAAACAACGTAGACGAGGCTCTGAAAAACTACCAAAAGATACTGAACGTCGACCACCTGGAGATAGAGACCGTGCCGCACGAAAAGGTCAAGGTGGCAATGCTCGAGCTTGAAGACACGAGGATAGAGCTGATGGAGCCGACGGCCCCAGACAGCCCCATATCCAAGTTCCTGACAGAGAGAGGCGAGGGCATACACCACATCGCCATTACGGCGGACGACATTGAAAAGGACGTGGCAAGGGCAAAATCGCAGGGGATGAGGATGCTGGGCGAGATCCGCTCCGGCTCGTACGGGCGCAAGATAACCTTCATCCACCCAAAGTCGCTCAACGGCGTATTGACCGAGTTCTGCGAGGCGCCGCCAAAACAAGAGCACGGCAGTCATTCCAATCAGCAGTAAGGGCTATTACCCTTCTTTTTCCTACTTTTTTCGAGTTGGCCGCCGACAATAATTGCCGCCGTTTCCTGCCCTGCGAGCAGCTTGCCGGGATGCTTGCCGCAAGCGTCGGCCGCAACCGCGCAGACGCGCTCCTTCTCTCGGGCGGCCTCGACAGCGCCGTGATCGCAAGCATTGCCCGCCCCGCATATACTGTCACCGCCGGCTATGGCGCAGACGCGCCCGACCTTGCCTACGCAAGGCAGGTCGCGCAAAAGTACAGCCAGAGGCACGTCGAAGTGGTCTTTGCAGAGGACGAGATGGGCCGCATGGCAGAGCAGGTGATACGGACGTTCAGGACGTTTGACCCGATAGAGATCCGCAACTCGTGCGTGGCCCTTGCGGGGCTTGAACAGGCGAAAAAGGATGGCCACAACAGGGTGATGACCGGCGACGGGGGCGACGAGCTCTTTGCCGGATACAACTATTTGTCCCGGTACCATGACGACCCTGCCCGCCTGCAGCAAGAGCTTGAGAGGCTCTGGAAGGTCATGCACTTTTCGTCGGCAGAGCTTGGCCGGCTCGCCGGCGTACAGGTGTTGGCGCCGTTCCTCGACGCCGAGTTTGCCGCGTACGCCAAGTCGCTCGATGTCGCCCACAAGGTCGGGCAGCGCAACGGCAGGACGTGGGGCAAGTTCATCCTGCGCGCCTGCTT
This sequence comes from Nitrososphaera sp., assembly GCF_037447015.1. Lineage (GTDB taxonomy): Archaea > Thermoproteota > Nitrososphaeria > Nitrososphaerales > Nitrososphaeraceae > Nitrososphaera. Next base: position 10,777 of record NZ_JBBIHK010000023.1, on the reverse strand, counting down.
TGAGGGCGAGCTTGGCCCGCTTGTCGCCTGGAGGGAAAAAATGGCGCAGGAGCAGGGCGGGGCGACAGGCCGCTTCCACGATTTTGTAGAAAGCATGATAGACGACGCCACGTTTGCAAACAGGAAAAAGACGGCAGAATCAGAGGGCGTCGCGATAAGGAGCAAGGAGCACCTGAACTATTACGCGATATTCAGAAGCTATTTTCCTCCGCCAAGGGAAGGCCGGGAGGGCCATTGCAGGCTCGGCTGTCCTGCATGCGGCGCCTGCATGGCAGAAACGAGCAACAGCAAGTTCTGCCGGACGTGCGGCGCGTTCCCCGTGTCGCCGGTGCCGCTGCTACTTTGAGTACTTGTTTGGCTTTTTGACAAAGATGCGCTTGCAGCCCTCGCAGCAGAAAAAGTACGTCTTGCCGTTGTGGTCGTACGAAACTGCCAGCTCCTGGTCCATCTCTATGCCGCAGACGGGATCGACGGGCACTACACGAGCGAGCGGGTGCCGTTCGTATTTATTTTTTTGCCGGCGTAGATGCGCCAACCATCTTCCGGTATGGAAAAACTGACTGACCAGTCAGTTATCTTTATTAACGCCACCGCCCTAGCATAAATAATTGAACGTTGCTAGGGAATCCGCATTGCAGGGCAGCAGTAGTGATGGCGGCGGCAGCGGCAACTCCGGGGACAATGGCGTGGTGCTTCAGGTCGAAAATGTGACCAAGATTTTCGATTCTGCAGCAGGCAGGGTTGCGGCTCTTCGCGGCATCAACATCTCGATAAAGAGGGGCGAGTTGGTGTCTATAGTGGGCCCGTCCGGCAGCGGCAAGTCGACCCTGCTGAACATCATTGGCGCGCTGGACAAGCCTACCAGCGGCAAGGTCTACATCAACGGCATCGATGTTTTTGCGCTTGGCGATTCCGAGATTGCCACCATGAGGAACCACCTCATCGGCTTTATCTTCCAGTCGTACAACCTCATCAACAGGACGACCGTGGTAAAGAACGTCGCCCTCCCCGGCATAATATCCGAAATGAGTGGCGAGGAGCGGAACAGGAGGGCGCTCAAGCTCCTCCAGGTGCTCGGCATCGGCGACAAGGCCGACTTTAAGCCGACCAGCCTCTCCGGCGGCCAGCAGCAGAGGGTGGCAATCGCCCGCTCGCTGATGAACGACCCTGCAATAATCCTGGCAGACGAGCCGACGGGCAACCTGGACACCAAGACTGGCAACGAGGTGTTTGGCCTGCTCAAGATGCTCTCAAACAAGTTCCGCCGGACCATAGTGATGGTGACGCACAACCCCGAGCTTGCAGAGGCGACCGACAGGGCCATCTACATCCGCGACGGGATGGTGGAAAAGGAGGTAGCGCACAGCAATTGGCAATGATGAAAAGGACGATAAAGAAACCTGTTACGGCCACAGCTGCAGCGGCGGTTTTGGCCGCGGCGATGATGCTGTCTGGCCTGCCGGCCGGTGCCTTTGCCCAGCTCAACCAGCCGGCGCCAAGCCGGTTCAACATAATCGACGCCAACTATAGCGGTCCCGTGTTCCTCGACGCGTTCTGGACCGACAGGACAAGCCCTCCGCCGGCAGGGACATCGCTTGAAAAGGTCGAAGTGGCCCCCGGCGACGGCTCTTCCGTGCTGGCAGTCACCCTGGTGAACAGGGGATTCTCAGAGATAACGGCAGTGACCGGCTACCTGGCCCTCCCGGCCGACTTTAGGGTGGCAGGAGGAGGAGGCGGCAGCACTAGTAGTAATAGTAGTAGCGGCAGCCAGGTGGTGGTGGCGTCGTACAACAATATCGTGCCGGCAGGCGGCACGTTCACGCTGTTCTTCCAGGTGGACATTACAGAAAAGGCCCAGGTGAGGTCGTACTCGGCGCCTCTGAAGGTCGAGTTCTCACGCACGCTTGAAGTCGGCACGCCGCGCACCGCAGACCTTGAAGTCCCGTTCAAGGTGACAGGCAGGGTGGCACTTGACGCCTCGCCGGGCACGAGCCTGAGGCCGGGCACTTCAAGCGCGGTCAAGATAGAGGTGATAAACAGGGGCAGCGCGCCGGCTACAGGCGTGATCGTGACGGTGCCGGGCACTTCGGGCATCAACCCTGCCACGCAGCAGGCGTCGATAGTGGGCCTTGGCAAAAAGACGTTCGAGCTTGGGGTCATACCGCCGGGCGGCTCGGCGACGATAGAGCTGACCCTGTACGCGGCAAACTCAGCCGGCGAGACTCTCCAGACCATGAACCTCTCGCTTGCGTACGGCAACGCCTATGGGGTGAGAAAGAGCCTTGCGATACCTGTCGGCCTCGTGGTGCTGCCGGAGTCGTCGACTTCTGCTCTGAGCGTCGAGCCGGCAGGCGGCTCCTCTACCATGATAACGGCAGGCAAGATAACAGACCTGAACGTGACGCTTGCAAACACCGGCGACCAGCAGCTTTCAGACGTGGTGGTGACGGTCCGGCCACAATCTGAATCGATCAAGATCCTCGGCAACACGAGCTGGAACATTGGCGACATGGCGGCAAACTCGAGCAGCGACCTTGCCACCAAGGTCTTTGCGTCAGAAGACATGATAGGCAGGGCGGCGACCTTTGTGTTCACCGTGCAGCACCTGTCAGCCGGCGGCCAGCCGGAGATAGAGACGTTCGACCTTGGCTCCTACGTCGACGGCGAGATAAGCGTCAGGGCGTACGAGATAGGCGTCACCTACATAGGCGGCAAGCCAAACATCACGGGCAACCTGCTCAACGAGGGCAACGTCATAGCCCTCTTTACGACTGTCGACCTTGTGAGCGCAGAGGGGCTGGTGACAAAACTGCCCCCGCAGCAGTACCTCGGCGACCTGTCTGAAAACTCGCCGCTCCCCTTCAGCATACCCGTCGAGACCGGCAACGCCAGGGCCGGCACCTATCCTGTAGTGCTGAGGGTGGAATACAAGGACAGCCTGAAGCAGACGCACGCGCTGGACATCAAAAGCGAGGTGGCGTTTGAGCCGGAGCAGACCGGCGCCCAGGCTGCTGCTAACCAGCAGCAGGCCGCAGGCATGCAGCAGCTTGTCATTGTGGGCGCCATAATTGCTGCAGCAGTGATAGCGGCAGTCGTGCTGATAATGAGGCGCAGGAAGGGCCAGCTGAAGCGCAAGCTGCAGTACAGCAAGGGCAACGGCGGTGGCGGTGGCGACATCGAGTCGGTGCTTGACAGCCAGATGAGCGGTGGCAGCAGCGGCGCTGCCGGCGGCGCCGGCAAACCATCGGAAGAGCGCAGGAAATGAATATCAAAGAGGTCTTTGCGCTTGCATTCGACGCGCTGAAGGAGCGCAAGACCCGGTCTGCCCTCACGATAATGATGGTCGTGGTGGGGAGCAGCCTGATGGTCGCCCTCAACGGGATGACTGCCGGCTTTTCAAACTTTATCAACTTCCAGTTCAGCAAGCTTGCGCCAAACATCCTGTTCGTCACGAGCGCGCAAAACGACCAGAGCGGCGACCCGTTCGGAGGGGGGCCGGCACCCACGCCCAAGATAACGCTCAACGAGGCGGTGGTCAGCAGGATAAGGTCCCTGCCGTTTGTAAGCGACGTCATCCCGTCCTACCAGGCGGCTATCACGCTCGAGTCCGGTGGCAAGAGCCGCGACACCACCGTCTTTTCTATAGACCCCCAGAAATTGTACGTGATTGCGCCCACCATAGAGCTGATCGAGGGCTCGTCGATACGCCAGAACGATCCGTCTGCCATACTGCTGTCTGACAGGGTGGCAAACCCGCCCGGCGAGAGCACGCCTTTTGCAGTGGTGGGCCAGACCGTGAGGGCCAAGTACTCGTTTGTCGACCCCGAGACGGGCAAGCAGGAGACAGAGACCAAGAGCTTTGTCGTTTCGGGCATCATCAAGCCGACCGGCAACCCGACCATCGACTCGGCAGTCGTGTTCAACCGCCAGGCGGGCAACCAGATACTCCAGAAAGGGGGCAAGTACGACGCCCTACTTGTGGCCGCCGAGTCGGGCGACTTTGTCGACCCCGTGGAGCAGCAGATAAGGAGGCTGTACGGCAAGGACATCGGCATCACGACGCCCAAGGCCATCCTGCAGACGATAAACGAGTTCATAGGCGGCTTCAGCTCGTTCACGACTAGCATCGCGCTCGTCGCGCTCCTGGTGGGCGCAGTCGGCATCATCACCACGCTATATACCTCTGTCACAGAGCGCATAAGGGAGATTGGCACGATGAAGGCCATAGGGGCGCAGAACAGCTTTATACTTGTGCTGTTTTTGATGGAGGCGCTGACCATTGGAGTCATAGGGGCCACGATAGGCATGGGCGTCGGGATAGCAGGCGGCTATGTGCTCATCGCCGGCTTTGCGTCGCAGGATCCGGGCTCTCAGAACCTGACGCCGGTGTTCCTCGGGCAGGACATGGCAAGGGTGTGGGGGCTTTCGGTAGGGCTGTCTGTGCTCGCCGGCCTCTACCCTGCATGGCGCGCTTCGAGGACAGCGCCGATAGTGGCGCTCAGGCGCGAATAGTAAAAAACATCCACTGCGTCTCTTTCTTTCTGCTGTTACTGTCTGTCGAGCAGGGGCTCTTGACATGAGTAAAAAGGAGCCTCACCTGAAAGAAAGACGAACGGATAGACAGATAGACAGACACACAACATATCTGGTGGCAGACAGGCAGGCGTTCCTTGGCCGCTCGTTAAGGTCAAGCAGTCTTTCTTGCTAGAAGAAGGCATGCGTGCATAAAGTCTTGATTAACACCGGTACTCCTTTAATTTCGCAAGCGCCTGCCGCGACCGATCTGTGTTATCTTTATCTTTCTTGCGGCATGTGGGCTGACAAGAGAAAATGAAAAAGAAAAAGGCAGAGACTGGGTTTTTGGCCCAGTTGCGTCGAGACTCCTTTTACGGGATGGATCTGCTGTACAGCTTGCCTTCGAGTGCGAGCTTGTACATCTCTGCTACATACGGGTTCTTTGCCGGTGTTTCTGCACCCAGTTCCACCAGTCTTGCGTACACTCTGACTACGTAGGCCAGAGCGCCCATGAATGCCACGACGACACCCATGTTGAACATCCAGTGGTTGGGGACAGCAAAGATCTCTTCTACGAACCAGAAGTGCCACATCTCGTTGACACCTATCGTGAACATGGTTGCCAGATAGCCAATGATGGTTATCTTGAGCCCAGTGTTCATCGAGTTGCCTGGACCTCTGAGTATAGGGACCTTCCTGTCATACATTGCAACAAAGCCCCAGCCTAGCGGCAGCGCGACAAAGTGGCTGTACAACCACCAGTGAGCTGGCGTAAAGGCCGAGTCTCTGATTGCAGTCTGGTGCAGCGAGCCATCGACGAAGTTGTCTACTTCGACGGAGGCTGCTATGGAACCGAGCATGATCACCAGGATGTAGATCTTTTTCAGTCTTTGGATCTCGACTTCTTTCGGGATCAGTGCTGGCATCTGCGCCATGAATTACCTACTGAGCAGACTGGTATATTAACCTGAGCTTCAACCTTTTATCAATAATATTATAAATTATACAGAAAACAACCTGCTGCAATCTAGTTGTTAGATGATGTTTGTCGTAGACTTATTTGAATTATGCCTATCCTATGCTAGGCACCTGTGATAATCATTAGTGATAATCTTGCCACCGGAACTGCGCAAACCGTCAAAAACAACAGTCTGACTGTGTTATGATTAAATGCACGCAGGCATATATTCTCTGTTTTCTCTGCTTTTCAGAGAAGCGGCAGCTCGGTCAAATGCCTTCTCTTCATCGATCAGGATTAACTCTGAGTCTTCATCGCTGCCAGAGAAGCTTTCGTCGGCAGGGATTATTAATCATGCTTCTTCAAGGAACGGCTTGTACCTCTCGACCAGCTCTGAGAGCGGGAACCGCTTTTTGCCGACTATTTTTATGTCCACCCTCGCCTTGCCGTCCTCTATCTCGATAATGTTGTAGGCGTTCTCGAAAAAGCCCCTGAACCTTGTCGATGACGTGGTGCCGGCGTACGCTATCGCAAGCGGCCCGAGGTTCCACGCCCAGGGGCGGTGCTTGTGGCCGCACAGGACAAGATCCACCTTGGCCTGGAGGCAGGCGTGCAGGGTATCGCCTGCGTCCAGTATCAGTATCTTGTCCGTGCCCGTGTCGGGTATGCCCACAAGGTGGTGGTGCATGGCGACTATCTTGACCTTGTCGTCGTACTTGGCAAGCGTCTTTTTCATCCACATGTTCTGCCTGTAGCCAACCTCGCCCTCGTCCCTGTCCGGCCTTGCGGTGCCAAGCGCAAGCACGACTGCGTCGTCAAACTCGTAGACGTGCTTGGACGGAAAGAACTTTTTGAACAGCAAATAGCCTGTGTGCCGGTAGTCGTGGTTGCCGGCTATGACTATGATGTCTGGGCACGAAAAGCGCTTCAGCTCGTTCCGCGCCCTGTCAAACTGGGGCAGGATGCCATCGTCTGTCAGGTCGCCGGTGACAAGTATCGCATCCGGCGCAAGTCGGTTCACCTCGTCTACCACCGCATCAAAGACGCTCTGGACGAACAGGCCGCCGACGTGTATGTCTGAAAGCTGCACAAGCCGCATATGTGTATATACGCTGTACTTTTCCGCGGGCCGAGTTATTAAAGGCGTGCGGGCCGGTTATCCATGCCGCCAGGCAAAAGCAATGTTATATTAACGCCCTGCCCAGCTACTAGGGGCAGTGCCAAAGCGCAAGATCAAGGAGGAAAAGCCGAAAAAGAGGCTCGGCAAGAAAGAGGTCTTGATCATCCCGATAATCATGGGCGGCGCCACACTTGTTGCACTGCTTGTGAGCCAGCTTGCGCCCCCGCCCGACCCGACCGGCGTGTGCCTGAAGAACCACAACGTCGAGATTTTCCAGCTCCACCCTCGCATAGAAGTGCTCGTGGACGGCCAGGCGGTGATGCTCCCTGACGGCGTCGGCAAAGAGCCCAAGGACGGCAGGGACTGCCTCCGGCCGATACACACTGACGAGGTCGGCAACGTGGTGCACATCGAGTACATCCGGCCCATCCGGTTCACGATGGCCGACTTCATGAAGATCTATGCGCACGGCGGCAACACCATTACAGTGGTGAACAACTCGACGGGGGCAAACGTCGAGCAGACGCTGAACCTTGCAGACTATGATGCGCAGTACTCGTACTTTTCAGAAGAGAACAAGTTCACCAAGGTGGCAGAGGCCAAGGACGTGCCACCGTTCAGGGAGAACATGGTCGCAAGGGTGGAGCTGACAAGCAAGCAGTAAGAAATAGCCGCAGTCTATGGGGCGGCAACGGCAAGCTCGAGCACGGCCAGCCGCTCGAAAAAGAGCGCCTTTTCTTTTACAACCTTTTTTGCAAGCCCTTTTTCTTTTAGAAAAGAGTCAAGGGCTGCCTGGTCTGCAAGCGACGACACCACGACCAGCATGCGGCCGCCTTTTGCCAGCAGCGGGAGCGCCGACTCGATGAACCTGACAGTCGTCTCGACGCCTCTGGGGCCGCCGTACACCGTCCTGTCTTCTTTCTCTTTTCCTCCCTTGTTGTCACCATCATCATCGTCGTCGTCGGGCAGGTACGGCGGGTTGCTTGCGACAAGGTCGAACTTGCCCCGGAACGCAGACGCCGAGTCGCAGCAGGCAAGCATGGCCTGCGGGTACAGCCGGCTGCAGTACTCTAGCGCGCTGCAGTCGATGTCAGAGCCGGCGACGTTCTGAAAGTTTGCCGCAAGCGCGCCCAGAACGGCGCCCGAGCCCACGCCTATCTCTAGCGCCCATTTTCCGCGGTACTGCGATACGCATTCTGCAAGCAGGAGGGTGTCTTCGGCAGGCGCGTACACGTGCTCTACCGCCCTGCCTTTTCCTTCTCTTTCTTGCCGTCTTCTTCTTCTTTTTCTTTTTTTTCTTCTGCCGTCGCCAGCGACACTATCTCTTCCGGCGTCAGCTGGTCTATGCGCCTGCCGTCGCCAGCCGGTAATATCCCGCCAGCACCGATCCTGGCCGCAACCTTGGACGCCTTTTTGTTGCGCTGCGAGAACAGCCAGTTGATCTTTTTTACGGCCGATGCGGTCAAAAGAGGCGTAGCACTGTCATCGTCGCTGCCGCGCCGCCGGCGGGGGACGAGCCTCGCCACCTCGGAATCGACCCTCGGCGGCGGGTCGAACGCGTCCCTGCCCACGCGAAAGAGCCTCTCGATGGAAAAGCAGTAAGAAGAGATCGCCGAGATGGCGCGATAGTTCTCGTCGCCGGGCATGGCTGCCAGCTTGTCTGCAAACTCGGCCTGCACCATCACTATTGCCCTGCGGAATCTTTTCCGAGTCGCCAGCCACTGCAGCGCGTCGCGGCTTCTGGAATAGGGCAGGTTCGACACAAACACGTCAAACTCGACGCCCTGCTGCCGGAAAATGTCGGCGTTCACAAGCTCCAGGTTTGCGATATTCCACTTCCTTGCGTTCTCGTACAGCCGCCTGTCTATTTCAAAGGAAACCACGCTCCTGGCCCTGGCGCAGAGCGCCTTTGTCAGCGCGCCGTTGCCGGTCCCTGCCTCGCATACCCGCTCGTCCCTGTCCACGGCAGACGCCTCGATTATCCTTGCCGCCACCTGCGCGTCGATGAGGAAATGCTGGCCCAGCGCCTGCGTCCTGCCTGCCGTCGTGGTGGTGGGGGGGATGCGGTGCATTTTGTTTTATCGTTATTATATTTTATTTCCTCACAAAGAGGTTCATGCGGGCCTGGCCCATGATCTCTTCGATTATCCTCTTGGCTACCAGCTTGGCAGGGTCCCTCACGCCCACCCGCGCCTGCAGGTCTGCAAAGCTTTCAAACTTTTTCTTTTCCCGCTCTTTGATTATCGTCATCATGTACGTCTTGCCGATGCCCGGTATCAGCTCCAGCGCGTGGATTCTGGGCGTTATAGGCTGCGACGCGTTGATGTAATCGATGAACCGCTTTTCGTTTGCAAGCACGACCTTTTCCACGATGGCCGGGAGCTCGTTCTTGGCCGACTGCGAGATGTTCTCGTACTCGAGCCTGCCAAGCACGCTCGTTATCTTGTCCCTGCCCTCCCTGCCGATGTACAGGCGCTCGCCCACCTCAAACGCCGAGTTTTGCACGGCGAGCAGCTCCAAAAGCGTCAGCCTCTCCTCGCCTATCGCCTGCACGATCACCCCTTCCCTGCCCCTCACCGTGGTCGACTTGCCCCTTGGCGTGTAATCGAGCACGTACGCGTGCTCCTCGTACCTGCGCTGGCCGCCGTGGTCTGCTGCTGCAGCAGCCTGGTCGTGGTGCGCTGGCGGCGGTGGTGACGACGGTGATGGCGATGGCTGCGACGATGCTGCTGTTGCTGGCGGCGACTTTTGCGCTGGCGGCTGTGGTGCCCCCGCTACTGACGACGATGATGGCGATGATGACGACAACTGTATCTGCCCTATATGTTATAGAATAAGCTATTTAGGCTTGGCTCTCGTCCTTGAGGATGGCAAGTATCTTTTCAAGCGTCTCTGTGAGTATCAGCTTTTTCCATCCGAACGTGAACGCGCGCAGCTCTTCAAGCGTCTGCGGCATGACGTTTACCACCTCGACGGCCTCTTCCTGAGTGAGGTCGCACTGCTCGACCAGCTGCTTGACCATCTTTTGGGCCTGCTTGCCTGTCGTCTTGGCAAACTTGGTCGTATAGTCGTGGGTCCAGCGCTGGATCTGGTCCATGTCGTCGGGCTTGACCTTCTCAAGTATGTCTCTGACCTGGGCGATCGTTATCAGCTCTTTCTTTATCGTCTCGGTCATGCCCTGGCACCTGGCGGAGGTGGAGAAGCGGCTTCTGACATGGGTTTGATGTGGTTGAGGCGGGTCTGGAGCGTCTTTTCCTTGTCGCCAAACATCACTGCTACCTTGAGAGTGCGCTTGCGGACCTCCTTTACGACGCCTATCCTGCCGTGGAAGCGCCTGTGCGGCGTGGTGTCGTGCTCCCTCGGGTCGATGTCGATGATTACCTTCTCGCCGACCTTGTAATCGTGAAGCAGATAAGATATGCCCCTGACTACGTTGTCCTTTGTCAGTATAGAGCGGGCCTTCCTCCTTGTACCGTGCGAACGTGGCATACTTGTGTCGCTAAAGTGGCGTGTCCGCCTTAATTTAAGTCATCCTAGCCTTTTTGGTCGCCTGCTAGCCTTCGTCGACGTCCGTGATCCCCTTGTCCGACAGCGTGAACAATACCTCTCGTTCTGCGTGGTATGGGCTGTCCACCATCCTTGCTATGCGGTTCTTGCCGGACGACCTTTTCAGGTATATGCGATAGGTCGAGGTGTGCGCCACCACGTTGCCGCCTGTCGGCCTGGCCGCGTCGCCAAAGTAGGCGTCAGGCGACGACTGGATCTGGTTTGTGACTACAACTGCCACCCCGTACGTCTCGGCCATTCTTACCAATATGTGCATGAATTTATTCAAACGCTGCTGGCGCTCTGAAAGCGTCGCCCTGCCCAGAAACTCGGCGCGATAGTGCGCCACGGCAGAGTCAATGACCACCAGCTTGACCCCGTTTTCCTCTATGACGGGGCCTGTCTCCTCGATTATCAGCTCCTGGTGCGCGCTGTTGTACGCCTTGGCCACGATTATGCCTTCTAGCGCCTTGTCGGCGCCAAGCCCACGCGCCCTCGCTATCGACACTATGCGCTCTGGCCGGAACGTGTTTTCCGTGTCGACGTAGACTGCCCTGCCTCCAAGCCCTCCCTTTCCCCTTGCCTGCTGCACCATGACGCACAGCGTATGGCACAGCTGCGTCTTGCCGGTGCCAAAC
>NZ_JBBIHK010000022.1:0-30770 GCF_037447015.1 Nitrososphaera sp. | reverse complement strand
GAGCACCCTTTTGAAGATGGGAGTGCCAGTGCAGGCCATCCGCACCGAGGACTTTACGGGATACTGACTGGCGGACTAGCTAGCTGGCTAGCTGAGGCAAAAAGAAGGCGGCTGATAAAAGCAGATACTTCTCTTTCACCTGCAAGCCCGCCGTCCTGCAAAAAATGGCTATTTTGATGACGGCGCTGCTGCCATCTTTAGGCGTATCTTTTGTGCAAGTTCTGCAAGCTCGCCGTCCTGCGCCACCCTGCGGTCGGGCCACCTGCCGTCAGGGCTGTCGTCTATGAACCGGGGGACGATGTGGACGTGCACGTGAGGCACTATCTGGTTTGCCGCAATCCCGTTGTTCTGCCCGACGTTAAAGCCGTCTGCGCCGACTGCCGACACGACGGCCTTTGCGACTGCCGGCACCATGGAGTACAGCCTGCCGACCTCGGCAGGGGGCATCTGCAGGAGGTTGTCATAGTGCTTTGTAGGTATGACGAGGGCATGGCCCCTGTTTATCGGGTACTTGTCCATTATCACCATAAAGTCAGCGTCCTTGTACACCTGGGCGCTTGGGAGCTTGCCCTCCAGTATGGAGCAGAATATGCAGGGCCTGTTGACCATCTTGTCCTTTATTTGAAAATAGTTTATGCATCTTTATTCCTTGCTGTCGCACCAATTCTTAAATAGCTCCAGTTTGCGAGTCTAGCCATGGCAGAGACAGTCGAAGTCGAGGACTTTGAAATCAACTTTTCGTTCAAGTGCCCCAAGTGCGACTATTTGAACGAGGAGGTCTCTGCAAAAGACCTGACAAACGGCAACGCCGAATGCGGCATGTGCGAGACCGTCTTTCGCGCCGAAGGGCTGGACGGGATCAAGGTCAGCGCTACGCTCGACTAGACGCAGCCGCCGCTTCGTTCTGCTTTTTTGCCATCAGCACCAGCACCTTGTCTATTATCGTCTCGGCGCTCACGGGCTTTTTTGCAAAGTCGTCGCAGCCGAGCCGGAGCATGTTGGCCCTGTCCGAGTCGTCCTCGACTATGCCAAGTATCGGCGTATCGGGGCTTGCCTGCTTGATCATCGATATCAGGACCCCGCCCTTCTCCATCGCCAGCCTGCCGTTCATGACTGCGACTGCTATCCTGTCAGGGCCGTGGATCCTCTCGGTGCACTCCTCAAGTGTGCGGGCCTTGACCGACTCCATCCCCTTTAGCCGGATGAGGGCCGACAGCAAAGAGCTGACGTCGGGATTGTCCTCGACCACGAGGATCCCATACTTTTTACTGCTGTTATCGTTATTGCCATTGCTGCTGCCGCCGTCCATGCTTATGCATTAAGCAGGCTTGGCTCTAAAGGGTTACGGGCTCAGATTCCTGCCCTGGCCGAGTGCCGGCTCGTTATCGCCTTTTGGGTCGCGGGGTCGAGCCTTTCAAAGTTGCCCCTGTGGTAGGCGCACAGCAGGCACAGGAACGCGTCACCACCTGCCGTCCCGGAGGGGACTTCAAGCTCGTATTTTTCAAGCCCTGCGTCCTGCAGATGGAAAAAGGCGTCCATGTCTATTATGGCTATGACGCCCTTTTTGCCCTCGCGCCGGACCTTTTTGTTGAGCAGTTCGATAAACCGGAGCGTGTCTGTCGGGTTGGTGCCGAAAAACTGCTCGACAGAGTCTATCACGAACAGCGAGCCCGTCTTGCCATACAAGTCCACGTTCACGCCCGCCTCGCGCAGGTAGAACTTGACCTGGTCCGGCGTCTCAAAATAGGTCATGATTATCAGGATCTCGTTGTTTGGCAGGGCGGCCTTTGCTATCTCGCAGTACACTTCCCTGAACACCACAATGTCATCAAAGACCAGCAGGTTGTGAAGCCCCGTCCTTTCGCGGCACAGTTGACGCAGAGCTGCCTCAGACATCTTGGCCTGCCTTTGATGACGATGATGACGATGATGACGACAGCAGCTGGCGTTCCACCGCGCGGCATATCTCCTTGTATGCCACCGGCTTTGTCAGCACTTCGCTGACCCGGAGCTCCGGGAAAAACGCCTCCCCGACCCGGGCGTCGATGTCAAACGCGCTCACAAGCATCAGCTTTACCCTGCGGTTGAGTTTCCTGACGCCCTGCGCAAGCTCGTACCCTGTCATCCCGGGCATGCGGACGTCTGACACTACCAGGTCGTATTGTTTTGGGTTGGCCCTGAATCGCTCAAGGGCCTTTTCGGGGCTTGAAAACGATTCGACGACATAGCCGTACTTTTCCAGTGCCCGCCTGAAGACGTACAGCACGTCCTCCTCGTCATCTACAAGCAGTATCCTGTAGCCGATTCCGGTCGCCATGTGCCAGTATGCCGGAGAGAAAGACGGGTCTAGGATATAAAACAATTCAGAGGGGCACGGGGCCGCTGCAGGGAAAAAGACGGCAGAAAAAGAAGGTGAGGGGGGGGGAGGACAGGTGCCTGTCCGGCGGCAGCGGCGGCTCTGTGCTTTTACCTCTTGGCTGCCACTGCCTTCTTTTTCCTGCTGCTGTCCTTTGGGCTGATGGCGTCTCCCACCTCGCTGTACATCTCTAGGAAGTGCCGGCCCTTTTCAGTAGTGTTGTACATCTTGGCCTCTTCCGAGTATTCGAGCAGGCCCCCGTCCATCAGCACGTGGAGGTACTCCTTGAGCTGGGGAAACGAAAGAAACGCCCTGTACATTATCTTGGTCTTGATAGCTCCCTCTTTCGCAGTCTCTAGTATCGCTGCGATGATATCCATTCTACTTCTGTACCGCATATCCGTGGGTTGTTCTCTGCGCCAATAATTTAAAAGAGATTCTGGGTTCATTGTTCCGGATCACAGGCGCCTGCGCCCGTCATCTGAAAAACGGCCATTGCTGCTAGTTGGCATAAGAAGGCAAGCCTGCGGAGGGCAGGGTAAACACGAATGTTGCGCCCTTGCGACCATCTTTTTCATTGCTCTCCGCCCATATCCTGCCGCCGTGAGCTTCGACGATGGCCTTGCAGATGTACAGCCCCAATCCCGTGCTTGTTCCTACGTCTGACTTGCCGGCAAACTTTTGGAAGAGCCGGGGCATTATTTCAGGGTCGATGCCCCTTCCGGTGTCCGAAACAGCTACCCTGATCTCTTCTTTTCCGTTGTCTGCCGCCGCCATCGTCATCATCATCGTCGTTTTCTTTTCCAGTGTCACCTCTATCGTTCCCTCTTTGGTGAATTTTACCGCGTTGCCAAGCAGGTTTGCAAGCACCTGACTCATCCTGTATCTGTCAACATTTGCCACGATGGCTGTTCCCGGCTTGGGTGTGTTTACCACGAACCTGACGTTGCCGCCGTTTGCCATCGCCTGCTTTTTGGCATCCTCGACAGCTTCGGACACCAGCGCTGCAAGGTCCACATCTTCTTTGTTCAGCCTCAGCGTGCCCGACTCTATCCTCGTTGCGTCCAGAATATCCGACGACAACCTTTCAAGCCGCCGGGCGTTCCTTGCGATTAGCCGCATCTCTATCTTTTTTATGCTCATCTCTTCTTCTTCTTCTTCTTCTGCTTTTACCGGGGCAAAATCATACTGGCTCGATATGGCCAATATCGGCTGTATGGGCGTCCTCAGTTCATGGGCGGCTATGTTGATGAACTCTTTTTGCATCCTGTCGTGCTTTTTCAGCTGCTCGTTTGCCTCTTCAAGCTGCGAGCTGTACTCTTCCAGCTGCCTGTTGGCATCCTGCAGCTTTTTGTTGCTTTCTGCCAGCTCGGCGACCATGTCTTTTAGATCCTGGGTGGTCAAAGCAAGCTCCCTGTTCGACTCTTCAAGTTGGACGGTCTTTTCGTCGACGGCCCTCTTCAGGGTTTTGTTCCAGGCCATGACGGTGGCGCCCACCGCAACGGTTGCGGCGCCGATGACGGCCACCAAAAACACGCTGGCTGCCCTCTGCTGGTCCACGAGGGCAGTTACGTTTGCCACCGCAACGTGAGGCACCCTTGCAAACAGCACCCCGACGGGGTCTCCATCTATGCGGACGTACGAATAGGCTGTTGTGGCCGGCTGGCCAGAGTAGCTAAAGTCGGCAGAGCCAGACATGGCTGCCGCTGCTGTAGCCGTCGTTGCCGCCTTGCCATTTTCCAGGGATTGTCTTATGAACTGTTCCATGCCCTGCGGGTCGTCGGCCTTGACTGGCGCAGCGCTTATGATTTTCTTGTACTCGGGGCCAAAGTAGTTTATTCCTACGAGCTCTGGATATTTGGCGTGCAATATGGTGCCCTCCATGTCCATCAGGCCCGTCGTAGTCTCCAGTCCGGGATACAATTGCCTGCCAAGATAGTCATTGAGTTTTGAAAGGGAAATTCCAGCGTATACCACGCCTTCAAATTCGCCAGTCTGCGCGTCGACTATGGGATTCGAGATGTACAGCCGGTAGACATCGTCAAGAGAGCTTGTCGCGGCAGTCGACGCCGGCCTGCCTGTGTCACGCGGTATTTGGAACCACCCCATGTCGCTTCTGTCTGCGTCTATGAACCGCGTGTATTCGGGATTCTCGGATGCTATGCTAGACCACACAATCCTGCCGTCTTTGTCCAGCCACCCGTAAAAGTCGGTCATGTCGCTGTTCGTCCGCTGAGTGGCCAAAAACAGCGCCTTTGCCCTTTCCACCTCTCCGCTTTGCACGGTGGGCGCCTGGGCCAGAATCTTGGCATTCTGGAGTATGCCTTCCAGCTTGTTCTCGACAGACGCGGCCAGGTCATGCGCTTCCACCCTGGCGGCAGTCCTTGCTTCTCTTGCCGAGATGTCCACCACCTTGGCAGCGGCGTCATTGAAAAACTGGTAGACGATGGCCGACAGCAGAATGGCGATTATGCCAATGGGGGCCAGTATCAGGAATGGTTGGTTCCGGCGCAGCACACCCAAGAAGACGCGGCAGCCTCGCTCTAGAAACCTGCCGCAGGCTCATATACGCTGCGGTTGAAGCTACCGGGTCTTCTATTCTGGTGCTTGCGAACAGTGCTCAAACTTTTTCAGACCAACATGCCTGCTGCCTGCCTGCTTACCTGCCTGCCAGGCAAACGCCGCTTTTTACGCAAAGAAGCCTCGTGCTAAAGAATCTTAAAATATGCAAATCGACCTCTCGCCGGCTGCACATGTATAACAAAGGCGAGCTTCCGAGCAGAAAGGTTGTCGAGGGGACGGCAAGGGCGCCCCACAGGGCGATGTACAAGGCCATGGGCCTCACGGACGAGGACCTGGACAGGCCAATAATCGGCGTCTCTTCCACCTGCAACGAGGCAACCCCCTGCAACATACACCTTGGACAGCTCGCCCAGAGTGCCAAGAGGGGCGTCGCCGACTCGGGATGCACGCCCCGCGAGTTCACCGCGATAGCGGTCTCTGACGGCATCGCCATGGGCCACGAGGGCATGAAGGCGTCGCTTGTCAGCAGGGAGATAATCGCCGACTCGATAGAGGTCATGGTGAGGGCGCACGGCTACGACGGCATAGTCGGCATTTCTGGCTGCGACAAGAGCCTGCCCGGCACGCTCATGGGCATGGCCCGGCTCAACCTTCCTTCAATCTTTGTCTACGGCGGGACGATAATGCCGGGCGTCTGGAACGGCAAGCAGGTCACCGTGCAGGACGTGTACGAGGCGGTGGGCACGTACGACGCCGGCAAGATGACTCTGCAAGAGCTGCTGAGCCTGGAAAACGTGGCCTGCCCGACTGCCGGCTCTTGTGCAGGGATGTACACTGCAAACACGATGGCGTCGGTGAGCGAGGCCATCGGGATGTCGCTTCCAGGCAGCGCGTCGCCCCCTGCTGAGAGCGACAGGCGGCACGAGGTCTGCTACAACACTGGAAAAGCGATAATGGGCCTGCTAGAGAGCAACATACGCCCTCGGGACATAATGACGTACGAGGCGTTTGAAAACGCGATAATGATGGCAAACGCCATCGGGGGCTCCACAAACGCCGTCCTGCACCTGCTTGCGATAGCAAGGGAGGCAGGCGTCAAACTTTCGCTGTCAGACTTTGAAAGGATACGCAGGCGCACGCCCCACATCGCAGACATGAGGCCCGGCGGCATGTACGTAATGCTCGACCTCGACAAGATAGGCGGCGTGCCGGTAGTCATGAACGCGCTCTTGAAGAAAGGGCTGCTCCACGGCGACGTAATGACCGTCACAGGCAAGACCATGAAGGAGAACCTGGAATCGATAAAGTTCGACCTGAGCCAGGGCAAGGAAAAGGTGGTGAGGAGGCTTGATGAGCCCATAAGCTCTGAAGGCACGCTCAAGATACTGAGAGGCACGCTTGCGCCAGACGGCGCGGTGGTCAAGGTGGCCGGCGTCAAGAGCAAGAGATTTGAAGGCAGGGCCCGCGTCTTTGACAGCGAGGAGGAGGCGTTCGACGCGGTGTCCAAGCGCAGGATAGTCGAAGGCGACGTGGTGGTCATACGCTACGAGGGGCCAAAGGGCGGGCCGGGCATGAGGGAGATGCTTGCTACAACTGCGGCAATAGTGGGCCAAGGCCTTGGAGAAAAGGTGGCGATGGTGACAGACGGCAGGTTTTCAGGCGCCACCCGCGGTTTCATGATAGGGCACGTCGCGCCAGAGGCGATGGTCGGCGGGCCTATAGCCCTTGTGAAGGAGGGCGACAGGATAGTGATAGACACGGCGACAAGCAAGATAGACCTGATGGTGCCAAAGGCAGAGCTTGCCAGGCGCGCCAAAAAGTGGAAGCCCATAAAACCAAGGTACAAGACGGGCGCGCTTGCCAAGTACGCGTCGCTTGTCCAGTCTGCAGCGCAGGGCGCCATCACCGTTCCCCGGCAGGACTGACGCGACCAAGCTTTAAATGTAGACTGCCGCGCACCCGGAACGAAGGAAAAAGGGAGAATGAAAAAGCAGGGTGGTTACTTTTGGCCGGCCGCATCTGGAAGGCATCAAGATAACAAAGCTGGCAACCGGCTATGACCAGTTCGCCCTCTTCAAAAAGCTGTATTCTGCCTATGACCGCGTGTTCATACTGGAGTCGCTTGTAGGCCCAAAAGAGCTGTCCGAGACATCGGTTATCGGGTTTGACCCCGAGTTTCTTGTTAGCTGCGATTCGCGCACGTTTGCAGTCACGGACAGGAAAGGCAGGATAATAAAAAAGGAAAAAGTGGACGAGCCCCTTGCACAGCTGCGCCGGCTCGTCCCGCGGATCAAAGAAGACAGGTTCCGCTACGTCGGCGGGGCGGTGGGCTACATCAGCTACGACGCCGTGCGGTTCTGGGAGCGCCTGCCTGCCAAAAAGAGGCGGAAAAGCAGCGGCTTTCCCATGATGGAGTTTGGCATCTATACAGACGGCATACTGTACAACCACAAGGAGGGTCAGGCGTACTATTTTCACGTGGGAGATAGCAGCGGCCGGTCGCGCCTTGCAGAGATAGAGCAAAAGCTGCAAGAACGTGATCCCGGGCCTTCTTCTTTGTTTTCCCATACTGCCCCTGCGCGCAACATGACCAAGGGCGAGTTTGTCCGCGCAGTAAAGAGGGCGAAAAAGTACGTCTATGACGGCGACATATTCCAGGTCGTCCTCGCAAAGAGCATGAGGATGAAAGTCAGTGGCGACCTGCTGCGGTTTTACGAGGCGCTGCGCGAAGTGAACCCTTCACCTTACATGTACCTGATGAAGACTGGCAAGAGCCGGTGCATCATAGGGTCCAGCCCCGAGATGCTCATCAGGGTCACCGGCGACTACGTGGAGACCTTCCCGATAGCAGGCACCCGGCCGATAGTGCAGGACGAGGCCAAGAACGAGCAGATGCGCCGGGATCTGCTCAAGGACGAAAAAGAGCTGGCCGAGCACACCATGCTAGTCGATCTGGCAAGGAACGACGTGGGCAGGGTGTGCGACTTTGGCACTGTCAAAGTCGATGAACTGATGACAGTCAAGAGGTTCAGCCACGTCCAGCACATCGTCTCGCACGTGACAGGCCGGCTCCAAAAGTCGTACGACTCGTACGATGCGCTGCGGGCAGTCTTTCCGGCAGGGACCGTCTCTGGTGCGCCCAAGGTGAGGGCGATGGAGATAATCGACGAGCTCGAGCCTGACATGAGGGGGCCGTACGCCGGCGCGCTGGGCTACTTCTCGTTCAACGGCTCCTGCGACTTTGCGATAACCATACGCTCGCTCTTTGTCAACGGGGCGGACGCCTACGTGCAGTCCGGCGCCGGCATAGTCATGGACTCTGACCCGGAAAAAGAATGGGAGGAGACGGAGCACAAGGCAAACGCCGTCCTCTCTGCGCTCAAAAAGGCGGCGCAAAAGAAGTAAGAAAAACCTGCTCAATTCCGGCCGTCTTTTTTGGCCCTTTTTTGCATCCTGTCGTGCTTGTACACGTCCTTTTGCGCCCTGTTGCCTGCCGGCCGGGCAAAAAATGCCGGCAAAAACTATGATCTCTAAAGCATTATGATGATAATGATAACGCAGTGGTTGTATTGATAACGCTATAAAAATAATGAACTGAAATAATCTATACGATAGCGTGTGAAAAATAATGAAAATGTTACGGGCTTTCTTTTAGTGGTTGGTCGGCGGCCGGGCAAACATGTTGGCAGGGTTCATGTGGTATTCCACCGCAAGCGCCGGATCCTTCTGCCTGCCGGTCAGTATCCCCACCACCACGTCGTCGCGCTTGAGGGTGCCTTCCTGGCGCAGCCTGCGTATGCCTGCCGGCACCGCCCCCGAAGCCATCTCGCAGTCAAAGCCGTTCAGCCCCACTATAGACATGCCGTCGCTCATCTCCTTGTCGCTCACCTGCACGACCACGCCGTTTGTAAAGTCAAGGGCGCGCAGGGCCTTGGCGATGTTGGCCGGCCGGCCTATCTGGATGGCAGTCGCATGCGTCTTGGGCCTGATGCCCTGCCTGTCAAGGTGGGCGTAATACCTGTCGACCATCGCCAGGTCGGGCCTGCCGCCGTTCCAGCCCAGCTTTTTGCCTTCAAAAATGCCGTTGTACAGTTCGTAGAGGGTGTTTGCGCCCTCGGCGTTTACGACTGCGATCCTTGGCACCTTTTTTATCCAGCCCCACTCGTACAGCTCTATGAGGGCCTTGCCGCAGCTCGACGTGTTTCCCAAAGCCCCTCCAGGATACACTATCCAGTCCGGCGGGTTCCAGTTGAGGTTCTCCATAACCCTGTAGACGATGGTCTTTTGCCCCTCTATGCGGAAGGGGTTGACCGAGTTGACGGTGTAGCCGCCGCCCTCCTTGGCGTTCTTGAGCGAGGTGGCAAGCGCGTCGTCAAAGTTGCCCTGCACCTGGATCACCTGCGCCCCGAACTGGAACGCCTGCCCGAGCTTGCCCGGCGCAATCTCGCCCTTGGGTATGTAGACGTCGCACTCCATGTCTTCGTTTGCCGCATACATCGCTGCAGACGCAGACGTGTTGCCGGTGGAGGCGCAGATTATCTTTTTTACCTTGAGCATCTTGGCGTGCGTGACTGCCGTCGACATGCCGTTGTCCTTGAAAGAGCCGGAGGGGTTGTAGCCTTCTGGCTGCAGGAACATCGAGTCGTGGTTCATGCCTGCATAGTCGGCGGCCTTGCTCATCCTGTACGGCTTTGACAGCCGCCCCTCAGAGCCGTCCAGCGAAACAAGCACGCGGGCGCATTCGGAAAAATCCTCGGTGTCGATGCCGGCAAAGTTTATCAGGTCTCTGAACCGCCACACGCCTGACTCGTTGTATATGTTGCCGCCGTGGTTGCGCCTCTGGTAAAACACTTCAACAAGGTCGCGCGATGGTTTGGCGGCGTATTTTATGTCGAGAAGGGATCCGCAGGTGCAGCGGTAAACGTCGTTGTCGATGCCGTAGCTCTTGCCGCAGTCAGGGTTGATGCACTTTTTGACGGCGTGTTCCGCCATATGTAGATGAGAGCGCGAAAGATTGCTATTTAGATGTTTTTACTTTTTGGCGGCCTTCTCGTACATTTTCAACACCTGCTGGATTACGCCGTCCATGTCGTCCTCCCTCACCTCTGGAGACACGGCGTTCTTGAGCAGGTTGCTGATTGTGGATGAAATCTCGGAGCTCACCTCGTCAAAGCTGTCCATGTCGTTGTAGCTCTGACTGTATAGCCTGCGCAGCTTCATGGCGTACATCTGGGTCTGCTCGTTCATGTTGACGCTGTAGCTGCGCTTGTTGACCGTTATCTTCTCCTTTATCATCCGCCTGTACCGGGTTTTTGCTCTTTAAAATACTTGACGGATTTGCAGGGCGCCGGCTACCGGACATGTATGCGAGACGGGCTGTAACCGCAGACCCATGTTACCGCGGTTACACGCGTGCGCAGTACAGCCGTTCTTTTAGTTAATGGCAGGAATTGTTGGCAGGTAGTAACAGTAATGTCATTTGGTAACAAATGGGTAAAACCACAGGGAGACGGAATAGGACACAGACTGATAGAGGGCGTCAAGCCGCAGACGCCGCTCAAGCCCCGGATAGAAGAAGCGCAGAAAAAGCTGCAGATGCAGATATCCAAGCTTGACGGCATCTCGTCACGCATCAACGAGAAGGACCAGGTGATCTTCAAGCGCATCGTGCTTGCGATGCAGAGCCACGACGCGCAGCATGCACGCGTGCTGTCCGGCGAGCTGTCCCAGATCCGCAAGATGGGCAAGATGATCAACTCTGCCAAATTGGCGCTTGAACAGATACAGTTGAGGCTGAACACGATAACCGAGCTTGGCGACGTGGTGGTCACGCTGAGCCCTGCAATGTCTGTCATAAAGGGGCTGCAGAGCGGGCTTTCGGGCATGATGCCAGAGGCAGACCAGTCTTTCGCACAGATATCGGACCTGCTTGGCAACATCATGACCGACTCTGGCCAGATACCAAACGGCGAGATCGGCGGGTTCACAGGCTACAGCGAAGACACGGCCAAGATCATGGAAGAGGCAAGCGCAATCGTCGAGATGAACATGAAGAGCAAGTTCCCCGACCTCCCGGCCGGCTCGACGGCCCAGCGCTCAGCAGCGGCAGAGGCAGCAGGCTTTTAAGCCTGACCTCCTCTCTTTTTCTCTCTTTTCCTTTTATTCTCTTTTTGTCCCTGAAATCTTGCCCAGCTCTTTTTTGATCCTTGAAATGGTAGGATAGCTGTATCCTTTTTCTCTGTACGTCCTTATCATCGTCTTCCAGTTTGCGAGCCTCCATCTGGCCTGCTCGGCGCTCAGCGCATGAGTCTCCCTCTTTACCATGCTCTTTCTTCCCGGCATGAGGTAGCCACCGCTTGCGGCAGAATGACGATTGTATGCAAAGCGCAGGCCAAAAAGCACGTCCTGGGCAGGCAGGGAATTGACATACAGGGCTGCTTCCCGGCCCTGCTCCTCCGACATCCTGATCTTGAACGTGAACTCTTTTGTAGCAGCAGGCATTATTGTTGCTAAAGCAGCAAGATGTGATTAATTAACTTATTTCTAAACTCGAGTTTAGAAATATACGCTAGATCATGCCTGCCTTTCTGCCTGCCACTTCAAAGGCGCCTATCGCCCGGTCAAGGTGGTCTTTTCTGTGCATCGCAGTCAAGGAGACGCGCAGGCGGGCCGACCCTTTTTTCACGGTGGGGTAGCGCACGGCCTGCGCAAATGCTCCTGCCTTTAACAGATCGCCAGAGAGCGCCAGGGCTTTTTTCTCGTCGCCCACGATGATGGGGATTATCTGGCTTGCGGCAGCGGCAGGACGGGCGATGGCAAAGCCTTTCTTTCTCATCTTTTCTGTGAAATAAGAAATGTTGCCAAACAGCTTTTTCTGCAGGCCGCCCTTTTTGGCTATAGGGATGGCGGCCGACGCGGCGGCGCACAGGTGGTCAGGGAGCGCCGACGTGTAGATGAACTGCCTCGACGTGTTGACTAGGAGCTCGCACACTTCTCTGTTTGCCGCCACATAGCCGCCAAAGCAGCCCAGGCCCTTGCTCATGCTGCTGACGTGCACGTCTGCTTTTATGCCGAATTTTGAAGGGGTGCCTGAAAAATTATCGCCAAAGATAAAGTCGCCGTGCGCGTCGTCGACGACGGTTATCGCGCCGCCCTCTCTTGCAACCTTGCATATCGTTCCAAGGTCGGCCAGGTCGCCGTCCATGCTAAAGACGCCCTCTGTGATAATCATTTTTTTCATGCTTTTCTCTCTTTCCTTTGCCATCAACTCACAGAGGTGGTCTGCGTCGTTGTGGCGGAACACCCTGATGGCGGCGCCAGACAGCCTGCATGCGTCGATGATGCTTGCGTGGTTCAGCTCGTCGCTGAATATAGTCCACTCTTTGCCTGATGCAAGCGCGGTAACTGCGCCCAGGTTGGCGCTGTAGCCCGTCGGGTAGACCAGGGCAGATTCTGTCTTCCTGTGCTTTGCAAGGGCCACCTCCAGCTCTTCTATCGCAGGGTCGTTGCCCGCTATCAGCCTTGAGCTGCACTGCGACACCCTCCGCCGGCCAGTTATTGCGCTAGCCGCTGCCTGCGTCACCCGCTTGTCGCCGGCAAGCCCGAGGTAGTCGTTAGAGCACAGGTGGACCACCACGGCATCCTTGCGGTCGCCGACGAACGCAACCGGCCCTTCGACCCTGACCTGCCTCAGCCTGCGGTACAGGTTGTTTTCCCTGATGTCGGCCAGCCGGCCGGAAAAAAACTCGCTATTGTTATTATTATTTTGCTTTGAGGCCAATCTCTTGTATCATCGTAATGTCCCTGTTGGGCTCGTTGCCGCCGGTGGTGAGGTAGCCGCCGGTGATGATGCCGTTTGCCCCCGCTTTGAGCGCCAGCCGGTCTTTTTCTTTCAGGTGGACCTCCCTTCCGCCGGCTATCTTCAAGATTGTCTTTGGCATGATAAAGCGCCACACCGCTATCGTCCTGATGGCGTCTTCGGGCTCGATGGTCCCCATGCCCTCAAGAGGCGTCCCCTCCCTCCCGATGAGTATGTTCATGGGCACCTCGTCCGGCTCCAGCGAAGCGATAGAGAACGCAAGCTCTAGCCTCTGCCGGGGAGTCTCGCCCATCCCGATTATCCCTCCGCAACAGAGCTCTAGCCCTGCCTCCTTTACTATCCTTGCAGTGTTTACCCTGTCCTTGAACTCGTGCGTGGTGCATATCTTGCTAAAATACGACTCGGCGGCTTCGAGGTTGTGGTTGTAGCGCTTTACCCCAAGCTCTTTGAGCCGCCTGGCCCTTTCCGGCGTCATGAACCCAAGCGACACGTTGACCTCGGTGCCGACCTCTTTTTTGATGGCGGTGATTGTCTGGCAGATCTGCTCAAAGTCCTTGTCCGGCGGAGACCTGTACGCGCACACTAGGCAAAAGCTGGTCGCGCCGCCCTCCTTGGCCATCCTGGCGTTTTCCACGACCTGCTCTGTCGGCAGCAGGGGGTACTTGTTGACGCCCGTTTCGTAAAATGTCGACTGGGCGCAAAATGAACAGTCTTCGGGGCACCTGCCGGACTTGGCGTTTATCAGGGCCTCCACGTCGACCACGTCGCCGTTGAATTTCCTTGTGATGGCGTTGGCACATTCGGCAAGCTTGGCAAGGTTGTCAGTCGCAAGCAGCCTTTCAGCTTCGTCGATTGTTATCCTGCCGCCGGCCATGACCCTGTCCATGCAACTTTCGATAAACGCAGAAGAATCGCCGTCGTCTGACATCATATTGCTATTTTATCAAGAGGTTGTCAACTCGTAATTAAAAGTTTGGTTCACAACTGGGCAAAAAATGGCCATGTTTCTAAACTCGAATTTAGAAATACTGGCAAGATCGCGCCCAAAACCGCCTGCCTGTCTACGTTTTTGTTATCCAGCAAGCCTTTGGACGGCTTTCGCGGCTGGCAGGGTGTATATGCCCTGCGCTTCACCTTGGCCTGCAGACAGACCCGTGTGCTGCCTGCTACATGTGCGTGCGTCGCCTGCTCGTTCTGCCTGCAACAACCTGCCATTTTTGGCCGTCCGGAGCGTGGGTTTGGCGCCCTATTTTGGGCAGTTATGGCCAGCAGCATTTCCTGCAATTAACAATTCATTTGTGTAAATCTGCAAAAAGTGCAGAAAGGCGGAAACCGTCGCGGCGGGCGCCGGAGCAAAACCGTTCAAAAATGGAACCGTTTCTGGACTGGCTGAAAACCAGACCCGTTTTTTTACCCTTGATTTTATCTGTCAAAAAGAGATCCGTTCAACAATTCTTGCTGCCCTTTTTGAACACTTTTGTTGACAAGCCGCCTGTTAAATCCTGCCGACACGAAATGCCATGACAAAATACGCGTTTGCCTACCTGCGGGTCAGCACCGAAGAGCAGACGGTTCAGAACCAGAAACTGGCGCTTGAAAAATGGGCGCAGGACAACGGCTTTCAGATCCTGGACTTTTTCGAAGATTCTGCAGTATCAGGCAGGATTCCTGCCACCCAGCGGCGCGGGTTCTGCGACATGGTAGAGATAGTCAAGACCGCTCAGGTCGACGCTGTGCTTGTGTACGAGCTCTCCCGGGTTGGCAGGACGTTCTGGGACACGCTTGACGCCATCAAGGCGATAGAGCAGTACGCGCCGCTGGTGTCGTGCTCGCCCCGCGAGTCCTTTCTGCAGACGACGGAGCCCAGCGTGCGCAAACTGATGATAGGCATCCTGACGTGGGTGGCAGAGAGAGAGCGCGAGATGCTTGTGCAGCGCACCAAGGACGGCATGGAGAGGGCAAGGGCCGCCGGCAAGGGGATAGGCAGGCCGGCCAAGGTGCTCGACAGGAACGCGCTGATAACGATGCTGGCAGAGAACCGGTCAAAAGCCAAGATAGCAAGGTCGCTTGGAGTTTCCAAGGCGACGCTCTACAAGGAACTGCGCCACATTGCCAAAAAATAGCTCTACAGTTTTTCTGCTTTTCTGGCCAGTTCCAGGTAGCAGTCTACCATCCTGCCGAGGCTTTCCCTGTCTATGGCAAGGGGCGGGATCACCAGGAGCACGTTGCCCAGGGGCCGAAGGTGCACGCCCATTTTCAGAGATTCCCTTGCAACAAACTGGCCAAGCCTCTCTTTGTTCTTGAGATACAGGAGGGGCTTGCCGCCCCTTTCAAGCTCTATGCCCGCCAGCAGGCCCCTGTGCCGGATGTCTGCTACAATGCTTATTTCTTTGAATTCCGCAAGCCTCGACTCTAGATACTGCGCGTTTGCGTTGATCTGTTGCATCAGGTTGCGTTTTTCGTAGAGTTCCAGGTTTGCCAGAGCAGCCGCGCAGCCTACTGGGTGGCCGGTGAACGTGTGGCCGTGGTAAAAGTGCCTGTTTTCTGAATATTTTCCCAAGAACGCGTCAAAGACTTGACGGCGGGCCATCGTGACTGCCAGCGGGAAATACCCCGCAGTCAGCGCCTTGCCAAAGCAGACAATGTCTGGCCGGGACTTTTGCGCCGCGTACTCGACCATGTTGCCCAGGCGGCCAAAGCCGGTCGCTATCTCGTCAAGTATCAGGAGCACGTCGTGCTCCCTGCATAGCCGCGACACCTTTTGCTGGTACCCTTTGGGATAGATGACGGCGCCGCCGGCTATCTGGGCGCCGCTTTCCATCACAAGCGCCGCGCATTTTTTTCCGACTTTTTTCAGGGTCCGCTCGGTCCTGTCAAGGCACCACTCCACAAGGTCTTGCTCGCCATCAGGGCCTCCTGCAAACCTGCTCCCGTGCAGGAGCGGGCTTGGGACCCTGTGCACGTTTTTCATCATCAGCATCGGTTTGTAGGCGCTAAAGAACTGCTCGATGTAGCCGACTGACATGGCGCCGGCAGTATCGCCGTGGTAGCCGTTTTCAAGCGAGACGAACCGGGTTTTTTCCGGCCTGCCGACATTTCGCCAGTACTGGAGCGCCATCTTGAGCGCCGACTCGATGGCAGACGAGCCGTTGTCGGTGTAAAACACCCTGTCCAGCCTGTTCTTGCTGCGGCCTGACGCAGAAGCAGTTATCGAGACGAGCTTTTCTGCAAGCAGCGCGGACTGCTCGCTTGCAAGTCCAAAGAGGGTCGAGTGGGGGATCCTGCCCAGCTGATCCTGCATAGCCCTTGTCACCTCGTTTTGGCCGTGGCCCCACACGTTGCACCACATGCTTGCGGTGCCGTCTAGGTAGCGCCTGCCCTCGCCGTCGACGAGGAAAAAGCCCTCGCCCTTTACTACCACCACCCTGCTGTCGTCCAATTTCTCCCACTCGCGCATCTGTGTGTAGGGGTGCCAGACGAACCTCCTGTCAGCGTCTTTGAGAGGGGCTTGCAATCTGGTTAAATCCTCCCCCATGCTCTATTAACCGTATCTTAAATGCGCGGGGTATTTGTAACGGGCACGGACACGGGGGTCGGCAAGACGCAGGTGGCAGCGGCAATAGCGTGGATGCTAAAGAACCGCAAAAAGATGGACGTCGGGGTGATGAAGCCTTTTGCCACCGCTGCAAAACTCTATTCCAAAAAGTACAGATCAGAGGACACGGCGCTGCTTGCAGAGGCGGCGGGCGCGCAGGAGCCTGATGCCGACTTGAACCCCGTGTTCTTTAGGGTGCCTGCGTCCCCCCTCATGGCCGCGCAGATCGCAGGAAAGCCGCAGGCCATTGAAAAGATGATGGAAGACGCCCTGTTTTCACTGAAAAAGCTTGGGATACGGCACCGCTTTGTTGTAGTCGAGGGCATCGGCGGCCTGATGGTGCCGCTGACAGAGCGCGAGTTTGTCGCCGACTTTATGCGGCTTGCCGGCCTGCCGGTGGTAATCGTGACGCACCCCCGGCTTGGGACGATAAACCACACGCTCCTCACGGTGCGCGTCTGCCGCGAGTTTGGGCTGGACATACGGGGGATCATTGTGAACAGGATGCCAAAAAAAGCAAGCGCAGTCGAGCGCGACACTCCGCGCATCATAGAAAGGCTGGCAGGCGTCCCGGTGCTTGCGGTCCTCCCCGAGCTTGGGCGCCCCGGTTACGCCGCCCTTGGCAGGCTGCTTGAAAACAATGCCTTGTTGGCAAAAAAACTGCTAGTGGATCAGCTTTAGGCTGCCGGTCGAGCCCTTGTCGGCAAGAAATGCACGTATGTCTGGTATTATCGATGAATATTTGTATTTGCCGCCAGATAAAGTATAGTTCCTGGAACCTGCCGCTACAGGTTTTGCAGATATCGTCCAGATGTTTTCGGCGGCCGGCTGCGCCGCCTTTGCCCGGCGTATTTTTTCGGCCGCCTGTTCGCCACCGCCCTTGATCACCTGTATCACCAGAGCTTTGGAGGGCTCTTTCTGTAGCACCTTTGTAGAGGGCACGACGATGTCAAGCTCTGCTCCTGCCGCCGTAGTCACTTTGCGCTCGGAGGGCAGGAGCGCGGCCGTGAGCATGAAATGCAGGAGCGCCTCGCACAGCGTGCCCATAGTCGCCTCGTCGTTCTGCGACTTGCCGAGCATGCCTGCGCACCTGTCGATTATCTCTGCAGAGTACGTGCGCGCCGCCGAGTCCGTGTCTGCCGTGATGTCCTTCCTTATCCTGTCCTTCCCTATCGAGTCGATGACAGAGTACAGGAGCTGCTTGATACCATCGGCCACATCAGCAGAAGGAAGAGAAGGAGGAGGCGCCGCCACAAGGACATGGAGCAGGGTAGGTTTATTAAATCTGATTGCCCTTTTTAAGACATATGGCAGCAAGAGTAAAAATCGCAATCGGCCTGCTGGTTGCTTCACTCGTGCTACTGATAATCTATGGCGCCGACGCGGCGGCCGCTTCTGCAAGCCCTGACGGCAGGGGGTTCCTGCCACTCAACGAAGCGGTGAGAGGGGCAGGGCTCGGCGGTGGCGCGTTTGTCATGTCCATAATCGGCTTTGTGATGAGCTGGAAGCAGCCCTCTTCCCTTGTGTCGATACTGCTCTTTGTAAACGGCGGCCTCATAATCGCAGGCATGATCGCGCTGATCGGCGCCGGCGCACTTGCAGGCGAGAACTCGGCAGGGGCGATGCGCACGATAAGCTCTACAATCGCGATGGGCGCGCTCCTGGTCGGCCTTGGCGCATGGAAGGCAGTCGGTGACAGGCGCTTGGTGAAAAAGGCTCAGGCAAGCTGAACAGAAAAGAAAAAATAATGAAGTGTACACGCTGCGGCTCGGAATCGACAGACAGCAGGACGCTTTCTTGCGCCCATACAGAAGACAAGGAGGTGTGCACAGAGTGCTACCAGCAGGTGCACTGGCTGCTCACCGCAGTAGCAGCGGCCGATAACGACGCCGGCAATAACAGCGGTGCTACAAAAGGCCCTGCAGGCTAGAGCCCGGGCTGCTACCGGCGCTGCCTTGCCGCCCGAGCACTTCGACGAACGAGTTGACCTGCCTCTCTGCCTGGTCCCTGTTGCCCATCTCCATCTCGTCGTTCGCCCTGTCGACCATCTCCTGCTTGCTCATGTCTTTCTTGGCGCGTCGTTGTGAACTCTTTTTTCTCGTCGTCTGAGAACATATGCCTGCAAGCAAGGGCATGCCCGACAAAATACCGGCCGCCTGGTCCGGCGCCACCTTTTACAGGAGCAATCTTGACACTACCGGTATCGCCGCCCTTGCCACCTCTGGAGGTACGCCGGCCTTTTGCGCAACCTGCGCTATCAGACTTCATCAAACATTATCTTTCTCTTCAAGCATGAAATAGGCCGGAGAGAACTTTAAACAGTTGACAAAGAAAGAGCAAGTGAAAGAGAGAGTGAAAAGAAGAAGAGACTCGTTCATGGATAGTTTATTATACTATTTTCCCGATTAAACCCCAAATGAAAGCAGTCATCCTTGCCGGCGGCTTTGGCAAGCGCCTCAGGCCGCTCACCGACCAGATGCCAAAGCCCATGATCGAGGTCATGGGCCTTCCAATAATCGAGTGGCAGGTAAAGTGGCTCTCCGGCTTTGGGATCCGCGAGTTTGTGATATGCGTCGGCTACATGAAGGAGCACATCATAAACCACATCGGGAGCGGGAGTCGGCTGGGAGTGCGCGTAGGCTATGCCGTGGAGGAGGAGCCCCTTGGCACAGGGGGCGCATTGAAAAACGCAGAAGGACTTTTGTCGGGCCAGAGCGAGTTTTTCATGGTGAACGGCGACATACTCACAAACCTCGACCCGAACAGGCTGCGCGACGGCGGGGGGAGGAACTCGCTTGCCCTCGTCCCGCTGCGGAGCCCGTTTGGCGTAGTCGAGGTTAACGGCGACTCGCGCGTCCTTGGCTTTGTGGAAAAGCCACGGATACAGGACAGGTGGATAAACGCCGGCGTCTACCACTTTACAAGCGACGTGTTTGCCTACCTGCCTGAGAACGGCAACATCGAGGTGACGGCCCTGCCGGCCCTGGCAAAGGAGGGCAAGCTGCACGCCGCAAAGTACGACGGCATATTCTGGCGCTCGATAGACTCCCACAAGGACATCGAGGAGGCCACCAAGGAAATGCAGGCTGCAAACATCAAATGACTGATGCAGCAGCATTAACAACAACAATAAAGGTCGGTTACAGCCTCGGCCCGCTCCTGTCCGCGCAGGAGGTCATAAGATGCGCCCAGCTTGCCGACTCGCAAGATAACGTCGACTCTGTCTGGGTGCCCGAGTCGTGGGGGCGCGAGTCTTTTTCCACGCTCGGCGCAATAGCGCAGGTGACCAGCAGGGTCAGGCTGGGCACCTCGATAATCAGCATATTTGCCCGCACGCCTGCGACCGTGGCCATGGGGGCGACGACGCTGGACGCGCTTTCCGGCAACAGGACTGTGGTGGGCCTTGGCGCAAGCACGCCGGCCATAGTCGAGGGGTGGCACGGCGCCAGGTTCGACAGCCCGCTTGAGCGCATGAGGGAATACATAGAGTGCATACGGCTCCAGACGTCTGGAGAAAAGGCGAGCTATTCTGGCCGCTTTTACCGCATCAGGGACTTTAAGCTATTGAACAAACCGCCGAGGACGCATATTCCAATTTTCGTCGCGGCGGTGAACAAAAGGATGCTCTCGCTTGCGGCCGAGCTTGCAGACGGCGTCCTCCTGTACCTGAGGCCACTTGAGGAGCTGAAATGGATGGTCCCGGGAATCAGGCAGGCCGTCGGCGGCAACGGTGAGAGGTTCGAGATCGCGCTATCGCTGATATGCGCGGTTTCAGACAGCGAGCCGGACAAGGCAAGGGAGAGGGCCGCAAAAACGCTGGCCTTTTACATATCGGTGGGCAAGTTCTATAGCCGTTTTTTGGCAGAAAACGGCTATGCAGACGAGGTCGCCCGCATAACAGAGGAATACCGTGCCAGGGGAGGAGACGCGGCGGCAAAAAAAGTGCCAGACGCCATGCTGGACTCGCTCGTCGTCGCAGGCTCGAAAAAAGACTGTGTGTCAGCGCTCGACCGCTTCAGAAGGGCGGGGGTGACGCTTCCCATCCTGCAGGTCAACCCCGTGGCTGACGCAGAAAGTTCATTTAGGGAAATGTTGTCAACCTTTTAGGTTGCGCAGGGTAGCTATCGCCGCGGCCGCTACGTCCAAGTTCACAAAGTCGTCAGACAGGCCGATCTTTGAGCTTGCCTGCGAGCCCTGCATCGAGATTCTAAGGGAGACAGAAAAGAAGGGCGAGAGGAAAAAGGACATAGACGCAGTCCTCCTGTCGACGTGCTCACAGGAGCAGTACTCGTCGGCAATAGTGTCAGAGATGCTCGGACTGCAGCCCAAGGTGTCGCAGCGCATAGACAACCTCTGCAATTCCGGCACGAACGCGATTGCTTCTGCGTACTCGATGATAGCGGCCGGCCTTGCAGATTCGGCCCTCATCGTGGGCGCCGAAAAGGCAGACAGCTCCGGCAACAGGCTCACCTGGGACGTCACCCGTGGCGAGTTCAACTTTCCGGTCCACTGGGCGGCCATGTTTGCCAGGGCGCACATGAGGCGCTACGGCACCACGGAGGAGCAGATGGCCCAGGTATCTGTCAACAACCACGAAAAAGCGGCAGAGAACCCGGACGCCCTCTTTTACGGGAAAAGGGTGAGCCTGCAGCAGGTAATGTCGTCGAAAAAGATCGCCGAGCCGGTCAAGCTGCTGGATTGCTCTGCGCCCTGCGACGGCGCTTCGGCGGTGCTGCTGGTGTCAGAACAAAGGGCGAAAAAGCTGGAAAACCCTGTGTGGATAAAGGGCATAGGCCAGCAGACGAGCGGGGCCAGCTTTGCGAGCACGCCGGACCTGACAGAGCTTGGCACCGCGCGCCGGGCAGCAAAAGAGGCGTACGAGATGGCAGGGATAAAAAAGCCGGCGCAAGAGATAGACGTGGCCGAGCTGCACGACGCCTTTACTATCTTGGAGATAATGGCGTACGAGGATCTGGGCTTTGCGGCGCGCGGCAAGGGCGGCAACTTTGTTTCAGAGAACGACTCTATCGCAATAAACACGAGGGGCGGGATACTTGGCTGCGGTCACCCTGTCGGCGCTACCGGCGTCTCGCAGGTGGCCGAAGTCGCGCTCCAGCTGGCAGGCAGAAAGGCAGGCAATCGCCAGGTGAAAAACTGCAAGACCGGCCTTGTGCACAACCTGGCCGCCGCCGGCTCGTCTGCGACGGTGATAGTGCTTGGCGTCTAGGATGGAATTTCTGGAATACCTGCGCAAAAACAAGTTTGTTGTGCCTGCCTGCACGTCCTGCGGCAAGAGGGCGTGGCCTCCTGCGCTGCACTGCCCGTCCTGCCTTGCAAAAACAGAGCTGAGGCCGGCTAGCAAAAAAGGCACGCTGGTCGAGTTTGCCAGCTCGCACCTGCGTGGAAGAGAAGGCGTTTTTGGCATGATAGAGATGGAGGATGGCTTTAGGATCGTCGGCTCCCTCTCTGGAGAGAAATTGTACAAAGGCATGAAGGTAAAAATGGTGGAATGCGGACTCTCGCCTGCTGACGGGGCGCCATACTACCGCTTTTCACCACTGTGACAAAATCATAGCTAGTTAGTAGTTAGTTATTCTCTGGCTGCTGTTATTTCAGACGTCTTTATTGCATCAATCGATCAATCAATCAATTAACGTTTGCAGGCAGCAGCACGGTCAGCTTGTAAGTCAGAACTGACTGGAGGACCATCGGGTTCTGCAAACTGAGATGAGAAAATGAAAACGCCCTTACCTGATATTCTCCTGCCTGTTCAGGTGCAACCCACGAAGACGTGGCGACAAGTCGTCCTTTGGAGTTTATCGTCACTTCCTGCCATGTCAGATAGTTTGTAACATCGTCGTCAGGGCCTCGGACCTCAAGAATTATCATTGCGGACTTGTCAAGAACGCACTTGCTGGCAACCTCAACTTCCAATACGACCTGCGAGCCCGTGGTCGTCTGTGTAAGGACGTTGCCGGCATGATCCCTTACCAAAAGCGACTTTGGGCTCACCCAGCCAAATCCGCACGCAGCGGCCTGCTCCTCAGTTAATACCGTCACCACCGCACTCTCGCTATAGCCAATCAGGTTGCCTTGTCTGTAGTGATACTGCAATGCATGTGCATCATTATTGCCGCCAAAGCCGGCCAAGCCAAGCACAAGCAAAAAGATGCCAAAACCCGTGCATATATCGGCAGACAAACGCATTGCGTTGATAGCTCCTTTTACGATAAAACTATTCCGCGTGCATGCATTCGTATGCATGCCAGATAATGCCTTTGTTTTGAGCGCCCGTGCCGGGCGGTAACAGTACCAGAATGATGAATGCTTATTAATGATGCAGGGCTAGAGGCAGCTGTCGACAACAATGAGTTATGACCGGTTTGTAGACGAGCGCCTCCTGACAAGCCGCGACGCGCTCAACCACATGCAGATCAAGATGAAGCTTTTGGAGATAGACGAAAACGCCCGCGACTTTTCCCAGAGGTTCGGGCGCAGGGTGCTCGTGAAAAAGGTGCTGCTGACGATAAAATACACGCAGACCGAGGAAGTGGAGGAGAAAGAGCTGGACATTGAAGAGATTGAAAAGCGCATGAAAAAGGAGCGGCTGTTCAGCTCTACAAACAGGTGGCTGTCGCCAAGCGACATAAAGAACGGCTACGTCGTGGCAAGCAGGCACTTTGACATGCTCGCAGACGCGGTCGCGCTCGACATAATAAAGATATAATAACAATGCAGGATATTTCAGAATTCGAGTTTTGAAAGGTCAATCTACGGGCCGCTTTATCCAGACCCTGACCGTTTCCACCCAGAACGCGGCCGCGCCGGCCACCGCAAAGCCAACTGCAAAGACATCGA
The DNA here is from genome assembly GCF_037447015.1 of Nitrososphaera sp. GTDB lineage: Archaea > Thermoproteota > Nitrososphaeria > Nitrososphaerales > Nitrososphaeraceae > Nitrososphaera. Next base: position 7,619 of record NZ_JBBIHK010000022.1, on the reverse strand, counting down.
GCCGTGCATGATTGAGCGCCAGGTAGGCGACAAGCATGGTCGTGAAAAAGGCAGCAAAAAACAGCAGCCGGGGCACAGAATAGCCGCCGACGTTTACAAACGCCTGCAGCACGCCGACCTGCACCTTTTGCACCACGTAATACCGGCCGTACTCGTCCTGCGAGACGAGCGCAAGCTGGGTGAGCTTTTCTATGTGGTAGTTGGCCACGCTTGGGCTTGAAAACCCCAGGTCGCGCTGGACCTCGCGCACCCCCACGGCCTCCTTGCGCTTTATCATGTACATGTACACCTGCAGGGTCTTGCCTTTCAGCTGGTCTTCTATCCTGTCAGGCGGGGTGCCGCCGCGGTCGCCGTTTTCCTTGCTCAACCTATTGCTACGGTGTCACGCAAGGGCGTCTGTCACTTTAAAGTTATCGCAGGCTGCCTGCTTTTACTTGCCGTACAGGTACAAAGATAATACGAGGCCAACGGGCCACTCTTCAGGTGTATGAAAGGCAGAGATGACATGGCAAGGGTGCTCGAGAGGGTGCTCGAATCAAGCTCGCGCCAGCTGGACGAGGCGAATAAAAGCGCGGACGAGCTAAAGTCGGTGATGCCGGTTGCCAAGGGGGCGCAGGAGCGCACTGCCCTCAACATAATACTTGACGACCAGAAAAAAGTGGCCAAAGCGCTGGAGCGGCTTGTGAGCGACCTCTCGGAGATTATCGGGTAACTTGGCAAAGAGAGAAAAGTTGGCGCCGCTGACCAGACTCGAACTGGTGACCCACTGGTTAACAGCCAGTTAAGCTCCTAAGCACTGTCGCGCTTTGAATTTGCTCTACCATGCTGAGCTACAGCGGCGCAAGTATACGCAAAATCCATGGACAAAATAAACGTTTAGTTAGCCTTCTTTGGTCGGCTTTGCAAAAATGCCAGAAGCACTGTTGCTAGTCAGAAACCCATGTCGCACGGGAGTCGTCTGGCAGCCACCCCTTGCCGTCGCATATCATGCATTTTGACATGTGCCTGGCAGGAATGATCCAGCCTGTCCCTGCGCCAGCCATGTTGAGGCCGCTTCCCATGCATTTTGGACACAGCTTTGGCACAAAGCCAATTTCCCCAAGGCATGATTTTAACCGTTATAAAACGGCAATCCTGCAATGTCGCTGCAGTTTTATTACCTCCTGAGCAGTCTCAGCGAAAAGAATGCCACAGCTCCTGCAATTGCGGCCCCTATCCCGACCACAGACAGTATCGTGGCCACTTGCTGCTCCTCGGGCCCTTTGGGCAATGGCTGGATGTGGATTCTGTTCACTTGCTCATCAATGCTCAATTGCCGGGCAGGCACTTTGCTTTCACCCAGAAAAGCCGTGTCTTGTTGAGCACTTTTGATTGGCTGGTTTCTGTATCCAAGTCCGGTGTAGAGCTGATCAGGGTCGTGCCACCACTGCACGGCATACACCAGATAAGTTCTGCCGGCTTCAAACTCGTAGCCGCAGACATTCTCGCTCATTCCAGTAAAGACGACCAGATGGTCGTAGTCTTGACCATCTGGAGCTTTCCAGTACCTGTCGACTTCAAAGGACACCAGCTGCCAATCGCCATAGCCTTCGACTGGAAAGGTCTGGATTTCCAATACTCTGCCCGAGAATATGGCGACGGAATTTTCACGTGCGTCCTGCATTGACCGCTCGGCCAGGACTTCGCATGCATATGCGGGAGTGAAAGGCTTTACAAGGGTAGATGGCACCAATAATAATGCGAGTACTGCCAAAAACGCGGCAATCAACCTGCCATCAACAAGAAGCAATGTTGTTTTGAGGAGTGTGTGCTTCAGTTACTATAATTTTGTGGAGTCTCTATTCAATACCGCGTCATCATCATCATTAGCATCAGAGGAAAAGAGGAGGAAAGGGGGGGGGGGGAAACACTTCTTCCTACATGCCCTCTTCGCGGGCATACACGTACAGCCCGTCGAGGAAGACACGCTGGTCCTTGTCCTTTATCCGGGTAGAGAGCTCGATGTTGGCGGCAGTCTGCGAGACATCTTCAAGGCTTGGGCCCTTGACGATTACGTCCTCGCCCTGAACCTCGACTTTGGTGGCTTCGCCCTGGATCCTTGCAGTGCGCGGTGCGCGCTCGCCAAAAAAGTTCTCGACGTGGACTTCTTTGCCCTTTACCTTGACAGAGATCGGAAAGTGCGCGAAAATGACCTTGACCTTGTAGGTGTAGCCCTTCTCGACGCCCTTTATCATGCTCTCGATGATGCTGCGGGCAGTGTTTGTGACTGCCAGGTCGCGCTTTCTCTTGCCGTACGGCTTGATCGTCACCTTGTTGCCTTCGACCGTGACGGTTGCAGGCAGCTTCATAAAGTCCTTCTTGACCGTGCCCAGCTTGCCCTTTGCAACGATCACGCTGCCCTCCTTTGTCACCTTGACGCTTGCGGGCACCGCGATCTCGGCCATTATCTCTTCTTTGCTGTTGCTATTGCTAGTAGACATAGCCAACCAGAACTCCTCCAAGACCCTGCGCCTGCGCCTCGTGGTGGGACATGATGCCCTTGCTGGTCGAGACGAGCAGGATGCCCATGCTGTACGCAGGCAGGAACTGCCTCTCCCAGTCAAAGTACGCGTCCTTTTTCACCGAAAAGCGCGGCGTGATTATGCCGCACTTGTTTATCTTGGCCAAAAGCTGTATCCGGAACTTGCCCGCCCTGCCGTCGTCCACCTGCTCGAACTCGCCGATGTAGCGGTGCTTTTGCATCACGCGCAGCACTTCGCTTGCGAACTTGCTCGCAGGGAGGACGATGCACTCTTTCTTTCTGCGGGACTCGTTGTTGTGTATCGTCGTGAACATGTTTGAGAGAACGTTTAGCGCCGGCATTCCATGTCATCACTCGTATTTCTTGAATCCCAGGCTTGCGGCCACTTCTCGGAAGCACTGTCTGCACAGCATCAGGTTGTATTTGCGCACGAGGCCGTTATATGAACCGCAGCGTTTGCACCAGTGGGCGCCCCTGCCGTGGGCCACTATCTTGCGCCCGGTCTCTTCTGCTGTCCTTGGCTTTGGCATCTCTCTTAGGCCACCTCCGCCCCGAACTGCTCCTTGAAGAACGCGATGGCGTCCTCCTTGGTTATGCGATGACTCTTGCCTATTTTTGCTCTTTTGCGGCTCTTCCGGGCTATCCTGTAGCCGGGCCTGACCAGCACGATGTTGACATCCATCCCGAAAATGCCAATCTCTGGGTTGTATTTCGTGCCAGGTATGTCGATGTGCTCGTGTATGCCCATCGATATGTTGCCGAAATTGTCAAAAGAGGATTCTTTCAGCACGTTCTTTTTAGCAGCTATCACCCTCTTCAAAAAGTCGATGGCAGGCTCGCGCCTGAGCGTCACCATGGCGCCTATCGGCTCGCCCTTGTGGATGCCAAAGTCGCGCACGGTCTTTTTCGCACCGCGCGCAGCTGGCTGGCGGCCGCCTGTCAGCTCGACCAGTGCTTTCTTGGCCTTCTCCATCGGCTCGCCGGACTTGCCGACGCCTATGTTGATAACTACCTTGTCGACTGAAATCCTCTTCATGTCTTTTTCTGTTGTCGCAATAACTTGTTCGCTCATTCTTTCAATTCACCTTTATCACCGGCTTGTCGGTGCCGATAACCATGACCATCTCCACCGGCAGCTCCACGGTCCTGTCCTCAAACGCCACGAGCGCGCGCGTCGGGAGCGAGAATATGCCTTCGCGTATGTCTTCGATCCTGCCCGTCCTGCCTGCGTTCTCGCCTGTGATGATGAGCGCCATCGAGCCCTTTTCGAACTTGATGTGCTGCTTGACGTTTGCGCCCGGAAGCGCGAGTACGCACGTGTCGCCCACCTTCATCTTGGCGTCTGTTATCAGGGTCTTGCCGTCGTGGAAGCCGTACTGGAGCTTTTTGCCCTTTGTCGTGACCTTGCTCGTTATCTTGGCCAGCTTGACCGACTTTTCGGCCTCGTCGACCGGCACTGCCACCAGGAGTTCAGAGTCCTTGGGCACCAGGCGAAAAGCCTGGCCAGTGGCAAGCTCGATAACGTCCATCAGTCCGACTGCGAGGTTGGCGTCGCGCTTGACCACGCCGTCTACCTTGACCTTGCCTGCGTGGAGCACAATCTTGGCCTCCTGCTGCGTCTTGACCACATGAAGCACGTCACGGAGCACCATTCCCAATGGATACGAGCGCGTCTTGGGGTGCGGGCCCGGCTTGACGCGCATCACAAACTGGCTCTCCTTCCTCCTGATGTTCCAGAAGGTCGGGGCCATCTGCCTCTTTACTCTAGTGTCGCCGCCTTTCTTGCCCATCAGCTAGTCTCCTCCTTTTTTGTCGCTTTTTTCGTCGCAGGTGCCTTTTTCGTTTCTGCTGCCGGCTTTTTCTTGGCCGCCGGCGCCTTCTTTTCTTTCTCTGGCTTGGCTTCTGTTGCTGTTGCCGCTGCCGGCTTGGGAGCCGCAGCCGGCTTTTGGCCAGAGAGCATTGCCGACCTGTACTTGTCGTCCAGTTTCAGGCTTGTCACCATGACGTTTGAAGCGTGTATCGGGACCTTGACCTGGCCTCCACGCACCTTTTCGTGCTGGATGCCCTCTATCTCGAGCGTGCCGTTTTCAGTGTAGACCTTGTCCACCTTGCCCTCGACTCCCTTGTACTCGCCGCGCATGACGCGCACCGTGTCGCCCTTTATGACGCGCACGCTCCTGCGCTTGTACTGCTGGCGGAGGTTGTCTGCAAGCGTAGCGCCGACCATCTTGTCGAGCCTGTGTTTTGGAACATGCAAGAGTTTGGGGTGAATGCCGCTTCCTGCCATCTCAGACTATCATCCCTGCAAGGTTTGCGATTCTCGGCCATTTCTCGGCCGCCTCGCTTGCGACCGGGCCCTTGATGTCCGTGCCCTTGATCTCGCCTTCAGGCGTGACCAGGACTGCCGCGTTGTCTTCAAACGAGATGCGCACGCCGCTTGGCCTGCGTATCGGGTACTTCTGGCGCACGATTACGGCGCCGAAAACCTGCTTGCGAAGCTCGGCCGGCCCCTTCTTTACCGTTACCGTCACGAAATCGCCAACTGCTGCCGCCGGCTGCCTCGAGTGCCTGCCCTTGTACCTTGTCACCTGGGCGATGCGAAGCACCTTGGCGCCCGTGTTGTCTGCACACACGAGCTCGGCCGTGACCGGCAGCGCCCTTGTAATGTACGGGCGGAATTCCTCTACGCCCTTGGCTGAAACTGCTCTTGATTTAGTTCCCGCTGCCATCCTTTGTGTTCACCTCTATCACCACGAAAGATATCGTCTTTGAAAGTGGCCTGCACTCTGCGATGGTCACCTCGTCGCCCTCCTTGACCTCCACGCAGGTGGGCAGGTATGCGTGCACCTTTGAGCGCGACCGCTCGTACCTCTTGTACTTGTGCACCGGCCTTGGGTATTCCTGCATGACCACGACCATCTTTTTGGCCTTGGCGCTTGCCACTATGCCTCTCACCAGCTTGCCCCTTACCGAGAGCGTGCCGTGGAACGGGCACAGCTCGTCCTCGCACGTCTTGCGGGGGGCAATGACTGAAACTCCAATGTTTCTAACCATGTCTTCTCATCATCACTCTTTTCTCATGATAATCGCGATATACGATCCTCTGGTCTTGCTATCAAAGTCGCACCACTTATAAAGCAAGCGCCGGTTTGTGTATGGAATTCGATTGTCTTTGCAGCGATTTTTGGCACCGTTTTCACCGCCGCGTTTTCTTTTGTCGTCCTTATCGAGATCGTGTTTTTAGTCTCGAAAACGACTGTGCCCTTGAGGCCCTTGATTGTCGGGTCTGACGACTCGACTACTGTTGCCTCAAGGCCGACGAGCTCGTGGGCCAGTATGTTGTCTGCGGTTATTGCGGCAGTCATTGCGCCTTGGCCTTCCTTTCGTTGAGTATCGTCAATATGCGCGCAATGTCGCGGCGCATGTAGCGTATCTCGCCCGAGTGTTTTTTCAGCGTGCCCTTGGACTGCTCTGATCTCACCTTGGCAAGGTCTGCCTTTAGCTCGGACAGCTTGCCGCTCAGGTCGTTGTCGTTCATTTCACGGAGCGTCTTTAGCTTCATGCGGGCCATCTTACTGCTTTGCCTCCTCGCCTGTCGGTGGTGCCTCAACTGCCGCGGCCGGTTCCGCCGAGGTTGCTGTCGCTGCCGTCCTCTCCACAGCTGCCGGGGCTGGCTGCTGCTGCTGCTGCTGCTGCTGCTGCTGCTGTTGTTGTTGTTGTTGTTGTTGTTGTTGTTGCGGCGCTTCTTCTGCCAGCACGAACTCTTGGGGAAGGTTTGCCTTTGTGGCTATGCGCAGCTGTATGCCCATCAGGCCCATCTTTGTCAGGACGTGGGTGATGCCAGTCTGCACTATCTTGCCTGCAATGTCGCCGCTCTTTGGTACAACGCCTATCGTGTGCTTTTCAAAGTGTGCGCGCTCGGTGCGCAGCTTGCCCGATATCACGACTTCAACGCCCAGGGCGCCGTTGCTCATCACCGTGTTGAGCGTCCACATCGACGCGCGCCGGAAAGCGGTGCCGCGCTCGATGAGCTGGGCAATCCTGTTGCACATGATATTCGGGTTCAGCTCGGGGTTTGCTACTTCAAGTACTGAGATCTGCGGGTTCTGGAGGCCAAATTTCTGCTCCAGCTTGGCCATGAGGTCCTTGATGCCGGTGCCCTTGCGGCCGATGACGAGGCCGGGCCGGGTGACGTAGACAGTTATCCTTGCGCCGACAGGCGTCTTCTGGATCTCTACTCCGCCATAGCCGGCGTCCTTCAGCTGCTGGGAAAGGAACTCGTTTATCTCCATGTTGCGGTAGCTGTTCTTCATCACGTTCTTGACTGCGCTCATTCTGAAGCAACACCCTCCTGTGCGACCAGCTCAAGGTGTACGAGCGTGTCGTACTTGGGGCTCGACCTGCCCATGGCCCTTGGCTGGAACCTCTTGATCTTGGTGCCCTTGTGCACCACTGCGCTCACTATCTTTAGCCGGTCAAGGTCCATGCCCTTGTACTCGGCGTTCGACTCTAAATTGTCGAGCAGGCGCAGGAACTCGTTTGCGGCCTTTTGCGGGTACCTGCCTGCTGCAAAGCCGTCGCGTATGTTGCTGCGGTGCGCCACCTCGTTGTGGTAGCGCCTGTATGGAACGGCTACCTTCTTGGCGACGACGTTTTCAAGGAACTCGCGTGCCTTTTCAATCGACATGCCCTTTATGGCGACTGCAATCTCGCGCGAGTGCTTGTGCGAGATGCTCTTTTCACGCACTGCGGCGCGCACGTGGCGGGCCTTGTCAAAGTTTTGGAAAGAATAGGAAAAGTCTGGCATATTTTTTCCACCATCACTTTAGCGGGACGTACAGGCTTGACCTGGACGCGCCGACACCTGGTGCGCCGTGCTGTACCCTCTTGTTTGTTATCGCGTATTCTCCGAGGTAATGGCCTATCATCTCCGGCCTTATCACGACCTGCACAAACTCCTTTCCGTTGTGCACGTGGATCGTGAGGCCGATCATGTCCGGCAGGATTATCATGTCCCTCACGTGGGTGCGTATGTTGCCCTTGAGCTTGCCTTCGCGGGCCAGCTTTATCTTTTCGCGCAGCTTTCTCTTTTCGTCGT
>NZ_JBBIHK010000021.1:0-31565 GCF_037447015.1 Nitrososphaera sp. | reverse complement strand
AATCACGTCGTTCATGTCATAAGCTGGTAGAGGAAAGCACCACGATTGTTAAATAGAAAATGTGTCCCTTTTCGATGATGTGTGAGAAAATGTCTTCCAAAAAGGCAACAGCAGTAGTAATCACCATCGCTGCGGTTGCCATACTTGGTTCGTTAAGCGTGCGAACCATCCAAGCAGCCAACCCGCCACCAGCTGCTGCACCTTCAGACCAGATTTTGGCGCAAAGGGAATGCCCCGAACAAGCACAAAAAGAATCAGACTGTAGCATTGTAGTTCAGGTCGGTCCAGATAGATACAGTCTGACAGGAAAAGCATATGAAGCGTATCAAGAGCTTGAAAACCGGGAATTTCCCTACCAAGCTTTGAAATTACAGAGCAACTACATCTCCGCAGGTGAACGGTTCGCCCTCAGTATTGAAGGCTCTTCTGACAAAGTCACAACTTTGGTAAATGAATATGACATAACTAAATTGGCGGACAAAGTGAACCCTGAGAATAATCACATGCAGTTATTTGGGACAATTTCAAAAGACAATCTTGGAAAATTCCTATCTCAAAACACCGTTGACAATTTGAGAACACAAGGCATAGTGATCTCGCCTCTTGGCGGATACGTAGCAAATAATGAGAGCTCTGGAAACCTCAATACATTCATCACAGAAAGCCAGCAGGAGACTTTGGCAAAAGAACTGACGCAATTCAAGCAAACGAGACTGAACGACATTGTGTCCCAAGCAACAGGAGTTGAAAAACTTGCTCAATAGACTTGGCAAAAGCGGAAATAAGGGGCTTCTGTCTGCGATGGTTTCATCCATTGTATTGACAACATTGATAGGGTTTGTCTATTACATATGGGTGAGCAGCAGAGCAATCAGAAGCCATGCACATGGGAGTAGCGCACTATGGTTCTTCCATAATCACAGATAGACTCATTGGTACTGGTTCTGAAAGTAGCTATAGTATTATCAATAGCGTCTACAGAGAGGTAACGAGAAACAAGGCGGACTTCATCCTGCGGTGGGAGGAAGGATATGATGATGTAGATATGAAAGTAACTTCACCTAGTGGTACGAGCTACTTCTCAACAGGAGCCGCTCCGCAAACAATAGAGCAGTTCAAGCTGGATAATCCAGCAACAGGGACTTGGAATATTTATGAAAAAATATTCCTAATGAGCTCATTTGATGAAAATCTAACTTTACGCGCTGCGTCTTACGCGACGACATATACAACAGGTCCGTAGCAGGTCAATGAGCATAAGACGTTGGGATTAACCTCACAACATCTCTTTTTCCATAAGGCGATTTATGCATGAAGTGTAACAGATATTTTTATGATATCGAGGAGCATTTTGCGCCACAGCATCTAAGTTGTACATACAAATTAAGCAATGGCCCAAAAGCCACTTAGTAGCTTTGTGTTGTCGTGATGATCATATTCATTTTGAATCAAACACGAGTAAGGATGGGCATAAGACAGTATTGTTGCATATGATATTACTCCCGGTCTGCCTGCCTCTTTTTATGCAACAAAATAATTAGTAGCGGTAGGACTTGACATGACCTTGTGCATCGCAGTTATCAGGTTGCCATAGGTGTCTGTCAGGATGATGTTGATGTTATGGTCTGTCAGTAACTTGACGGCCTCGGTTGACAGATATCCCTTGCCAGAAATTACAATTCTCTCATATGGTATTTGGGTTACAAATCATTCCTCTGATTCTTGCTCTCCGGTAAAAGGATCACGGCCGCCCTTCAAACATAGTCGGTTGTCCTTTAGGTTGATTAAAGAGCCGTAGCCTTTCAGCAATTTGACATTATAGTGTTCTTTTGGTCTGCAACAGTCATAATGGACATAATGATGCACTAAGCTTTAGCTTTCGTGTCTCTACAGACTTGCGTACTTCTTTGTCATGATAATAATGCCAACAATTCCTGCAGCCATTGACAATGCTGCAATCGAACCGAATTCAGGTATCTCACTCAAATCTATTACTTGAAACACAAAATCTGCGTTCTGAGGTTCTACTGTCTGGGAGCCTTGGCCTAAGAATACCGCTCTAACCCCTGCTCCGCCTGTTTCAGCAAAGTTGTATCTCATTGTTGCCTTACCATCTGCACTGTACAGCGAGTCAGTACCGTTTTGTTTGGCAGCATTAAAAACCTCTTCACCATTTTCGTTCAAAATCAAGACATTGTATTTTACATCCTTCATTGCTGCCATAACGTCAGGTCTAAAGAAAGTCACGTTAATTGTATAGTCTATCCCATTTGCGATGTATGGGAATGCTTGATTTGGTATGTCAAATTTGATAGGGCCGAGCATTTCAAAATTGATTCTAGCATCTTTTACCTCAGTAAACGCTACGAACCTATCATCCGCAGGCGGCGGACTGGGAGGAGGTAGTGCTGGAGCGAAATATATTGGCGGAATTACATCGATTTTGAGGTATCCTGTGAAATTTTTGTCACCGACCTGTTCGTCTATCGCCAAGTAATAGGTTCCAACAGGGGCTTGGTGTGTTGTGATTTTGACCAAAAAGTAGTACGGTTCTGTTGAATTTAGTGTAAATGATGGCGATGGGATGTCTGCCCTGATCCATTCGGGAAGAGAGGAAATGTCTTTACTTCCATCTTCAGATGCCATCCCTGCAATAGACAAGCTAACTGGCAATGAAGAAGAATTGCCATCTCGTGGATCATAGACTACGCCAGCATAGCCAAAGTTTGTACCGTTGATGTTTTGCGTGACTTCCCCTGGAAAGTCAATCTTTTCTGCCGCGTGCAGTATTGTCATGTTCAGCGTCTTTACTATTGGCAGAAAGTCTGTTGCATCGCCGGCTTGGATAATTGGCACTGTTGTGTCTGGCGGAAATCCAACAAAGGGCCTAACTGCTCCCGCCAGCTTTAATTTTCCAGAAGCAGAGGCTTCTTTGTCATGGCTGTTATTGGTTATACTAAGGTTGGCAGGCACAAATTTTACCCACACTCCCTCAGGAACACCTGAAGCAGACATGCTGATTGTTTCGCTGCTTCCGGAGGAAGAAAAGATAGCGACTGGAAATTCCTCTACTGCGACAAATTCGATGCACATCGTACCATCGCCCGGTGAAGAATCGTCTTCAACGCATAACTGCTTGCTTTGATACTCGGGATCACCGATATCCATTCTTATTCTGGAGTCCGACGGAGTGATAGTCAGGTGAAGCATTCCAAACGTTGCATTCGTTATCTGTATGTCTTCAGATGTGGCAGTATTTTTTGCCACTCCGTTGGTGCCGACGATCTTTAAAGCATATTCGCCGGGCTCTGCATTTGAATCAACGTACACCTTCAGTTGATAGTCAACGACAATAGTGTGGTCGTTGTCTTGATTATCAAATGTTGGATAAGTGCTCCAATCTATCCACGCGTACGCATTTCGCGGAACATCCTGCACCTCCAAATTGACAGCTTGAATTTCATACCCCGAAGCAGGCACGGCCATAATTGGCACTGTGACGGATTCACCTTGTTTCAAAGTTGTATTCTCTAGCGAGGGAAGGGTTTCCTTTGATACAAACTGCAAGAGCGGCCTCTCGCTTTCTGTAGTACCCCAAGCTGATCGGGTTGATGCAAGAGAAAGCAATGTAGCGGTCACAAAAGAAACGACAATAATTACAGCCAGCCAAGCTGCGGCTCCCATCACACAGCTCACTGTTCGTGATATTATTGAGCTTTTATCCAAACGACTCTACCTGTCATTACTTCCATTATGCGTACTAGCGCCCTTTCTATAGGCCTAAAAAGCGGCACAAACCCACGCTCAAAAGAGGGGAATTGTTTTTTTTATTGACAAGTGGTAAAATAATTGTTATTCTTTTATGCTGCCTGCTGTGGCTGAAAACGCGGTATATTGTCGAACGCAGGCTACTCTGCTCTACTATATGTCATAGTAGAGCATGAACTGCTGCCTCTTTGACCTGCCCCCTGCCGCCTCTGCCTTTTTGAGCTCCATGTACGTCTCTAGCAGCTCGCCGTAAAAGCAGGCTTGCAGGTAGCCAGAGTCGCTCTTGAGCGCCTGCAGCGCCTCTTCCAGGCTGCCGGGGAGCGACTTTATGCCGAGGCTGCTTCTGGCAGAGGCAGACATTTTGTAAATGTCCTCGTTGACAGGGTCGCCGGGCTCCACCTTTTTCCTGATGCCGTCAAGCCCCGCCGCGACTATGGCAGAAAACGCCAGGTACGGGTTGGCGGAGGGGTCCGGCGCCCGGAATTCAACGCGCTTTGACCTGGCGTTGTTCCTCTCGTTGACAGGCACGCGCACTATGGCCGACCTGTTGCCCCTCGACCAGGCAACGTAGACGGGCGCCTCAAATCCCGGCACCATCCTGTAGTACGAGTTGACGGTCGGGGCGACGATGGCGGCCAGGGAAGGCGCATGGCTCAAAACGCCTCCAATGAAATATCTGCCCGCCTGGCTCAGCTCTGCATACTCGTCGTTTGCGTCGTAAAAGATGTTGCCGGAGGAACCGGCCTTTTTCCACAGGCTGACGCTGACGTGCATCCCTGAGCCGTTGTCGCCGTTCCTCGGGTCGTTTTCGTCAAAGATCGGCTTGGGCATAAAGTTTGCCACCTTGCCGTGCTGTCTGGCCACGTTCCTGACAACGTCCTTGTATATCTGGACGTTGTCTGCCGCCTTTGTGAGCGTGTCGTGCATAAAGTTGATCTCTATCTGGCCGCTGCTTGCCACCTCGTGGTTCAGGTTCGTCGCCCTGATGCCGTAATGCTTTTTCAGGATCTCTGCCACGTCGAACCTGAATTCGACTAGCGAGTCCTGGAAGGGTGGCGCGTCGTACCCGCCCTTTCTGCGTATCGGGTACTTGCTCTTGCCGCTACTTTGCTCAGACGACACGATCTCGGGATCTTTGTTATCGCCGTCGTCAAAAAAGACGATCTCGTCAAAGATAAAGCACTCGACTTCGGGCCCGACCTGGCACGCAAGGCCCTCGTGCATCAGGTGCTCTTCCATCCGTTGCGACACGTGCCTCGGGTCTCTTGCCAGCCTGCCCTTGCCAAACCCCTGGTACACGTCAGCAATGACTGCCGCGACCCTGTGCCTGGGCGACATGGTCGGCACCAGCCGCAGGGTCGACCTGTCCGGCACGAGCAGCATGTCCGACTCGTCGATGCTTGCAAAGCCCCGGACGGACGAGCCGTCGACCCCTACTCCCGCCCTGAACTGGTCGTAAGGGTCCTCGCCGTCGGTAAAGACGTATTTTGCCAAAAACCTGCCCGGGACGTCCGTGTACCTCAGCTGGATGAATTGAACGTCCTGCAAATCCAGCTTGTCAGAGTCGCGCTTTTCAGGCTGCCGACTAGCGGGCGCCATATGCAGTATTACCGCATTTGTCCGATATAAAGTCTGGCATCATATCTCTTGATGTTTTGCAAGCAATACGAGAAAAAACCTTATGTACGTCAAGCACTCATATCACTGCCGCAGGCATGGACGAAACAGACGTAAAGATACTCAAAAAATTGTTGTCCGACGCCCGGTCGTCATACCGCAAGATAGCAGAGGAGATCGGCGTCTCGCCGCCCACGGTCCTTGCCCGGGTGGAAAAGCTGGAAGGAAAAGGCGTCATCAAGTCCTATTCGGCAGTGCTGGACCACGAAAAGCTGGGCTACGACCTGACTGCGATCATTGAAATCACGGCCAACAAGAAGGACAAGATAGTCGAGATCGAAAGGCAGATAGCGAAATTCCCAAACGTCTGCGCCGTGTACGACATCACCGGCCTGACGGACATGGTGATCGTCGCCAAGTTCAGGAACAGAAAGGAGCTCAGCAACTTTGTGAAAAAAGACCTGCCACTGCAGTACATCGACAGGACAAACACCCACGTCGTGCTGATAACTGTCAAGGAAGATTTTGGCTTTATAAATTGAAAAAAGAAAAAGGAAAAAAGGCGGGTGAGCGTGTATGTGCCCACGTCTTCGTTATTATTCTACCACTACCTTGCCCACCATCGTCGGGTGCAGCTGGCAGTAATAGTCGTAGGTTCCCTTCTTGTCGAACTTGAACGAGAACTCTTTCTTCGGCCCCATTATCTTGGAGTCAAAGTCCTTGGTCGGCTTGGACGCCGTTCCTGAGGAAACGGTGTGCGCCGCCGAGTCGACGTTCTTCCACGTGACAGTCTCGCCGGCCTTTACCTTTATCGGGTTTGGCGCGTATGACTTGTCTGCCTTGTTGGTTGCGCCGCTCACTATCTCGACCATCTTGCCCTTGGCGCCGGCCATCATCTTGCCGTCGTCCATCTTGCCGCCCTCCTTCTCCTTCATGGAGCTGCCGGAACCTGCCGCCGGCGCCTTCTTGTCTACCACTACCTTGCCCACCATCGTCGGGTGCAGCTGGCAGTAGTAGTCAAAAGTGCCTTCCTTTGCAAACGTGAATTTGAACTCTTTCTTCGGCCCCATTATCTTGGAGTCAAAGCCGCCCTTTGTGGGCCCTTTCTTTGCGTCGCCCTGTGTCACCGTGTGCGCCGCCGAGTCGACGTTCTTCCACTCGACCGTCGTCCCTGGCTGGACCCTGACGGGGTTTGGCGCGTATGACTTGTCTGCCTTGTTGGTTGCGCCCTTGACAATTTCCACCTCTACTTCCTTGCCGGATTGCGCAAAAGCGGATTTTCCGACAGCCGAGACGAGGATCAGTCCCGACACGAGGATAGCCGCCACTGCGACCATTGCTGCTGTCCTGCTATTCATTGAATTTTTCTAGAATCAAGAGGTATAATACTGTTAAGGATCAATGTTAACAGGGCTGGCCTCTATGCCTTGCCCTCGAACTTTTTCATGACCTGGTAGTGGGGCGACGTCTTGTGCCGCTCTATGCACTTGCTGCAGAACGACCTGTCGCCGTACTTTTTGTGGCAGGGGCAGTCGCAGACCTGCTGTTGTTGTTCTGACAACTCACTCGGTTCAAATTGTGTACAGGCTCTTAATTATATGTTAAACTCGCAACCTGCGTGCATCCAATGCACCAGAAGCGTTGCATAAATAGTTGCATAGACGCCAAGTGTCACAAAAACCCTGAAAATTCACAGATGCTAGACTTCTGGTTCAGCATCTATCAGGCAATACTAACAATTTTTCAGACTTTATTATCTGTTATTTGGTATATCTATCGATCTCCCTACCACGTCACGGCTTCTGTCTGTTCTAGATTCTGCAACATTAGAAGAGGTAGGCGGTTAGTGGCTCAGGCATTCGTACAAAGAAAGAGCCGCTTGCGTGTCAAGGGTATAAGGGTAAAGGACAGAGAGAAGATCAAGGAAGCCATTGCAATCAGCATCCAGAACGGCAACTTTGCTCATGGCGAAGGCAAGAGGTATGGGCTTTCAACAACCCCTGGGAGGCTTGGAGAATACAAGGAAATCATGCTCACGCCAGAACAGATTACCATCATAAACAAGCTGCTTGAAAATGAAAGAGGCTGGGAATCGTGGTCGTTTTTATGAATATCGACCTGCATACAGGGGCTAGGGTTTTTGCAATGGCGTCTATGAGCTGAGACAGGATTGCGATGTCTCCTGCCTTCCGCATCGAACAGTTTGAGCCCAAGATAAAGAAGGGCGACTGGTACCTGACAAAAGAGGGCAAGTGGTGGGTCAAGTACCCTACAGAAGAATGCCGAGCTATAGTTGAGACCGCTTACGACAGACTACTAAAAGAAAGGAAATTCCTGTTCTTTGAAGATGCCAAGAGCGACAAGGCAAATGCTCTGCAAGCTTCTTACTTTATGTCAAGGATGGCTGTCAGATTCAAAAAGATATTTTCAGAGCTTGATCGAGATAGTTGGCTCAATGAAAAGACTAGGATCTATGCTCTTGGCGATGGATTATACTTTAACGGACACCCGCTGCATCTATTCCGGCATACAATGGCTCAATACTATTTGTCAGCTACAAATTGGTCGCTTGCTTATGTGGCAAACTTGGGCGGATGGGAAAACACTGAGGTATTGAACAAGTGCTACGGTGGAATTCCAGAACATATCAAAGCACAGATAGCTAGGGCTGTTCACGTAAGATTTGATACATTAGAGCTCAATACGGCCACTGTGATCAAAACTGTATAGCGGGCAATCATTCCGATACCTATTAAACCTGAAAAATCTTGGAGTTTTAGCTCGGTGAAGTTTTAATTTAAGGTATCTTTATGTGGTATCTGGACAAATAGAGGGTGTAAAGTAATGGCAGCAGAAGAAAAGGTCGCAGTCTTGGAAGGCGAGGACGCCAAGGATTTTCTGGATTACATATCCAGAGACGCAACGGAGGAAGAAAAAGAATCCTTAAAAAGAGCGCACGAATTCTACAAGCGGCACCATCCGAGAACATGACCGGATTCGGATCCATCCAGTCACCCGGAGTTGTACTTCATTCCCTGTCGACGCTGAATAATGGAGATCAGGACTCCTCATGAGCTTGACAGTTAAAGGATTGATTGCAATAGGCTTTGCCATTGCAGTCATAATTTCTCTCTTTCTCTTTACTACCCCGTTCATACCTTGACATTAGTACGATATCCCGGTCAATTGGCAACCATTCAATATCTGCGAAACACAAGTTCATCATGCGTCCAATGCAACATGGGCATCGCACAACCCGTTGCACATGTAGAGGATATTGGCAAGCTTAGGATGATGGGAAAATCCTGAAGTTTTGAAGAAATGACATGCGACTATTTCTTTTTAGGAGGCAGCGAGGCCACAAAAGAGAGCGAGCGCTCCATCCACTTTTTCAACTCTTTCTTGTCGCCAAGCATCATCCCCTGCGGCACGACGACGTACTCTCTCATCTGCCTGCCCGGCATCGGCTCAAATATCTTGCCGCCAATTCTCTGGAACTCGGTCCGGTCTGCCTCTGACAGGCGCAAAATGATGCGGTTGTTGTGCAGGCCGATGCACATGTTGCCGTTCACAAACCGCACCGGGGAGCCAAACATCTGCCTCTTTTCTGCGCCCTGCTCGGGGCCGGGCGTGTTCTGCTCAAAGAACTCGAGCATCTCCTTTGTCGGCTTTTCAAACTTCATGGTGCTGACCTTCTTCCTGTTGTTATTGTTGCCTGCCCTTGCGCCTTTCAAGCCAGCGTCCTTTACGCCCTCCTGCGTATTTAAGCAAGGAGAATTACGACACGATCATTCTTTTATTGCCGTCTGCTTCTCCTTACCGGCGTAATGGATTCACGCCTGCGCCAGCTCGAGAAAAAGCAAAAGCTCTACTCCCTGCTCAAAGAGCAGCACGACGCCGAGGTGAAGGAGCTCATGCACTACATGTCAGCGCTAACGACGGTCGAGAACAACCTCGTGAGGAGCTACCTGCATACGCTCCTGAGCGACGGCCTGCGCCACATCGAGTATATCTCGCGCATAATGGCCGGCATCGAGGGCGCGACGGGCAGCGCGCTGCTCACAAAAAAGGGGATTCAGGAGTCGATAGGCGACGAGCGCAGCTCGCGCGATGCGCTGTTAAAGTGCGCCGAGATGGCAGATGACGACCCCGAGACTGCCGCCCTGCTAAAGAGCATCAGCGTCGACGAGGAGCACCACATCCGCATACTGGAGCATCTGTCAGAGCTGGTCGAGTCAGCCAGTAGCAGCAAATGATTCAAGCACTTCTTTGCTGTGGCCTGCGGGCTTGACCTTTTCAAACACCATGATTATCTTGCCCTGCCTGTCCACAAGGAACGTGGACCTCTTTACTCCCATGAACTCCCTCCCCATAAAGCTCTTCATGCCGTATGTTCCGTAGGCTTTGGCCACCTGCTTGTCGACGTCGGCCACGAGCGGGTAGGGTATGCCCATCTTTTCCCTGAACTTGTCGTGCGAGTCCTCGCTGTCCGGGCTTACTCCTATTACCTCGATGCCGGCGTCTGCGAATTTCTTGTAGTCCCTGCTGAACTCGGCCGCCTCAGTCGTGCAGCCGGGGGTAAAGTCCTTTGGATAAAAGTACACGACAGCGTTCTTTTTTCCTTTCAGGTCTGACAGCCTGAACGTGTTCCCCCTGGCGTCGCGCATGGTAAAGTCGGGCGCCGCGCTGCCCTGTGCGATGAGCTCTGACATGCATCTCTTTGCGGCTGACGGCGATAAAAAACCTTGGCATCAAGGTGCTGTAGCGTTGTCGTCGGGTGCCATTTCGCCCCATAGCGAAGCTACCTGACGCGAACGATACAGTACCTGGAAGCAATGACGGGTAGCCGATAGTCTGGTTCCATAAAACTATAGTATCAGAGTTGCATCAACTAAGGGCATATTGCCTGGTGGCAGACCAATTATCGTTCTCTCATTGATATTGGCACTACTTCAATCAAACATACTTTTAGCCAAAGCGTACGCGTCGAGCAACGGAACTGGAATCTCCACATTTGAGATTCCAGTCGGAAACGAAACATACTCTGTAGAGTATTCCATGAGCAATGGAGGCTCGATCACAAATGTTGAAACAAATATTCCAAGCAGTCTGTCACTGCTGCTAACCGTAGAATCTCCAGCTGACGGATACCTTGAGATGACTTTTGTGAGGCAGACTTATGATGCTCTTTCCTTTACAGAGCATTGGCCCATAGTGTTTGTGGACGGTGAAGAAGTCGTTCCTGAAATTGGTTGGATGTGTGACCAGATAACTATAAGCATCCCTTTGCAAGCAAGGTCAGAACACGTTGAACTGGCATATGGAGATATTCTAATGGAACACACTCATGGTTATCCACAGATCATTGATGTGATAAGAACTGTAGAAGTTGATGGACAACAGCTCAGCATCCGAATGATGACAGATTCGCTAAAGTGTGATGTTTCATTCCTACAACAAGAAAAGAAGTTCCACATAGACATAAGGGGAAGGAGCGAGGCGGACATAGAACAAGGATACTTTAGACTTACAATACCCCATGACCTGCTTGGAGGCAATTATGCGGTTCTCGTGGACGGGCGACCGGTTGAGTTTCAGGAGCAGAGATTTTTTATCAAAAGCAATACCGACATAGCGGCAGAATTTGCTGTACGCGACGACTTTTCGCCCTATAGGGCAAGCCACCTCACTTCTAGCTATCCAGTAGATGCAAAATCCATCGACGTGATAGGAACGTCGGCCTTTCCCGAACCCGGTATGTCTGACCTAAACGCCAGGAGAGACTTGCAGAAAGACCCAATCATCCTATCATACGACATATCCCATAGCTATAACGAAGATGAGGCTCACACTATCATCGATCTTTTGATTACTGACGAAAATGGCGGAGAGCTTGTAAAGAATGTCACCTTTGATCTGGAGATGATTAAGATCGGCGAAGAAACACCCTTACTTGTCGATGAGTTCTATGCTGAAAATGGCACTATCACATTTGATATAACGCATCAAGGACCGGTGCAAGTATCGGGTATAAGGAAAGATTTTCCTTATGCATGGACGCCTGAGCCCGGGACTGATGTGATTCCTATGCAGCTTCCTCTAGAACCGGACGCGTCCTATCAGTTGAAAATCGAGATACTTACCACAGACTATGCTCACGATTTTCATCCCTATCCTGACGAGTCAGTTTATCTGCATTTTGCCACAGATGGTTCTGAGGCTGGCGCCATTAGGGTCGTGCCAGAATTTCCATATCACATTGTACTGATCTCCTCTGTTGTGATTGGGAGTATTATAGCCATAAGCAGAAGGGGGCCGCTATTACGCTTCTACGAACAAGGAAGATAAAGGTAAAAAGCTAAAGCTAACCCGGTCATTACCTACATCATGACTGTCCAAGGACAAAGAACAGAAGGCAGCTAATCTATGAACATTATTCAGAACAAAGTACGGCCCCACAGGAACACGGTCCTACATAGGGTGCGAGCACTACAATCCTAAAAGAATCCTGCCCACAATCTACAGATGTTGTTGCATATAGTATTACTCCCGGTCGGACTGCATCTTGCAATGCAACAAAATCGAAAGATAATTAACGCTGCAAAACAAGGGCTCTTCAGATTATTTCTTCAGTCTGGGCCATAAACGAGGCTATAGCGGTCGTAGACAGGCTAACAAGGAGGCCAAAGGATCCCTTGTCGCGTATAGACAGCAAGAAATCATCGCCACATTCTCGGAGCGCATAAGAGGGAGCAATGCCCAGACTCCGTTTCGATTTGCGCCAATTAATCGCGTCCTTGTTGCAAAGTCCCGCCTGTTGATAGACGGGTATCCCATATCAGCAGATGACGCACTTCATGTCTATACGGCATTTATTTACGATTGTGATTTTCTGCTCATGCATGACAACAGGATTGTCACCCCGTTGAAGGCCGATCCCCTCACGCGCTTGGAGGTTATTGATCTTGGAAGCCGGGCTGACCGGGAGTACCTCCGGCGTCAACTCAACTTGTAGAAAGAAAGGCGCCCTTCCCTTTTATCTATGAAATCCCTCATCCAAAGACAAAAGTGTAAAACACAAAGTTGTCGGACCTGGGGATTATCTCTATTTCGTGCACTTCTGCCTTGTCCGTCCTTGCCAGGTTGTGCATGAAGGGCCACTCGATGTTGACGACGCTTGCGCCGTTTTCCATGCTGACGTCCCTGCCAAGCTGCTCTTTTGCCAGCGGGTTGCCGTCTAGCCTGACCTCTGCCTTGCCTGGCAGGCCGTCCGAGGTGCCCATGATGCCGTGGACCCTCTTGGCCGAGTTGTACTTCATCATTATCGCCGGCCTTGCCTCCTTTTTGCTGCCTGGCGCAAACTGGACTCCCTCCCTCCTCCAGATCCACTTGCCGCGCAAATACGGGATGTTGTCAAGGTGCGAGCCGGGGTCGACTGCCACATCCGGCTGGTCGGGCCTGAACGTCTGGTTGTTGCCAAACCTCCTCATCCGCGAATAGCCGACGCACGTCTCGGGGGCCATTCCGGCAAAGTGCATCCCGTAGGTGTCGAGGATCTCGTCTTCCGGGTTCTTTTTGTCCAGGTCGACATTGGGCTTGCTTCCTGCCTCTTCCAGCAGCTCTACAACTGCCGGCTCGAATTCGGTAATGTCGCCATAGCCGGCGTGCTCGTACCTGACAAAACCGTTGTGGTCTATTATGACGTGCTTGGGCCAGTACATGTTGCCGTATGCCTCCCACGTCCTGTTCTGCGTGTCAAATGCAACAGGCAGTGTGACGTTGTAGCGGGCAAGCGCCCTCTGTATGTTTGCGTGGTCTGTCGCAAAATGGTACTCTGCCGAGTGGGCCTGCACCACCTGCAGCAGGCCATGCTGGCCGCCGTACTTTTCCTGCAGCCTCCTCATCACAGGTATGGTGCGCAGGCAGAATATGCACGTGTACGTCCAGCAGTCCAGTATGACGACCTTGCCCTTGAGAGCCTTTATCGAAAGCGGCTGCGAGTTTGCCCACCCTGAAATGGCCCTGAACTCGGGCGCCGGCTCGGCAGGTATCAGCTGCACAATTAGGGGAAAAGGGCAGAGGGGATATAACTGTAATACTGGCAGACAATGGCGTGGTAGCCGCGACTAATAGTAGTAATAGTGCTATTACTGCCATAGTCACGGGCGCCGGCAGGGGAATAGGCAAAGAGACTGCTCTGCTCCTGGCAGCAAGGGGCGTAAACGTGGCCGTCTGCTCGCGCACACAGGGAGAAATCGACAGGGTTGCAGGCCAGATCTCCCGGCTTTATAGCAGAAGGGTCCTTGGGATGAAATGCGACGTGGGGGACGCAGGACAGGTAATGGCGTTTGTCGCCGCAACGGTGGAACGCTTTGGCCCGTACATAGACATACTTGTAAACAACGCCGGCGTCGCCGTGCTAAAGAGGCTTGAAGACACTACCGAAAAAGAGTGGGACGAGACCATCAACTCGAACCTGAAAAGCGCGTTCCTTTGCTGCAAAGCCGTCCTGCCCTGCATGAAAAGCAGCAGCAACAACAGCGGCGGAAGAGGAGGAGGGGGCACGATAATCAACGTCAGCTCTGTCGCCGGCACGGCCGGCTTTCAGAACCTCTCTGCGTACTGCGCAAGCAAGTTTGGCATGATGGGGCTCACGGCAAGCCTTGCGTGGGAGGTGCCTGCCGGCGTGCGCGTGATGGCGATGTGCCCCGGCGACGTGGACACGGACATGCAGGACGTTGACCCGCAGTACCGCCGGGCAAACCGGCACCGCATGCTCACCGCAAGACAGGTGGCCGAAAAAATAGTAGAAATGATTTTTGATAAAAGCCGCTACAGGAACGGCCAGTCCGTGGTGATGGAATAGGAGGAGAAGAAGAAAGAAGAGGAAGGAAGAAAAAGTACAAGACATTTAACGGCCTTTCCCTGCCACCAGTACGTAAAAAATGCTCAAGGGCAACATCGCAGACATTGCGCCGGACCAGTCGATGCTGAAATACTTTGACGGCAGGGTCGTGATAAAAAAGATGGTGACAGAGGCTGCAAGCAGGGAGGTCGAAACGTACCTGGTCGACTTTTCAGACGGCGCAAGGACAAAGCTGCATTACCACGAGACGGACCAGATCCTGATAGCCACGGAGGGCAGGGGCGTGGTCGCGCTGCAGAGCAAGGTCGAGATGGACGGCAGCGGCGGCGAGGCAAGGGTGCGCCTTGGCGACGTGCACCACATGAAAAAGGGCGATTTCGTCCTCGTGCCGGCGTACACGTGGCACTGGCACGGCGCGGCGGCCAAGGGCGAGGACTTTGCCCACATACAGATCAAAAAGCCCGGCCGGACCGTTTGGTTCGAATGACGACTATTACCGGCGGACCCTGTACACCTTGCCGTCCTCGTAAGTCAGGATGTAGAGGTAGCCGTCGGCAGGCCCTGTCTCGATGTCCGTTATCCTGCCAAACCCTGCGCCTGCAAGCACATAAGACAGATCCTCCGTCCCCCCATTGCCGTCGTCGGCATCTGCGACCCCGTCTGCAAGCCCGCCTTTTTCTTCAAGCGCAAGCCCCGTCCTGGTTGCGTTCACCGTAAAAAAGTAGAGGTTGCCGTTGTTGATGTCGCCTACAAAGACGTTGTTCTCGTATCTGGGCCCAAGCTTGCCAGAGGAGAAGAACTCGATGTCAGTCACGCCCACCGGCCGCTCCCAGCTGAACACAGGGTCGCCATAGTAGGCAGCAGGGCCCAGCATGACAAGGTCGGCCGCAGTCGCGTTCGACCTTGCAATCGGCCCGGATACCAGGTGCCACCCGCTGTTAAAGCCGGGCCTGACGACGTTTATCTCGTCGTACCTGTCGGGGCCGTTCTCTGTCATCCACAGCGTGCCTGTGACAGGGTCAAAATCCATGCCAAAGCTGTTGCGTATGCCGTACGCAAAATAGCGGGGGAGGTCCGGGAAGGGGCCGCCATCGCCGTGCGGGGCATTGCCTGTCTCCCTGTCGACCCTGAAGACGACTGATTTGTCGTCCGGCGGCCTGCTGCTGCCGCCCTCCTTCTGGTTGTCAAGCACCCCGCCGCCTGCCCCCGTGTCGCCAATGACTGCGTACAGGCGGCGCCCGTCGCTTGCCGGCCCGATTGCCATCTTGCCGCCGTTGTGGTACGGCCCAGGCTCTGCCGGCAGGTCGAGGATCATTTCCGGGTTGGCTAGCGCGCTCCCGTTCCAGTCGTATTTGTAAACGCGGTTTCTGAGCGGCTCCTTCCCCTCCTCTTCTGTGAGGTACAGGAAAACCTCGTCGTCGATGCTTGCTATGCCCAGAAGCCCCTGCTCGGCGCCGTTTGCCACGTCAAGGCGCAGTATCTCTTTGAACCTGCTGTCGGTACCGTCGCTGTCGTCATCGTCGTTGTTGAGCATCATCATCACCCTGCCGTCGTTTTTCTGCAGCACCAAGAGCGCGTCGCCGGCTACAAAGGCCATGCTGGTCGGAAACTCGAGCCCCTGTGCGACGAGCTCTAGCCGCAGGTCGCCGTCATGGAGTACGGGTCCAGCCGCTTTCTGCTGCTTCTGGGCCTCGCCCTGCAGCATGGCAGCCATGAACGGGCCCTGCGTCCCGGCCGCCACCGCTGCAATAACAATAACGACGATCGCCAGCAGGGCAATAGAAGGGGCAAGAAGAAGAAGCGGCGGCTTTCTCAACGCTGGAAAATTTACCCGCTCTGGCGCAATAAACGCTATGCATAATGGTTATGGAAGATGCGTGTGCTTGCTTGCTTGCTTGCTTGCTTGCTTGCTTGTTTGCCTGTCTCGAAGGAGAAAAAAGAAAAAAGAAGAAAGGCCATCATTTAATTTAGAGCAAGGCCACTCACAGTACGGTACATACGCTGCATATGCTGGACAGGCTGGAATCGCTAATCTCAAATTCGGCTGACGCCGATTACGCCGAAGCGCGCTACCACGCAAGGACGGTGTCGGAGGTCAGCTTTGTCAACGGCAGGCTGGAGCGAATAAAGATGTCTGAAAACGCCGGCTGCGGGATACGCGTCCTCGTGGACGGCTGCTGGGGCTTTTCGAGCACGAGCGACGTGTCGGCCGAGGGGCTGAAGGGGTCGCTTGCAAGCGCCCTGTCGATGGCCCGGGTGCTTGCCGGGTCGAAAAAGAAAAAGGTGGCCGGCCTTGCCGAGTCTAGGATGGCCCGGGGGCGGTTTGAGCCGCCGGTGCGGGGCCGGCTTGCCGACATCAGCATCGAGCAAAAGGTCAAAGTCACAAAGGAGGCGCAGGCGGCTGCCAAAAAGGCAAACAGCCTGATCAAGACCGCCTCTGCGTCGTACAGGGACATGCTCGACTACAAGGCCATAGCAAACAGCGACGGTGCAAGCGTCGAGATATTTGATTCCAAGCCGGAATTCAACGTGGTCGCAATCGCAAGGTCCGGCGGCGGAGGAAGGGGAGGGGGAGGAGGGCAGCAAGAAGAGAGCGCGACCGCCCATGAAGGAGTCGGGATAACGGGCGGCTGGGACGACCTCTTTGGGAAAAAGGGCCACCTTGAATTTGCGCACGAGGCCGCCGACAAGGCAGCCAAGCTATTGAAGGCAAAGCATGCGACAGGCGAAAAGACGACGATAATCCTCGACCCGGGGATGGTGGGGCTGCTCTGCCACGAGGCCGTGGGCCACACGGTGGAGGCAGACTTTGTCCTTTCCGGCTCGGTCGTGAAGGACAGGATGGGCCAGAAGGTGGCAAGCGAGCTTGTGACCCTTGTCGACAGCGGCCTGTCCGACATCGCCGGCAACGCTGCCGGGACGATAGGGATAGACGACGAGGGCGTGGAGGCGGGCCGGACAGAGATAATCAGGGACGGCGTGCTGAGGTCGTTCCTGCACGGCCGCGAGTCTGCTTTCGAGTTTGGCACCGCGTCGACGGGCAACGCAAGGGCGTTCACGTACAGCGACGAGCCGCTGATACGGATGCGCAACACGTACATCGAGCCACGCTCGGACAGGCTGGACGACATGATAAGGGAGACAAGGCACGGCTACCTGGTCAGGGGAGCAAGGAACGGCCAGGCAGACGCAAACGGCGAATTCATGTTCGGCGCGCAGGAAGCCTACTTGATCGAAAACGGCGAGGTGAAGGAGCTGCTGAGGGGCGCAAGCATCTCCGGCAACGCGTTTGAGGTACTTCAATCAATAGACATGGTCGGAAACGAGTTCGAGTACGACATTGGCACCGGCTACTGCGGCAAGTACCAGCCGGCCAAGGTGGACGGCGGGGGTCCGCACGTGCGCTGCACGGCGGTGATAGGGGGCGTGCAATAATGGCAACATTATTGGACATCGAGCCGGCCATGCGCCTTGCAATCCGGGAGGCAGAGGCGCAGGGCGCCGGCGACTGCGAGGCGTACGTCTCGCTGACTTTGGAATCGGAGGTCTCTATCGAGAACAACGACCTGAAGCAGGCCAAGTCGCAGCAGGCAGGCGTCATCGGAGTGCGCGTCTTTGTGGACGGGGCGCTCGGGTTCTACTCTGTCAACAGCCTGGAGCGGGAAAAGGTGAAAGAGGCTGCCGCCAGGGCAGTCAGGATGGCAAGAGTCAGCCCGAAGGACAGGTTCAACCTCATGCCGAAAAAGCGCAAGGTGGCAAGAGTGAGGGGGATATACGACAGGAACGCCGAGGGGTTTGGCGCCCGCGACGCTGCCAAATACGCGGCCGAGATGCTGCACGTGGCAAGGGGCGCCGACGGCCGGGTGAGCGTGGACAGCGGCAACTTTACGGCCGCCCTTGCCACGCAGGCGGTGGGCAATTCAAACGGCGTGATGCTTTCTGAAAAATTGAGCGCGTTTTCATGGTCGATAATGGGCATGGCGATAGACGGCGCCGACGTGTCAAGCTTTGACGTCCAGTCGGGGAGCACCCACTCTGTCAAGGGCATCGATGTCGCGCCTGCCGCAAGGGAATTTTCGCAGACGGTCGTAAACTCACTTGGCGCAAAAAAGATGGACAGCAATCTATCGGGCGCTACAATGATCCTCACGCCTGCAGCGGCGGCAGAGCTTGTGGAGGAGGTGGTGTCATACTCTGTAAACTCGGACTCTGTCCAGAAAAAGTCGAGCAGGTTTGCCGGCCGGCTGGGCAAAAAGGTGGCCTCGCCCCTGCTGACCGTGGTGGACGACCCGACCGACCCCGCCGGCCTGGCGGCGGCAAGCTTTGACAGGGAAGGGGTCCCGCACAGGAGGAACACGGTGATAGAAAAGGGCGTCCTCAAAAAATTCCTGTACAACACCTATACTGCCGCAAAGGGGGGCGTCTCTAGCACCGGCAACGCGTCCGGCTCGACAAGCTCGCCGCCGTCCGTCTCGACTACAAACTTTGTCGTGGCGCCGGGGAGGCCAAGCTTTGACGCCCTGGTGGCCGAGACGAAACAGGGGGTCATGGTAAGCAGGTTCTCAGGCAACGTCAACCCCGTGAACGGGGACTTCTCTGGCGTGGTCAAGGGCGGCAGGCTCATCAGGAACGGCGAGCTCGGGCACGCAGTCAGGGAGGTCATGGTCGCAGGCAACGTCTTTGAGTGCCTGGAGAACCTGACTGGGGTGTCAAGAGAGCGCAAGGCCATCTACTCGTCTATACTACCGTACATGAGGTTTGAGGGGGTCTCGTTCACCGGTGGCTAGTGACGGCAGCAGTAGCAATAGCTATGACATCGCAATCGTAGGCGGCGGGCCGGCCGGCCTTGCAGCCGCCCAGGCGGCGGCCGCGGCCGGCGCAAATGTGGTCCTGTTTGAAAAGGACGAGGCGATAGCGCACAGCGTGAGGACGTCCGGCGTCAGCTGGATAGACTCGATGGACGCGCTGGGCATCCCCTCGCACCTTTACAACCCAGTTTCAAATTATCATTTCATCTCGCCTTCAAACGACGTGCTGATATCATCCGGCGGCAGGCCCCGCTCGTGCGTGCTCGACGTGCGGGCCACGTACCAGCACCTTGCCTTCCTGGCTGCAGAGGCCGGCGCCACCCTGATGGTGAGGAGCAACGTCATAAACGTCCTGAAAGAGGGTTCGCGCGTTGCTGGCGTCAAGGCAAGCACGCCGGCCGGCGACCTCGAGGTCAAATGCCCTCTCGTTATAGACGCAAGCGGCTTTTCCGCCTCTGCCGCGAGGAAGGCCGGCCTCGCCGGCGAGTGGAGGCGGTACGGCGTGGGCGCCGAGTACGAGTGCTACTGTGACCACGCCGACGAGGCGACATGGTCGCTGATGGTCGGCCGCCAGTATTCGGAGGCAGGCTATGCCTGGGTGTTCCCGCTCTCTAAAAACCGCGTGAGGGTAGGCGTCGGGATAGGCAGGCCCGAGTCGCAGGCAGACCCGCTTGAAAAACTGCACTCCATCCTTGAAAAGAGGCTGCGGCCCCTCGACAGGCTGGGCAGGATACAGCCTGTCGAGCTGCATTACGGCTTTATTCCAAACGAGGGGTCGCGCAGCCAGAGCGTCGCAGACGGCCTGCTGACGGTGGGAGACGCCGCCGGCCAGGCAAACCCGCTGGTGCTTGAGGGCATACGCTACGCCATCGAGTTTGGCCGGCTCGCCGGGGAGGTGGGCGCAAGGGCAGTGAAAAATGGCGGTGGCGCTGCTGCAGCTGCAGCAAGCAAAGAGTCACTTGAGGAGTACGAGCGCACATGGAAGGCCAGGGTGGCATCCAAGATAGCGTCTGCCCTGAAAGTGCAGTCGCGCTGGGTCGGCCTCTCCGACGAGGAATGGGACAGGGAGATAGAGATACTGCGGGACATGAGCGCCGACGAGTTCATCGACTTTATAAAAGCAGATTTCACGGCCGCCAAGATGGTCAAGCTTGCGCTCCACCACCCGAGGCTTGCCGCGCGCCAGCTGTTCAGCATGGTGCTGAAATAAAAAATAATTTCCACATGAATGTGCACGCTCCTCGTTAAGTTTTTATATCTTCGCTAGAACAGCATTGCTGACTTGGCTGGAGAGACCGCGGCAGATTTTACTCCAATCCTTTACATGCTCGGCTTCGGTCTGGTAGCGTCGGTCCCGGCCCTGATACTCTCAAGGCTCGTGTCGCCCCGGCGCCGTTACAACCCCGTCAAGTTCCTGCCTATGGAATGCGGCCAGATGCCAAGCGGCGAAGGGCGCTCCCACTTCATGATGCAGTATTACGCTTACATCCTGATGTTCGTCGTGTTCGACGTCATGTCCATTTTCCTGTATGCGTGGGGCACGGCACTCTTTAACATCCCAAGGGCCGCGACCCTGCCGATAATCGCGTTCCTGGGGATAATGTTTGCGGCCATGGGATATGCGCTGTACCTTGCAGGGAGGAAGGGGATCTGGTGAAATGATCTTTGCAATCACGCTCGCACTGTTTAAGTACGGTTTCAACGCAGACAAGCTCGAAGAGGAGGAGATAGAGAGCAGATGAACCGGGAACTGGTCAGCCCGACCAACTTTAACGTGATGGTGACCAAGCTGTCCGACGTGCTCGTGAGGGCGCTTGACAGGCCGCTTGGCTATGCAATCAACTGGGGCAGGATCTGGTCCCTCTGGCCCGTCCACCTTGAGACAGCGTGCTGCAGCGTCGAGTTTGGCGCCGCCTCAAGTCCGCGCTACGACGTGGAGAGGTTTGGCATCATCGAGGCGTTCGGCTCGCTCCGCATGTGCGACCTCATCGTGGTGCAGGGCACAGTGACCCGCAAGATGGCGCCAAGGCTCAGAATGGTCTACGACCAGATGCCAGAGCCCAAGTACGTCATCGCGATGGGCGCGTGCGCAATCACCGGCGGGCTCTACATCGACTCGTACAACGTCCTGCCCGGCGTCGACGGCGTGGTTCCAGTCGACGTGTACGTGCCAGGATGCCCTCCAAGGCCCGAGACACTCATCCAAGGCTGCATGCTGCTGCAAGAAAAGATAAAGAGACAAAAGATCAAGTAACATGAGCAGCGAAGAGCCCAAGAAAACGCCACCAGCTGCCGACAGCAAGCCAGCGCCGGCTTCTTCTTCTTCACCTCCTGCAAAGCCTGCCGCTGCCGCCACTAAGCCAGCTGCTGCTTCTTCTTCTCCGCCGGCCAAGGCCACTCCGCCGCCGGCGCCGGCCGCTGCGCCAAAACCGGCAGCCGCGACTCCTCCTCCTGCCAAGAAAGAGCCAGAGCCGCCGGCGTTTGAGAAGGGGCTGGCCCAGCAGCTGACGACGCGCTTTGGCGATATTGTAAAAATAGTCTACATAAGGCCGCTGCGGATAAAGGTGATGGTGGCCCCTGCCAACATCGTCGAGGTAGCGACCTACATCCGTGACAACATGGGCTTTGACCACGCCGAGTCGGCCGGAGGCACCGACTATCCAAAGGACAAGCAGATAGAGGTCGCCTACCACCTGGGCTCTTATACCCGCGACGACCTTCTTGCGCACATCCTCGTTCTTGCCACGCGCACCGACAGGGACGACGCGCGCATGCCAAGCTTAATTAACGTCTACAAAAGCGTAGAATACCACGAGCGCGAGACGTTCGAGATGCTCGGAGTCTACTTTGAGGGGCACCCGAGGAACGAGAGGTTCCTCCTGCCCGAGGACTGGGCCGACATCCCGCCGCTGCGCAAAGACTTCAGGATAAAGGGCAGATGATGATATAGCAAATGACAAGCCTTGAAGAAAAGATAGAGGAGACGAGGAAGCTGGGCCTGCAGGTGGTCAAGGAGAGCGAAGAAGACCGCCTGATGACGCTCTCGATAGGCCCGCAGCACCCCGGCTCAGGCCACTTTCGCTTCACCGTCAAGGTGGACGGCGACTATATCGTCTACTGCGACCCTGACCCCGGCTACGTGCACAGGGGCGAGGAAAAGATGGCCGAGTACCGCAACGCCATCCAGAACATACCGCACCTTGAACGCCCTGTAATACACGACTCGACCAACATCACCTACGCCTACAGCCTCGCCATCGAGGAGCTGATGGGCATCGAGGTCCCGCGCAGGGGCCAGTTCATACGCGCAATTGCGTCCGAGCTCAACAGACAGGTCTACACCCTGTACTGGCTTGCAATCTATGGCATATTCCTGGGCCACTCGACCATGTTCATGTGGCCGGCAGGCGACCGCGAGCTTTTCATCGACCTGCTTGAGAGGCTGACAGGGGCCCGCGTCACCCACGCCTACAACATACCCGGCGGCGTGAGAAACGACATGCCCGAAGGGTTCAAGCAAAAGTGCCTGGAGCACGTCAACTATTTCGAAAAGCGCCTCAAGGAATACGAGGACATCTTCTACAACATGCCCCTGTTCAGGCAGAGGACCGAGGGGGTCGGCATCCTGACAAAGGAGGACGCCATCAAGCTGGGCGTGACAGGGTCGGTGCTGAGGGCGTCCGGCGTGCCGTACGACATACGCAAGGTCGAGCCCTATGACATTTACAACGAGATAGACTTTAAAGTCCAGTACATGAAGACCTGCGACTCGTTTGCCCGGTCGTACGTCCCGTTCCTGGACATGAAAGAGTCGTGCCACATCGTACGCCAGCTGCTCGACAAGATCCCCGAGTCTGGAGAGGTGCGCGCCAAGCTCCAGCCAAACCCCAAGGGGCCGCCGGGCGAGGCTTACCGCCGCGTCGAGTCCGGCAGGGGCGCTCTGGGATACTACATCGTTAGCGACGGCACGCCCAAGCCGTACAGGGTCAAGATATCGGTGGGCTCTTTCCGCAACATGCTTGCCCTGCCGCACCTGCTTGTGGGCCACAAGCTGGCAGACATGCCCTCGATATACTGGTCGCTGAACTACTGGCCCGTGGAGGCTGACAGGTGATAGTAGTATATGTCGTATACTGAATCCTTCCGCTTTGGCGAGTTCGTGGGGAGCGTCCTGTGGCTCGTATTCTGGATACTCATCATATTCTCCCTCGTCGGGCTCCCGCTGCTCTTTGTCGTGCTCTTTTACGTGCCGCTCCCGCCGCTTGGCGACGAGCCGCTGACCCCGTACCTCTTTCTGACCATGATAGTGGATCCCACGCGCACCGTGCCCATCGCGAAATACATGATCCACACCGACCTGTTCAGGGTCTCGGCGTTCCCCGGCTTTGGCTACGCGGCGCTGATAGCTGCCGCGACGATATTCATAGAGCGCAAGTTCCTTGCCAAGATGCAGCTCAGGTACGGCCCGCTGTACGTGGGCAAGATAGAGGGCATCCTGCAGCTGATGGCCGACGGGTTAAAGCTCATTTCAAAAGAGATAATCGTGCCCGCAGCAGCTGACAAGCCGATATTCTGGGCCGCGCCCATCGCATTTGTGTCAGTAGCCGCCGCCGGGGCCGCGCTCATACCTGTAGCGCCCGGCTGGGTGGTGGCCGACGTTGACGTGGGCCTGCTCGCAGTCTTTGCGATATTCGGGTTCTTCCCGCTCATCGCGCTGCTCTTCTCGTGGGCAAGCAACAGCAAGTACCCGTTCATCGGCGGCCTGCGCGCGCTCCACCAGATAATCGCGTTTGAAATCCCGTTCATCATCTCGGCGCTGTCAGTAGTCATCCTCGCCGGGTCGCTGAACCTCACCGACATCGTCAACGCCCAGATATCGTCCTACTGGTTCTTTTTCTTCCTGCCCATAAGCGCGTTCGTGTTCTACCTGTCGTCGCTTGCAGAGCTGGAAAGGATCCCGTTCGACCTGCCAGAGGCCGAGTCAGAGATCGTCGCAGGCTGGATAACCGAGACATCGGGCATGATATACGGCCTGATACAGCTTGGCACCTACGTCAAGCTGTACGTGCTGGCGGCGCTGTTTGTCGTGCTGTTCATGGGCGGCTGGAGCGGGCCGGTGATATTCCCGCAGGAGATACTGCCGGGCTACACGGGCGAAAAGATCTACAACCCTGTGACGCTTTCGGCCATCACGTGGTTCACCGTCAAGACGTTTGCAGTCATCATGCTGTTCCTGCTGCCCAGGGGCATCAGCCCGCGTATCAGGATAGACATACTGCTGCACACGGGCTGGTACAAGCTGATCGTGCTGTCGTTCATCAACATGTTTGTCGCCCTTGCACTAATATATGGCGGCATACTTGGTCCGGGAGGGCTGCTGGTCAGATGAGCTATAGTAGTGGTAGTAGCAGTGGTAGCAGTAGCAACAGCGGGACTGCCTCTGGCTTTATCAAGGCCATCGAATCCGGCTCCAAGCACCTCGTCATAAGGCGCTTTACCTTCCGCTACCCTGAAGAGAAGCTGCGCTTTGTGGGCGACGGCTACCAGTTCGACCCCAAGCGCGGCGTAGGCATCGCCGGCTACCGGGGGCGCCACATACTGATGCACGACAAGTGCACCGGCTGCCAGCTGTGCGCCATTGCGTGCGAGGGCATTGCAGAGGCCATAGGCATGGTCAAGGTCGACGAGAACTGGAAGCAGAACAAGAAGGGCATCATGCCCCAGATTGACTATGGCAAGTGCGTGTTCTGCGGCTTTTGCGTCGACGCCTGCCCGTTTTACGCTCTTTTCATGACAAACGACTACGAGCTCTCGTCGTTTACGAAAGAACATTTGATCTACACGCCGCAGCAGCTCGAAGTCAAGCCGAAATACGACGGCGACATCGAGATCAAGATCACCGACAGGGGGGCCACGCATGGTTGACCCCGTCTTTGTAGGGCTTGCCGTGCTGACGGTCGGCTCGGCCATAATCGCCCTTGAGACGAGGGAGCTCATCTACGGCGCAATCGGGCTTGCCATCTCCATGCTCGGCATAGCCGGCTTTTTCCTGCTGCTGGACGCGCCTTTCGTGGCCATGTTCCAGATCGCCGTGTACGTGGGGGCGGTGGCCGTGCTCATCATATTCACGGTCATGCTCGTCAGGACGCAGGCGCTCTTTACCACAAAGGAGGACAGGGGGCGCAAGGCAGGGGGCATCGTGCTGATGCTGTTCATCATGGGAGGGGCTGGGGCCGTGCTCCTGGCGTCGGGCCTGAACACCCGGGACAGCTTTACCGCGCCGCCGGTCGATTTCGTGGCGATAGGCGAGCAGATGCTCACCTACTACTCGCCGGTGCTCATCGTGCTCGGGCTGACGCTTGCCGGCTCTGTGATTGCGGCCCTTGCGCTTGCGCGCAGGGAAGACGCGGAAAAGGAAGGAGAGCAAGAGGGGGAACAAAAACAGAATGACAGAGCTAATTGACTTTATCATCGTCTCGGTCGTGCTGGTCGCAGTGGGCATCTATGGCATCGTCGTCAAGCGCAACGCCATCAGGATGCTCATCTCCATAGAGATAATCGCAAACGCCGCCAACCTTAACCTCGTGGCCTTCTCGCGCTATACGGGCAACATACAGGGCCAGGTCTTTGCACTCTTTTCAATTGCGATAGCGGCCGCAGAAGTGGCAATCGGCCTCGGCCTCATCATCGTCGCTTACAGGCTTTACAAGGAAATCGACGTGGCCGAGTTCAGGAGCATGAGGGGCTAGAGCGGAAATGGCCGAGTCTTACTTCCTCCTAGCGGCGACCTTTATACCATTGCTGCTTGCGCCGGTGGCGTTTGTCATCGGCAGGCGCGCCGGCATAACCGCAGTCACGTGGTTCTCGTTTGGCACGCTGGCAGTCTCGACCGGGCTCCTGGCCATACCTGCCATGATGGTACAGGGCGGGCAGGTGTACTTGGAATCCTACGCGTGGGGCCAGTTTGGCAACTTTGGGCTCAGGCTCGACGGCCTTGCGCTGCCGTTTGCGCTCATCATCTACATCCTATGCACCGTGCTTGCGCTCTATTCAAAGCCGTACATGGTCCACAAGATAATGGAGGACATGCCCGGCCACGGCTCGTCCTCTTCTTCTTCTGCTGCTGCCGCATCAGCCGGCGGCCACGAGGGCCACGGCCACGCAGGCGGCCAGGTCACGCTGACTGTCGACCAGCAAAAGTACGTGAACCGCCAGATGGGCCTCTACTTTGCGCTGTACCTTGCCTTCTCTATGGGCATGCTTGGCACGGTGCTTGCCACCAACCTGATCGAGTTTTACGTCTTTTTCGAGCTGATGCTCGTCCCGTCCTTCTTCCTGGTCGCCTTTTATGGCTACGGCGCCAGGCGCAGGATAGCCCTGATGTTCTTCTTCTGGACGCACGTGGGAGCAGTCGTCCTGCTGCTGAGCCTGCTTGCCATGGGCTTTTTCGCCGGCGGCTTTGACTATTCCACGGTCATGGCAAACGTCGGCAAGATACCTGCCGACTGGCTGCCGCTCATCGTGTTCGGCCTCGTAGTCGGCCTGGGCGTCAAGCTTGCAGCCTTTTTGCTGCACATCTGGCTCCCGTACGCCCACGCAGAAGCCCCTACCCCTGTGTCGGCGCTCCTGTCACCGGCCATGATCGGCATCGGCGCTTACGGCCTGCTGCGGCTGTGGCTGGAGCTTTTGACTGGAAGCTACGAGCAGTACAGCCTGTACATCAACATGTGGGGCCTTGCGACCATGATGTACGGCGGCGCCATGGCCCTTATGCAGGACGACATCAAGAAGGTCCTCGCATACTCGTCGATCAGCCAGATGGGCTACATACTGTTCGGCCTCGGCTCTGAAAGCATACTTGGAATCTCTGGCGCGACCATGCTCTACATCACGCACGGGCTTGGCAAGGCCGTGCTCTTCATGATGGCCGGCTCCATCATACTCCAGACCGGCACGCGCAGCATGTCCAAGCTGGGCGGCCTTGCCGGCAAGATGCCCTACACGGCAGTCATTGCCATGATTGGCGCCCTGACCATAATGGGCGTCCCCCCCACAAGCGGCTTTATGGCCGAGTGGACGATGTTCTCGGGCGTTCTCCAGACTGCCTCGCACGACGCCGACTCGTTCAGGGTCGTGCTCTTTGCGTTTGGCATTTTGTCGACGGTGCTGACATCTGCGTACATACTGTGGATGATAAAGCGCATATTCTTTGGCAAGATACCGGAAGAGCTTGCGCACGTGAAAGAGGCAAGCCCCTACATCACGGCCACTATGGCGGCGTTTGCTGCACTGTCGCTTGCGATAGGCGTCTATCCCGACGTGTTCTTTACGCCGATATCTGACTATGTGTCGGGCATGTTCGCCGGCCACGAGGGCGTTCTGCCCATCCCCGAGTCGTCAAACACCCTGATCCTCGAGCCGGTGGCGCACGGGGCCGAGGGAGCGGCGACGGCGACGACGACGGCGGCAGCAGGAGAGGGGATAGCGGCAAACGAAGGCATATCTGCTGCAGAAGGAACTGGAGGAGAAGGTGGACACTAAAATATGGTAGTTGGTTTTAGCGAGTCAATAAACGTCTGGCTCATCTGGATGCTGCCCTTTATCGGCGCAGCTGCGATGCCTGCCATTGCAAAGGGCAGCAAAAAGGCGCGGGACTATATAGCTGTAGGGTTTGCCCTTGCGAGCGCCATCTCTGCAGCGACGCTCATACCCGTCGGGCTGGCAGGCCATGAAATCCACAGCCAGATCCCGTGGATCTCGTCCATCGGCCTGAAGGCAGGCGTGCTTGCAGACCCGCTTGCCATCCTCATGACCAACATCGTGGCCTGGATAGCCTTCCTGATATTCGTCTACTCTGTGGGCTACATGCACGGCGACAAGGACCTGACCCGCTACTGGTTCTTCATGCTCTTCTTCATCGGCTCGATGCAGCTGATCGTGATCTCGGACAACCTGCTCATGGTCTTCTTCGGGTGGGAGGGCGTGGGCCTTGCGTCGTTTGCGCTCATCGCCTTCTGGTACCACGACAGGAAGAAGGACTATGTCGGAGTCGAAGGCCACAGGGCCGCAGGAATCCCGATGTGGACCGCGCCCACGCACGCAGGCATGAAGGCGTTCCTCATGACGAGAGCGGGGGACGTCATGATGCTTGCAGGCATGTTCCTGATATTTGCAAACGCCGGCACGTTTGGGTTCAAGGAGCTGGTCGCCGACCAGACCTGGGCGCAGAACATGGCCGCGCAGAACCTGCTCGTGCCTGCTGCCGTGCTGCTGTTTGGCGGCGCCGTGGGCAAGTCCGCCCAGTTCCCGCTCAACGAGTGGTTGCTGGAGGCCATGACCGGCCCGACCTCTGTTTCGGCGCTCATACACGCCGCGACCATGGTCAAGGCCGGCGTGTTCCTGGTGGCAAGGATAGGGCCGCTCTTTTTCGCGCTCTCGGCGCTCAACACGGGCCAGTTCTTTGAAGTGGTGGCCTGGACCGGCGCCATAACCGCGTTCCTGCTGGCAACGCAGGCGCTCGTGAGCCCCGAGATCAAGAAGGTGCTCGCATACTCGACAGGCTCGCAGATAGGCTACATGATGATGGGAATCGGCATAGCCGGCCTTTCGCTCAACTTTACGGACGGCTACACGGCCGGCTTTTTCCACCTGATGAGCCACGCCATGTTCAAGGCGTCGCTCTTCATGGGCGCCGGCGCGCTCTTGCATACCGTGCACTCGCGCTTTATGACAGACATGGGCGGCCTGCGCAAGCAGATGCCCAAGACCTACATATTCATGCTGCTCGCCGCGCTGTCGCTTGCAGGCGCCCCGCTCTTTACGTCCGGCTTCTGGAGCAAGGACGCCATATTTGCCGCCGTGCTAGAGTCCGGCTACCAGTATTCCTGGGGCCTGTTTGCAATGGCGGTGATAGTGGCGGTGATGACTGCGTTCTACACCTTCAGGATGATAGGCATGGCCTTCTTTGGCAACAAGAGCAAGCACGTCGAAAAGATGGAGCAGGAGGGCCACCACGTCCACGAGGTGAGCGCAGTCATGTGGGCCCCGTTTGCGATACTGGCAGTCGCCTCGATAGCGGTGGGCGTCGTCGGGTTCATGTTCGAAGAGCAGCTGCACGAGCTGTTCTCCGAATACCTGCGCGAGTCGTTTGCCATAGAGGCCCCGCACGAGGCCGCCGCCGGCGACGGCAGCAGCGGGCGCGTCTTCCTCAACCTCAACCCGATTGCTGCGGCAGCCTCGGTGGGCGCATTCGGGGTCGGCGGCGCGCTCGGCTTTGTGTTCTACGTCGCAAGAAAGGCAGACCCGGAGGCGGTGGGCCGCAACGTCGTCACGCACGGCTTGTGGAAGTTCCTCTACAACAGGTGGTACCTGAACAGCGCGCTCTACTGGGGCGGCGTGATAGGGCCGCTTGCGATATACCGCTTCCTGTGGCGCTACTTTGAAAGCACGGTCGTGGACGGCATCAACCCTGCCTTCCAGGGCGCGATGGCAGGCATGTCCAAGCTGGTCAAGGTGAGCCAGACCGGCGTCACGCAGACGTACCTCTTTGTGTTTGGAGTCGGCATCATGATAGTCGTGATGCTGCTGTTGCTATAGCAGTAGAAAAAATGGAGTAGGGAGAGAGAAAAAAATGGTCGACCTCTTGTCAACACCTGTGCTGGTGACGGTAATACTGGGCGTGGTAGGCCTGGCCATCCCTGCAATCGACGCAGGCAGGCGCGAGCGCGGAGGGGCCGACCGCAACAAGATCTATAGCGCGATCGCGTTTGGCGCCCTGCTCGTCGCCATGGGCATCGTCATATTCAGGGTCTTCTCGGGCGAGGTGCTGCCTGCCGTGGCGTTTGGCAAGGACGTGCTGGTGGACGACCTGTTCGGCTCGTTCTTTGCAGTCGCCCTCCTCATAGTCTCGCTGATGATGACTGCCTCTTCGTGGAACTACATGAAGGGCAGGTCAAACCCCGCGGCCTACTACTCGCTGATACTGCTCTCGTCGATAGGCATGGTGCTCATCGCCTATTCGACCGACCTTGTGATGCTGCTCGTCGCCTGGGAGCTGATGTCCCTGCCGACGTACGCGCTTGCGGCGTTTAACAAGCGCGATCCGATCTCCAACGAGGCTGCTATAAAGTATTTCATGTTTGGCGCCCTTGCGTCGGCGCTCCTCGTCTTTGCGATAGGGCTCGTCTACGGCATGACGGGCACGACCAACATCGGCGACTCTATACGCGCCATGACGACTCTCGACCCGTCGATGATGCCTGTCGCCCTGCTTGCAATAGCCCTGTTCATAGCAGGCTTTGGCTTCAAGATGGGCCTGGTCCCGTTCCACATGTGGCTGCCGGACGCGTACGAGGGCTCGCCCTCGCCAATCGGGGGCCTGCTTGCGGCAGGCACGAAAAAGGCGGGCTTTGCAGCCGCGCTCAGGGTGGTCGTGCTGGGCATGTTTGCGCTCAACGCCGACTGGACGCTCACGCTTGCGATACTTGCCGTGTTCACCATGACGATAGGCAACCTGGGCGCCATAATGCAGAGGAGCGTGCCCAGGATACTTGCGTACTCGTCGATAGGGCAGGCCGGCTACATCATGATAGGCATCGCCCTTGCGCCCTACTCCGACCAGGCGCTGTCCGGGTCGCTCTTCCACATCATAAACCACGCCGTGATGAAGTCGGCGGGGTTCGTCGCAGTGGCCGCAGTGGCAGTCGCCCTGGGCAGCTACAGCCTTGAGAGGTACCGCGGGCTTGCAAAGAGGATGCCGATAACTGCGATAACGCTCACGGTGGCGCTGCTCGCCCTTGCCGGCGTGCCCCCGCTCAACGGGTTCTGGAGCAAGCTGGTGCTCTTTGGCGCGGCGATAAACTCGGGCCCGCTGGTGGAATGGGGCCCCTGGCTTGCAATAGCCGGCGTGCTCAACAGCGCGCTCTCGCTTGGCTACTATGCCTGGATAATGAGGAAGATGTACATGGAGGAGTCGCCGGACATGTCGAAGGTGAAGGAGCCCAAGGCCATAGTGGCCGTGCTCGTGTTCGCAGTCGTGTTCATGGTGGGCTTTGGCATATGGCACGCCCCTCTGCTTGAATTTGCGTCACGGGCGGTCCCCGACCTCGGCTTTGCGCAGGCTGGCATCGCCCCGGGCCCGCTCGAGGCCAGCCAGCTGAAGGTGTCAGAGAGCGTCGACGTGCAGGTGTCAAAAGCGCCCTAGCCGCCAAGACATTCTGCTCTTGCATGATGGCCGGAAGGAACTTTTTTTGCTGCTATGCCGTTCTTTTTACGCTGGCAAATGGACGGAAAGAAAAAGAGAAAGAAAAAGAGGGAAAGAAAGAAAGACCTAGAACTGCACGGAGGCCAGGTCGGTCAGGTGCTCCAAAAAGCGCGTCGCCTCGCTCCCCTGCGGAGATACCCTGCGCAGCTCGTTCTTGGCCTTTACCGCGTACGACCGGTAGAGCTTTTCCATCTTGTCCACAAACTCGCTTGAATTATCCCTGTCCTGCTGCTGCTTGACCAGC
>NZ_JBBIHK010000020.1:0-32153 GCF_037447015.1 Nitrososphaera sp. | reverse complement strand
TTTATTACTGCCACTGCCGCCGCCGTCAGCAGCACTACTACCGTTGAACACTATGCCATGGCGCTCCTTCAGGTGGTCAACATGCTCTTTTGGAATGCTGTAAACGTCGCTTGCCTCGTAGGCACACAGCGCAGTGACGGGTATGTCAAACTTTTTCTCAAGCTCTTGCTCGTACGCAAGCAGGTCGCGCCCGTAGCCGTGCCTGAAAAAGCTAGAGACGTCTCCGACCACTCTGAGGCCCTTCTTGCCCTTGACTGCGGCAAGCTCGGCAAGCGCGTACCAGAGGGCCAGTATCCTGTGCCTGTCCGGCGCCTTGCCGCCTGGAAAGTACCACTCTTCTGTTGTCTTGATTACGACGTCTCCTTTTTGCTCAAGCGCCCTGATGTCGGCGATTCCCCAGCTGCTTTCCATCCTTGCTCTAACTTCGTCCTTTGTCAGGTCTTCTGTGACCATCATGACCACTTCGTTGTTTTCAAGGCCAGCCTTCAAAAAGTCAAAAGCTTCTGACAGCTTGGACTCTTTGCTGTCGTATATGCAGAGGACATGGTTTCCAATCTGCACCGACTCTAGCCGCGACATCCCTGTGCCATGCTAAAACGCCGCACGTCATCGCTATTATACGTTGGGTTGCTGCGCTTCTATAAGAAAAACCCTGCGGCACCGGTTAGTGTATGGGCGCGCCCGGCTGCACTGCGTCTTGGTCCGCGGCGGCTACAGTCAAAAATGCCGGCCTGCCTTCTGGCCCATCTGCGGCAAGCAGCATCCCCTCTGAAACAATGTCGCCTATTTTTCTTGGCTGCAGGTTCACGCAGATCACCACCGTCCTGCCGACAAATTCCTCGGGCTTGATCCAGAGGGCCGCGCCTACTGCCACCTGGCGCTTTTCCGTGCCAACGTCGACCACTGCTTTGAAGACCTTTTTCATGCCCAGCATCGGCTCTGCGCTCACAACCTTGCCTATCCTGAGCTGCACCTTGGTAAACTCGTCAAACGTGATAGTAGTAGTGGTGGTAGTAGAAGTGCCTGTTGCTGCTGCCGATGATGATGACAAAGACGGCGGCTGTGGAGATGTTTTTTCGCTCATGATTTTCAGGGAAAAGCGGGAAGGGCTTTAAAGCATGCGCTTTGTGCCTGCCTGCTTCAGGGAGAAAGAACGAGTCTGGTCTGACTCGATGTTTTTGCATGCTATGCTACTTGATTATCGAGTCAAACCTCTTCATCGCCTGCGGGAGGTCTTCAAGCAGGTCGGTCGAAGTCATGTGCAGGCCGACCCTGTTGAACGACAGGTTTCCTGCAAGCCCGTTGAAATACGCAGCAAGGAGCGCCGCTTCAAAAGACCCGATCTTGCACAGCAGGCCCGCCGTAACCCCTGCCAGCACGTCACCAGTCCCGCCGACCGTCATGGCGCAGTTGTGCGTCCTGTTAATGCCTGCCCTTCCGCTGCCGTCTGCCACCACGTCGACAGGCCCTTTCAGCAGTATCGTGATGCCGTGCCTGCTTGCCGCGGTGCGCACATTTGCGATACGCTCTTTGGTGCTGTCTGCCCTGCCCGGGTCGCTTCCTGTGAGGCGCCTGTACTCGCCGGCGTGCGGCGTCACTATCGTGTCAGTGCCCTCTATGATTGGCAGTATTTCTGGAATGAGCGCCGAGGCGTCGAGCACCAGTTTCGTTCCCTGCCCTTTCAGCTTGCTTACAAGGGCGATCATTGCTTCCGACGTTGCGATGCTCATGCCCATGCCTATCGCTGCCACGTCCGGTTTTTTGGGCATCATGCCTACAAGCCTGTTTGCCGCGCCCACAGTCAGCTTGTCGTCGGGCAGCGGGAGCACAATGAGCGCCGGCGAGAACGAGCGCACTTCTGTGGTTATCGAGCGGGGCACCGCCGTGTAGACGAGGTCTGTGCCAGAGCGGAGCGCGGCCATGCTGGTGAACACCGGCGCGCCGTGGTAATAGCGGCTGCCGCCTGCCACGAGCACCGTGCCGTTGTCGCCCTTTTTTGAAGACGCCTTCCTTGGCGGCGTCAGCTTTTTCGCAAGCGGCAGGTTGATTGTCACTATTTTTGTTCTTGTTCTTGTTGCTGCTGCTCGTGCTGCCGCCGCAGCATCGGCGGTGGCAGTAGTGGTGGTAGCAGTAGAGCCAGTAGCGGCCACGCCTATAGGGCGATGCGGCTTGGATATAGAGTTTTTATCAGCTTGGCGGCTCGGCGTGTATCGTCACTATCGAGCCGGGGTATTTGTCGCGGATCTTTTTTTCGATGCCTGTGACAAGGTCGTGCACCTGCTCAATCGTGGCCTGGCTGCCAAAGACGCAGTCGACGTCTATCTTGAGCGTGTTGTCGCCGGTGCGAAACGTCGCTATCCTCCCCACCCTGCTTATGCCGTCGCTTGCAACGACGATCTCTCTTATCGAGTCGTGCACCTGCTCGTCGGCAAGCGGTTCTATGCCTGCGACCTGGGGCATCAGGGGCTCCAAGTGGACCGTGACGTTGCCTGCGTCCTTTAGCTGGCCCTTTATCGAGTCTTCGACGGCGTTTGCGATGCCGTGGGCCTCGCTCAGGCTTGCAGACCTGTTGACCTGGACGTGCAGCGATATCTCGAGCCTGCCTGTGGCGGCGACCCTTGACACCAGTATGTTGTGCACGCCCTTTACCCCGCCCACGCGGGCTGCCGCGCGCTCGATTATGGATTCGAGGGGGAGGTCCGGGCTGTATATAGGCTCAAAGTGAACCGTGACGTTGGTCCTGCCTGTCTGGAGGCTCGATGCGATGTTTTGCTCCACCTGCGCACTGATCTCGTGGGCCCTTTCAAAGCTGATGTCTGCCTTCATGCTGATCGTGACTTCGACGAAAATCTCTCTGCCGACCCTGCGCATCTTGATGTCTGTACAGTTGACGACGCCATCTGTCTCTGTGGCGGCGCGCCTGACCACCATGACTAGCCTGGGCGGTATGCGGTCTGTCAGTTCGACTGCGTTCTGGTAAGCAAACCTGCCGCTGAGGTATGCCAGGAAAACGCCAAGGATAATCGCGGCCGCGGAGTCGCCGTTTGCAAAGCCGACGGTGACCAGCCACAAGCCTGCAAGGGCAACGCCTGTAGACGCAAAGTCTGCAAGCGCGTGATAAAGGTCGGCCTTGAGGGTGGTGGCCTTGGTCGCCCTGGCGGCCCTGCCAAGGACTGCGATGCGCACGACATCGACCCCTAGGGTATAGATGGCAGCCGCAAAGCCTATGGCCCCCGGCACCACTGCCGTCATGGGCGTTGCCTGACCACCTGCTGCAGCTGCTATCCTTGCGCTTGCCTCATA
Source organism: Nitrososphaera sp. (assembly GCF_037447015.1). Taxonomy (GTDB): domain Archaea; phylum Thermoproteota; class Nitrososphaeria; order Nitrososphaerales; family Nitrososphaeraceae; genus Nitrososphaera. Next base: position 28,850 of record NZ_JBBIHK010000020.1, on the reverse strand, counting down.
GATGAAAAAGATCGCCACGACAAAAAGGGCCGCGCCCCCGATAAAGCCGCCGACAGTCTCTATTCTGCCATGGCCGTAAGTGTGGTCGGTGTCGCGGGGCCGCGCGGCAAGGCTGATTGCGATCATGAGGATGCCTGTGACCGCTGCGTCAAGGAGCGCATGAGTGCCGTCTGTCAGCAGGGCGAGGCTCCCTGTAGCAAGGCCCGCTGCAAACTCGAATACAAAGACAGAGGCAATGGCTACCAGCGAGATGCGCAGCGCATTCCTCTTGAGCGTATAGTCGGCCGCTACCGTTGCCACGGGTTCGTTAGCTAGACGCAAATTTGCTATTTAGGTTTTGTCAGATGAGAAAGATGGATGAAAAAAGAAGGAGAGCCTAGTTGGCCAGCGTATCAAGCCGGCCCCTTAGGTTCTTGTACCTGTTCCTGACGGTCACTTCTGTAACGCCTGCCGCCTCTGCAATGTCTGTCTGCGTCCTGTTCTCGCCAGTCTCAAGCGATGCCATGTAGAGTACCGACGCGGCAAGCCCCATCGGATCCTTGCCGGCCGAGAGGCCGTCCTTGACGACCTCGTGCATGATGTTCATCGCATGGCGCTTTGTCTTTTCAGACAGGCCAGCCTTGCTTGCCACCCTTGCGATGCACTTCATCGGGTCTATCATGGGGATCTTCAAGTCAAGCTCCATCACGACCAGCCTGTACATTCTGGCCAGGTCCTTGCGCTTGACGTTTGAAGTCTCGGCAATGTCCTTGAGCGTCCTTGACATGCCTGTTTCGCGGATTGCAATGTAGAGCGCCGCTCCCAGAGTGGCAGAGATAGTCCTACCTCTTACCAGCCCGCGCTCTTGCGCCTTTCTGTAAATGTATGCAGTCTTTTCCACAACGGCGTCTGACAGCGACAGCTTGTCCTTCAGGCGATCTAGCTCGGAGAACGCCTGGCGGAGGTTCCTGTCGGTAGGGCTGTGCGCCTGTGTGCGAAAGTCCCACGCGCGCAGCCTGTCCATTGTCGATTTCATGAGGCCCTCTATCTGGTGGCCGCTTGCGTCCTTGTCTGTCCTTGCGATTATGGTTGACAGGCCCATGTCATGCCTTGCCAGTGAACTTGGAATGCCTGTCCTCGCCCTGTCGTCTGCCTCCTGCGAGTTGAACGCCCTCCACTCGGGGCGGCTTTCCTGTATCCTGTCGGATATCACAAGCCCACAGTTCCGGCAAATAATCTCGCCAGACTCGGGGTCTGTGACCGTCCTATCGTGTTTGCATGGGGATACTAATGATGCTTTCATATTTTCCGAAAAGTCATCCTTAATAACGCGTTTATCACTTATAAGTAGTTTGGAACCAATAATAATTGCCTTCGGCGATTGTACTACAACTATTTGATGTGCAAATCCATATTTTTCATATTATTTATGGGTTTTGATGACTGAATGCTCATAATCACTATTGTTGAATCGCAAAATACTCTATGAGGTGCGCCTGATAGCGCACAGGACTGGTAGCCGGTTATGTAATTATTGCAACAAAATCCTTGAGAAAATAAGCAACTTGATATACTTTTGAAATCTGGTACCGGAGCCAAATTCTGCCATTTTTCTGGGTTGCAGCTTTTTTCTACCGCGTATTATGCTTTTGCCGTATTTTGCTGTTATGGGGATCTGGCGCTATCTTGCCTGCTTGCATCTCGATAGTGGGCGCGAACCTGTAATGCAGCCAGGCGGGATGGCCTGAGAGAAGCAGTATATTTTAGCGCAGAACCGCAGGAAGCCTGTTTTTGATGTGCGTCTCTTGTACTGCCTGTAGGAAGGACGCAATGTCTCTGGGCGGTTCCTTGATCTTGCCGACGAGGTTGACAGGCGAGTATGGCAGTATCTTTTTGCCACTGCTCAACGGTGTCGGGCCGTAGAAAAAGCACAGGGCCCTTCCAGACGGCCAGTACGCAACATCAAACAGTTCCACCTCACGTACGGCGTTTTCTTCGCCGATCCTGATCGGCGTCGGCTCTGAATACAACTCGTCGCCCCACCTTTCTATCTTTATTTTGATGGGCAGGCTTGCGGCTATGGCGTTGACCGTCGCCGGCGACCAAGAGCCGTCAAGCTCTATCACTACACCTGCACTGATGGCCGGCAGGTCCAGGATGACTTTCATTCGCTCTCTGCCCTTTTCTCTGTCCTTCTTTTGCCGTTCTCAAAAGGCATCGGCAGGTCGGGCAGGTTGAGCTCTATCGTCTTGCCGTTGCCTGTCATGGCGTACGTCCTGCCGTCGTACGTGCATTTCACCACAGGCAGCGGGTTGGTTCCTGCAAGCGAGTCTGCCACCTTGTAGTATTCGACCAGCCTCCTCTGCTCGTAGATCGTCTTGTTCATGCGCCTGAATCTCTTTTTGCTCATGAACTTGAACGCAAAGACGACGTGGCGCCTCGGGTAGATGGAAAACATCTCGCGCACCATCAGGCACCTCTCTATCTGGTCCTGCGGCACGTAGAGTATGTCGCTAGTGCCGGACTTGGCCTCGATAGTGAGGAGGATCCCTTCGCCGTTGTTCACCGCGACAATGTCGGGCAGGCCGGTGGAGCTTCCGCCCAGCCGGCGGGCCACAAAGCCGTGCTTGTTCAGCCTCTCGACTAGGCCGTGCTCGTAAGCGTAGCCCCTGCTCCTGCGTATGTTGCCCAAGGTGCTATTTTGCGTTTGAGGAACCCGCCCATAAAGCTGTCGCAAGTCTTTTATTAAAAGAGGGGCAAGCAACCTTGTGACTTCGCAATCACCATCGTCGTCTCCTCCATCACCTTCTTTACCGATCCAGTCCTCACTTGATGCAATCGGGCGCGAGTTAAAGGACGTGCAGGAGCGCCGGGAAAAGCTGATCAAGGGCACGCGCGACGCAGTCATGCTCTGCAGCAAGTCGATAGTGGCGATGCACCACGGCAACCTTGCAGAGGCGCGCTCTGGCATGGAGCAGGCCCGGGCCATGCTCGGGGAGTTCCGGGGCTATGCCAAAACCGACCTGTACAAGTACATCGCCGTCGCCGAACAGGAGCTTGTGGAGGCGTACACACTCGCGGCGGTGATGGAAGGCGCGCCCCTGCCCAAGATGGACGAGCTTGGGGTGTCGGGGCCGTCGTACCTGACCGGACTTTTGGATTCTGTGGGGGAGATAAAGCGCCTCGTCTACGACCGGATGAGGTCCGGAAACGGGGGCGACGCGGAGGCGCTTTTTGCCACCATGGAAGAGATCTATGGAGCCGTGTACCCTTTCGCAGTCTATGACAACATCGTGGCCGGCCTCCGTAAAAAGCTGGACGTGGCAAGGATGCTGATAGAGGACATACGCGCCGTGGTGACCGAGGAGAAGAGGCGCAGGGCGCTCATCGACGCAGTCAGCAGGCTGGAAAAGGCCGGCTAAAAAGGAATAGAGACTCTTAAAAATTATCCTTCCCTAGCCTATCTCTATATGGACGGCCGGTCACTTTGCAAGCAGATTGCGCTGCTCCATGACGGTATACATGCCGCCGGGATAATAGAGGACGGGGAGCTGTCCGAGTTCTATTTCAAGCCCAAGGTGCCGATGCAGAGCAGCGAAAAGCTGGGCGAGATGGCGATGCACACCACGATCGTCGCAGTTATTGGCGTAAGCGGCGAGACTTTTATGGCTCATTCAGGTACGTCATGTTCCACTGGGAGAACGCCGACGCATTCATCTTTCCGATCGTGCTGCCTGACGAGGGCAGCGACAAGGCGACGCCCATGCTGCTTGGAGTCCAGGTGGCGAGGCCATATCCACACGACGAGCTTGTCGAACTTATCAGCGGCCTGCTTCGCAGGAACAGGATCGCCCCTGCTGCAAGCGCGCCTAGATATGCGGACCGGAAGAAATGATCAAAAAGTGCACAAAAGATTATAGCAACTGCCGCTATATTTTTGCGTGTACGACGTTGACGACCAGGCGCTCTGCGAGCGGGTCGCAGAGATCAACAAAAACATTTCTGTCGTCACGATCGTCGAAGATAGCGAAGCCGTGGCCGTCTACCAGAAACCTCGCGTGCCGATGATGAACGAGAAGCGGGCAAGGGGAGGGCTGCTCCAGATGCAGCTGTGGGTGGCGATGGCCAAGAGCAACGAGGACTTTCTAGGCAAGTTCTGCTACACCATGCTCCACTGGGAGAACTCTGACATCTTCGTCTTTGTGATGGATAAAGACGATAATGATGATGACCATAATAATGATAATGTCTATAGCAACCGGTCAGGGCACCGGCTACTCTCGCTCCGGATCGAAGGGAAATACCGGCATGACGTGCTCGTCAGCAAGGTGCTCAACCTCCTGCGCCAGTTCCGGCTGATAGAGAAGGATAGTAGCCGCAATGGCGGCACCAGTAGTAGCGGCAGCAGTAGCCGCCGTGGCCTGTAAACTTTAATTGCGGCAACGGTCTTGTACATGTGCGCTCAAATGCCCGTTCCTTACGCTGGCAGCATGTTCCTGAACATCGCCGGTTCAGAGTGGGCCATAATCATACTGCTTGCCTTGGTCCTGCTGTTTGGCACCAAGCGCCTGCCACAGTTTACGAGGACTATAGGCAGGGCCATGGGCGAGTACGAGAAGGCACGCCAGGCGATCCGCAGCGAGATGGAAGAGGCGGCCGAGCAGGCGCGCAGGGACGCCGGGGTCAGCAAGCTGCCGAGGATAACGGGGCCTGTTGCTACCGAGCGGGAAAAACTGGAGGCAATGGCCGTGTCGCTTGGCATAGACCATGCGGGCAAGACCGACGAGGAGCTCCGGGCGCTCATACTTGAGCGGATCAAGACCTGATCTTTACACTTAAATACACTGTTTTGTTAGCTTGGAGCCATGGCCCAGCCAATCAACCCCTTTGAGATGGCGCTCAAACAGCTCGACGAAGTAGCGAAACTGATAAAGCTTGACAGCGGCATGCACCAGGTACTTGCGCACCCAAAGCGCGTCCTCACCGTCTCCATCCCTGTCAAGATGGACTCGGGCGAGATCAAGGTTTTTACCGGCTTCCGCTCGCAGCACAACGACGCCCGGGGGCCGTACAAGGGCGGCATACGCTACCACCCGCAGGTCACCATCGACGAGGTCAAGGCGCTCTCGATGTGGATGACCTGGAAGTGCGCTATAGCTGACATACCGTACGGGGGAGGCAAGGGCGGCATCATCTGCAACCCAAAAGAGATGTCAAACGGCGAGCTGGAAAGGATGACGCGAAGGTACGCATACGGCATCGCAGACATTATCGGGCCGTACACCGACATACCGGCTCCAGACGTCTACACGGGCGGGAAGGAGATGGCCTGGATAATGGACACCTACTCGGCGCTGAAAGGCAACTATGTCCAGCCCGAAGTGATAACGGGCAAGCCGCTGCCGATAGGGGGCTCGCTTGGCAGGAACGAGGCGACCGGCAGGGGGCTGTCGTTTACAGTGCGCGAGGCGGCCAAAAAGCTAAAGATAAACATGAAGAACGCCACCGTCGCGGTGCAGGGCTTTGGCAACGCCGGCCAGTTTGCGTCGCAGCTGGTGGAGGCGCAGGGCGCAACCGTGATAGCTGCGTCTGACTCGCAGGGCGGCGTCTACAACAAGGCCGGCATCTCGATATCTGCGCTGCGCAAGCACAAGGAAAAGACCGGCTCTGTAGTGGGCTTTGCTGGCGCCAAGTCGATAAGCAACGAAGAGTTGCTAGAAACCGACTGCACTATCCTGATACCTGCCGCGCTTGAGAACCAGATCACCTCCAAGAACGCCAAGAACGTCAAGGCGAAAATAGTGGCTGAGGCGGCAAACGGACCGACGACTCCGGAGGCAGACGAGGTTCTCTTCAAGAACAAGACGCTCGTGATACCTGACATACTTGCAAACGGCGGAGGCGTGACCGTGTCATACTTTGAGTGGCTGCAGAACCTGCGCCGCGAATACTGGACCGAGGACGAGGTCAACCAAAAGCTTGACAAGAACATCACCAAGGCTTTCCTCGACATATACAAGACGCACGAGGACTATGGCGTCAACATGCGCAAGGCCTCGATGGTGCTCGCAGTCAACAGGGTCGTGGAAGCGACCAAGATCCGTGGCCTGTGGCCCTGACCTGCAAAAAGAAAGAACAGCAGAGGGAAAGATCCTCTGCTCACTTTTTCTTTACCCGCTTTCTTCCACGCAGTAACTTGTCCTGTTAAATGTATCGTTTTTCTCTCTATGTCATCGCCATCGCAGGAGCCAGAGAAATAGTCGAATCATATGCAGAGGCGTTTGGGAGAAAGGACTTTAGCAGGATGCGGGAAATGTTGCACGATACCAATTTTGCATTCAAGTGCCCGCTTCATGCGTTCCACAGCTCTGACGATTTTGCAGCCTTCCTGAACGGGCTTGGCCCACTCATAGAGAGAATCGAGGTAAAGAAGGTGATTGCCGACGAAAACGATGCCTGCCTGCTCTAAGATCTTGTCACGAACGTGCCTGCCGTGGGCACCACGCGCATGGCCGAATGGCTCCGCGTGGAAGGCGGCAAAATAACCTCTATACAGCTTTATTTCGATCCGAGGCCGTACGTGGCGATGCTTGAAAAGAAGTAAAAAGAGAGGGGTTTCTTATTCCGTGCTGAACGAGTGGCCGCACGAGCAGCTCTTTGTCACGTTCGGGTTGTTGATCTTGAAGCCAGAACCCATCAGGCTCTCGACATAGTCGATGTTGGCGCCCTTCAAGTAACGCTGGCTGTAGCTGTCGACAAGGAGCTTTACTCCGTTCTGCTCAAGAACCGCGTCGTCCTCGTCAGCCTTTTCCTCAAAGCCCATTCCGTACGACAGACCAGAACAGCCGCCGCCCGTGACGTATACTCGCAGGTAGAGGTTGCTGTTGCCTTCCTGCTTCATGAACTCGGCAACCTTTTCGGCAGCCTTTGGGGTTATTGTTATCGACTCTGCATGCTGAACGCTTTCCATACTGTGCGGAACTTGGCTTTTTTAATATAATAAGTTTTTCCTACCTGTCAATGCGGTTTTTGGTTGTAAAGGATCGAATCACTTTCTGGCAAAACGAGACAAAAGAAGATGAGGGGGAAAGATCAGGCAGACTTGGCAGCCGGCTTTTCCTCGGTGGCAGCCGCAGGAGCATCCGGAGCCTTCTTTTCGGCCGCTGCTGGTGCCGGAGCCGCATAGCTCTCGACGAATTTCAGGTTCTTGACTGCCGGGACGAACTTGAAAATGTCATTTGCCACCGCCCTCTTGATTATCTGCAGGCCCTCTGCAAGGTACGTCTCCTCTGGCAGCTCCATCTCGAGCGTCGAGCCTGAGAGGTTGAACTTGATCTTGGACTCTTCTATCGGTATCCTGCGCTTTATCAGAGCGGTTATCTTTTCGCTGTCTGTTTCGAGCTTTTTCACCACGTTCACGTCGTAGACCAGGGTCTTGCCTGCAAGGCGGTGGTTAAAGTCGACCTGCAGTCTGCCAGAGCCGATGTAGCGCACGATTCCGGTCCTGTCGTCCATCTCTACCACGTCGCCCACGCTGACCTCGTCGGCCTTGTCGCCCAGCTTTCTCTGCGGGACCATCCTCACCTTGTTCGGGTCGCGCTCGCCAAAGCCCTTGTCCGGCGTCACCTCGACGCCCATCTTGTCGCCGACGTTTGCCTTTGCAAGCGCCTCGTCGAGGCCCTTGAGAACCCACGCCTCGCCCACCGACACGAGCTTGGGCTCGTACTTGCGGGTAGGATCGTAGAGATCCGTCTTTTTGGCCTCTTCTTCGCGCGTGGTCTCGAAAACCTCGTTAGTGTCCTTAACTTTAGCAGTGTAATCTACCAGTATGAGGGAGCCCTTTTCAAATGGCATGAAAAGCGTGTCTGTTCTACGTTATATAATCTTAAAGAAAGAGGGGAAAGAAGGAAAAGAGGAAAGAGACTAGTTGAGCCCTTTCAGCTTTTCTAGGGCGACAGACGTAGCCTCCGGGTTTGCCTTGACGCCTATCATGTTCATGGCCGAGGCTATCGAGGCAAGGGTGCGCATGACATGGTACTTGTTGACCTCGCCCATGCAGCCGACCCTGAACACCTTGCCCTTGAGGTCGCCAAAGCCGCCTGCTACGAGCACTCTGAACTGCTCGCCAAGCAGGCCCCTGAACTTTTTGTCGTCCATGCCGGGCAGATAGTTGACTGCGATCACGACGTTGCTCCTTGCATCCGGCTTGGCAAACGGAGTAAGGCCCATCGCGCTCAGGCCCGAGTAGAACGCCTCTGCGCATATCCTGTGGCGCCTTATCCTTGCGTCCATGCCTTCTTCGAGTATGATGTCAAGTGCCTCCCTGAACGCGTAGTACAGCGGCAGGGCAGGAGTAAACGGTGTCTCAAAGTGCTCCTCCTGGTACTTGAAGTAGCGCTTCAGGTTCAGGTAACTCGTGGGCGGCGGGTTCTCTTGCATGTACTTTTTGGCGCGGGGGCTCACCGACACCGGCGAGACGCCCGGCGGGGCCGCAAGCGCCTTCTGCGAGGCAGTCACGCACACGTCGATGTTCCACTTGTCGACTGGCAGCTCGTCGCCTCCAAGTATCGAGACCGAGTCTGCTACAAAGAACGCGCCCTTGCTTGCCGCAAGCTGGCCCAGCTTGTCCATGTAGCGGATGGTGGTGCCTGTCGAAGTCTCGTTGTATACAGCGTACAGCGCCTTTATGTCCTTGTGCTGCTCAAACGCTTTCTCGTACTCTTCAAGCGGCGGGTTCTCGCCAAACGGCGCCTTGATCCTGATGGCCTGGCCGCCCCAGCTATCGATGAGGTCTGCGAGGCGGGTCGAGAACTCGCCGTTTACCGGGATTATCGCCTTGTCGCCCTTTTTGATGAGGTTGACCACCGAAGCCTCGACGGCGCCCGTGCCCGACGTGGTGAGAAGCACGATGTCGCCCTTGGTCTGGAAGACCTGCTGCGTCTTTTCAAATATCTCTTTGTATAGCACGCGAAAATCGTCGCTCCTGTGGTTTATCACCGGAGCAAGCATTGCATTCATTACCCTGTTTGGGACGTTTGTCGGACCTGGAAGCATCACGAGGTATTCCATGATCGGAAAAAGGGCGCGCTGGCCGTTATTTAAATCAACAAGAAAAATCGTTGGTTCTGTTGCTGTTATTCAGTTTCTTCCTCTTCCTCTTCTTCTGCTTCCTCGTTCTCGATCTCTAGTTCCTTTATGGAAAACCCGAGTTCCTTTGCTTTTTTCGCCAGCTCTACCGCGTTCTGCATGACCTTGATTGCGTCTGCCTCTGTCGTGTACAGTTCCAGTTCTACTTCCATTGCAATTTATTACGATGGCCGGGAACTAAAAGCGGCACGTTTACTTTGTGCCGCAATGTGTACTGCTACAGTCTATAGGAAAGACGATGTGAGGGCTGTGGAAAAAGAAATACCGGGCTAGGCATTGCTCTCGCCGTTGTTGTTATTATTGTCGCTCTCACCCAACTTTTCATCTATTTTCCTCTGGAGCTCCTTGTAGATCTCGTATTTCGTGGTCCACTTGTTCAGTACGAGCCATTGTCTTATGCCGATGACTATCCATGCCACGACGACACCAATTATTATGGTCCATGCTATTGGGTTTCCTGGTGGCCCGCGCCTGTCAAACGGCGGCCCCCTCGCATCCCCTTGGAAAGTGTCGCCCACCAGTATGTTGGTGACAATATGTGTCAGGGGCACAACTATGATTATCGAGAGTATCATCAGGACGAACATCTTTTTGGTCCTGTTCAGCTGGAGGACTATCTCGTCCATTATCCTAAAGATGTTCTCTGACGGCCTGCTGTCTGCCACCACCTAGGTTTTCCCCCTGTATGTTATAAGAAATGCAGTAACTATGTTACCTGTATCTACCATTATTTCTCAGGCTCCCTTCTTGGAAAGAGCAATTCGTACGGCTCTAGTATTTCCTTGAATATCGTCCTTCCCTTCTCCGAGATCTTGTATTTGATTATCGTCTTGTTTCCCCACGCTTCTTCGAACCTGACTATCATGCCCTTTGCAACCAGATCATCGACTATCTCCTTGTGTTTGACGTTGTTCAGGCCGCAGTAGCTCATGAGCTTACTCTGGTTGAGTTCACCATACTCGTACAGCTTTAGCATGATATCCTTGCGAATGTATATCCTATCGCGGTATTCGTGGACCAATTTAATCAGGTTTCTTTGTTGCGGAAGAGGTTGAGTTAAGCAGGTTAATGGGACGTGGCATGGCCGTTACCGGATCATTGCTCCTCCTAAAATGACTTTGCGGCTGTACATTAAGGGTGTGGGAACAAAGTTACCTGACTTTTCTGAACGACCAGTAAGAAAGATGATTAGGGCGGTCGAAATGGCGCCTTGGCAAATCGAAAACGCAATGTCTCCGGCTCCTGCCTGCTATTTCACAAGACGGCTGAACCCGCCCACAACGAGGCTTGACTCTTTCGTGATCAGGCCCAAGAACTCGTTTCCAAGTGGTTTGATTCTTCATCATCTTTGCAAACGTGTCTTTGCAGTGCTTGCGGTCTGGATAGTATTGCAGCTCCGCCCAAATGTCCTCATCTTCGCTGGCAGAGAAGGTCTTGTCGATGCATTCAATCCTCTCCATGGTGGCCTCGCCGCCAGAAAATTGATAATACTCAATTCTTGCCTCGTGTTTCTCGAACCATGGAACGAATTTCTTCAGGTTCTGTGCTACTGCATCACGGTTCTTTTTCGGCGCCTTGTAAAAGATGATTTCGATGTAACTTCCGATCTCTTTTGCAGACGATCCAGACTTGTTCATATTATAATGACGAACATTCGGCTGAGCTACATTAATAGTGGGTAACTAAGTTACGTGTCAAGGGTCAACAAGGGATAAAATAATACATACTGCCTTATGCGACATGGTAAACCTTAAACTCGCAACAGGAGTTGGCCTATCCGCGCTAGCACTCGCCTTTACTCTTGTTGTCGTCGTAGGCGGCATACCCGTTGTGGGCACGCCAGAAGGCATGCTGCTTCTAGGCACGAGCGCAATAGTGATGTCAATAGCAGCCTTTGTTGTTTCATGGAAGAAGGAAGGGTCCTATGTTATAGCAGGGTTACTGGGTGCAACCGGCTTGGCGTCGGCGGTACCTACGCTCCTCGCACTGATCAGCTTTCCAGTGATCGTCTTTCCAGGCCCCCTAGTCGGGGTCATCGTCGGGCTGGCGATATTTGGTCTTGGCGTGGCAAAAGGCATAGTGGCGGCAAAGGCAAAGGCGCAGGCGACAGCAACCGGGTGATCCCGTGGTAGCCATCAGTGCCGCCCGCATGGTGTCTACACCCACCGACCGGGTATGGGAGATAATCTCAGACATGGACGATGAACCAAGGCACTGGCGGGGTCTCGACTCCATCAGGAACATCGCAGGAATGGCAACGTGATCGAGAGGGAGGTTACGGTCGGTGCCATGGACTTACTTTTGTAGCATGCAGGTTGTAATGCTGAATCCAAAGAAATCGGTCGAGACCATCATAAAAGGGGGCGTGGTGATAGGCAGCAGGCTCATCACACTGAGCTCGCTCAAAAAGATGGCCGGACCGGGGTTGATGTTTCATAGAACATAGAGATGCTCGGGATAGTTGCAGCGACCGCAGGGATATTGTCCTCTTTCTCTGCAGGCGCGGGGAACCAAGCTCGGGTAACAAAGTTACGTGACTTTGGTGAACAATCGTTAATATAAAAAACCCCCTAGTCTGTCCATGACAAAACTTGTCAGCAAAAAAGTGCTTTTGCCTGCGGCGCTCGCAGCGACCGTCGCCCTTGTGGTACTGGCCATCCCGCCTGCTATAGCCGCTTCCTCATGGCAGGACGCGGCAGCAATGGGCCAGATGCCCAAGATAAACGGCACCGTGAACGCGGGCCAGACAATGAAGGACTTTCTCAACAGCAACCTGAAGGTGACGCTTTCGCAAGCCTCTGACACGGCGCAAAAGCAGGTCGACGGGGGCAAGGTCGTCGGTGGACACCTTGGAGTGGTGCAGGGCTACTTGGTCTACACATTCAAGGTGATAAACCCTGACAAAGAGACTGCAAACATGGTCATAGTCGACGCAGGCGACGGCAAGGTGCTGTTCAAGTCAGAGGACATGAGCCTCGGCGGGTTCATGGGCGGCGGTTATGGCGGGTTAGGCCACGGCAGGCACTCGCACTGGGGCAACAACGGAATGTTTGCCCAGCCGCCATTCTGGCACTAGAGTCTTTGCCGTTTCTGACTCCTCTTTTTTCTTTCTATAATTGCAATATTTTATAAAGAAACGCCATCACTGCCACATACAGTAATGATAATGATGACGACAGCTATGATGAAAGCGCGCCGCACCGCGCTTATCAAGCACGCATCTGCCGCCGGCTGCGACGCGGCGGCCGCGTTCGAGCCTGAAAACGTGTTCTACCTCACGGGCTTTTGGGGCGAGGCGATAGCAGTGTGCACGCCTGAAGGCACCAAGCTGGTTGCGCCCAAGCTGGAATATTCCAGGGCCGAGCAATCGTCTGTCAACTGCACGGTAATACCGACAGAGCGCGGGAGCGAGCTCCTCTCCACGTTTGCAGCACAGGTCAAGGGCAAAAAGGCCTGCACGGACTGCAGCGACTATGGCACTGTCGAGCAGGTGCGCAAGCTGGGCGCCGAAGTCGTGCTCAACACCGAGCCGTTCTTTCAGGCCCGCCGTATAAAGGACGAGGCGGAAATCCGGATCATTACAAGGGCGTCGCACATACTGGACAGCCTGTACGAGATATGCGAAGACGAGATCAGGGCAGGCGTTTCGGAGCGCCAACTGCAGGCCAAGCTGGTCTTTGAGGCAATGAAGATGGGGGCAAACCCGCCGTCGTACAAGTCTACTTTGAACCCGCTCATAATAGCAGGGGGGCCAAACGGCGCCCTGCCTCATGCCGAAGTGACCGACCGCAAATTCAAAAAGGGGGACATGATAGTGGTCGACCTCACCCTCCGGCACAGGGGATACATTGCAGACGCTACGCGCACATTTGCGCTCGGCTTTGCCACAAAAGAGATGGAGAAAGTGTACGGCATCGTGCAAGAGTCGCAAAAGGCCGGCCTTGCGGCGGCGCAGGCGGGCGCGACATGCGGCCAGGTGGACGCGGCGTGCAGGGACGTGATAAGTGAAAGCGGCTATGAAAAATACTTTATACACTCTACGGGGCACGGCATAGGGCTTGACGTGCACGAGCCGCCATGGCTTCGTCCCGGCAACAGCGAAATTCTGGCCGCCAACATGGCAGTCACAGTCGAGCCCGGCATATACCTTGAAAACAGGTTTGGCGTGCGCATAGAGGACAGCATCATCGTCAACCCGCAGGGCAAACCCAAAGTCCTGAACAGGTACACAAAAGACCTGGTGGTCCTTTAGCGGCGCAGCGCGTCTGCAACTGCCTCCATTATCCTGCGCGCCACTGCCTGCTTGCTGGCAAGCGGTACGCGCTCTACTTTTTTGTCCCTGTCTATCATGAAAACCTCGTTCACGTCAGAGCCTGCAGCCACGTTTGCAAGGTCGTTTGCAACCACCAGGTCGGCGCCAGACTCTTGCAGTTTCCTGTATGCCTTTTCGACAAGCTCTGATTGCGGGACGCCGTGGTCTGCCTTGAACGCGACCAAGAACGTGCCCTTGCTCTTTTTCTTGACCATGTCTATTATTTTTGTGGTGGGTTTGAGGGAAATCTCGACTCCTCCCGACCTGGTCTCTATTTTTTTCGGCGACTTGGACGTAGGCGTATAGTCTGCAACGGCTGCGGCCATCACGACGACATCGTAGTTGCTGCTGCCAAGCTCTCTTGCTACTGCGTCATGCATCTCTTGGCTCGTATGCACTCTGACTATGTTGCCTTGCGGGTTCTCGGTGCCGTGGCCGTACACAAGCGTGACTGTTGCTCCCATGCGCGCCGCCTCGTTTGCTATTGCGATACCCATCTTGCCCGAGCTCATGTTTGTGATGACTCTGATTGGGTCGATGTGCTCCACCGTGCTCCCAGCAGTCACGAGCACCTTTTTTCCTGCAAGCGATCCGCTTGCTGCCAAAAGCCTGATGGCTGCGTCCAGCACCTCTTCAGGCTCGGCCGCCTTGGCCTTGCCCTCCTCCATATTGGGGCCTACAAAAGTCACCCTGCCCTGCAGCTTTTTCACGTTATCCTGTATGAACGGGTTCTCGTACATCGCCTCGTGCATGGCAGGCGCTATGATGATGGGTATCTTGGACCCAAGCGCGACGCTCAGGACAGACGTGACTGGCGTGTCGTCGATCCCGTTTGCCGCCTTGCCTATCGTGTTGGCAGTGCATGGGTACACGACCACGAGGTCGGACATGCCGTAGTCGGCAAGCCTGATGTGCTCAAGCTCGCCTGTGAGCTTCGTGACCACTTCGTTGCCTGTCGCCCACTTGACCATGTCGGGGTGCAGGAGGGTAGCAGCAGTGGCCTCGCTCATGACTGCATGCACGTCTGCGCCGTGGCGCATGAGGAGCCTTGCAAGGTCTATTGCCCTGTAGGCGGCAACGCTGCCTGTTATGCACAGCACTATTTTCCTGCCTGCCAGCTCTTGTCCTTTTGAGCCCGTGATATCCTTGGACGGATGGTGATGATGATAATGATAATGATGATGGTGATGACGTTTCTGCTCTGGGTGGCCTGCACTCATTTTCCTGCCTGCCTCCTCATTTTTTCGGCCTCGCCGGGGGCCATGTGGAACGTGTTCTGCTCCTGGGGGAACCTGCCTGCCTTGACTTCCTGCGCATACGACGAGATGGCGTCAAGCATGGGCTTGGCAAGCTCGGCGTACCTCTTGACGAACTTGGGCTTGATGTCCTCGTATATCCCAAGCAGGTCGTGCAGGACAAGCACCTGGCCGTCGCAGCCGGGTCCCGAGCCTATGCCGATGGTGGGCACCGACGCCTTGCTCGTGACGAGTTCTGCCGCCTCACTTGCGATCATTTCAAGCACGATCGAGAACACACCTGCCTTTTCAAGCGCCTGCGCGTCCTTTACCAGCCTCGCCGCCGAGCCGGCGGTCTTGCCCTGCAGGCGATAGCCCTCCCACAGGGCGGCAGTCTGCGGCTTTAGCCCGATGTGGCCCATGACCGGTATGCCTGCGTCCACGATGGCCTTTGCCCTGCCTGCCATCTCTGCGCCGCCTTCCAGCTTGACTGCGTCGCAGCCGGCCTTGATCAGCTGCACCGCGCTCCCGACTGCTTTCTCGTCGCTTGGCTGGTACGAGCCAAAGGGCATGTCGCCCACTATCATGGCCCTCTTGGCCCCTCTGGAGACGGCCCCGCAGAACATGGCCATCTCATGCATGCCTATTGGGACTGTGCTTGGGTGGCCCAGAACCACCATAGCCGCGCTGTCGCCCACTAGGATGACATCGACTCCTGCCCTGTCGCATATCAGCGAGGTGGAATAGTCGTACGCGGTGAGCACTGCAATCTTTACTCCATCTTTTCTCATTGCCGCAAGGTCGCCCACGCTGACCTTCTTTTTTGCTGCTGGAGCAGCCGGCGATGATGACGACGATGACGGCTGGCTCATGCCCTCTTGTTCCCGCTCCTTATCGCCTTTAGCGACTGCGCAAGGTTCTTTTTGTTGTCAAAGTCGGCAAGTATCTTTTCAAGCGCCCTCCTGTCCTTTCCCTCAAGCGCCCAAGCCTGCTCTACGAGCGCGGGCATTGCGCGCACAAGGTTGTCCACTATTGTCACATGTGCCGCCACCGCAGTCCTGGACAGCGGGTTGAGGTCTATTGTCACCACGCGCTTGCCCATCCGTACAAGCGCCTCCGTCCTGTCGCCGTCTTCAAGCGGCACAAATACCACGTCTGCCGCAAAAATGCCTTCAGGATCGACCCTCCTGCGCTCGCTTGACAGCTCGGGTATCCTAGCAGAAGCGCGCCCGCCCACGCCGAGCACCTCCTTGGCGCCATACCTCCAAAGCTCGTCCCTTATTGCTTTCTCGCGCTCCTCCGTCCTGTAAAACAGGTTTACCTCTATCCTAGCACCGGTCGCCTGCGCCAGCTCGACTATTTCTTTGGGCACGAGGGCCGCGGCGTTGCCGTTCACAGACAGCACCGGCCTTTTCGCAAGCAGTAACATGGCCGCTGCGGCCTTTGTAGCCGCCCTTGCCTGCGCGCTGGTGCGCTCGCCAAGCAAATAGTCAAAAGCCTCGCCCCTGCCGTGCGCTATCAGCCCTTCTGCCGCGACTAGGTTGCGCCTAAAGCCGTCCACCAGCTTTTCTCTGGTGTGTAGAGACTTGGCACGTGGGTGGTCTGCCGGGATCATCTGTGTCTGGTTACCCTCGCCCCTGTGCCGTCGATTCCGCAGACGATGAGCCTGCCGCCAAACTCTCTCAGGGCATCGGCAGCTTCTGCTGCGCGCCCGCCCGGGACGAGCGTGAATACTGTGTGGCCAAAGAGCGCCACGCTTGCCGCAAACCCTCTCTGCTTCAGCGCGTCCAGAGGCGCCCTGCAAACTCCCTCCGTAAGGCCGAGCGTTCCTGCAAACTGGTACGACATGCCCAGAAAGTCGTCGACGCTCCTTGATTCTGCGAGCCTGGCAAGCATCCTGCCGCCCAAGCCGTTTATCTCTGCCATCCTGCCTGCGAGGAACGACTTGGTCGATATCGGAGCCATGCAGAATATCACTGCCTTGTACTGGTCGCCATCGCCGAGCGGGATCCTGTCGACCGTGCCAACGCCGGGCGCGCCGGCCGTCCTGCGCATCTCAAACCCTCCGGCAAACTCGGCGATCACGGTCCCAAGGCCCGTCCTGCACGCAAGCTCGGCCATGTGCGCTACCTGTGCGGCCTCGGTCGTGCTCTTGCCTGCGCCAAGAGCCTCGTTGAGCGCATAGCTGAGCGAGAGCGCAGCAGCCCCGCTTGAACCCATACCAAAGCCCACCGGGATGCCTATCTCGTGCTCTGCCTTGACAAAATACTGTTTGTCTGCATCTTTCAGGTAATAGTCTATGACCCACTGGGAGACTTCGGCCTCTCTGGGCCTGGCGGCCTTGCCGTTTATCAGCACTTTGGAGCCGGCCATCCTTCCTCCATCGTAGACGCTGACCGCAGTCTCGATGCCAACGTCTACTGAAAACCCTGCACCCCTCGACCCCCTGAAGAGCGGGTCCTTTATCTCTGTGTGCGGGACTTCAAAAAAGCCGGTTATGTGACCTGGTGAGAACGCCTTGGCTACAGCTATCGGCGCTGTAACCACCGCTGATGCCATACGCCAATTTATAAGTGGCAGAAAATATAAAAATAATGTTTAATTAGTTTAAATGCGCTTATACTATTTATGCCGAGGTACGCAAGGCGCCTGCAGCAGATCGGCAGCAGCATACTCGTGTCGCTGCCAAGCGAGTGGGTCAAGAGCAACAATCTGAAAAAGGGGAGCATAGTGCCTGTCGACGTAAACCGGGACAACACGCTCTCGATATTCCCGTCCGAGTCGGAGGTGGAGCACACAAAGGAGACCCTGATACAGTACTCGCCGGCCTCGATGGAGACGCTTGTCAACCAGGTTTATGGCGCCTACTTGCTCGGGTACGACACGATACGGGTCAGGGCCAGCGGGGGCGCCTCCATCACTTACGAGGACTCAGAGCGCTTCAAGCGCGCCATGAGAAAGCTGGTCGGCCTGGAGATAGTGGAAGAGGACCGCAAGAACATCACCTCGCAGTTCCTGCTCGACCCGAACACGCTTGACGCAGAGAGGATACTGCGCCGGCTCAACTCAATCGTGGCCGGCATGTTCAAAGACACCGTGGAGGCGATAAGGTCAAAAGAGAACACGGTGCGCAGGTCGATAGACGCAAGGGACGACGAGGTGGACAGGCAGTATTTCCTGCTGGTCCGCCTGATAAGGAGCGCCATGATGGACCAGAAACTTGCCGCCAAGCTGAACCTCAGCAACATCGACATACTGGATTACCGCATCGCGGCAAACCTGCTAGAGAGCGCAGGCGACTATATCGTGGACCTCGTCAGCATGAAGGATTTCTCGCACATCGATTTTGTGGACAGGTTCGTGCAGGCCGGCAAGCTGGTGGAGGAGATGCAGGAAAAAGCAGTAGCCGCGTTTGCAAACAAGAACAGGTCAGACTCGCTTGTCGTGCTCGGCACGTATGCCCGGTTCAACGAGGCGATGAACCAGATAAAAGAGATGTCCGCGGCCGACGGCGTCAAGGGCCCCGAGTCGACAATAGCGATGCTCACCCTTGCCTACTCGATGGACAGGATAGCAAAGTGCTGGGTCGATGTGGCAGACCTGGTCAAGCCGGTGCACCTGGTGGAGCCTTTCAGAAACGGCTAGCTGTGATCGGTGGCAAATGCTGCCGTCAGGACGACAATGGCATCTCGCCTTTTTTCTTGCCGGTCAGTTCACGACCAGGCCCTTTGAGTCGATCTCGATCTCAAAGGCGCTATAGCCTGCGGCCTTGATGCCGGCTGCAACCCTTTCGCTGTCCTGCTTGCTTGCCGCAAGGGCTATTATCGCTCCTCCGCCCCCTGCGCCGGTTATCTTGGCTCCAAGGGCGCCGGAGCTCCTTGCGATGTCTATCAGCTCGTCGGCCTTTTCGTGCGTGACACCGAGCCTCTCCAACAGAAGCTGGTTCTCGTTCATCAGCATTCCCAGGTGGTCGACGTTGCCGCTGTTGAGCGCGTTGAGCGCCTGGTTGCAGATGTCCTTTGACTGGGCCATGAGCCCCTGGAAAGCCATCTGGTTGGCCTCCTTCAGCCTGCGGACGCTGGAGACGAGCTCGCCCGTGTTGTGCTTGATGCCTGTGTTGCCTATAACCATGAACAGGTCAGACTTGCTCTCCACCTTTTTGTAGCCCTCGCCCCTGCTGTAGAATATCATGCCGCCGTAGGTGCTGACGTAGCAGTCCGCGCCGGACGAGTTCTTGTGTATGATGCGCTCGGCCTCTATTGCACTCTCGCATATCTTTTTCCTGTCCGTCTTGCCGAGCAGCTCCTCTACCGCCGCAATGGTTGCGACTAGCGCGGCTGCGGACGAGCCCAGACCGACGCCGTACGGGATGTCGGAGCTCATCTCGATCTCTAGACCCGTGCCTGCAGGCTGCTTTCTGGACACGAGCACCTGCCTTGCCGCAAAATAGATAGGCTCAAGCGTCGCCCTTGCGTTTGCCCCCTCTATCAGCCTGAAGGTCGAGCCCTCAAACTCGCCTGCTGCAATGTCGGAGCGTATCGTGACCTTGCCCTCCTTGCCCTTCCTGGCAGAGACAGTTATCCTGCGGTTTATCGACGCCAGTATCGCAGGGTTACCGTACACCACAAAGTGCTCCCCAAACAGGATTATCTTTGCCGGAGCCGACGCCTTGCCCTTTGTCGCCGTTGTCGTCATACGAATATCACCGAAGAATACCCCACCACTGCGTCCTTGTCCCCCGTTACGTCGCCGCTTGTCGCATATTTCAACAGCTCGCCCCGGGTCGCCCCAAGGCTCCTGGCAGCGACCATGACAGAAGCTATCGCGCCGTATCCGCAGGCAGACACGTCCAGCCTCTGCAGGACGGAATAGAACCTGTTAACATCGAGTGACAGCATCGCCTGTATCAGCTCGCCATCCTTTCTGTGGGCCACGTCGTTTGGCTCATAGTGTGTGAGGTCGGACGATGCGATGAGCAGCATCTCGTCTTCCTTTTCTCCCTCCTCGCCCTTCTCTGCCGCCGTGTCTGCAATTGCCTTGCCGAGGTCAAAGGCCGTGTCAATGTCCTGCATGATGAGCACAACGGGGACGATGGTAAATTTCTTCTTTTTTATGTACTGCAGAAACGGCAGCTGCACCTCCAGGCAGTGGTCGCGGCTGTGGGCAAAGTCGTCATAGTCGACAATGCCGGACCTCGATGCTATCTCTTCTGCGACCTCGCTGTTCACCTCGACCTGGCCAAGCGGCGTCTCCCACGCGCCGGCGCGCATTGCCGCCACGCCGGAGCCTATGCCATAGTGGTTGGGCCCGACCATCACTGCGGTCTGGAAATCAAGTGCCGAGGCTGCGTAAAAGCCGTTTGCGGCCACGGCGCCCGAGTATGCATAGCCGGCGTGCGGGCAGACCATGCCGTATATCCTGCGCCTGGTCGGGGCTGGCGGCGGCATGCCCGGCCCGAACTTCGTGTTGCGGAAGGACTGGTCGATGGCCGCCTCAAGGTCGCGTGCGTCGCCGGGGTAAAACATGCCGGCCACCGCCGGCGCGCGCCTAGTCTTTACCAAAATGTCATCCTCTCTCTCTTTGCCAGCAGTTGATGGAGTCGCCAAGTCATATAAACCAAATAGGAAAAGAAGCAGATAAAAAGAAAGAAGGAGGAGGAAAGGGAGAGGGAAAAATTGCTACGAGATCTCTTCGACGAGCTTGGTCTCAAAGTCGTCGATAGAGACTTTCATCTCGCTGTCGGACCTGATCTTGCCCTGCTTCTTCATAACTTCTCTTGCAAGCAGCCAGTAGACTGTGGCAAGCGCCTTCCTGCCCCTGTTGTTTGCCGGGATGACCAGGTCGACCTTTGAAGTGACGTTGTCGCTGTTAGAGATGGCTATGACAGGCACGCCTGCCCTTGTGGCCTCTATCACGGCCTGCTGGTCTGCCTGCGGGTCGGTCACGACGACGATCTCGGGCTCCATATAGTTTGGAAGCGACGGGTTGGTGAACGTGCCGGGCATGAACCTGCCCAGTATGCGCCGGGCGCCGGTCAGCTCGCAGAACTTTTCCACCGGGGTCTTGCCGTACTCCCTTGCGGAGGTTACTGCCACCCTGGACATGTCTGCCCTGCCGATGAACTTGGCGGCCACGTCTATCCTTGCAAGCGTCTTGCTGATGTCAAGGATGTAGAGGCCCTCCGGGTTTGCGCGCACGATAAAGGGCGCCATGTATTTCGTCTTTACCGGCGTCCCAACCCTGATGCCTGTAGAAAGTATCATCTTTTCTAAATTGTCAGTGTCAATCGACTCTTGTCCCTCGGGGCTTTCGACCACCGCTTCTTCCTCTGCTCCTGCTGTCTCTTCTTCCTCGACGACAGCCGCAGTAGTGGTAGTAGAAGCCTCGGTCTCTGCCGGGATCGAGCCTTCCTCTGGATTACCGCTCATGTTGCAGGGGTCAGTTCGGCCATACCAGCTATTAAACCATACTCTGACATGCGCAAGAGCTCGTTCAGCTTGGCCACCCGCTCGCCTCCGAGCACGCCAGTCTTGAGCATCTTTGACCCTGTCGCAACGGCGATATGGGAGATGTGTGAGTCAGACGACTCGCCGGACCTGTGCGACGTGATTATCTTTATCCCGTTCCTAGTGCACTCTTTGGCGAACAAGAGCGCATCATGCAGGCTGCCTGCCTGGTTCACCTTCAGTATCGCCCCCGAGCATGCACCGTAGCCAACGGCCTTTTTCACCATCTCTGCGTTGGTCACGAGCATGTCGTCGCCTGTCACAAGAGTGGCAGGGTTCTTCTTTGTCAGGGCGGCCATGCTTTCAAAGTCGCCCTCGTGCACGGGGTCTTCTGCGTATGCCAGCCTGTAGTCGCGCATCAGCCTGTTTGCAAACTCGATCTGCTCGCCAGTGTCCCTCTTCAGCCCCTGCCGGGCATAGTCGTAGACCTGCTTCTCCTCGTCCCAGAAGGACGAGCTTGCAAAGTCTATGCCAAGGGCCATGTCTCTGCCGAGCGTATAGCCACAGTTTTTGACCGCCTTTTCTGCTATTTCAAGGGCCTGGTCGTTGTTCACGTTTGGGGCCCACGCTCCTTCGTCGCCCCTGCCGTACGTGAACCTGCTGTCTATGGACTCGATTACCTTGCGCAGTTCCGAGTGGAGCTTAAAGTTCATTTCAAGCGCCTCCATGACGTTCCTGGCGCCGACAGGACATGCCAGTACCTCCTGGATGTCCGGAGTGCCGGGGCCTGCGTGCGCGCCGCCCCCGAGTATGTTGCCAAGCGGGAACGGGAACCTGTACGGGCCCCTCGGTTTTAACAGCTTGAAAAGGGGCACCCCCTGCGCCCTGGCGGCCGCATCCACCGCCGCTATCGACAGCGCATAAGCCACCGACCCGCCTATCTTGCTGTAATTTTCAGTGTCGTCGACTTTGCGCAGGGCGTCATAGGCCGCCTTTGTGTCCGAAGCGTCCAGGCCGAGGAACTTTTTCCTGTTTTCGTTGAACGCGGCAAGCGCCTTTTCCGGCTTGTTGTCTGGAAAGCTCTGTGCCTCGAGCTTGCCGACGCTTGCTCCGGAGGGCGCGCACGCCCTGCCTGCAAACTTTTTGTTGACCGTGACATCGACCTCGATGGTCTTGCTGCCCCTGCTGTTGAAGACTAGTCTTGCGCCAAGCGACGTGATTCTGGGAGAAGGCATCTAGCGTGGGGAAAAGCGGCGTTCGTTATTTATTCATTCTATCTCGGTCTGGACCTCGGACATCCTGCGCCTGAGTGCCTCGTAGTAGGGGATTATCTGGTAGATGGTCTCGACGCTTGACACGAACATGCGCCTGCAGCAGTAGCGTTTGACCCCAAGCGAGTCCATGACCTTTGCCGGGTCCTCGCCCGACTTTACCCTGTTGGTGTACTCGCCGTACTTGTCGGCGACCAGACCTCCGCAGGTAAAGCAACGGATCGGGATAAGCATCTTGTTCTTCTGCCATGTCCGTTGGCAGGCACGTTATAAAAACCATTACAAGAATAATGGTGTTTCCGAGATGGGTGCCTAGGAGAGCCTGGACACTATTATCCCTGCGCCGGCGGACACGGCCCCGCCCACAAGCACCACGAACCCGACTATGGCCCAGTTGACGGCCGGCCACTGGATCTCGGGCCACGCAAGGGCGGGCCAGCGTATCTCTGTCACGCTGAGGGCGTACGCTCCCATCGCCATAAGCAGTATTCCTCCGACTATAAGGGACATGACCTTTATCATGCTGGCTGCCTCCTGTGCCGGCTGGCTTTAAGACATGCCAAGCTCGCAATCTTTGATCGGGAGGACAGCTTGCTTGCGCACGCACACACGCGCCGGCTGTACGTACGCAATATTCAAATTAGCGCGGGCCGGCGTCTAGTGTGTTGGAGCGGGAGTCGCCCAGCCTGGTCAAAGGCGTAAGACTGAGGCTCTTATCCCGAAGGGGTTCGTGGGTTCAAATCCCATCTCCCGCACCATCTTTACCTTTCTAAAACCGCTGGCGCGCGTTTCCAGTGGAAAACGGCAAAAACAATTGTTCTTTTATGTCAGTTCAAGACAGCGGGCGGCAAAGTGCGGCGGGAGAAGAGTAAATGCTGCTGCCGCCATTTTTTCCGGCAGCCAAAAAAATGACTGCGTAAATCCGCCCGTGCCCCTTCCTCCGCCATTTGCCGGCATGAACACACATGTGCAGGTGCGTGCGCGCGTTTCCAGACTTCTACAAATACAAGCGTAGTTGTAGGTCCTAGTTAGTTCTTTTATGCGAGACTGCCGCTTCTTGAGCAGAGCGGCCCTGAAAAGTGCTGGCCAGATCTGGAAATTTGCCGGTAAAAGCAGAGCGTAAATCCCACTCGACCCTATTTTAGTTCCATGGCATGCGCCCGTCATAATGTTCGCTACCAACTGTAATGAACTGGCCGAAACGGGCTGGCGAAGCGTATGTTTCCAGGGTACAAGTCCCGCGTTCAGCAGATGGTTCTGCTTCAATGGTGTATGTCAGTTGTGCCGCATTGTGGCCGGGGTAATTGACATCTGACGGGGATATGTACATCCGCATTCCCACACTATCTTTATTGGAGTCGACTAGGTTTCCAGAGACTAATCGAATAATGCTGCCTTTCGAATTAAAGCTGTCAACGTAATTGCTGATGACATCTTTTATCCTGAAATTGGAACCAGGGTCGTTGGCATCGTCGTCTGTAAAGTTGTATTGTACTGTGACATGGCCCGTCGTGCCAGGACGCAAAATGAAGTCGTGGACTGGCGGCTTGGCATCCTGGAGCAGCACCTTCTTGTCTGCGAATCCCGAGTCGCTTATTATATCTGCAGACCTGAACTGGCTGGGTATTTCTGGCCCGCCGTAATACATTGGGAGAGCCTGGTTGGACGGCTTGACTGTTTCAGGACCGCCAGACATGACCGCCACCACTATACTGGCGATCAACGCACCAATTGCGACTGCGGTCGCCAGACAAATAAATTTTAGACTCGTTCTCAATTGTCATTTACACACCAGCATGAGAAAAATAAAAAAATTGTGGAGGATCTCAAGTTCCGGCGCTGGTCTGCCACGTCTGCGTGAAGGAAGAGCTGGACACGGTACTTGTAGAGATCAGCGTCGTTCCAGAGTTGTTCTTCATAGTTATTATCATGTCACGGAATCCTGCGTTGGGTTCTGTCGAATCCATCGGTGTTGGAATTGGGTGTTGATTTTCGGGTGGCAGATATGAGGATTCAAATAGCAAATTTACAGTACTGATACTGCATATTCATGGCCGACAAGATAGCTCCCAAAGACCTTGCGGTGAGAAAAGACGACTTTGTTCTCATAGACGTTAGAGAGGCGGATGAAGTCAGGGAAGATGGCACAATCGAAGGCGCTATCAACATACCACTTGGACAGCTCATACGAAACGCCCGGCAGGGAAAACTGGACGACCTGAAAGGAAAAGAAGTTGTTACGTACTGCAATGGCGGCTATCGTGGAAATATCGGCGCAGACGAGCTTGGCAAAAAGGGATTCCGGGCCACAACCATTGACGGTGGCTATGAAGCATGGAAAAGCGCCAACGGCAAAGAGAAATGATGGATCAAGCTTTTAATGAGTGATGGAGCGAGTAAAAGAGATGAAAATAGGTATCATAATATCGCAGACAGGCGCCGAAACTGTCTGGAACGCTCTTAGATTTGCCAGTACTGCTGCTGTACTTGAAGATCATCAGGTCAAAATATTCATGCTTGGCGCAGGCGTCGAAATCGAGAGCATCAAAAGCGAGAAATTCAACGTAAAGGAGCAGCTGGACAAACTGGACCAGCTTGGCGGGACCATGCTTGCCTGCGGCACCTGCATCAAGTCAAGGAACATGATGCAGTCATTTGAAGTGTGCCCGGTATCCACAATGAAGGACATGCTCAAGCTGGTCGTCGAATCGGACAGGGTCTTGACGTTCTAGCAACCGACCTGCGACAGGAGCAGCCGCGCCGCAACGCCCTTTATAAACAACCGAATACGCGACAGAACTAGGCACACTATGGCTCAATACTATCTGGCAGCAATGAACTGGTCTCTAGCCTACGTAGCAAGCTTGGGAGGATGGGAAAATACTAAGTATTGAACAAGTTCTACACGGCGGCATTCCTCAACACATCAAGCGCAGGTGGCAAAGTCAATCCATGTCAGATTTGATACTCTCAGCCTGAACGCCACGGCTAAAGCCGTTTCTGTCTAGAAGTCGTCTTGAATAATCTTATTAATTCCAAAGACTGAGCAGGAATAGGTGACTAACGCTCAAGCACGGCTTGAGGTCTCGTCTCTAGATTACGATGCCCGTGGAAACGGGGTGGAAAAGGTAAGGCGAGGTTCACCGCTTGTTTTTATGGGCAGATGCGTGCTCTTCAGATAGGGTCTAGTCTCGCAGAAGGCAGAAGAGATTATTACCTGCAACATACAACTACAATGCGTCAGGAGCAGGACGATATAACATGCCTTTCAAACTCTACAAGGGCAGCTCGGATACTATAGCCGCGGAGCTGGCCAAGACGAGGGAGTGCTTCATTGGCGCAAAGGGAATCGACGAGATGGCAGACTATGCCCAAAATGTCATGAAGCTTGACATCAGGTCATACGATCTGGAGAAGACCAAGAAGATACTGGAAGGCGTATCTCTTTCTGAAATCGTAAGCAGGGCTCGTGCGGCAAAGTATGGGACAAAAGAGAATCTATTTTGACACATCCGCGTACCTTCTGAGATTCAGCGACGAGAAGCCCCTCAGCGAAGTCGTCAACCTGATTTTCAGAAAATGCGAAGAGGGCAAGCTGACCCTTGTCACCTCGTTGTGGACGCTAAGTGAAGGCGTGGCTGCGCTTGACCAGGCTATCAAGGTGAAAGGCAACATAGCCCGACCGCAGATTGACAGTACCATCTCGTCACTGCTTGGGCTGACAATCGACCTTGCAAGGCGCGGGAGCCTTGACTTGATAGAGCCTACTGGCAAGCTCGTACGTGGATCCTGGGACATGATGAGGAAGAGGCACCTTTCAGCAGACGACGCGCTGCATGCTTTTACTGCCAGCGTGGGCGAGTGCGACCTGTTTGTACTGGCTGACAATTATTTTGCCGAGCGGTTGAAAGGGGATATAGACGCCGGCTACGACCAGCTGGAAAGCGACCAGATAGCATATGAGGCGTATAACCTGAGGGTTGCCGATGACAGACGGCTGTTAAAGCAAAAGATTGATTCGCTGTAGTTTTGACGCCAGCCTCTGTTACAGGAAGGCAAAATTGTGATATTGATTTTAAACATTGCGAGATGAGCCAATAATACTGCCTTAGACAAGAATACACTGTTGACTCTGCGGCTGATTTGCCACATTTTCCCTGTAATATCACCAGTGATCCGCCGAAGAATTACCAGTGTCTGACAGTTCGTCTTGCATATTGTTCTTAACCCCTGAATTATACTAGGGAGGGCCTAGCAGTTGCCTGTCTAGAAGTTTAGAAGATAATCTGGCTATCAACTGGCGGCTTTGCACGAGAACTACCTGTGTTTTCGGTATTTAGCGTCGAGGTAGGCAATCTGATAAGCGTCATGTATTTATAGCAACGATACTATAGTTCTATAGTAACCAAACTATAGATGATCTAAATGGACGAGACCTCCTTCAAGATACTAGAAACCCTCTCAAGGGAGATAGGGACGGAGATGTCAATAAGCCAGCTTACCGAGAGGATAGGCGAGTCATACGGCAAAGCCTACTATGCCAACATCTACAACAAGCTCCAGCAGCTTGCACGGGATAATATCGTGACGATCAGCAAGGTAGGCAACACCTCAATCGCCAGGATCAACTTCGACGACTACTGGATAATGGACATACTCGCACAGGTAGAGATGCAGCGGAAGCGTATCTTTCTGAAGGATACTGCCAACGCCTCTACCGCGATTCTCTTCTCGGACATAGAGAAGACCTTCCTGACAGACCTCCCCTTTGTCAGGTCGATATCCGTAATAAGACCTGAAAAGAACCAAATGACCAACAGGACCGAACTGCTGATTTTAGTGAAGGGCTACGGGATGGACTTTTTCCCAGAGCAAGAAGACGCCAAAGCCGTGCACCGTGCGATAAAGTCAATACAGATGATGCACCCGCAACAGATAGACTATCTGATCCTTAACGAGGCAAAGTTCTTGGATCAGATTACGTCAGACGAGCTCAACCCAGTACAGGAAATGCTTGCCGACAAGATAACCTTCTACGGGCCGCAGAACTTTTGGCACGCCATCCAGGTAATCGCAGAAAAAGGGATTCCGATAAAGATTGCAAAGAGCGAGACTTCCCCGCACAAGATCTCGGAACAAGACTTGGTGTACAACATGGCAAAGTTCGGCTACAATGAGATGGGGACCAGGCTGACAAAGGAGAGGGAAATGTGCATAGAATACACGGTAGCGGCCATGATGGCGCAGGGCGATGCCAGAAGGATAGAGGCAGTACCGGTCCTGCTTGCAAAGAACACCGTAAACTATGACATGCTGATCTTCCTTGCAAGGAAGTT
The DNA here is from genome assembly GCF_037447015.1 of Nitrososphaera sp. GTDB lineage: Archaea > Thermoproteota > Nitrososphaeria > Nitrososphaerales > Nitrososphaeraceae > Nitrososphaera. The sequence goes on along the minus strand of NZ_JBBIHK010000020.1, from coordinate 1,124 downwards.
CAAGCTCATCGGAAAACTGATGGGGCTTATCCAGGCACTGTCAGACATCATCCCGGAAAAGAAGGACCTGCAGTACGCGATAAAGGTGATGAAGGAGATGAGGATAGAGGCCGAGCCTGCAGACCGTGCCAGTATCATGGAGAAGATGAGGTTGTACAATGCCGCTTGACAGGTCCGGTCTTATGGGGCTGCTTGCCGCCGTAGACAAGGAACTGGAGCGGAAAATAGTTCTTGTCGCGGCCGGCGGGACTGCTATGACCTTGCTGGACATAAAGCCGTCGACGATCGACATCGACTTTACCGGTCCTAGTGACGATATCAAGGAGTTCAACAAGATTCAGAAGAGCATACCGCACGGCTTCAAGGTAGATACGTGGACGGACGGGGCAGTCTTTAGCCAGATGCTGCCAGATGACTACTTGGAAAAGAGCATTCCAGTAAAGACAAAGCTGAAGAAGGTACAGTTGAGGGCGCTCCACCCTGTGGACATAGTGGTGACCAAGATAGGAAGGTTGAACGAAAGGGATCTACAGGACATAGAGGCGTGCATCAAGAAGTTCGGGCTACAGAAAGGCCAGATCGAGAGGAGGGCACGGAAGGTTCAGTATGTGGGGAACGAAAGGGTGTACGAGCTTAATCTCCAACACTTGCTGAAACATTTCTTTTGAAAATTTAGACACTGTTAACTTGGCTGCTGATTCTGCTCCGGCCAGAACGCTGTTAAATTCGCGACTGGTCGTTAGCGATTTTACGAAGGAGAAGATGTGAAATCAGCCGCCAACTTAACAGCGTCAAAATTTATACACTGTTCAATCTTAGGGACATTTGGCAATAATGCATGCTCAATATCGCTAGCGATGACCCGATCTTTGAACAGTGTCGTTCAATCCGTCAATTTTTAACGGGTTGTACAATGAACGCTGGATTATAGGGTTAGACAATTACATATGGAAACATTGAAAAGAAATAATAGCTGCGTCTTTAACAGTTGCGTAGACGATCAGTCATATTAATAATTGCTATTGCTGTATCCGGAACTAAGAATCAAGCCTAAACGGGCTTGTGCCCAAATCACGTCGTTCATGTCATAAGCTGGTAGAGGAAAGCACCACGATTGTTAAATA
>NZ_JBBIHK010000019.1:0-32624 GCF_037447015.1 Nitrososphaera sp. | reverse complement strand
CAAAGCCCTCGTTGAGCCAGATGTGCTGCCAGTCCCTGCACGTCACGAGGTCGCCAAACCACTGGTGGGCAAGCTCGTGCGAGACTAGGTAGTCGCTTGAAAAGTCGATGTGCGCCTTGGCATCGTGCAGCGTGTCAAGCGTGAGGGTGGTGCAGCTGGAGTTTTCCATGCCGCCGTACACAAAGTCCTGCACGCACACCTGCGAGTATTTCTCGTAGGGGTACTTTGTGCCAAGGTACTCCTCAAAGAACCGCACCATGTCGCCCGTGCGGTCAAACGACCTCTTGGCGTCGTGCGCCAATTCTGGGGGGACATAGTAGTAGAGGCTGCCCTCGTTTATCTCGACGTACTTGCCGACCACGATGGACGTCAGGTACGCAGGGTGGGGGTTCCCCTCGAACCAGTAGTACTTCCACTTTTTGTCATCTCCGCCGTCATTTCCTTTCTCGGTTTTCACGAGCCTGCCGTTAGAGATGGCCGTATAGCCTTCCGGCACCGTGATTACCATTTCGCTTGAGAATTTCACCTGCGGGTGGTCTATGCAGGGGAACCAGTGGCTGGCCTCCACCGTCTCGCCCTGCGTCCACGCCTCAGGCCGCTTGTCGGGGTAGTGGCTGTCCGGCCCCACAAAGTAAAAGCCCTTTCTGGGTTTTGCAGAGTATTCTATCGCGATTGCCGTTTTTTCGCCCTCCTTGAGCGCCCTTGGCAGCTTTATGGTCAGCTTGTCGTCCAGAGCGCGGAAGGCAAGCTTCTTTTCGCCGCCCATTGTAACGGAAATGAAATCGAGCTCGCAGGCGTCAAGCTCCAGCTCCGCCGTCTCCTGCTGGACAGCCTCGACCTGCAGCTCCTGGCGGCACGAGATGGTCCTTGCCGCAAGGTCAGGCTCTACTTCGAGCCGCATGTGGGTTATCGTGAACGCAAGGGAGGGCGCATAGTGCGCGCTGCTGCCGGGGAGTGCAAACTTTTTCCTGCTTTTTTCCTGGCGGTGCTCGTCCTTTGTTATCATGTGCGTATTGCGTTGTGCTAGATCGTGGCGGTAGGATAAAGGTTGCTGGCTGCCACCGGGCTAGGCTGCTATATGCAGTCAAGCGACGACGGGTTCTCTACAGTGGACAGGTCCTGCCCCGACAGGTCCTCGCCTGCCACCTTGGCGCGCACAAGCCGCCTTACCAGCTTGCCCGTTCGCGTCTTTGGCAGCTCGGCCACGAACCTGACCTCCTGCGGCCGGGCGAACTTGCCTATCGCGTCTTCGACCCTTGCGACTATCTCGGCCCTCAATTTGTCCTCATCACCATCATCACCATCATCATCTTCTTCTTCTTTTCCTGGCGGGTCGCGGCCGCCTTTTGTTTCTGCCAGCGCGCAAACCACCACTATCGCCTCGCCCTTTAGCTCGTCCGGCCTGCCCACGGCTACTGCCTCTGCGACTGCTGGGTGCGACGAAACGGCTGCCTCTATCTCGGCCGTGCCGATCCTGTGGCCGGCCACCTTGATGATGTCGTCGGCCCGCCCGCGCATGTACCACAGGCCGTCAGAGTCGACCAGCACGATGTCGCCGTGGTACCAGACGCCTTTGTACCTGGACCAGTACGTCTCGATGAACCGCTCAGGGTTGTTCAGTATGCCCCTGCTCATGGACGGCCACGGCTTTTTTATCACGAGGTAGCCTTCTTCGCCCGGCCTGGTCGGCCCGCCCTGCTCGTCAAGCACGCCTGCGTCAAATCCCGGGATGGGGCACCCTACCGTGCACGGCTTCAGGGGCATGGCAGGCGCGGCTCCAAGGATGGCGCCGCCGGCCTCGGTGCCGCCGGACACGTTGATCACCGGGCATCTCTTTTGCCCGACCTGCTCGAAATACCAGTCCCACGCCTCGCGGTTTATCGGCTCGCCTGTGCACGCAAGGATCCTGATCGACGACAGGTCATATTTTTTTGCAGGCGCAGAATTGCCCTTCATGAACATCCGTATCGCAGTCGGCGCGGCGCCAAAAATGCTGACCCTGTGATCCTGCACCAGCCTGCACCATGCTTCCAGCCCGGGGTGGTCGAGCGCGTCCTCGTACACAAGGGCGGTGCCTCCTACTATCGGGCTGCCGTAGACGACCCAGACCTGCCCCGTTATCCAGCCAATGTCGGCGTACCAGAACAGCACGTCGTCCTTTTTCATGTCGACAAGGTAGCTGGCCTGCTGCGCCGCCACTGCCGTAAAGCCGCCGTGCACCTGCAGCGTGCCCTTTGGCTGGCCCGTGGTGCCCGACGTGTACAAAATAAAGAGCGGGTCTTCCGAGTCCACCTCCTCCGTCCTGGTATTTTTGTTGCTGCTGCTGCCGCCACCGCCAGCAGCCTTTACAAAATCCTCGTACGTGCTGCCGACCGACACTACTCTCTCTACTTTCGTGCCCTCGACTGCCTTTGACCACTGGGCCTTCAGGTCGACCTGCCTGCCGCGCCGTTTGGCGGCGTCCGCCGTTATCAGCATCCTGGCGCCGGAATCCTGGAGGCGCGACCGCAGGGCCGGCGCGCTGAAACCGGAAAACACCGTTGCGTGCACCGCCCCTATCTTTGAGCAGGCAAGTGTCGCATAGAACGCCTCTGCGGTCATGGGCATGTAGATGCCCACCACGTCGCCCCTGCCGATGCCGGCCCCCTTCAGGGCAGAAGCCAGCCTGCCCACTTCAAAGTCGAGCTGGCCGTACGTCACTTTTTTTGCAGTGCCGTCGCCGCCTGCGAATATGAAGGCCACTTTGTCAGGAGTTTCCCTTGCGTGCCTGTCTATCGCGTTTGAGACGATGTTGCACCTGCCGCCGACGAACCATTTCGTCCAGGGCACGCCGCCAGCTGAGTCGTACACCCTGTCATATTTCTTGAACCATTCAAGCCCGAGGTCGTTGTTCACCGCGTCCCAGTACCAGGCAATGTCGTCGTTTGCGCGCCTGACAAGCTCCCTGTAGGTCTTGATGCCGTGCTTTTTCATAAAGAGGCCGACGTTGCTCCCCGCTACTGCGCGCTCGTCCGGGCGGAATGCAAAGGAGCTTTCCTCCCCCTCTCCTCTGGGCAATTTAATAGACAAAGAAGCGGCTGGCCGTACATCACTAATCTACCTAACTACCGGGCAGTGTGGAATACTCAAGCTGGCTGGATAGCGAGTGAGCGAGCGAGCGAGCGCGCACACACGTGTGTGTGATCGCAGGCTCTGCATTTCTCATTGCCAGCGCGCTGCATCCAAAATACAATTAAATCCTGATGGCCTGCCACATTCTACAGTTTGGTCGTCGAAGAAGTCCGGTACGATTTTGAAGACTATCCAAAATACGCCGACGACTTTGTCCGCGACCTCTTGAAGCTGATGATAATATCAAAGCTGAACTCGACTGCGAGAAACGCCCAGTCCAAAGAGTATTTCACAAAGCTGGTGTCGCAGGTGGAGGGCTGCGAGACCAACCTGGTCAAGTACGGCCAACCACTTTTGTATGTCAAGTACAGGGGGGTCGAGTTCACCGACCAGAAGGTGGCGTCGCAGTTTGTCCGAAACGGCAACGTGATAGACGTGACCATGGAGTCGGTCTTTGGCGAGTTTGTCCGCACGTTTGACAGCCTTGCGTCCAAGTCGGACAGCAGGGTGACCTGGGGCACCGGGGACAAGCCTGACCCCATGTTTTCGCTCCTGGACTCGTTTGTGGAGGCCGTGGGCCGGCTCTCGTCGCTCGACCCGGCAAGCCCAAACAGCCTGGCCGGCAAGCGCTTTGGGGTGCGCAACGCCATCATGTCCCGCAAGTCGCTTCACATCGAGTTCCTGGTCAACGGCCAGTTGAACATAATAGAGCTCAACCCCGCACGGAAAAAGAAGGGAAAGGCAGTCGAGCTTCTGTTCGGCTCGTCGGAAGAGGCAAAGGCGATAGCCGCCCTGATGAAGCAGTAGCGGCCGGAAAAACTGTGTAGACGGCAGCGAAAGAAAGAGAAGAAGGAAGGAGGGAGGGGGAAGAGAGAGGGAGAGAGAAGCAAAAATCACATAGTAGCCTGGCTTGGGGCTGTTGCTGCTGCCTGCCACTCCCCCCTCCTTTTTCCTTTTCTGATCTTTTCCAGGGCCCCTTCAAAGTGCTTCATCGTGATCTTGAGGGGCTTCTGGTCTTTGCCGCTCCCCTTGCCACCGCTGCCATCTCCGCCTGCTTTCACGTGCTCCCTTATCGCCGCTATTGCCGCCGCGTTCACGATGGCCTCTATATCTGCACCCGTATAGCCTTCAGTCGCCTGCACCAGCCTGTCAATGTCCACGGACGGGTCGAGCGGCTTTTTCCTCGTGTGTATCTGAAAGATCTCTTTTCTGGCCTCCCTGTCCGGCGGCGGGACTTCGAGCAGCCTGTCAAACCTCCCAGGCCGCAGAAGCGCCTCGTCCAGTATGTCCGGCCTGTTGGTGGCGCCTATCACGACGACCCCCTTCAGGTCCTCAAGGCCGTCCATCTCTGTCAGCATCTGGCTTATGACCCGCTCCGTTACGTGCGAGTCGCCGCCTTCAGAGCCTCCCCTCCTGGGCGCTACGGCGTCCAGCTCGTCAAAGAACACGACGCACGGCGCGGCCTGGCGGGCCTTTCTGAATATCTCGCGCACGGCCTTTTCAGACTCGCCCACCCACTTGCTGAGGAGCTCGGGCCCCTTGATGCTGATGAAATTGGCCTCCGAAGTAGCCGCCACGGCCTTGGCCATCATCGTCTTGCCAGTGCCCGGCGGCCCGTACAGCAGGATGCCCTGAGGGGGCCTGACGTCTGCCTCGGTGAAGAGGTGCGGGTATTTCAGCGGCCACTCTATCGCCTCCGCAAGCTCCTCCTTGACCTCACGCAGGCCGCCAATGTCCTCCCACCTGACGTTTGGCCTCTGCACAAGCACCTCGCGCATGGCCGAGGGCTGGACGTCCTTGAGCGCCTCCTCAAAGTCCTTGCCCGTGACCTTGATCTTGTTCAGTATCTCTGCCGGTATCTTGGGCTGTTCCAGGTTGATCTCGGGCAGTATCTTTCTGAGGGAGCGCATAGCCGCCTCCTTGCTCAGCGCCTCAAGGTCTGCGCCCACAAAGCCGTGCGTCACGCGCGCTATTGCCGCAAGGTCGACGTCGTCGGTGAGGGGCATCCCCCTTGTATGGATCTGAAGGATCTCCAGCCTCCCCTGCTCGTCGGGGATGCCTATCTCTATCTCCCTGTCAAAGCGGCCGGGGCGCCTCAGAGCAGGGTCGATGGCGTTTGGCCTGTTCGTCGCCCCGATGACTACGAGCTTGCCCCGCGCCTGCAGCCCGTCCATGAGGGTCAAAAGCTGCGACACCACCCTCTTTTCCACGTCCCCTGACACCTCCTCCCTCTTGGGCGCTATCGAGTCTATCTCGTCGATGAATATTATCGACGGCGCGCTCTCCTCGGCTTCCTTGAAGACCTGCCTCAGCCGCTCCTCGCTCTCCCCGTAGAACTTGCTCATTATCTCGGGGCCGCTTATGGAGTAAAAGTTGGCGTTCGTCTCGTTTGCCACTGCCTTGGCAAGCAGCGTCTTGCCAGTGCCCGGCGGCCCGTAGAGCAGCACGCCCTTTGGCGCTTCAATGCCAATGCGCTCAAAGATCTCGGGGTGCCTGAGCGGCAGCTCGATCATCTCCCTGACCTTCTGCACCTCGTTCCTCAGGCCACCAATGTCCTCGTAGGACACCCTCGGCACTGCCTTGGCGCCTGCCTTGGGAACTGCCCCTATGACAAACTCTGTCCTCACGTCCACTATGGACGCCGCGTCAGACGGCACGGTGCCTGTGACCACAAAGCCTATCTTTCTGCCCATTATGTTGAGGGGGATCACGTCGCCTTTTGTGAGGACACGCCCTTCAAGCAGGTCGGGCAGGTACTCTTCGAGCCCCACGATGCTGAGCTCCTCCGTGGGGGCGAGGATGACCTGCTCTGCCTTTTTCGCGTTCACCTTGCGTATTACGACGCTGTCGTCTATCCCTATCCCTATGTTGTTCCTGGTATAGCCGTCTATCCTAATCAGCTTTTTGCCGTAATCTTCGGGCTGGCTCGACCACAGGAGGACGTAGCTCTTCTTCTTCCCTGACAGCTCTATGATGTCGCCGGTGGAAAGGCCCATCTCCTCCATGACCTTGGGGTCGATGAGGGCCATCCCCCTGCCCACGAACTTGGAGCTTGTCTCTGCAACCTTGAGCGTTACTCTATCACGGCTGTTATTGTTCCCGTTCTTCATTTCCTATGTTCCACCTCCGCGATAAGAAAAAAGGAGTTTTGGGTCGCCTGCCTTCTCTCTTTTTTCTCTCTCTTTCACCTGCTCACTCCACCTTGACTTCTGTCGCCTTTGGCTTGGGCGGCTCTTTCAGCTTTATCTTCAGCTCCAGGATGCCGTTTGCGTACGTGGCTTTTGCAGACTTGTCGTCAAGCGCGGCGCTGGACGGTATCTCGGTGTGGTATTTCTTGTCTCCCTTCTCCGCGTGTATGGTGACGGTGTCCTGCGACACTTCGACCTTGATGTCCTGCTTTGTGACGCCCGGCATCTCGGCGGTTATGACCAGCGTGTTCTCCTTCTCGTCAAGTGCCGTGTCTACCAGAGGCTCCCTGGTCTCGCTTGGAGCCACCAGCCCCCTTGCGGCAGGCTTGATGTTTCCAAACTCCCTGACGTGCGGTCTGCCGTCCGGCCCGATTGTTACCTGGTACCCGTAGTAGTAGGGAAAGTTTGCCGCAAGCTCTTCCGGCCTCATTCCCCTGACTGTCCGGAACATCCTGTTCAGCATCTCCTCTGCCTCTGCGAACTCCCTGTCCATGTCTTCGAACAGCCTTCCAAATCCAAAGTCTCTGTCTCTCCACATATGTAATGTCACCTTATGATATGTAATAGCCATGACATTATATAATTTTTTCTGCAAACACAAGCTTTTTATTACATGACAATCATCGTACTGGTGGCAAGTGTATCCGCAGGCATTGTCTGTCCCCGAAGCAGTAAGGCAGGTACTTGCGAGTAACAACGTTTACCTCCAGGCCCTTGAGCTTGGGATCGCCAACTATACAGCGCTTGCTGAAAAGATCAAGCCCGAGATCGAGGAGCTGCTTGGCAGCCAGGTCAACCTCAACACGGTCGTGGTTGCCATAAAAAGGCATGCAGATGCAGCCAGAAAGCAAGGCAGGTCTTCCCATCCTTCCCGTCCGTCGGCAGCAGCCGCAAGTGCAGCTGCTGCCGCCGCGGCCACCAAGCCCAAGATGTCGCTTACCAGCAGCATCATCGACATTGACTTTCAGCAGCAGTACGACTCTGCGCTGGCAGAAATTCTGGAGGACTTCTTTGAGCTGGAGGAGGGCAGGTACGGCCTCTTCCAGACTGACAACCATTTCAACCTCCTTGCAGACGATTCTGAAGAGAACCGCAGCCTGATAACCGGCGGACTGAAAAAGATTAACGCCAGGATAAAGGAGGGCCTTTCCAAGATCACCATAGTCATGAGCCCGGACGAGCAGAACCCTTACTCGCTCCTGTCGCTGATCTCATCGATACTGTACAACCACCGCATCCCGGTGCACAGCGCCTTCTTTACCTTACGCGAAATAGTGCTGGTGCTTGAAGACAAGGACGCCGCGCGTGCCTACGACCTGATCAGGATGAAGATAGGCTAGGCAATAAAGGAGCAAGGGCGCTAAGGTGCGAAGCGTATGCCGCGTGTAAAACTTTAGAACGGGGTGCGCCCTGCGCTAGCGCAGGCCCTTGAACAGCACCCTTGCGCTGTCCCTGTCCACTTTGGACCCCATCGTAGCCATGATGGCCTTCAGCCCTGCCTCTTTTGCGTTATTGAGCATGCCGGACAATTCAGAGACAGACCTGGGAGACTCTTCAACTATCTTGTAGAGCACGCCCCTCTCCTCCTCGTCAAACACGTCCTGCCCGATCTCGTGCAGCCTGTGCAGGACAAGCTGCTTCAGGGCGCGCAGGTCGTTCAGGCGCGACTCCAGGTCTGAAATCTCTTCCTCGATGCCGGCCAGGCTGCTCTGCAGCGCGGCAAGGGCGCGGCCAGTCTCTTTTGGCAGTGAATCAAACCTTTCATAGTGCTGCCTTGACTCTTTCTGCCGCGATTCAACCAGCCTTCTGTGCGTTATCGAAAACACGTCTTCTGACAGGGAAACTGTCAGCACAAACGACGCGTTAAGCCTGTAGTACTTTCTGTCCGGGGCGCCAAGGTCGCTCTTTCCCGAATACGCCTCGACCATGCCGCTGCCCTCAAGCGCCTGCATGTGCCTCAGCACCGCCTGCTGGCCGACGTCCACTTCCTTTGCCAGCTGGTTAAAGTACATCGGCTGCCTGGAAAGGACGGCAAGTATCCTGCGCCTGGTGTCGTTTCCCAGGATGTCCAGAATGGCCCCCGAATCCATGCTACTGCTATTGTTGTCTCTACCTATGTAAGATGATGACGACGATGGCAATACCACCACAGCTATTGGCTCTCCTTGTTCCAAAATAAAAAGGGAATGCGGCAGGACACGTGCATGCTAGCTACATGTCCCCCATTCCGCCGCCGTCCATGCCTGAGGGTCCGTGGCCCTTGCCCGGCATGTCGCTCTTGGACTTGCTGGCTGCTATCACGTCGTCGATGCGCAGTATCATGCACGCCGCCTCGGTGGCCGCGTTTATGACCTGTTCCTTGACAGCAAGCGGCTCATAGATGTCCTTTGCAGCCAGGTCGGCGACCTTGCCGTTTACCACGTCTATGCCGTACCTCGCCCTGCCCGTGCTGCTGTTCTTGGAGCGCAGCTGCACCTGGGTGTCAAGCGGGTCCATGCCTGCGTTTTCCGCCAAAACTATCGGGATCGTCTCGATGCCGTCGGCAAACTTTTCTGCCGCAAGCTGCGACCTGCCGGAAAGCGTGGACGCCCACTCCCTCAGCTTGAGCGAGGCAAGCGCCTCTGGAGCGCCGCCGCCCACCAGCACGTGCGGGTACTCGACGACATCTTTGACGGCCATGATGGCGTCGTGCACCGAGCGCTCTGCCTCGTCGACCACGCGCTGCGAGCCTCCGCGCACAAGGATGCTCACCGACTTGGGGTTCTTGCACTCCTCCACAAAGACCCACTTGTCGGTCTCTACCTTGCGCTCCTCAACCAGCTTGGCAAAGCCGAGGTCGCCTTCGGACAGCTCGTCCAGGTTGGTGACCATCCTGGCGCCGGTCGCCTTGGACAGCTTGTACATGTCGCTCTCCTTCACCCTGCGCACTGCAAGCACGCCTGCCTTGGCAAGGTAGTGCTGCGCAATGTCGTCGATGCCCTTCTGGCACAGGACGACGTTTGCGCCGCTTGACGTTATCTTGTCTACCATCGACTTTAACATGCGGTTCTCTTCGTCGATGAATTTCTGCATCTGGTCCGGCGAGCTGATGTTTATCTTGGCGTCAAACTCGGTCTTTTCGATCTCTAGCGGCGCGTTTATGAGCGCTATCCTGGCGTTTTCGACGCGCTTTGGCATGCCGCCGTGCACCACTTCCTTGTCCAGTATTATGCCGTGGACAAGCTTGGTGTCCTGTATGCTGCCGCCCGCCTTTTTCTCGACCTTGATGTTGTCAACGTCGACCCTGTAGCGGTTGTCGCCGGCCTTGTCTGCTACAGCCAGCACCGCGTCAACCACGATGTCGGACAGCTCTTGCGCGTTTGACGACACTATCTTGGACGCCATGGACGTGCGGGCCACCTTGTTCAGGAACTGCCTGTCTTGCGGGTCGACCTTTATGGCAATCTCCCTGAGAGTCTCGATGGCCTTTTGCGACGCCTTTTTGAAGCCCTCGACGACGACGGTCGGATGCACGTTCTTTGTGATCAGCTCTTCTGCCTTTTCCAACAGCGCGCCTGCAAGGACCACAGTTGACGTGGTGCCGTCTCCCACTTCATTATCGGTGGCCTTGCTTATCTCCACCATCATCTTTGCCGCCGGATGCTGCACGTCAATCTCCTTCAGAATGGTGGCGCCGTCGTTTGTGATTGTGACGTCACCCAGAGTATCGACGAGCATCTTGTCCATGCCACGGGGGCCCAGGCTCGTACGCACGATTTCAGCGATAGTCTTGGCCGCGGTGATGTTGTTTCTCTGTGCTTGGTTGCCTTTTGTTTCAGAAGTGCCTTCCTTCAGAACTACTATGGGAACTTGCCCTGCTGACATATGGTTGGTTCACCTATGTTAGTAACGTTATGTGTGTAACAGGGTTATTTATGTTTTATTTTATGAAATTCCACGCCCTGCATGAGGGCCGTCTGCTCCCCTGCCATGACGCGCTCTTTTGCCGGCCGCCGCCATTTCTTAGCAGCAAATCTGAGGACTCGTATTTGCTGCTGAACCCTAAAAAATACTGTCGAGCAAAAGTTTTGTTTTGCCTTTCTTACTAGAAAAAGTGGACAAGAAAAGGTGGTGATGTCCGATGTTCCGCAGATTCGCAGATGCGCTGTCAAGGACAGCTGCACTGGCTGCCGGGGCAGTCGTGGCAGCACTGTCTGCCGTGCGTGCGGCGTTTGCGTCCAGCACGGGCTCCAGCCTCCCTCCAGAATACTCTGAGGTGCTCAGGCTGGCCCAGGAAAAGGTGCAGGCTGCAACCCAGCCGGGAGCGCTTGGAAACGGCGTGCCCATAATATCTGACGCTGGCGCGTCGGCAATGCTCCCCTGGCTGGGCATTGTTGCCGCGGCGGCAGCAATGGCAGCAGGCGTCTGCGCGGCCTGGCTCTCGATGCCAAGAACAAAGAAGGAGAGCAGCCGCTGCAGCCCAGTGCTAGCGGCGCAATAGCGCCGCCGGTCCAAAATCATTTTTTCTTCTTTTTTTCTATTCTGGCGCCGGCTCTACCAACAGACAGATAGTGAATGGAAGGCAAGAAGCGATAAATCTTATTTCTGTGCATATGGCTTGGCTAGCTAGCCAGGAGGCGAAAGGCTGTCGCATGACTATACGCATAGGTGACCGGATCCGCTGCAAGGACGGGACTGAGGGGAAAGTGGTCGACATCCACAAGTATGGCAAAGAGCACCACATAGTGATCAAGACGGACGCCGGAGAAGAAAGGGAGCTCAACCTCTCCGACTATTGCAAAGGCTGGATCGACCTGTTTCCATGAGCCGGCAAAAATGCCCGGCAACAGGATCGCTTGCAACATATCCCGGCCGATCTGATAGATACTCACCTTATGTGAGTAAGTGTTATATTTTTGGGCTGCAGGATCACTATGCAGAGAGAGGTGATGCTGTGTGGCATCGAGCAAGTATTTCAACAAGGGCGTGATGGCCCTAGATACACCCCATATCGGATGGGTGGTAAGGGAGACTGCCGACAAGATAGTGGTCTTTGGAGAAGGCGACGAAAGGTACGACATACCAAAGGACAAGATACGGTTCGCAAGCAGGAACGTGCTGATAGACCTGCCGTTCTACGAGATCGCACGGCAGTACAGGGTCAGCAGGGAAGCCCCGCTGCCGACAGACATGCAGCCTGTGCCGCCCTGGCCGAAGGAGTGGCCGCCGGACGTCGACCTTGCAACCTATGAAGGGAGGTACCCAAAATCGCTCTTTAACAAAGGGGTCAGGACGCAGGACGAGGAGCACGTCGGCCACGTGATGAAAGAGACTGCCGACAAGATAGTGGTCTTCGGGCATTACGACTGGCGCTTTGACGTGCCCAAGTCCAAGATAGTGGCGGTTGGAAGGAACGTCATCCTGGGGATGGACTACAAGGACGTGTTCCAGTACAGGGTGGACAGGAACGCCCCACTGCCTTCTGGCGAGTCTGTCGAAAAACTGGGCGACGAAGAAAAAAGCATGAGCGCTGATGCCCGCGTGACCGGCGGCGCATCAGCATAGCGTCCTTCCCATCCACCCACCCCCTCCATACTCTCTTTTTTTACAAAAAGCATCTCCATCTGACACTGTCTTAATCCGCTGCAAGCCTGCATCATTATTTTGGGCAAAACCCTCCTCCTTTCTGAAGCAGGGCCCTGCCATGGGAGGAGAGTACCGGATGATCACAAAGAATATATTCATACTTTCTAATGCAATTTCATAAATTTTGTGCATATGAAAGCAGTAGAATTGTAATATATGTTTGTATTATATTGTTTTGACACAGGTCTTATATACTTTCCTAATCACGTAACGCGAGATAAAAAATGTCATCTGATCGTGAAAGCCGGCGCAGGGAGGGAGGGCAGGGCGAGTTCTCGACATCCGATTCGGGGCCAAAGACGGGGTTCTGGTCTGGGCCCAATTTCGTGAACGCCAAGGTGGAATACATTGTCGTAAACGGGTGGGCTATTGCAGAGGGCGACATCTGCCTCGGGACGGAGGAGGAGCTGAAGAATAGCAACGACCCGAAATACCTGGACAGAAAGGTGGCAGAGGAACAGGCGCGGGAGGCAGAGGTCGATATTTCAGGGCTGCCTACAAGGGCGGGTGTCATCAAGGACACCCGCTACAGGTGGCCAAACTGCACCATGTATTACGAGATAGACCCGAACCTCCCGAACCAGGCCAGGGTGATCGACGCGATGAAGCACTGGACCGAAAAGACGGGGTTCAAGTTTGTGAAAAGGACGACCGAGCCCGACTATGTCTACTTTACGGACCAGGGCGGCTGCTGGTCGATGATAGGCAGGAGGGGCGGCAAGCAGATCATATCCCTCGGCTCTGGCTGCAGCACGGGGAACGCCATACACGAGATAGGCCACGCACTGGGGCTGTTCCACGAGCAGAGCAGGAACGACAGGGACACCTACGTGAGGATCAACTGGGCAAACATCGACCCGCAGTACCAGTCCAACTTTTCGCAGTACCTCAACAGCGGAGTCGACATCGGCCAGTACGACTATTGCTCCATCATGCACTACCCGCCAAAGGCGTTCTCGACAAACGGCCAGGACACTATAACGGCGCTCAAGCCGGGCGCCGAGTGCATGGGCCAGAGGACAGGCCTCAGCCCGCACGACATCGCCGCCATAGCGCAGATCTATCCAGAATGCCGCCCTATCGACAGGTGCCTCATCTACGCGCTGCAGGCAAGGAGGGCGTACAAGATGTACACCAGCACGAAAATCAGGCGGTACCTCTGCCTCTTTTACTATTATCTGGCGCGCTACTACTGCTGCAGGTACGCGCAGACCCGCAATCCCCAGTACCTGCTGCTGTGCCGGCGCTACAGGATGGCGTACATACGCTGCACGACAATAGTGGTGCCTCCAAGGCCGATACCGACTCCGCAGCCGATACCTATTCCGATACCCCCGCCCATCCCGACCCCGCCGACGCCGCCGACCCCGGTGCCATCAGGCGACATCGGTGAGGAAGAGGCAACAATGATGATGATGACGACTATGGAGGGGATGGAGGAGGAGTGCCCCGAGTGTCCCCGCGAGATGGAAGAGGAGCTTGCCGCCATGGGCGAAGAGGCCATGATGATGGAGCAGCAGCCGCCGGAGGGCATGCTGGAGGAGGAAATGATGGCGATGGAGCCGGAGATGATGGAGGAGGAAGAGCTGCTGATGATGGGTGGCGAAGAGGCCATGATGATGATGATGGAAGAGGGCCTGTTCGAAGAAGAAGAGGTGATGATGATGGAAGCCCCTGTTGCCCCGTTGCCGCCCGTCCCCCTGCCTCCACCAGCTATACCGCAGGTGCCTCCAAGGTGCAGGTACTACAGGAGCCGGGCATTGTGGTGCCTAAACGCGTACAGGAGAACGCACGCCAAAAAGTACCTCTGCTGCTTCTACCTCTACGCGATGCGGTACTTTTGCTGCCTGTACAAGTACACCCAGAACCCCGTGTACCTGCAACGCTGCAAGTACTACAGAAAGCTGTATGCGCTATGCGTACAACGATGATGGCTGCAGAGCGGTGTGTGTGGGGGAGGTGGAGGAACTTCTTCTTCTCCTCCCACCCTTTCTCTCTCTTTTTGTCGCAGGAGAGATAGAAAGTCATAATATGCAAAAAGTGCAATTACCTGTGTGGTAGTTCTGCGATGAGCAGCCAGGTCACAGTCACCGGCAAAGTCCATTTCGGCCCGGACGCCGTCCCTTTCGACGGGGCGACGGCGTACATAAGCCTGCTCGACGTTTCCAGGCAGGACGCGCCGTCCAGAACGGTGGCAAAGCAGGTGATAAGGGGCGCCGCCTACTCTGCCGGGAGAAAAGAAGAAGAGATCGAGTTTGCCCTGAGCGGCACGATCGAGGACCCGAGGAACACGTACGTCGTGAGCGTCCACATCGACGTGGACGGGGACGGAAAGGTGAGCGTCGGCGATTACATCACCACCGGCCTCTATCCCGTGGCGACGCAGGGCAGCCCGACAGAAAACGTCCAAGTCCTTGTACAGCGCGTAAAGTCATGAGGCAGGCCGTGCATCTCTCTCACACGCAGCCTCTTTCTGTTTTTATAAGAAAAAGTGATGTGCACCTTCTTTAACTAACTGATGATGATGTCAGTCGAGGTGCATTTCCTCATCTCGCTGAATGGGCGATCGGCGCAGGTTAGTGTCATCACTGAAAAAGGGTCTGAGAAACGGTGGATTAAAGGTTACTACTGCTGTCGCCGTCGTCGTTTTCTCCTTCCTCTTCTGATGCCGACACTGTTGCCACTACTTTCTTGCCCCTCTCCGTAGGGACGACCTTCATCCTGCCGCCGGCAAACTCTTTTTTCAGCTGCCTGCCGCCGTGCAGCCTGTCAAGCAGGATGGCAAGGGCGGCTATCTCTGAATGCGGCTGGCTGCCGACAGACACGTTATAGTCGGCCATCTCGTAGGCTTCCCTTGGCACTTTCTCGGCGCCTATTATTATCAGCAGATCGCTGCCGTCGTCGCGCATTTTGTCTGCTATATCGTCGACGTTGAGTCCGTACATCGTCAGGTGCGCTATCTTGCCGCCCGACTTTTTCCACGCCCTGGCGACTGCCTTCCAGTCGTCTATTATCTCGACAGAAAAGTCGCCGCCCCACCTCCTGCCCACCGCGGCGACTGTCTCCTTGACGGACTGGTCGATGCCTGTCATGAATATCCTGTCGGCGCCAAACGCCCTTGACACCAGCGCGGCGTGCGTCGTGACCCTGTCGTCCCGGACGAGCCTGTGGCCTATCCTAAGCACCGCTATTATCTTCTTTTTCTTTGTCTTGCTTGGCATCCTGTTTTCCCTCATCATCCTTTACCTTCTCTGTCTCAAACAGCATCGACCTTGCCAGGTTCTTCAGCTGGTCGATGTTGAATCCGGTCCTGGCAGACACCGGCAGGGCGCGCCGCGACGCCAGTATCCCGAGCTGTCCGGCCTTGTCAAACGCGTCCTCGACCGTGGTGAGGTCGACCTTGTTGAGGACATAGATTATCCGTGTCTCCGGGACCTGAAACTCTCTTATCACGTCAAGCGAGCTTGCCAGCTTTCTCCTTATCTCGTCCACCGGCTCGCTTATGTCCAGCACCAGCAGCACCAGGCTGGCAAAGGAGAGCTCTTCAAGCGTCGACTTGAACGCGTCTATCATGTACGCCGGCAGCTTGCTGATGAAACCCACCGTATCGAGCAGCAACACTTTGTCGCCCTGCAGGTCAATCGCCCTCGTGTACGTGGAGAGCGTGGTGAACACGCTTGCCGCCGTGGTCTTGGTCTCGCCAGTCATGGCGTTGAACAGCGTGGTCTTGCCAGCAGACGTGTAGCCGGCAAGCGAGATTGAGAGCAGGCCCGACTTGACCCTCTGGTTCCTGTACAGCTGGCGCTTTTTCACTTCTTTCTCGAGTTTTTGCTTGAGCGCAGCCGCCCTCCTCTTTATGTCCAGAATGTAGACGTCTGCCTCGTACTTGCCAAGGCCGTAAAAGCCTGGCTGCTCGCTCCCCCTTGCCAGCCTGACGCTCTCTCTGGCGCGGGTCATGTCGTAGCGCAGCTGGGCCAGCTTGATCTGCGTCTTTGACTCGGTCGTGCTGGCCCTGCGCTCAAATATCTCCAGTATCAGGCGCTCCCTGTCCCGGACCTCCACCTTGGTGACGCTTGCCAGGTTGAAAGCCTGGCTCGGCTTTAGCACTTCGTCAAACAGTATCGTGTCCGGCTTGATCTCCTCTGCGATGGCCCTGACCTCTTCGGCCTTGCCCCTGCCTATGCCATAGCGCGACTTGGCTATCTGGCGCTGCGTGACTATTTTTGCAACCGTATAGCCGGCGGCATCTGCAAGCGCGACTGCCTCGTTTATCGCCCGCTCGTCCGGGTATGTAATAAGGATGGCGCGCCTGTTGGCTCTGGCAGCAGGGTCTACAGAAGACGGCGGTGGAGGAGGCATCCTTATTGCTGCCTGCCCTTGTCGTCGTCGTTGCTGTCGCTCAGGGGCACGTACAGCTTGATCCCGAGGTGGCGCTCGAGCTTTTTTGCAAAGAGCTCGTCGGGCTTGAGCGCGCCCGTCTCAAACCTCCTCAACAGGTTGGCCTTCTCGCTCATCTGCATCCCAAGCTGCTCGTGCGTCAGGCCCTTTTTCATCCGCGCCTCCCTGATCAGGCGGGGGAACTCGGGGTCCAGCATCAGCTCGTCGGACATGGTTATCCTTGCCGGAGCTTTGGGCGCTGCCGCCTTTTTCTTTTTTGCAGCAGCAGCCGTCGCAGCCGAAGCCGGCACGTAGGGCTTGCCGCGCCTGGAGCAGGCCGCGCAGACCTTGAAGACGCTGCCGTCCACCACTATCATCATCATCTTTCTTTCGGGGCTGGCAGAGCGGCCACACAGCTCGCAGTAATAATGTGACGACGACGAAGACATGTTCTACAACTAACAGCTCATGCCAAGGCGATTTAGGCTTTTCTGAGGGTCTGCTGGACGGTCATGTTGAGCACTATCTCGCCTATGTCGCTTGCGTACTCGGCGACGCGCCTGATGTTCTCGGTTATCAGCTTTATCCTGTAAATCTCGCTGGCGTCGCGGGACTTGGACACCGATTTCAGCACGGCCTTCTCGTACTCGTCTATCCTGCGCGCCTTTTCAATCGCCCTGTCCGCGGCTTCATAATCGCGCTTGAACATGGACAGGCACGCGTCGTCAAGCACGTCTAGCGCAAAGCTGCACATGGCGTCTATCTTTTCAACGGCCTCCTTGTTCACCGGCTGCCGCATCTCGATGATGTCCTTTGAGATGATCGTGGCGTGGTCGGCTATGCGCTCGACCGACTTGGCTATCACCCTGTAGCCGAGGCAGTTGCGCGGCTCCTCAAGGCCGATCTCTTTTAGAAGGTGCTCGTTCTTGATGGCTATTTTCAGCTGGCGCAGTATGTAAAAGCTGAAACGGTCCACCTCGTCGTCGGACCTTATCACCTCCTCGGCAAGCTCGACATTGTTCTCTGCAAGGGCCATCATCGCGTCCCTGTACATCGACTTGGCTATCAGCAGCATGCGCTTGAACGCCGCGTCCACGGACAGGTCGAGCAGGTTGATGAGCACCTGGAGCGTGATGCCGCCGGCGCTGTCTGCGATTATCTCCGTCCCCATCAGGATGCGCCGGGCTATGTTTTTGATGACGTCGCGCTGCTCCACAGAGAGCCGGCCGTCCTTTGGGACGATGTTTATGACGTTGTAGCCGAGAAAATAGAGCGCAATCAGCTTGCGCGCAATGAAATACGGGTTGTGGTCCTTGGCTACCTCTATGGTGGCCTCCCTCTGCTCCTTCACGGCCCTCTTGGACGCCGGCGATATCTGCAGCGTAGAGTTGCCCTGCCGGGCTATGACCACGTGGTCGCCCTGCTTGAGCCCAAGCTCCTGTATCCACTTTTTCGGCAGCGAGACTATGTAGGACGAGCCGCCTGTATACTGCAATTTGCGGGTCTCCTCTCCCCCTCCTCCTTCGTGTTGCTGGTGCTGTTGCTGGTGCTGGTGGTGATGGTGGCCGCTTTTGCCTTCAGCCGCGCTTTCCATGAAAAGAGTGGCCGCTTGATTCTATATATGCGTACGCCGTCACTATATAGATGGGCCGGGTGCCGGGCGGTGGCACTGTATTTATGTGGGGGGCGCGCGCCACGGACTGTAGTTGAACCCGCTGCCGCTCGACCCGCTTGAGAAGGTCTGCCGCCACGTGGACGCCATATTCGGCCCAGGCGTGTCAGACGCGCTGCCAGCCGGCGACATAGAGTTCGAGTTCTCCCGCCGGACCGGCAGGATAAAGAATTTCAGCATCGAGAACAGGCTGGCCGCGACGCTCCGCACGGACGGCGGGCTTGCACTCACCATACACGGGGCGCAGTTCCTTTTGCAAAACAGCAAACAGTTTGCGCAAAACTGCGTGTCGCCGGTGGGAGAGGCAGTCCCGTTCGTGAGCGAGGGCCGCTCGCTCTTTTGCCGCCACGTGGCCGGCTGCGGCTCAAACGTGCGCGCCGGCTCGGACGTGGCAATCGTCGGCGACGGCATGAAAAACGTGATAGCAGTCGGCATAGCCGTGCTGGGCCACTCCCACATGAACAGGTATTCCCGGGGAGTGGCGGTCAGGACCCGCGAAGGAATAAAAAGCAGGAACGGCACTCTGAAAGAGTGACATGATGCGCGGCAACCGCGAAATGAGGCGCATGCTGGACAGGATGGGCCTCGACATGAAAGAGATGCCCGACGTCGAGGAAGTGGTGATAAAGACTGCCAACAAAGAGTTTTTCCTCATCAAGCCGCAGGTGATCGAGATGAAGGGCAAGGACAGCACCATCTTCCAGGTGGTCGCGACCGACATCGAGGAAAAGCAGCGCGAGGTGCCGACCTTCAAGGAGGACGACATCGTGCTCGTGATGACGCAGGCCGGAGTGTCGAGGGAAAAGGCGATCCAGGCGCTGACCGAGTCCAAGGGCGACATGGCGCAGGCCATACTGACCCTGACCACCTAAGAAAGAGATCCTCATACTTTTAAATAACCCTGCGGGTGCATCTCTCCCATCTTGGCACACGAGCATCCCTCTTCTGCTACTACTACTGCTGCTACTACCACGGTTTCCCACTCTGCCGTAGATTCCATCATCGGCGCCCTTGCACAGCTTGAAGGCGAGATAGACGGCATGAACGCCCGCGTGGAGGAGATGAAGAGGCGCCTCATGGCCCGCTCTAACGAGCAGGTGGAAAAGCTAAAGCAGCAGGTGATTGCGGCCGCCAACGAAGAAGCCAGAAAGATAGTAGAGGCTGCAAGGGCCGAGGCGGAAGCCGAGTCTGCGCAGATAACCAAGGAAGCCGAAAGGAGCCTTGCTGCCATCAAAAAGAACATCGACGCCTCGTTTGACAGGGCGGTGGACAGCATTGTCCGGACGGTGCTGGGCCAGGAAGCCGCTCTGGCAGCCGCCGATGCGCCCAAGACCGAATCCGGCAAGAAGGAACAGGCCAAGCCAGCTTCCGCAGCGGCCAAGATCAAGAGGTACACCGCAGACGGCAAGCCCGTGAACTGAATCTCTTGTCTGGTTTGACCCGGCTAAAAGCTTAAAAGCCATTTTCCCCAGAGTCTAGCTGTAGAATGAAACGCCCCTGACAAAGGAGCTTTTTCAATACAGGGTGGCAGTGGCGACTGTATCAGGCCGCTCCTACTACCACATCACCAAGGCGCTCAAGTCGATGGAGGTAGGGTACGACTCGCTGTCGCCTGAGCAGGCCGCGGCATCTGACGCCAAGATAGTGATAACCACAAGGGCCGAGGCCGACAGGGTGGGCCACAAAAAGAACGTGATACTGGACAGCGAGCTGGATGCGCCGGCAGTCGCCAAGGCAAAGATACTGAGGGGGATACACGGCGCGCCGGTGGACGACCAGCTGGTGATAGGCATGGACCCCGGAAACAGGATAGGCATCTCGGCCATCTACATGCACGAGGAGATAGCGAGCATGGTCGAATCGTCGCCGCAGGCTGCGGTGGAGCAGGTGGCCGCCCTGCTTGGGGGCATAGCCTCGCGCAGAAAGGTCGTCAAGATAGGGGACGGCAAGATAATGATGGCAAAGCAGATAGCCTGGGCGCTAAAGAAAAAGTTCCACGACGGCGTCGAGGTGGAGATAGTGAACGAGTACGGCACGTCGCAGAACGCCGAGGCGAACAGGCGGGGCGCGCGCGACAGGTCGTCGGCAAGGACCATCGCCTTCCGGACCGGGAGGCCCTTTTCCATCGGCAAGAGCCGGTGATCATGATTTTTTCTTACGCGCCTGCGTCTTCCGCCATCGTCCTGCCAAGCAAAGCCTGTCCGTGTAGGCAAAATCCTGCTCCATTATCGCATCTACGTACTTTGTAAAGGCGGCCTTTCTTCCAAAAAAAGCATCTGACTTTATATCAGGATGGGAGCGTGGACGAGCAGGCGGCCGGGCTTCTTGTGCTGTCAGGCAAGATAGACTCGAAGGAAAAACTGGCCGAGTCAGACCCTGCCGAGCTCTTTGCAAGGCTCAAAAAGTCGATAGAGGCGGGCCAGGTAAAAGTACCAAAGAGCTTTACGCTGGACAAAGAGACAGTCGCAAGCTGGGTGCGCTCGGCCAAGGTAAAGAAGACCGGCATCACCGGCCCTGCCTGAAAGAAAGGAAAAAGAAACAAGCAAGCCATCAAAAGTCGTATACTCTTTTAACTTTCCGGGCAGTCTAACTAATTGTAATGGCTCCTGGAGAAGAAGAGGGGTTTACGGGCCGTGGAGAGAAGAAAAAGACAAAACACAACAACAGGGCGTCGCCGCCGCCAATAACAACAACTCTGCTGTCCGGGTTTGTGCTTGCCTCAGCTTTGCTAATAATCTTCCCTGCGTTTGGTGCTGTCACCACCGCCTATGGCACAGCAACAGCCGCCGCCGGAGGCGACAATGGCGACGGCGTGCAGGTCAGCGACAGCATTTCTGCAGACACTACCGCCACTACTTTGGGATCCAGAGACGGCGGCAATAGTACCGCAGCGCCGGGCATGTTTAGGGGCAAGATCTCGAGCGTCCAGATGGGGGAAAGCAACAACAGTGGCGGCGAGCCTGAATGGATCCAGTCCGGCATCTGGGTCCTGCGAGCCGGGCCGGGCGACAACCCGCAAAATGCGACCCTGGCGGCGCGCTTTTCAATGGTCATGGTGAACGGGACTGCCATGCACGAGCACAGGGTCTACGGCCTGCAGCTGGCAGACTCTGCAATGGATGGAAACGGCACCCGCACCTTCAGCGGGACTGCGACCGTCACGATGAGGAGCGGCCCCGTGCCTGACGTGCCCATCCAGATCACGATCTTTAACGATTCCGTGCTTGCGATGCGGGTCGGCCCGGAAAAGATAGACTCGCATTTTGGGACTGACCCCATCTACGGCATCCTCTCGACACCTGCTGCAGCCAAAAGGGCGGCAGAACCAGGCGGGCAGATCAGCAGCAGCTCTGCAACGACGCCCAAGAACTCTGCTGCCGTCGAGCTGGAAGGGCTGGCAAGATCCCGCTCTGTCAACTATTACGGCAACGCCACAGGGTATCTGGTCTACCCTGAAAGCGGCAACAGGACGCAGCGCCTGCCCGCGGTGGTCATGATCCACGAGTGGTGGGGGCTGAACCAGAACATCAAGAACATGGCAGAGCAGCTCGCCAAGGAAGGCTACGTGGTCCTTGCAGCCGACCTTTACAGCGGAGAGGTGGCGACCGAGCCGGGCCGCGCGCAGGAGCTGTCAAGGTCGGTCAGGGACAACCAGCAAGAGGCCGTCAAGAACCTCAACGCAGCCGTCGAATACCTGTCCAGGCTGGACAACGTCGACAGCTCGCGCATCGCGTCCCTTGGCTGGTGCTTTGGAGGCGGCCAGTCGCTCCAGCTTGCGCTCAATTCCGACAGGCCCCTTGCGGCCACCGTCATATACTACGGGAACCCCGTCACCGACCCGCAACAGCTGTCCAGGATCACCTGGCCTGTGCTGGGCATATTCGGCTCGGCAGATCGGTCGATCCCTGTAGACACTGTCAACCAGTTCAAGAATGCCCTCGACTCTGCCGGCGTCAAAAACGAGATCCATATCTATGAAGGCGTGGGTCACGCGTTTGCAAACCCGTCCGGCGACAACTATGCACCGAAAGAGACGGCTGACGCGTGGCAAAAGACAACGGATTTCCTGAAGAGGAACCTGCTGCAGGCAAGTACGTAGAGAGAAAAAGGGGGAGAGAGAGCCGCCGCCTGCCCTTCCTTTTTCTCTCTGTGCTGCGATTTGCACCCCGCCTTGATTACGGCGGGAGGGAGTAATCAAAGGCTTCAGGACTTTGACAGGGGAATAGAAAAGGAAAAGGTCGCCCCTCCCTTTCCATCGGCATTGTTCTCGGCCCAGATCCTGCCGCCGTGCGCCTCTATGATGGCCTTTGAGATATAGAGGCCCAGGCCCGTCCCTCCGATATTGTTTGGCGACGAGGCCGAAGCAAATTTCTGAAACAGCCGCGGCAAGATATCCGGGGCAATCCCGCTCCCCATGTCTTTTACCCTGACTATTACATTTCCTTCGCCGGCGCCGCTGCTTTTCTCTGCGGTTATGGTTATTCTTCCTTCCGCCGTGAACCTGATGGCATTTTGCACCAGGTTGGTCAGGACTTCGTACAATTTCGACTGGTCTGCTTCGATAACCAGGTCGCCTGCTTCTCCTCCTTCCTCGTTGCTGCTGGACTCGAATTCTATCCGTATGCCTTTTTTCTTGCTTTCCGGCATGGAATTGTTTGCGTCGGCGATCACGTTTTCGATCAGTCTGCCGAGCCCAAACTTTTCCTTGCCCAGCCTAAAAGTCCCGCTTTCAATCCTTGCCGCCTGCAGTATGTCCGAAGAGAGCCGCTCCAGCCTCTTGACGTTTCGAAGGATAATGTCGTAGTATCTTTCAGAGAGCATGATCATGCTCTCTCCATCAGAGTCCCTGACAGACCTGACGGTATCTATCGACGTCAAAATCGGGGTAATCGGGGTGCGCAGCTCGTGGGCCGCGATGTTGATGAACTCTTTTTGCAGCTTGTCGTTCTGCTTCAGCTGCTCGTTTGCGGCGACAAGCTCGTCCGTCTTGGCGGCCAGGGACTGGGTCCTTTCGGAGACGGTTCTTTCCAGCCTCCTGTTCCAGTATATCACCAGGGCGCCGATGAACACGGCCGCGGATCCTACCACGGCTATCCGGGCGGCGCTGGCAAACCTCTGCTGGTCGATGAATGCTTTTACATCGGCGGCGATTTCGTGGGGCACCTTTGTGAAAACGACTGCGAAACTGGCCTCCCCGTCTCCTATCCTGACATGCGAGTATGCGACGCTGGTCACCTGCCTGCCGACAGTAAAGTCTGCCACGTCTGGCCCGGAAGAAGAAGAGGCGAAGGGATTGGCAAGTGCATGCTGCACGAATTCCTGCAATTTCTTGACATCTTCTTCTCCATTCCCGCCGGCCGTCGCTGCCTGGTACTCTGCGCCCAGGTAGTTTGTCCCTGCAAGGTCTGGATTTGGGCTGTGGAGCACGGTCCCACTCATGTCCACAAGGTCGGCTGAAACCCTTTTTTCCAGAGAGATCCGGCTTTCAAGGTATTCGCCCACCTTTTCAAGCGGCACCCCTGCATATACCACGCCTTCGAAGCTGCCGGTCTGGCTGTCTATTATAGGGTAGGAGACAAAGAGCCGGTCTGCCCCATCAGGTGAGCGCTCTGCCGGGCTGCCGGCATGGCCTCCTCCTTCTCCTCCTCCTATGCCGTCCCTCGCGCTTGCGAACCAGCTCCGGTCGCTCATGTCCGCCCCGACGGACAACTGCTGCACGTAATCGGGATTTTCTTTGCCGGCGCTGCCCGTCCAGGCTATTGTTCTGCCGTCCCTATCCAGCCACCCATAAGAGTCGGCCAGGTCGTCGTCGCTGCCTGCCTGTTGCATCAAATCCAGAAATGCCTTGGCTTCCTCGACGCTCTTGTTCTGGACAGGCGGTGCCTGCGCGACCAGCCGTACTTTTTGCTGGATGCCTTCGAGCCTGGTTGAAAGCGAGTCTGCCAGATCGTGCGCCAGCATGCGGGCAGTCGTCCTGTCCTCTCCTGCAGCAATCTCAATTACCTTGCCTGACGCGTCGTTGAAAAATTGATAACTGGTAAATGCCAGCAGTATGGCAATTGCAGCTATTGCAGAAACCAACAGAAGCGGCTGGATCCGGCGTGCTGCTGCACTCATGCTACTGCTCTACCGCCCTGTAAATCGTCTATAATATTTAATCTGATGTGGCCCTGCGCCCTTCTTTCAGACACGCCCTGCGCACAATTTTTTTCACACAGCTACGAAGTTAGCCAAGCCCGGTTAAGGGATGTTGTAAAGGATGCGGTCACCGGGATTCGAACCCGGGTATCGGGCTTGGGAAGCCCGAGTCATAACCACTAGACCATGACCGCTCTATGTTGTAAGTAGCCATCTTGCTTCGATATTAAAATCTTGGCGATGCAGAGTGCCTCTTCCCAAGCCCGGGATCGCGGGTTCAAATCCCGCACTTGCACTTTTCCTACAATGGCACAGCTACAAGGTGCTGCAGGTTTTTCATTTCATATCCTTGGGTCCACGCAAGCAAGCGATATAGTGCATCGTGCAGAAATCTCTTTTAATTTTTCTGCTGCACAGCATCAGCAACTTTTTAATTTTTTTACCTCCCGATAATGGCTGTGCACCAAGGAGGGCCTGGGGTGGACTATAATGATACCAACAACCTCAACCCACTCGTATGCGAAATATGCAAAAGGAATCTTGACAGCCTAAAATGTTTGCCGTCTTGAAATTCCAATCCAATCTTCCGGGTATTTCAAACGTCTTTTATGGAGATGACCTGCCCTTTTCCTTTTCGATATTTTTGACAAGCTCCAGCCCCCTTTTTGTCGCGTGCTCATAGTTTTTGTCTGCAATGTTCGGCTCAAAACTGACATAGCCGCCATAGCCAATCCCCTGCAGGCCGGATACGATTGCTTTGAAATCAATGTGCGCAAACCCCGGCATCTTTCTGTTGTTGTCTGCAAAATGCGTGTGCACAAGGCGGCCCCGGCAGGCGGCTATCGCACCTTCAAACGAGTCTTCCTCTATGTTCATGTGGAAAGTGTCAAGCAGGATGCCGAGCTTTTCCACCCTGTCTGCCACGGCAAGGGCGTCAGCCGCGGTGGCACAATACGGCGTGCTGTAGCGGTTCAGCGGCTCAAGCGCAAGCGTGACCCCGTTGTCTGCTGCGTAGCTGCACAGCCTGGACAGCACGGGGAGCGCCCTCCAGGCAACCCGCCTCTTCTCTTCTGCGGCGATCGTCCCGTGCGTCCTCTCAAAGAGGTCCCTGACGCTGTTGCCTCCTCCACCTCCACCTCCGCTGCCGCCACTGTCATCGCAATCATCGTCTGCAAACAGGCAGACATTCATCACGCTGCCTCCAAGTTCGCTGCACATCCTGACGCAGCCCTCCACATATTTCTCGGCTGCTGACACCCGGCTCTGGTCGGCGCTCAAGAGTTTTCGCATCCGCCCTTGCCTGCTCGCCCTCCCCCACATGCCAGTCACCCCGCATACCTTGAGGCCAGTCGTGCTGAGGGCGTCCTTCAATCCCTTGATGTCCGCCTCGTCAGGCTCGCCGTACATTTCCACCGCGTCAAAGCCCTGCGGGGCAAGCCTGGCGATAGTCTCTTCGACCGGCTCTATCTTTCTAAACGAGGCAAGGGTGATCGAATATTTCATTTTCATTGATCATGCCCCTGGCGGGAGGAGGCACTTGCTTATGATGTCCGTGCACCTGGCGACGCCGGAAGAATTTGCGACGCCGTGCTTTCTGTTTGAAGCGTAAAACGAGAGGCCCTCGCCTGTTTCCAGGTCGGGCGGCCTCCCGTGGGAGCCTCTGACGAGGCTCGCATCGAGGGGAATAGACCTCGTCTTTGCGTCAAAGAAAAGCTCCACGGGGTCGTAGCCGGGCTTGCGGTGTATGTCCACCCTGCGGGCAAAGCTTGGCGCCTTGTTCTCGCCGTCGTACCACCAGTAATAGCTGAACCATTTGTTGCGCTCTGCAACAGCGACAAGCTCGCCGCTTCGCTCGTGGTCTATCCTGAGCGTCTTTTTTTCCTCGGCGCCTAGAACCCTGTCCACCCCTTTTGTGGCTTCAAGAACCTTCCTGGCCTCCTTTTCGGACCTGGCGTCCTGCACAAAGATGTGCGCCACCTGGTGGTCCACCATCGCAAACGCCTTGCTGAACTCAAAATCGAGGTATTCTTTCCCTTGTATGTCCCGCACCGCAAGCAGGCCCGCGTCCCGCAGCGCCAGGTTGAGCGGGACTGCCCCGTCCACGTCGTTGAACGAGTACTCTGACACGATGACAAACTGCGTCCTGTCGCCAATTCCAAGCTCCTTTGTTTTCTGGACCAGCCTTCCCACTATTTCGTCTGCCTTTTTGAGGTCGTCTCTGACGCGCATGTCCGACCTGCCAAATCGCTGGGCAGAATAGTCGACATGGGGGATGTACACGAAAAGCTGGTCTGGCCGCTTTTTCTCAAGCGTATATTCTGCAGCGCGGGCGATCCACTCGCTCGACCTGGGCGACGCAAGCGGGCCCCAGTAGCTTGCCAGGTCGAACTCTCCAAGACTTTCTTTCAGCTCTTCATCATAGTATCCGACCGGTTTTGAATAGCACCACATCACCATCCCGTCGTCAAGGTGGATGGGCCTCGGGGTCACCACGATGTCGGCATCGGCATACATTGTGTTTTGCCAAAACAGCACCGCCGTCGCAGCAGCAGTGGTAGTGGTAGTGGTGGATGGCCCGGCCTCTCCGTGCCCTTTTTGCTGCATTCGGCGTCGCCTGTCCCACACCCTCTCTGCCCTGACAAGCGAGCTTGGCTGCTCCCAGAACGACACGGAATATGTGCTCCTGTCATAAAGCCCGTTTGCCACTATCCCGTGCTCGCTTGGATACCTGCCTGACAGCAGGCTGGCCTGAACCGTGCACGTTACTGCCGGAAAGACCGGCTCCATTTTTGCATACTCGCCAGCCCCGGCAAGCCTGGCAATGTTGGGGACAAGGCCGGATTCGAGGTGCTCTGTTTCGAGCCCGACTATGTCAAGAACGATGGAATATTCCGGCGCAGCCATCTTGATTTTTTTGCAACCGTCCCAGCCGTCGTATCGACGGATGTCTCTTAAAAGAGTTATAGCGTCAGGTTACATACAGCCTTTTTGCAAGGAGGAAGGCAGGCACCGCAAAGAGCAGGGTCGCAAGGCCATACTCCAGCCCCGCGCTGCCGGCCACAAACACGGAATCAAGCACCACTATGGAGAGGACCATGTTTTTGACGGCGTGCGAGACGCGCGATGGAGAGCCGCTGCCCGCAAGCCGCCGATCGTTGACAAAGAAAAAGAAGATGGCCGCCATTACGCCGGCAAATATCGCCAGGTTCACAAGAAACTCTGGCTTGAACTGCAAAAGAAACAGCCCGACGGCAGCGATTGACACTACGACCCCGGCGATGATTAGAAACGCTGCGTAGACGCTTGGCCCTTCGTTGCGGCTGCTACCGTTGCTGCTGCTACTACCACTGACTGTTGCTTCTTTTTTGCTCAACATCATTATCGCGACGACGTATGCAAATTGCATGGCTGCGGCAAATACCGCTGCTGCCAACAACCGCTCCTGGCCAAAAGCAGCCGCTGAAGATGCGACGACGATGACGGTGGTGATGGCAGGACTTGCCCCAAGGATTACGTTGAGAAACCTTGTTGCGCCCATCGCAAAAGCGGCCGCCGGCCCCCGCTTGAGGCTATAGTCGTATGCAACTATGGCCCCTGTCAGGGCTACAGATATAGCAAGGCTTGCAAGAGAGTTTACCGTCAGGGCGATTGTCGCATTTGCCGCAGCGATGGCCGCTATGGCGATAGCCAGGGCATGCGCTCTTGGAACCCTGCCGGAGGGCAGCGGGCGGCCCGGGCGCTCTCGCCTGTCTGTTTCCATGTCAAAATAATCGTTCAGCGCGATGCCTGCGACGTACAGGAGCCCGGAAGAGACCATGAGCGAGACAAGGTGGAAGCCGTTTGCCTGTACAAGCGGGACTGCCGCAAAGTACCCAGCCAGTATGTTTGAGGGTGCCGTAAAGACGTTTGGCAGCCTGATCAAAAGGAGGTACTGCTTTAACGCGTTGATTCGCCCATGATCCTGCAAAGGTGGCTGTACGCCTCCTGCGCCGCCTGCACGGGGCAGTCCTGATACGGATAGAGCTCGACTGTCACAAACCCGTCATAGCCTATGTCCTGCATGGCCGCAAAGACGGGGCGGAAATCTATCTCGCCCCTTCCGGGTATCAGGTGGTTGTGCACCCTGCCCTTTATGTCTGCAAGGTGAAAGTGCTCGATGTATTCTGCCAGCTCGTATACCAGCCTGGCAGGGTCTTCGTTTACGCAGTAAAAATGGCTGATGTCAAAGTTGAGCTTTACGTAATCAGAGTTGACGCTTCTGATGAACTTTTTGAACTGCCCTGAATTTTCCAGGAGCAGCCCAGGCTCTGGCTCGATCAAGAGTCTGATGCCCTCTTCTTCTGCCACCTTTGCCGCCGGGCGCAGGGCATCGAGAAACACCCTTTCATTCTTCTCTCTTTCGCCGCCATCATTTGCAGAGGGAGAAGCGACGGGCCCGCCCGGCTCGGTGGAGAGGTTCTTTGCTCCAAGCCTCTTTGCCAGCCGTATGCAGTCGACAGTGTGCTGGATGCGCACCTCCCTCAAGCGCCCGTCCCCTTCTATCCACGAGGGGTGGTAGACGTCGCCGCCGCCCCCCGCCGCTCCATAGAGCGTAAAGGCGTTGAGGTTTGAGATTTGCATCCCGTGCGACGAGATTGCGTCCTTGACCTGCTGCGCCCGGGCTGTTTCAAATTCAGCAGGCGGGTAGGCGTGTGGCACGTCGCACAGGATCTCTACCCCCTGGTATCCTATCCCTGCTATCTCTTTAATCGAGTCCTGCAGCGAATACCGCTTGAAGGCGTTGGTGCTAAATGCCAGCTTGACCATATCATTTTCTTCTTCTTAGGGCTTCCACGTGAACCGGGGCGACTGCTTGAAGAACTCGTAGGCATTATAGAACGTCACCTGCTCTATCTCGTTGGCGCTGAACCCTGCTTTCCTCATCTCCCTTGCCACGAGGGGGACGCTCAGCGGGTCGGAGACGCCCCAGTCTGCCGCGCTGTGGACCATTATCCTCTCGGTGCCGTATTTTTTGATCATGTTGATGGCCCTCTCCGGCGACAGCTTGGTCACGGGGTACACCGAGAGTCCGGCCCACATGCCAAGCTCGAGCGTCTTCTGGATGGTCTCTTCGACGTTGTGGTCGACCAGTATCTTGCCGCGCCTGTAGCGGCGCCGGCCCTCGTCGCTGTTCAGTATGTTCTCGATCCTGCGCATGCCTTCCGGCTTGCTGTTGTGCGGCAGGTGGACGGTCATCAGCATGTCCCGCTCGGCGGCGATGTCCATCTGCTTTACAAAGACCTCCTCCTCAAGGTCGTTTATCAGGTTGTAGCCTATCTCCCCCACTGCGACGACCCTTTCGCGGTCAAGGTACTTCATCATGGCTTTCAGGGCGTCCAGCGCCAGGGGCCTCTCCATAGCTTCTTTCGGGTTCACCGAAATGCAGACGAAATGCTCTATCCCAAAGTCCTTTGCCCTCTTTGTCTCAAACGTTATCATGTGCTCCCAGTAATCCTCAAACGTGCTGACTCCTGTGCGCGGCGTGCCGAGCCAGAAAGAGGGTTGAACTATCACCTCTATCCCTGCTTTTGACATCGCCTCATAGTCGTCAGTCGTCCTGGAGTACATGTGGATGTGCGGCTCAAACAGCCTTGCCATTATAATGCAGATAACTGCCGCAAACCCTTTTTAATCTTGTAGAACAAACTTCGATAGTACCTTATCATTTGCAAGCAAGCGACACCGGAAGCAGCAGCAATGGCGACATAGTAGGAAAGGAGGACATGCAGGCAGCCGTCTTTTACGGCCCAAACAGCATTTCAGTGGAGAGGGCGCCATCGCCGTTCTTGCAGGGCCGGCCCGCCCTTGAGGTAAAGAGCTGCGCCGTGTGCGGCTATGACGTGCGGGTCTTCAGGAACGGGCACCGCAAGGTCAGTCCCCCCGTGATACTGGGGCACGAGATATGCGGCCAGGCGACAGAGAATATCGACGTGCGCGGCGGGGTGAGGATAAGGAAGGGCAGCAGGGTGGCGCTGTATCCGATAGTGCCCTGCCTTGCCTGCCAGTACTGCCACGCCGGCCAGTACAACATGTGCACAGACCTCCAGGAGATAGGCTCCACGCTCGACGGGGGCTTTGCGCAGTACGTCGGCGTCCCGGAGCAGACCATAAAGATAGGCGGGCTAGTGCAGGTCCCAGACGGCCTGAGCGACGAGGAAGCCTCCCTCCTTGAGCCCCTTGCGTGCTGCCTCAACGGCATCTACCAGATGGGCCCGTTTGCGGCTCCAGCGCGGCCGGCAGTCATAATCGGCGACGGCCCGGTGGGGCTGCTGCACCTGCAGCTGTTCAAGAACCTGGTGGGTGCAAGGACTGCGGTTGTAGGCAGGGTCCAGTCAAGGATGCACAAGGCCAGGTCCATGGGTGCAGACGCGGTGCTCGAATACGGTGACGACGACGATGATGTTGTTGCGGCAGCCGTATTGGATTTCACGGGCAAGACCGGTGCCGGCAGCGTCGTGATCGCGGTGGGCAGCCCTGCCGCCTTTGATCTTGCAGTAAAGGTTGCAGGCAAAAACTCGAAGATAAGCCTGTTTGCCGGCATGCCGGGCGCGCAGAGGTTCTCATTCGACGCCAACTGGCTCCACTACAACCAGGTGTCTGTCATGGGGGCGTTCAGCTCGGTGCCGGGCAGGCTGGAAGAAGCCGCCAGGCTTGCAAAAGAGGGGATCGTCGACCTGTCGCAGATAGTCACCCACAGGTACTCTCTGGCCGAGGTTGAGAAGGCGATCCACACAGCCGAGACGTACAGCGGCCTGAGGGCGGTCATCAACAAGTTCTAGGGCGAGATATTGTGAAATCAGGGGGGAGAGAAGAGGCAAGCCCAGGAGGCCGTAAGCATGGGCAAGATGAACCAAAAGCTGCTAGGGGAGCTGCAATGCGTGATATTCTATCACAAGTTCATAACGGTCATGCTGTTCCCGCTCGATACTTTTCAGGTGCTGGCGGCAGGCACCGGAAAGATGCAGAGGATGTCGAGCAGCTTGCATTCAAAATCAAGGATTTGTTGAAAGCATACTAGCGTTGTGTAAAAAAAGCCCCGGGGCGTCACCGGGAGTTTACTGGCACGTTACAGAGCCGCCCGTGAACAGAGACAGCAAGAATGCGCCAAGATCCCATACGGTGAGGTTGTTGCTGGCTGCAACATTGCCGATGCCTGCTCTTGGCTCAGTCTGGCTGGAAGAGTGGGCTCCCATGACGCCCTGCGTCCCGAGGTAGGATGCAGCGACGCCAAAACAGTTTTCCGAAGCGGCCGTTGCGTTAGGGACAGCAAATGCTGCAAGGACGGCAGCTGCTGCAATCATTCCGACGTATGTGCGATATTTCACAGACGTAGACATAATAGATAGATTATAAGACTATAGTAAACATCTTCTAGAATAATTCCATCTGCGCAATTGGTGCCGTTGCCAATGGCAATCTTGATCTTTGTATTGGCGTATGTTGCAAAGGTACCGTCAATCGTCCTGATGACGGTATCGCATTCACCTCACCGCCTAATCGGGCAGCTTGTTCATCTTGCTACACCGCACTTTGTAGATATGGCCGTTGTTACTCCTCTACCCAACGTGCTACATATGGGCTCCTTTGTCCTGAATGCCGCGGACCTCTGTAGCTTAAGGAAGACGAATCGTAAACTCATTAATATCATATTTGGCGCTGTATCCTGTGTTTCTTGAAAAGGGTCCTGCCAAACTTGATGGAGGCACTTGCCACAAGAACTCTGTAAAACGCGTCTTTCTATCATCGCTATTGGTTCTCACGTCACTATCATCGTTTTTTGTTCTGTTTGCTCCAACTATTCCTGCGGCGCAGGCACTGAATGGAAATCTCTATGTGAGCAGTTGGGGTACTGATGAAGTGAAGCGGTATAGCGCCAGCTCTGGCGCTTTCATCGACACCTTTGTATCTGCAGGAAGCGGTGGATTAAGCCAGCCGGGAAGCCTAACCTTTGGCCCAGACGGCAACCTGTACGCAATTGGAAATCTGAATGATGTCAAACGCTACAACGGTACAACAGGGGTTTTCATCGACACCTTTATTTCGGAAGGGGCTGCTACTCTGTCCTTTAACGACTTGGCCTTTGGCCCAGACGGCAACCTGTACATCAACATTGCAACAACGTACGGGCCTCCAGAACAAATCATCCGCCGCTACAACGGCACCACCGGCGAACTGATTGATGCTGTTTTTACTTGGACTGGTCTATTGAAAGGAGGCGGTCTCGCATTCGGGCCTGACGGAAACCTGTATGTAGGTGGCCACGTGTATACCGTTACAAACAGCAGCCAAATCAAGCGCTACAACGGTACAACAGGCGAATTCATAGACAACTTTGTCCCACATGGAAGCGGCGGACTGTTCTTTCCCGCCAAACTCGTATTCGGCCCAGACGGCAACCTGTATGTAACAGACCGTTTTAAAGGTGAAATCAAGCGCTACAACGGTACAACAGGGGTTTTCATCGACAACTTTGT
>NZ_JBBIHK010000018.1:35576-38700 GCF_037447015.1 Nitrososphaera sp. | reverse complement strand
CGTCCGCCGTGGAACAAATATATCCATATAGCCTTCCTCTCCTTTCAAGATCCATTGGTAAAAGATACCCTCTTTCCTCCCGCATCTGCTTCGAAAGCTGGAGGCATAAAGATCGGGCAGGGACCATGAACGCTCCCTCCTCTTCCTCTTCTTCGTCGTTCGAAGAAAGGTCGTTCCAGCTGTGCAAAGACATACTGGAGCTTGATGCGGCCGTGGTCTATTCCTGCCTCGTAGACAACGTGGGCAACGTCATTGCGGCAGAACACAGGGACGAGGCGCCTTTTCTTGAAAGGAGAGAGGTCGAGCAATACGTGCTGCGGATGACGATTGCCGCGGCCCTCTTTTCCAACGAGTCCCGGATGGGCGAAATGCAGTATTCCATCACGTACCGGGAAAATGTCGCCCAGCTTATCGTGCCGGCCTCTGCGGGCAGCCACAGGCTGTTCTTTTTGCTGCTTGTAAAGAGGGACTCGGACACCGGCCTTCTTGTGGACGAAAAGCTGATCCCTTTTATAGCACGCTCGGCAGTCCTCTGAATTCCGCCGGCGGTTATTGCGGCAGAGCGCATGGCCTGCAGCAGCGTATGCACCTTGCCGCAATAGTGTCGCCGCCCGAGCCGCCGCGGCATGGTATATGATGTATGTCAAACCCGGGCCGTACTTGCCCTTATCAGGCAAAATAGCTGCCTGCATCACGGACAGGAAAAGAGGGCCTTGTTCCCGGTGGATTTCTTTGAATTTGGGCGCATGTGCGCGGCGCTTGTCATGCTCGGCGTTGCGGCCGCCCTTGACATGCGGAGCCGGCAGGTGGACGACCGGCTGTGGATGGTCTTTGC
Organism: Nitrososphaera sp.; assembly: GCF_037447015.1. Taxonomy (GTDB): domain Archaea; phylum Thermoproteota; class Nitrososphaeria; order Nitrososphaerales; family Nitrososphaeraceae; genus Nitrososphaera. The sequence goes on along the minus strand of NZ_JBBIHK010000018.1, from coordinate 37,865 downwards.
CGCAGTTGCGGCCGCGCTCTACTTTTTCGATTTTGCCAGCCTTGACCCTGTAGCAGTCGCCCTGTCAGTCGGCCTTGGCGGAGGAGCCGGCTACCTCCTGTACAGGACGGGCCTGTTTGGAGGCGCAGACGCCCTTGCGCTTGCGGTCCTGTCGGCCATCCTGCCCACCTACGACGGCAGATTTGTCATAGCCGCCGCTGTGGCGGCGGGAGGGAACGCTCCGCTGGTCCACAGCATCGTCCCGCTGATGGTGCTTTCAAACGCGATCCTGCTCTCGCTTGTCCGGATCTTTGCAAACGTTGCAAGGAACGCCCAGTACAGCTTTAGGCACCCTGCAGGGCTCTTTGCAGGGCTGGAACAAGAGTCGGCAGGAAGAAAGGCACTTGCAGTCATGCTTGGCCACCGCTCGGATGGCTCGGGGTTTGGCTTCCTGATGGAAACCCGGGAGGGCAAGGGGAGCACAAGGAGGTTCGACTTTACGCTGAAAAATGCAGAGGAGACGCCCTTTGAATCCAGAAAAGGCGTCTGGGTCATGCCTGGCATCCCGTTCCTCCTCTACATGCTTGCCGGCCTTGCGGCAATGATCTTTGTCGGCGACCTTGCATACATGCTCATTTCGTCCACGGCCGCGGCCGGAGGGTTGTTGCCGCAATAGCGACGGCAATAATGTACGACCAAGATGCTGCCTGCTGCAAGTCCCGGCTTTTACACACAAACGCTGTATTAACCAGCCTGCGTATACGACTGTGCAGATGAAAATCAAAGGCAGGCAATGCTGCATGTGCAACAACGTGGCGCTGATCTTTCAGGACGGCAAGGACTATTGCATCAAGTGCCGGCGGCAGGTGGGGCCGCTAAAGATGCCGGTAGAATTCTACAATTGACGTTATTCTCGTCCTTTTTGCCTGGCAAGGTTTTTCCAGAGCCCTGATTTCTGCACTGAATCTACAGAGAGATATTTAAATACAACTTTAAATACATCCGTCGCCAATTGAAACGTTATCTGAAAATGAGTTCAATTTCCCAGATCTGGTCATTTCTGGAGAAATTTGGCGTGCGCATGGACGATCCGCAGGTTTACAAGGCTTATGACGGCATACTCAACGGCCTGCAGGAGATGGGGCTGTCTTCCAAGGAAGCCAGGATCCTGCTTTATCTGGTTACCCGCAAGCAGGCAACCGCCGTAGACATTTCAAAGCACAACGACATTGGCAGGACGGAGACGTACAACCACATCACCAGCCTGATGAGCAGGGGCCTGGTGTTCTCCAACTTTGGCAGGCCGCAGAAATATTACGCTTTGCCGCTCGACAAGGCCATAGACCACCTGGTAGAGACGCGCCGCGAGGCGCTCCAGCACCTCCTGGCGGCCAAGGAAGAGTACTGCAAGATGATAGAGAAGGCTTCAAGCAGCATGTCTCTGTCCAACGTCGAGGAAAAGAACAGCTACCAGATCCTGAGCGGCAAGAACGCCCTGTCGTCGACCATAAAGAGGATAACCCTTGGCGCCAAGGAGGAGATCATCCTGCTTTTGAACGAAAAGACCTTTGTGGACCTCTACCACGCAGGCATCATGGACGACGTCGCCTCGATGGCAAAGAGGGGCATAGCCGTCCGCCTCCAGACGTCGTACAAGAACACGCAAGAGTATGCCGGCGGCACAAGGCAGGCAGTTGGCAACAACAAAATCGTAATAGAAAGCATCGAAGAAAAGATGGTCAATTTCGTGCTTGTCGATAACAAGGAGATAGTGGTGATGCTGCTCGACGGCAAGCCGGAAAAGTCAAAGCTCCACGGCTTTTACACCAACAACCTCCCCATCATCAGCGTCTTCAAGGCGTTTTTCGAGAAAAGCGGCTGATCAACCAACAGCGGCCGGCTTGAAAGTTGTCGTCACGCCTTGGGCAGGTACTGGGCTATCCTCGGGTCGTGGCATACCGCCAGATCCTGCTGCGATTCGATGCAGCTCTGGACTATGAGCTCTATGGACCCTTGGCACAGTTCTGCGTAACTGGGGTCTGAGCAGCGCTCCAGCTCGTCAGACGCCTGCGCGTTGTACATCAGGGATAGCGCCTCCTCCGGGTTGCTCTTTGCCAGGGCCCCCGACACATAGAGGTCGTTTTCAGCAGGCATGGCAACAAGCGGGCCGGTGGCGCCATACATGCCCGAAAGCTCGGCCTTGAACTGGCTTGCAATGATGAACATAGGTATCCCTATGACGACGACTGCCACAAGGACCCCAAGGCGTATCTCGTCCACCATTGTATGTATGCTATTATACAAACAGGC
>NZ_JBBIHK010000018.1:0-35476 GCF_037447015.1 Nitrososphaera sp. | reverse complement strand
CTCGCCCCCTGGATCCTTTCATAAGTAAAAGAGAGCTCGGAAAACGTCAGCAGCATGAACCCGATTATGAACCAGAACAGGATCTGGCTCCTGTTCTTTCTGTGTATGTTGACATAGACTGCCGTCGTGACTGCAAAAAAGATAAAGACATGAAGCTCGATGTACAGTGAAAAGAGGCTCCAGCCGTACTGGCTGCTGTAAAAGGGCACGAACAGGCCGTCCTGCACGGTCGAGATGTAGACTATGATGGACGCGGCGGTTATCATGATGGCCGCCACCAGTATGTACGCCTTGAACTCCATGCTGCCCTGTATGCTCCGGTCCGAGCGCAGGGTGCCAAGCAGGATAAAGATGGCCGCTGCAAACTCGCTTGTGACCCTGAACATCTCTGACGCGCCGACGTACGAGTCCACCGGCGCCACGCCGGCGCTTCCTACTCCCTCTCCCACGCCCACCCAGCCGGCGGTTATCGAGCTCCCTAGCATGCCGACTCCGAGCGTGAAAAAGCCGGCAGACATCCACAGCAGCCTGCGGCTGTTGGTGACATAGAACGCGTACGTTTCCTGGAAGAACACCATCAGGCTCATGGCCCCGGCTGCCAGGAAAAGCACGCTCCCTGCGTGGCGGTTCTCAAACTCGGCTGCGCTCTGCGCCGCAAGCAGTATGCCAGCCGACGGGGCGGCTATGCACAGCGCCAGGACGAGCGACTGCCAGTTTGAGCGTGTCTGCGAGGAGAGCATCTTGACGGCATCTATCCACCGTTCATCGGCTGCCGCAGCTAGATGCCGCCAAACGCCTTTGACATCCTGATAGCAAACGACTTGTGCGGGGCCCCGCTCAGCACGCCCTCCCACTGGTCGAACGAGCCGCCCACCTCTATGCCCTTTGGAGTTATCTTTAGTTCTCTGAGCGTCTTTTCGTGGTCGCTTCCGCGCATCTTCAGTATCGCAACTGCGCGCCGGATGGCAGACTCGATCTCCACGTATTTCAGGACGACCACTGTGTCTGCCAGAAAGCTGAGGCCGTGCTCGTAGGGCCCAAAGCCGTGCAGGCCGTCTGTCGTCTGCGCCTCATGCAGGAGCATCGACGTGGCGCCCTTGGTCTTCAGGTACCTGATGAGGGCGTATATCTCGTCCCTGACCGAGTCCTTGCGGGACAGCTCAAAGTAGCTTATCGAGTCTATCACTATCCTCTCTGCGCGCTCGGATGAAAAGTCGGTTATCATGTCAGGGTTCTGGACAAGGACGTCGGGCGACGTGGCCACGACCTTGAGCCTGTTCTCCTCTTCCAGTTTTTCAAGGTTCATGCCAAGCGTCTTGGCGTCTCTGTAGATCTGGTCGGGCATCTGCTCAAACGTGACGTACACGGCGTGCTCGCCGTACTTGGTGACGCCGTTGTACAGGAACTGGAGGGCCAGGTTGGTCTTGCCCGTGCCGGCGGCGCCGGTGACAAGGATGCAGTCGCCCTTCATGAACCCGCCGTTGAGCATGGCGTCAAATTCCATCACGCCTGTCGGAGCGCGGCCTCTCACCATCTCTGCTCAGGCACCTCCATCGCGCTGTTGCTGCCACCCAAGCATGCTCTCTATCTTCAGGTCGATCTCCTTGGCCCTCTTTCTGTCAAGCACGAGCACCGTCTCCTTGCCGGACGGGATCTTGACCAGGATGCCCAGGTCGATGAGCTTGCCGATGTCGTTTTCCACCTGCGACGCCGTCTGGCCTATCCTGCGGGCGACACCGTCCATCGTGTCTATCAGGTTCGGGTTCTTTTGGAACAGCTTCATCAGGTCGACGGTCGTGACCGACGACAGTATCGTGTTGATTATCTCCATTGACGATGATGACGATGATGAAGAAGACGAGCTCAAGCCGCCTTCACCTCCTGAAGCGCGTGGCGCTCAAAGTACCGTATGAACTCTGAATCGTGCGACGGGTTTGCGCTGCGGACCTGCCTGTATATCGAAAGCTCGAGCGAGCGGCTGTAGTCGCCAAAAAGGTTCTGCAGGAACTCGTGGAAGAGCTTGGGGTTCTTGTGTATTTCTTCTGGCTTGAGGCCAAATTTTTGCTCAATGTGAAACATTAGAACCTTTGACGTGTCGGGCCCAAAAACACTGAACGTGTCGATCACCGCGTCCATTATCTCCTTCATGGCACAATTTCGATCCCAGATTTAATATCCTCAAGCACGTCGAGCGATTTACATACATACACGCACGCATGCACGCATGCACGCATGCGTGTATGCATGCATGAACGACGCAGGCACATTTGTGTGTGCTCGTATGTGTGCGCGCGTTCATGCATAAAAAATAAAAAAGCCGCCGCGCGGCCACCGCCACATAAAAGAAACTTTTTTTGCAATCAGGAGCCCGGCACTGCGATGTCGCCAAACGGGTTGTCGCCAATGATGTCGCCAAACATCTGGGCCACGAACTGCTGCACGCCAAAAGACACGATGCCTCCTATTATCAGCAGCAGGCCGATGTTGAACCACACGGTCTTGAACATCCCTCCCTGCGAGATCTTGATGACAAGGCCGTTGATGCCCGCAAGCGCGATCACCATGGCAGGCAGGATTATGTTCATGGTCTCTGTCGGCACCGGCTGGATGACGCTTGCACCCACGGAGGCGTTGACGTTGCTGAATATGTCAGAGAAGAAGTTAAAGATGCCCTTCATGAAGCTCATGACTGCTATAGTCAGGACGTGCAGTATGAGCGCGGTCGACTCGAATGCCTTTGACACCTGCTGCCTCTTTTTCCGCAGGTCGTTGAGCTTGGTGGTCAGGTTGGCAAGGGTCTCCCCCACCTCTATCATGTTCCCGCCCTTGACCATCGATACAGAAACGACCTTGTTGCTGGCAGTGATGAGCTCGTTGCCCGTGTCGACCGAAAAGAGGTCAAAGGCGTCCTCCATAGTAACCCTGTTGAGCACCCTGTTGAGCATCGACCTTGCGTGCACGGACAGGCCGCCAAAGTCGCTCTTCATCACAGTCTTGAGGGCCTGTCCAAGCGAGCCCACGGTCGCGTATATCTCGGTCAGGTGGCGCATGAACGACGGGTAGGACTCGTCCAGCTTTTTGACCTTGCTCTCGACGCTCCTGGCGATAAAGCCGGGTATGATGAGCGGCCCGCCTATTGCGCTCACTACAAGCTCGGTCGGGACGCCGGGCACAAACATCAGCGCTACGCCGAGGCCGCCGGCGGCGGCGACGCAGGGGATGAAGAGCTTTTTGAACCTGTTCATGTGGTCGCCCCTTTCATGCATCAGCTTGTCCTTTGGGAATATCACGTACATCATCAGCGAGAAGGCGCCAAGGCCGGCAATGACTGCAAACACTATCATGACTATGGTCTGGCTGTCCCCGCCCCCTATCATGGACATCACCATCATCGCCGCTATCATGAACGACGCAGTAGACATCAGCGTCGAGTACATGCCAAGCAGCAGTTTCAGAGACTCCATGCTGCGCTCGTACGCCGCCGCGTACGCGCTCACCACTGCGGCCATCTCGCCTTTCATAAAGTCGTGCAGGCTGTCGCCCAGCCTTATGACCTGCTCCAGCTTCATGAGGAAGAGCTTGAACTCCTCGTTCTGAACCTGCGACGCCACTATGCCTGCGGCCGTTGCGATGCCGTACTGCCACCGCAGCCCCAGGTTGTGTATCTCCATGACAGTCTTTGAGTAAGTGCCATAGCCGACAGAGCCGGCGGTCTTTAGCAGGTTTGCAGGCGAGATCTCGGCAGTCGACAGGGCATAGAGGAAGGTGACAAAGTACACCAGCACGTCGTCCAGCGCGTTGGCCTTTCCGGAGGCTCCGGGGAGGAACGGCAGGAACTTTTTCAGGTCAAGGCCGGCGCTCATTTGTTTTTTGTCTCTCTCCCTCTTTTTTCTCTCTCGACTCACGCGTTTGCCATCGATATCGGCACTATCTTGATCCCAAAGTTCTGGTCGACTTCAAAGCTGAACTGCGACGTGACCTGAGACGAAGATCCTATGAGCTTGACCACTTCCATCACCTTGACGCTCCTGCCGCTCACAATCGCGTTCTGGATCTTCATGTAGCCGTCGCAGGTCGACCTGATGCGCAGCGCGACGTCCTGGCTGACGGCGCCGGGGTGCAGCGTCATCACTATCGACATACCGTTTGACACCAGGTACTTGCAGCGGGTGAAAAAGTCCATGACGATGTCGGCGTCTGAATGCATGCTCAGCACCGACAGCGAGTCGATGACTGCGACGTCGTATTTCTTGAGGTTGACGCTCATGTACCTGCTCACCACAGGCAGCAGGTACTTGGCCAGCTTTTCCGACCAGGTTATGCCGTCTGCCTGCACCTGCAGTATCGAAAGGCGGTTCTGCAGGAATGGGTGGCTGAAGTCGAACGTTATCTTTTTCATCTTGGTGATATAGTCCTTGATGTTGCTCTCCGTCGTGATGTAGAGCACCTTGCGCTTTGACTCGAGCATCCCCTTCATGAACTGGGCAGTGAGCGCGCTCTTGCCGGTGCCGTGCTCCCCCTCCATCAGGATGAGCGAGGGGAGCGGCAGACCACCGCCAAGCTGCCTGTCCACCTCTTCGTTGCTCGTAGAGACCGTGACCACCAATTTTTAAAAGGCGCCTCCCCTGGTTGCGACCACGCCGTTTGGCGTCGAGACTGCCACGTGCACCGACGGGTTTGACGAGTATATCGGGAGCTGCGGCTTGATCCTTATCGTGAACTGCTCGCCGGGGTTGACCACCTGCGGGTCGACGTACGGGTCGGTCGACGGGTCGAATGCGTGCAGCACCCACCGGCCGGCGGCCGGGGTGGAAGACGATATGCCGCCGTACGTCACCTCTTCTGTAGTCCTGACCCGCGAGTTTGTGACGTTGGCGTCGTAGGTTGCAATGACCGTAAATTTAGAGTACTCCCACAGCTTGGTGTTCCCGCCGTTTGTGATGTTGGCGCTTATGACAGTGTTGCCCGAGACGAGCGAGAGCGCCGTTATGTTTATCGACGTTTTGAGCGCGTCGTTGTCTGCTTCATACCGCCTGGTGGCTGCGCCGCTCACGCCTGCGCTCGTGTCCACAAGACCGGGAATCCCAAGTATCACGTATACCATCGCCATCAGCATTATGCCGCCGGCCAGCGCGTTGCTTATGCCCATCCTTCTGCGCCCACCCCCCTTCTCCTCTCTTTTTCTCCTCTAGGCGCTAGGTCGAGAACAGGTACTCGTCTGCCACGCCGTTTGGAGTCACTATCCTCACCACGTATGTGCTGCTTGCAGACAGGTTGGCGCTGTTTGTGATGTCTATCTGCACCGTGTCCTTTATCTGCCACTGGGTCACGCTTGCGCTGTAGACCCAGGTCGGGTTAGAGCCTGCATTGTACGGGATGCGCGTCGAAGAGCCCAGCTTGCCAAAGTACACGTCAAGCTTGTCCGTGTTTGTCACTGCGACGCTCCCGACGTTTTTGACCCACACCTTTACGGCAGGCGACGAGCTGCTGCCGGTCGCGTACACCACCTTTATCTTGGTCAGCATGATGTCTTTTTGCGCCTCGGCAGACACTGCAAAGGACGAGTTCAGGATGCCCATCTTGCCTATGACCATGCCCGAAAGCGACGTGGCCACTATGACTGAAGCGACCAGCAGTATCCCCTCGGTGATGCCTGCGCTAACCGTCTGCCTGTTCCCTCCTTCCGTACGCGTGGCCCAGGTGGTCGCCCCTTGATGCGGTGGCAGCAGCAGGAGTAGGAGCTGCTGTTGTTGTTGCGGCCATAACCTGCTGTTGTTGTTGCATGCGCCGGGCAGACTTGATCCTTGCCTGGAGCTTGGCGTATTCCAGATCGGCCTGCGCGTCCCGGATGCCCATGACCTGGCCCAGCCGGTACAGCTGGACCATCACCTCGTCTGGCGACATGTCAAAGTCCTTTAGCATGCTCACTACGTTGTACACCGCCGCCTCGTCCTCTGCCTTGAGGCCAAACTGCCTGTACTGCTCTATCAGCACTTCAAGCTCATCCGGCCCGATGTCGCGGAGCAGCTTTTCAAGGATGGACACCATCGACATGAGCTTGCCAAGAGTCAGGCTCCCGTGGAACATCTGGCTGCCGGCGTGGCCGTTCCCGTTCCCCCCGGATGCAGCTGCTGTTGCTGCTGTTGTTGTTTCCTCGCGCGGCCTGCCACCGTCTCTGCTGCCCGCTGCTGCAACTACCATCTGGGGCTCACCCTCCGCCGGTGGCAGTTGTTGCTGCGGCTGCATTTCTGGGGCAATGCCAGGCAGCAGATCCCGAAACGCAGCGCGAAGCTCTGCTTCAGAGAGCTGCAGCTGAGCAAGCTGCTGCTTCTCAGTACGTTCCCCCTCGTCGTCGTCACCTTCCCCCTCCTCTCCTTCCTGCCGTCTTCTTGTAGACGGCGGCCTTGCGGCCAGATTATCAATTTTCTTGTTGTTGTTGCTGTTGCCGTTGTTATTATCGCCGTCATTGTGATCTTGCAGCTTCTGTTGTTGCTGCTCAGCCCGTCTGGTTTCAGAGCCTTCAACGCTTGCAGCAGGCGCCATCGCCGGCTGCTCAGCCTTTGCTGCCGCAGGTTCTCCCATGTGCGGCAGCGGCTGCATCGGGTCGGACAGGTTCTTGATGTCCATCGTCTCAAAGTACCTGCGCATAAAGTTCAGCGGGTTCACCATCTCCGCCTGGAACGCCTTGAGGTCCGTAAGGGACGACTCGAACGACAGCGTGAGGTTCTCTATGTTTTCCTTGAGCGCGGTGATGTCCCCCTTGAACGACGCCACGTCGTTCTTCATGTTGGTCACGTCAGTGACCACCTCGCCCACCTTCTTGCCCACCATGTCCTCTATCATGGACACGGTTTCTTCCATGTTGATTGCCGCAGCAGGAGCAGGGGCAACGGCGGCAGCCGCCAGTTCAGGCTGCGTCAGTGCTGCTGCCGCAGGCGAGGCCTGCAGCTGCGACGCGGCAGGCTCTGATGCCGCGGCTGATGAGGGCGCTATCCCGGCCTGTTCGGCCTGCATGGCAGAAGACGCTCCAGAAGAGGAGGAGGAGGCTCTGCGCGTCAGCTTCAAGAGGCCAAGCACGTTCTTTAGGTGCGGCGGCAGGACGAACCCTGCTGCGCCTGCGAACGCGGGGATGAATATCACTATTTTGGAGCCAATGTTATCCGGTGTGATAGTAGCCAGGCTGGCAGGGTCAAGCCTGTCAAACCCGAGGTACTGTGGCATGGCGATGCTGCCGGCAAGGTACAGCCCCATGGTGGCCGAGGCGGATGCCATTGCGCGAAGCGCCGTGCCTGATATTTTCAATGACTTGAGAGGAGATGACTTTAAAAAAAGATGGGGTGGAGCGACCACTTCTTGGTCCACTCTCCTTAACCGAGGTTCAGCACTGTGTCAGTAATTGTCGGGACGTTCCTTATCACAGTCAGTGGCGCACCCGACGACAGGATGAGTTCTGCTGTCACCTGGTCAAGAGCTGCCGGCCTGTCTGCGTTCTTGTAGGCGACGGCGAGCACTGCCTGTTCACCAGCGTCTATGATGGAGTTGTTGTTCACGTTGGTCGTGAAGTAGATGAACGCGCCAGTTGCACTTGGGCCAGAACCTACACCGGGCTTTGCGCTGATGTAGGATGCAGTCACTGCTGCAGTCATTGCCGAGTCCATGTCTGTGTATGTGGAGCTTGCGAGCACGCCCTTGAAGATGTTGTCGTATGTCACGCTCTTGCTGAAGTACTTGACAGCCGTCTTTGACGACGTAATGTCGATTGACGAGCCGCCTGACGCCAGCTTGATCGGGATGGTGTATGCGTCTATCTTGGATGCCGTTGTGTTACCCTTTGCTGTGACTTGGCCTGCGATTTCGACGGCGCTTGATGCTTCACCAAGGCCGGACGTGATCGTGCTCTTTGCTTTCTGTGTTGTCGAGAATCCCATGTTTAGGACGACGAAGGACAGGGCCGCTGCAACAATTACGAATGCAATCAAAACTATTGCAGATTCGATGCCCACTACGCCGCGCCTAGTGCGTCTGTGTCTGTTGTCTGGAGTCTTTCTGACTTCCATGGCTAGCGTATAGGGGGTTGAATCTAAAACCTAGAGTATGTCCGCCATTATACTTAGCCGGCGCGCCGTCAAAGAGCGATATACGCCAGGCTGTATGTTTCTGCCCGACATGGCGCGCTTCTTTAACCGCGCCGTGATCATAGGCAGCAAGGTCTAAGCAACCAGCAACCCAAAAAAAGGCCCCGACCGGCCTTGTTCATATATACACACGAAAAAACGCACAAAGGCTTCGTATCCCTCTCTCGGTCGGGCCTTTTTCACTTTTCACGGTTTACTTGTGTGTGGCAGCAAAGAAGAAGAAAAAGAGACGTTTTACGCATGCACAAAGGCTTTTGTTGTTGCAGCACAAGCTTGTTCTGCCCGCTAGAAGAATACGCAGACTCCCTACCTAGTCGAGCCTGAGGACGGTGTCGGCCACGGGCGGTATGGCGCGCTCTACAGTCAGTGGAGCGCCGGACGTCGGGATTATTTCAAGCCTCGTCACGTCAAGCGCGGCCGGCCTTTCAGAGTCCTTGAACACCACCAGTACCATGGCCTGCTCGGCAGGGTCCAGGATGTTGTTGTTATTGGAGTTTGTGGCAAAGTAGATGATGGCCGCAGTCTTGGTAGGCCCTGCGCCTTCTCCCGGTTTTCGCAGGATCTTGTTTTCATCTCTGGCCTGCTGGATGGCGTCGTCCATCGACGCAAACGTGGTGTTGCTCATGATTCCCACATAGATGTTGTCGTACGACACGTTCTTGCTCGTGTACCTGACCACGGTCTTTTCCTTGGAGACGTCTATCGACGAGCCACCGGCGGCGAGCTTGACAGGTATAGTGTACGCGGCCACGCTCGAGCTTGTTAGGTTGCCCTTTGCCGTGGCTGCTCCTGCCACTTCAAGGCCAGAGCTTGCCTCCGACAGCCCGGCAGTTATCGTGGACTTGGCCTTTTCGGTGGTCTGGAACCCCGAATTTAGCACGACAAACGCTATTGCGGCGGCCACCACTACGAACGCGATCAGCACTATGGCAGACTCTATGCCGACTACGCCGCGCCGCACCGTCTTCTTCAACGGCAAAAGGTCGTCGCCAGTGTCTTAACTGCCAGCGCATGAAATATATTTTACAAACGTGTTGACAGAGTATCCCCTTCCAGGCAAAACGGCCAAAAACAGGCACAGGGGTTAGTCACCTGTCGTAAAAAGCCGCCCCATGAATTCATTGAGACAGCTTTTGTTTGTAGCTAATCTACTTACAAATTATTATATAATTTTCCTCTAGTTTCTCCTTCTAAGATGACATCCAGCACCAAAAAAGTCTTTGACGCCGACCTGGACTATTCCGAACTTGAAGACAGCATCTACGCGTCGGACAAGATGGATCACGCATTTGCGAAATACTTCCTTGCAGTGCAAAAGAAACTGCTGCCGGATCTGCAAAAGCTGGATCTCAGTCTGAACGAGGCAAGGATCTTGCTGTACCTGATGATCCGCAAGCACTCCACTGCCACCGAGGTTTCCAAATACACCGGCATCGGCCGCACAGAAACCTATCACTACCTTTCAAACCTCCTTTCAAAGGGGGTCGTCCTGTCCACGTTTGACAGGCCGCAGAAGTATTACGCGCTCCACTACACGGAGGCAGTCGACTGCCTTGTGCGCTCAAAGCAGAACGCGCTGCGCGCCGTGTCGGAGAACAAGGACGAGCACCAGAGCATGATAAACAGCATAGTCGACGGCATGGTGCTGCCGGAGGAGCAGGGCAAGGAAAGCTACCAGGTGCTGGTCGGCGAGGACCCGATTCACGCCAAGATCATCAAGATGCTGGCGTCTGCCAAGGCAGAGGTCTCGATGCTGCTCTCCGACAGATACTTGGTCAACCTCTATTACGCAGAGATAATCGACGCACTCATAGGGCTGCGCGGCAAGGGCGCCAAGGTCAACCTGCACACGTCGTGCCAGAAGGTGCCGCAGCTGCTCAGCGAGGACGTCGACGGCAACATGCAGAACACCGTCGGCCTGAAGGTGGTGGACGGAAAGAACACGCCTGTCGACTTTGTGATCGTAGACAACACTGAAATGATAATCCTGCTCGGCAGCCGCGCGCCGGCGCCTTCTGGCGGCAGCGGCAGCAAAAAGCAGGACTTTTCCGGCTTTTACACAAACAACCAGTCGCTGGTTGCGGCCTTCAAGTTCATGTTCAACAAGACATCCTGAACTTTTTGGCCGTCGCGACTGCACGTCCTCTTTCTTTTTCTCGTCTCCTCTCAATTGCTTCTCTCCCCTCTTCCCTCTTTCGTTGCGGATTTTACATACTAGTGGTTTTAACCGCTGGTTTTTCCTCTAATCACAGGTATCTCTCTTTCGATGGAATCGCAATCTCTAGCTCAAAAACCGGCGGCAGCTTCTTCTTCCCCTCCTCCTTCCAGCCCGACCAGTACTGCTGCTACTACTACCGTCCCCATAATCGACAAGAAACTGCTCGAGGCAGCCAGGAGGACTCCCCACCTGGCGGATTATTTGCAAAAGATCTCGGGCGCTGGGATACCCATGCCAGCCTATTACGAAAAGCTGGACGGTAGCCTCAAGAGCCTCAAGGTGCTCAACCTCGTCTACCCTGTCACCGACCAGATATACATCCACATCAACAGCATCGGCACCAGCGACGGCTATACCGAATACGCCATAATCGACCCGCCAGAGCCAAACATCACGCTCACGTCCAACATAGACAGGATCTTTGCCATAAGCTCCGCCGGCGCCGAGCCTGCAAGCGACTACCAGCAAAAGATGGTCTACCTGGACGAATTCCTGAAAAAGATATGTGCGCCCTCAAAGACAGAGGTCGACTATACCAAGCTGGACCCGAAGGTAAGGCCCATCCCCGTCTACGAGAAGGACTTTGCAAACCTCACATATCATTTCATCCGCAAGCGCGCCGGCCTTGGGCTGCTCGAGCCGTTCCTCACGGACCCGTACCTGGAGGACATCTCCATCATAGGGCAGGGCAACGTGTTCATCGTGCACAAGGTGTTTGGTTCCCTAAAGTCGCCGGTGTGGCTCACAAACGACGACATCGACAGTCTGGTCATCGGCATGTCAGAGCAGTTTGGCAAGACGGTCTCGCACGCAAAGCCCGTCATAGACGCCACGCTCCCGGAAGGCTCCAGGATCAACATCGTGTTTGGCAAGGACGTGAGCAGGAAGGGCACGAACGCGACCATAAGGCGGTTTGCGGCCGTTCCTCTCTCCATAACCCAGATCATCTCGTCAAAGACGCTCGACAGCAGGGAGGCGGCCTACATGTGGATGATGGTCAGCGAGGGCATGAGCTGCTTCATCAACGGCGAGACGGCTTCTGGCAAGACCACGACCATGATGGGCATCACGCTGTTCATACCGCCGACATGGAAGATAGTGACGATAGAGGACACTCCTGAAATTACGCTGCCGCACAACAACTGGATAAGCGAGGTCACCCGCGACACGGGAAGCGCGTCTTCAAGCGTCACCATGTTCGACCTGCTCAAGGCCGCTCTCAGGCAGAGGCCAAACTATATCCTTGTGGGCGAGATCAGGGGCGTAGAGGCCAACATTGCGTTTCAGGCCATGCAGACGGGCCACCCCGTCATCAGCACGTTCCACGCCGCGCAGATGTCCAGCCTCATCCAGAGGCTGACAGGCGAGCCCATGAAGATACCCAAGCCAAACGTGGAGAACCTGAACATCGCCCTCTTCCAGGCAGCCGTACAGGGCAAGGACGGCAGGCCCATCCGCAGGGTGCTCTCGATAAACGAGGTAGTCGGGTACAACGCCGGCGCCGACTCGGTCATGTTCATCCCCATCTTTACCTGGGACCCGTCCACCGACACGGTCACATTCAGGGGCAAGGGGAGCAGCAACCTGTTCGTCTCAAGGCTGCTGCTCAAAAGAGGCATGTCCAGAAAGGACGAGGGCCTCCTGTACGACGAGCTTGACATGCGCACGGCGTTTCTGGACACCCTCATCAGTAAAAAGATCTTTAACTATTACGAAGTCTACGACCACCTGGTCAAGACGAGGGAGCTTGGCCTGCCAAAGGCGCTTGAGAACCTGAAGAAGCTCTGAGAAGGTTGACCTGTTGCGTCGAATCAACATACAGGGGATGGCGGGATGACCTTCCTTCAAGTCTTTCAGGGTTGTTTCAGGACTGCTGTTTCCGGGCCTTGTTTATCGTGGGCTGATCCTGGCCGCCTGTTGTTGTCTCAAAGTCAGATATCGCCCTTATCACGTCGGTGGTGGTTATAATCCCCACCAGCTCGTCGTCAGAATTGACCACAGGCAGCCCGCTTATCTTGTTGCCCTTCATTATCATGGCAGCGTCTGCGACGTCTGAATAGTTGGTTATCGTTATCGGCAGGGATTTCATCACATCCTCTGCCAGAATTGTTGCGATCGAGCCGGATGGGATGTAGTGGAATGCCTCGCTACTACTACCACTATTCTTTTTTTCTTCTTTGTTGCGGCCCCGGATGGTCGTCTCGCCGTTAGGCTCGTGCAGGAGAGGGGTGACCAGCAAGAGGTCCCTTCCGGTGATAATGCCGACGGGCTTGTTGTGGGACACGACAACGACTCTGGAAATCCCCCAGTTTGCCATCAGCATCAGCACAGAGTGGACGGGCTCGTCGGGCCTGATGGTCTTGACCTCCCGCGTCATGTACTGCTCCACAGTCGCCCTTCCTGCAAAGTGCTTTGTGTACAGATCCAAAAGATCTGTTTTGGTAAAGATCCCAAACGTCTCGCCGTTTTCGTCGACCACGACAAGCGAGCTGATGCCGTGCTCTATCATCTTCCTGGCACATTCTGCCAGGCTTGTGTCTTTCTTGACCGATATTACCCTGCGTTCTGGAGGCAGGATCTCTGCCACGGCAATTTCATTCAATGGCTTGACCGTCTTGCCCGAATAAAGAAAACGCGAAACGTCTTTTTCTGTCAGGATTCCGACCGGCCTGCCCCCTCGGGCAAGCCCCGCCCCTCTGCCCCTTTCTTTTTCTTTCACTTCTTCTTCGGTCACTACAGCCCTGCTTATGCCATATTTTAACAGCGTGTTGCGCAGGTCCTGGAGCGTGTCGTTTGCGGCAAGCTTGATTGCAGGCCGGGCCACGTCGGCGGCGCAAGAGCGAATTTCAACCAAGTTGCAAGGTACGGTGCCGCCCGCCTTTTCTTAAACCTAGCGCGAAAAACTATTGAAAAAAAAGCGGCGCAGAGCAGAGCGGAGCATAAAACGGACGACCACTTCCCTCTTTACCCCTTTTTCCTGTATATCCGCTCTTTTGGCATCACAGCCTCAAAGAGGGTCGACGACTCGCCCATGACGGCCTCGGACTGGCCCAGCACAAAGTACCCGCCGCCTCTCAGGCTCCTGTGGAACTTGCTCAGTATGCTGTACTGCATGTCCTTGTCAAAGTAGATGAGCACGTTTCTGCAAAACACCGCGTCGAGCTGTTGCTGGGGCGGGCTCATGGTGGAGAGGTTTCCCGTGCCAAAGTCAACCATAGACTTTAACCTGTCAGAGACCCTGTACCTGCCGTCTGCAAGGCGCGTGAAATACTTTGACAGGAGGCTGTCAGGCAGGTTTGCAAGCTGGGTGGCGCCGTAAACCCCCTGCGCGGCGGCGCCTATGGCCTTTTCGCTCAGGTCGGTCGCAACAACCCTGCCCCGGAACCCCGCAAGGCTCTCGGCAGCCTCTGAAAACATGATTGCTATTGTGTAGGGCTCTTCGCCGGAAGCGCAGCCGGCGCTCCACACCCGGACTTCTCCCTTCTGCTGCCCTGCGCGCCGGTAAAGCTCTGGTATTATGCTGGAATAGAACGCGTTGTAAAAGTCGACGTCGCGAAAGAACTCGGTCACGTTTATCGAAAACGTGGCAAGGAGCGCGCCAAACTCGGCCGCGTCTTTTTCAAGGAGCTGGGCGTACTGCAGGTAGCCGGCCACGTTCCGCGCCTTCAGCCTTATGTCAAGCCGCCTTTTCACAAAGTTCTCCTTGTACTGCCGCAGGTCCACCCCCCTGCGCAGGGCCCTTTCCACGATAAGCCGGATCCCCTGCTCGTCTGAGGAAGACAGCGGCAATGATGATGATGAGGAGGATGAGGATGAGGATGCAGTGTTGGCAGCAAAGCGATGCGGTGTGGAGGGCATCGTCAGAGCACCTTTTCCTCCTTGCCGCGCCTGGTCACCCGCACCCGCCCCGAATCAATGTCAAACCTGACCCACCTCCCCTGGGTCTGCCCAACGTCTTCGCCGAGAACCTTGATGCCCATGCCCCGCAGGAGCTCTCTGACAGACTCGGCGTTTCTTGTACCTATGGCAAACATGTCTTCGCTGCCTTCGTGAGAGAATATCTTGGCGCCGCCGGCGATCTTGGCGACGAGCTTGGACGGCGAGGCGCCCTTGGCGGCCATCGCCCTGACCGCGTTTGCAAGCGCCAGGTCGGCGTACTTGGCGTTGTTTACAGAGGGCTGAGGAGTATTAATAGTAGTAGAAGCAGAAGCGTCCTTGCCGCTGTCCGGAAGCATAATGTGCGCCATGCTGCCCACCTTTGAGCAGGGGTCGTACAGGCAGAGCGCAACGCACGAGCCGACAAAGGTTGTCAGCACGGCCTGCCGGTTGTCAGTCACCTCTAGTTCGCCCATGCTCACGTTAATGTCCACCATACCCATGTGCTACTAATTGCCCCCTCTTCCGCTCTTGCCAGCGCAGCTACCGGGCGCTGCCGCTATTGCTGTCGTCGCCGTCTTCCTGCTGCTCTTCCTTTGCGTGGGCCAGCAGCTTCTTTATGTCGTCCAGCCCAAAGAACAGAAAGAGGTAGACCCGGGTGTTGCTCGAGACTGCGTGGAGCTCTACGCCTGCCAGTATGAGGCTGTTGGTCCGGACGGCAATCTCTGCAATCGGGTCTTCCAGTATGGCCCCAAGCGACTCGATGGCAAAGCCCGGCACCGAGCAGTCGATCTTGAACCCTGTCGAGTCAGAGATGGCGTTGAGGACAGAGCCGGCCAGGAGCATGTTGCCCACCTCGGCTATGGACGACCTGCCCATAGCGTCCAGCGGCCCGGGCGTCTCCTTGCCAAGCAGCTTTGACGCAAGTTTCAGGGCCTGCTCCTCGTGCATGAACATGAGCATCCCTATCGTTACGTCGCCGTCTGCCCGCAGGTAGATGGCGCACATCTCCTGGTTCATGAAGGGCAGCAGTATGCCGTCAATGTCCTGCAGGTGCATCAAGTTCATGCTGCGCACCGAGTACTCGACGTCCTCTCCGAGGATCATCGAGAACGCGGGCTTGGTCTTTTTCCCCATGTACGAGTTCAGCAGTTCCTTGAGCGTCTTCAGCTCGGTTTCGTCAAGTGTTGTTGTCATCATATGACTATCATTTCTCCTCTATAGCCTGGCAGGGTCCAGTATCAGCGCCACCTTGCCGTCGCCCAGGATCGTCGCCTCTGACGAGACGGAAGAGGATGACGACGATGATGATGACGAGGCCGATGTCGAACTGGTGTCCAGCCGTTTTACCACTATCTCCTGCTTGCTTTCAAACGCGTCCACTATGAGGCCGTACGGCCTGCCGTTCTTGTTGACTATGACCACTGTCAGGTATTCAAGCGACGCCTGCTGTTGCTGGTCCTGGCTGCCGCGCTGCGGGATGCCAAGCGCCTGGCCCGTCCTTGCAAGGGGCACCACCTGGCCGCGGAACATTATCACCTCCCGGCCATGCACTATCTTGATGTCCTTTACGTCGACGCGCATGGTCGATATCACGCTTGAGAGCGGGAGCACGTACTTTTCGTTGCCTATGGTTATCAGCAGCCCGCCGATTATGGCAAGGCTGAGCGGTATCATGAGCGTAAAGCGCGTGCCCTGGCCCTTCTTTGTCTCTATCTTGACCTGGCCCCCGACTGCCTCTATCTGGCTGAACACGACGTCCATGCCCACGCCCCTGCCAGAGATGTCGGTGACCTGCTTTGCAGTCGAAAGCCCGGGCGTGCCTATCAGGCTGAGGGCGTCCTCCTCGCTCATCGTGTCAGCTTCTTCCCTGGTTATCAGCCTCTTTTCCACGGCCTTGGCCTTTAGCCGCTCGACGTCTATGCCCCTGCCGTCGTCTTCCACGGTTATCATGACCCTGTCGCCCACCTTGGATGCCGCCAGCTTTATCGTCCCTGTCCGGGGCTTGCCGGCCTTTTCGCGCTCGTCCGGCGCTTCCTGCCCATGGTCGACTGCGTTTCGCAGCATGTGCAGGAGCGGGTCGGTGATCGCGTCAAGGACCGTCCTGTCAAGCTCGATCCCGAGGCCCTCCATCTCGAGCTTGACGTTCTTGCCCTGGCTTGCAGAGATGTCCCGTATCATCCGGGGAAACCTGTTGAATATCTGCTCCACAGGCACGAGCCGGAGCTTCATGGTCTGGTACTGCAGGTCCGAGACGAGCCTGCCCAAACTCATGAAGGTGTGGCGCACCCTGTTGTCGGCTGCGGTGGTCGCGCTGCCCAGCATCATCTGCTCAAGGCGCATCTTGGCTATCAAGAGCTCGCCCACGAGGTCCACAAGCGAGTCCAGGTCCTGCATCCTGACCCTGATTGTCTGAGGCAGGACAGCGTGTTGTTGTTGCTGCTGTTGCTGGTGCTGTTGGGGAACGGCGGCAGTAACAGCAGTCGCTGCTGCCTGCTCCTGGCCCTCTTGCGGCTGCTGCAGAAATGCAGCGTCCTCTGGCGCCGGCGCGTCCTTGCTGCCGTTGTTGTCGTCGTAGCTGCCTCCTCCTTGACTGGCTTCTGAGGCTTTTTGCAGCTCTGCCAGGTACTGGCCTATGTCTATCTTGAAGCCCTCGTCGCTAACCATCTGCTGCATGGCGTCAAAGCACTTGAACAGGTAGCTTGCAACTGCGGACGTCAGGGCCCGCTCGCCCTTGCGGAACCCGTCAAAGAGCTCCTCCACTGCCTTGCACAGCTGCTTTATCTGGTCATAGCCCATCGTGGCGGCCATGCCCTTGAGCGTGTGCGCCGACCTGAACGCCGCGTCCAGGTACTCCCTGTTGCCCGGCTCCTCTTCCAGCTTTAGCAGGGACTGGTTCAGGTTCTGGACGTGCTCGTTTGCCTCCTGCACGAAAAGGTCGCGGTATGCCGAATTGTCGTCGCCGCCACTCATCTCAGGCTTGCCACCATCCTCTCTATTTCGCCAGGTATCCTGTCGACAGGGAGCAGCCTGTCGACTGCGTCCATCTCTGCCGCGGCCTTGGCCATTCCAAACACGACTGACGAAGCCTCGTCCTGGCCTATCGTCCTGCCGCCGTTGCGCTTGATCATCTTCATCCCAAAGGCGCCGTCGTGGCCCATCCCGGTCAGCAGCACGCCCACCGTCCTGCTGCCGTACACCTGCGACGCCGAAACCATGCTCATGTTTATCGCAGGCCGCACGCCAAAGCGGCGTGGCGACTTGTTGAGCTCGACCGTGCGCGACGGCCTGACAAGCATGTGAAAGTCACCAGGAGACACGAGGGCAGAGCCCACAGCTATCTGGTCGCCGTCCCTTGCCTCCTTGACAGGTATCTTGGACCTGCCGTTTAGCCTCTCTGCAAAGCTCTTGGTAAAGCCTTCGGGCATGTGCTGCACGATGAGCACACCTGCAGGGAGGTCGGCAGGAAGACGGGACATTATCTCGCCCACGACTCCGGGGCCGCCGGTGGAGGCGCCTATGACCACTACAGCAGGCCATTCTTCTCCGCCTTCTCCTCCTGCTCCTCCCCGGGCATGGCTGCGCCTGGCCGCTGTTGAAGACGCATGGCCGAGCGAGGAAGCATGCGTCGCCCCCTGCCTTGCCCGCGTTGGGCGCAGGTGCTGTTTTGCCTGCGCCGCTATTTCGATCTTGGACGCAAGCGTCTCCTTGAGCGTGCGCATCTTTTCCGGGTCGTCCTGCGGGATCGGCACGAAATCTACGGCGCCCATCTCGAGCGCGTCGAACACGACGCTTGCCCCCTTTTGGCCATAGCTGCTGACAAGCACTATCGGGACAGGGTTTACCGGCATGACTTTTTCTATGAACGAGAGCCCGTCCATGTTTGGCATTTCAAGGTCCAAAAGCACCACGTCTGGCCTGCTCTTGCCGATCTTGCGCAGCGCGTCTGCCCCGTCGTTTGCGGTGTCGCAGACGTGGAGCCTGCCGCTTGACGATACCAGGTCGCCAAACAGGCTGCGCATGTAGGTCGAGTCGTTGACCACCATCACTTCGATCTTTTTGCTGCCCGCCGCTGCGGCTGTCGCTGTGGTGGTTGGCGATGGCGATGTCACTGCTTTTTCCCCTCCGGCCAGCATGGTTTGCTACAACACTCCCCTCTCTCTCGCTTGCCCTCTCTATCTTCCTCTTGCTACCGGCCCCTCATCACTTTGTTCAGGACTGCCGCCACCATCGCCCTGTCAAACGGCTTGACTACGTAATCTTTGGCCCCGGCCTTGATGGCGTCCTGCACTATCTGCTTTTGTTCCACGGAGGTTACCATGATGACCTTGGCCGCCGGGTCCATCGCCATTATGGACTTGAGCGCCTGCATGCCGTCTGTCCCGGGCATGTTGACGTCCATCGTGGTGATGTCCGGCCTGTTCTTGCGGTACATGTCTATGGCCGCCGCGCCGTCGCCGGCTTCAAGTATGTTGGTAAAGCCGTTGGAGCTCAGTATGTCCTTCAGTATCGTCCTCATAAAGAGGGCGTCGTCCACCACGAGTATCTTTGTAGAGCCTCTTGACGACATGGTCTTTTCTGCTACCTCCTCCCCCGCCCTATCGCCCTGCCTTTTTCCTCAGCCGCTGCTGCTGCTGCCGCTGTCGTCGCTGCAGTAGCAGTAGCAGTGGTAGTATTGGCAGCATGCTGCGAGGCGTCGTCCGTGCCGCCGCCAAGGAGCATCTTTAGATCCAGTATGACCACGAGCCTGTCGTTGACCTTGGCTATGCCCTTGACGTAGGGCGACGTCTCTGTGATGCTTGAAGGGTTGGGCTCGATGTCGCTTGCAGGTATGCGCATGACCTCGTCGACCTGGTCCACCAGCAGGCCCATCAGCGTAGAGCCCACGCCCACTATCAGGATCCTCGTGGACGCGTCGACCTCTTTTACCGCAGGGAAGCCGAGCTTCTCCTTCACGTCGATTATCGTGATTATCTTGCCCCGCAGGTTCATCACGCCCTTTACGTAGGCAGGCGCGTTTGGCACCATGCTGATGTTTTCCAAAAGGCCGATCTCTTGCACCTGCCCCACCTCGACCCCGTAGTCCATCCGCTGCGACGTCTTTTCTGCCAGCAGGCTGAACACCAGGATCTGCGAAGAAGAGTCAGCGGCCAGTGCCGTTGCGGTGGGGCTCACGTCCAGCCTCCCTCCTTTTCCTCTCCCCTGCTTCCGCCAGCAAGGGCATGCCACAGGCCATGACGATCCGTCTTTTTCCGCCAGTCGATGCTGTTTGTCGCGATCACCATCACCATCATCGTCACCATCATCATCATCGTTATCATGGTATGCTCACCATCACCACTGTATGCTGGTGCCGTTAATATGGTCAAGTATGTCAAATCGTACACACTGAAAAACAGGGATGCAAAGAAAAAATCCGGCTCGGCGGCCGCAGAGCAATCAAGCCAGAGAGGGAGAGGAGGAAGAAGAAGGAGAGGACGATGACCGGAGCTTTTGGATGATCATCGAGTGCCAGCCGGAAGAATAGGTTTCATAGCCGGTCGAGACCGCGTGCCCGATGCACAAATCGCCGTCGTCGAGCTTTTTCATGATAAAGCCCTTCTTCATGGCGTACAGCTCTGACTGGCCGGCAAACTGTATGCTGTCTTCAAGCATCCTGCCTTCGGTGTCTGCAAGGACGGTCCCCCTGTCGTCCACCATGCACACCCTGCTTGTGGCCTTTTCCTCTTTGCTCAGGGGAGTCTTGTTCACTATCTCCTGCGCCAGCCCCTCCCAGTTAAAGACCGTGCCGAGCACGCCTATCACCTTGCCGTTCCCCTGGCAGTTCTCCTTGACGCAGCATGAAAAGATCACTGCCAGCTGGTTGTTTGCGAGCGGCGACCTGTGCACCGTCTGGAATCCGAACTGGTCGCCCGACGCGCTGGCCATCGCCGACTCGAACCACGGGCTCGAGCGCTGGTTCGTGCCCTGCGACCGGAACTGGTGCGGGCGGCCGTTTGCCACCACGTTCCCTTCGACGTCGCACAGGACCAGGTCGAAATACACCGTGTAAGCGTCAAGTATCACTCCCAGGCGCCGGGACGCCATCTCCAGGGCTTCAGGGGTCTTGTCGACAAGCGCGGCCACCATGCTTGAATCCTTGGCCCACCAGCGCACGTCGCACGACCTTTCGTACAGGTTGCGGTCCACAAGGTCGATGTTTGTGAGGGCAAGGTCTGAAAGCCGTATGCCGCGTATGTTGGTAGCCTGCATCCTGATGATGTCCTTCAGCTCGCTTATCGCCCCCCTGCTCTCCTTTCGCAGCCTGTCGGTGGTGTCCACGATTTTTCTAGAAAGCCTGCTCATTTCCTCGGCGACCACGGTAAATGCCTTGCCGGCCTCGCCTGCCCTGCTGGCCTCTATGAGCGCGTTTATCGCAAGGACCTGGGCCTCGCCGTTTATGTGGTCTATCTGGTTTATCGCAGCCTCCGTCTTGGCCGAGAGCAGTTCGGACAGCTTGGCTACCGTTTCAAGCGAAGAGCTGCCCTCCTGCTGCTGTTGTTGCTGTTGCTGCGACGGCCGTTGTTGATCTACAAGCATATCTTGTGTCGCGCTGTAATTAGATAGATGTCGATTAAAAGAACAAGTATGTCAAATCGAGGCTCTACAGCCTCCGGCCGGCCGGATGGACAAAAAGTATATAACAATTGACATGTCAAAAAAAGTGCGGACGAGCAATTGGCAGAGAGACAGAGAGGGAAAATCGCTTACCTTGTCGCGTTCTGCACGCTTGCGTTCTATGCGTTCTTTACAGCCATGTACCACATGGCCGACATTGCGGCCGGCCTGAACCTGGACAAGTCCAACCCCTTTGCGCTTGTGGCCCTCAAGTTCAGGGCAGGGATAGAGTGCAGGGACTATGTGGCGCAGACGGGAGACGAGTCGTGCTATTCCCAGTGGCACGTCTAGCAGAAAATAATATAATTAATAAAAATAATGACGAAGCCGAGCACGGGCTTTTCGGACGCGCGTCAGTGCGTGTGTCCAAGAGGCGGGGGTGGTGCCCGGGCGTTTTTTCTGCCAGCCTCTGCAGGGGCCCTGCTGCCTAGTTCACCGCTTCTTCGTGGCCCCCTCCGCCGCGCACCGGCCTGATCTGCCCGAGCAGAGGCACTTTCCTGCCACCCTTTGTCGCAGGCACCTTTAGCTTGAACGGCCCGTCTTGCCACCCTTCTTCTTTTTCCTGCGGCGCCCTGGGGCCGTCGTCGGCAGGAAGTGAAGGGTTGGGGGCGCCTCCCCCTTCTTCTTCTCCTCCTCCTTTTTTCTCCCCCTGCCGCATGCTCGGGGAGCCTGCGTCGTCGTCCGTCCTGAACTTGGATATGAGGCTCTGCGATTTCTCGGCTATCTTGGCAAGCTCTTGCGCCGCGTTGGTGACCTCCTGCATGCTTGCAGTCTGCTGTTCCGTCGCTGCAGAAACCTCCTCGGCAGACGCCGCGCTTTCCTCTGCGACCGATGCCACCTCGCCTATGAGCGTGGTCACGTTCTCTGCCGTGTGGACCTGGCCGCGCGTGCTCGTGGCTATCTCCTGCACCCTCTTGGCAGTCTGCAGCGCCTCCTTCGATATCGTCTCAAGCGAGGAGAGGGCCCTGTTGATGATGTCGGTCCCCTCGTAGACCTCCTTTGAGCCCGACTCGATGTTCTGCACCGACGCCTCTATCGTGGTCTTGATCTCCTCCACCAGCTTGGCTATCTCTTCCGACGCCTTGAGCGACCCTTCTGCAAGGCGCTTGACCTCGTCTGCCACGACCGCAAAGCCCTTCCCTGCCTCGCCGGCCCTCGCAGCCTCGATGGCCGCGTTGAGCGCAAGCAGGTTGGTCTTGTCCGAGATGGCGTTGATCACGTTGAGCGCGTCGGCTATCTGGGCAGACTTTTCGCTTATGCCCTTGATGTCCGACACGGCCTTGTTGACAAAGTCGTGTATCTTGGTCATCCTCTTGGCCGCGTCCGACGCAGCGGTCTGGCCCGCCTGGGCTATCTTGCCCGTCTGCGTCGCCTGGCCTGCCACCTCCTCTGCGGTCTGCGACACGCTCTTCATGGTGTCCCTGAGCTCGCCGGCCATCCTGTTGTTCTCTTCGAGGCGCTTGGCCTGGTCCTGCGTCCCCCTCGCTATCTGCTGGACGCTGGTAGAGACCTGGTTGATGGACGCGTTGACCTCCTCCGTGGACGCGGCGAGCTGCTCTGCAGTCGACGAGAGCGTGAACGCGTTGCTCTGCGCCTGCCTGACAAGCTCGCGAATCCCGGAGACCATGCCCGCAAACGACCGGGAGAGCACGCCTATCTCGTCGTTGGACCTTACTTCCACAGTCTTGGCCACCAGGTCTCCTTCGCTGACCTGCTGCGCCATCCTGCTCATCATCGCTATCGGCCTCGAGATGGACCGGGAGATAAAGAACGCCGCAACGCCTATCGCGCCTGCAGCAGCTACCGTGATGATCATCGACTGGTTCTGAAGGTCAGTCACCGGCGCGTTTATCTCGGCCACGTCAAACTCTGCCAGGAGGACGAACCCTGCGTCCCTTTCGCACGCCGAGGCGCCGTAGACGGGTATGCCCCTGTAGTCCGGATAGATGCCGTTCACAGTCGTGCCTTTTGCAAAGCACTCTTGCACTGGGAGCGTGTCCACCACCTGGTTAAAGGCTGCGCCCTGCACAAACCGGGAATCAGATATCATCAGCCCGTCCCGGTTCACCAGGTACGTCTCGCCTGTCTCCTTGAGGCCCTCCCTGTTGAGGAGTATCTCCGAGGCCAGCCTGGTCGGGACTGCCGTGTAGACTACCCCCATGACTTCTTTATCCGTGCCCGGAGCTGTGACCGGGACGACGATGTTGCGTGCGCCCTCTTTTCTGGCAGAGTCGTACTCTACTGCCACTACGACCCTGTTCTGCTGTTGCGCCTGCTGGAATTTTGCGTCCTGGGCGACGCTCTTGCCCACTTCAGAGCTGTCGGTGGAAAAGAGCACCGTGCCCTGCGGGGAGACTGCCTTCATCCTGTAAAAGCCGCTTTCGCTTCCCCCGGTCGCCATCGCAAAGTCTGAAAACTCGGCGGCCACCGCGTCCGACGCGCGTCCCAGGGCAGATTTATCGCCGGAGCCGTCCATCCTGAATAGCTCCTTGATCGCCTCGCCTGACGCAAAGGTTGAAGCCTGCTGTACTCGCAGCTCGTTTAGCATCTTGATGGCCTGGGCCCTGCTCACCGCCAGAGATTCCACCTGGTCGGCAGTCATCTTGTTCATAGAACTCTGCGAGGCGGTGAAGCTTATGACGGCAAGGATTGCCAGCGGCACCACCGACATCGCCACAAAGAGGGCTATCAGCTTACGGTTCAGGCTGTGGCTCAGGATCTTTAGCACCAGTTATCTCCCTCCACCGTTGCAGCCCTGACGGCAGGCCGTACCCACTCTGCACGTCGCTCTAATTTGACATCCTATTTCTCCTCTTCTTCCTCTTCTTGTTCCGCCCATAACGATATCTCCCCCTTACTTGGAATGGGACGCATAAAACGGGAATTATGTCAAAATCCGTACCGACAGAGAAAGAGGAATGAGGATGGAAACAGCACCAAAAAAAGACGGTGGCGGCTAGGCGGTTGTCGTCTTGCCGCCGCTTGCAGGCGGCGGTGGCGACGGCGAGAGGGGTGAGGAAGGAGGCCGCTGCAGGTTCCCGACGAGCCTGCGGATTGCGTCCTCTGCGCCGTCTGCGCCCATGACCACCACGTCGCGGTGCAGCGACCTGGCAGGCGCCTTGACGGCTGACGGGTCGCCTGCAAGCGTGATCAGGACCTTGCAGTCTGCCCTGACGTCCATGCATTTTACCAGAAAGCCGATGAGCGCGGCCTGCGGGTCGGGCTTGTCAGGGCCGACAATGTCAACGACGATGGAGGCATGAGTGAGATCACCATCATCATCTCCTTTTCCAGCGGAAGCAGATATCGAAAACCGGTGCGCCAGGCCGCTTGCGCCCTTTACGTCCTGCAGGATTTCCAGGCCGGCGCCTTCCAGCAGCTGGCGCACGGACGCCATGAGCCTTGAGACCTTCTCCTGCGCCTCGATGGCTGCCGCCCTGTCGGCCATCGCAGTGGAGGAAGACCAGAGGCTGTCAAACATGATCCGGTAGTGCTCCACATAGTCGCGCACGCTCGACCATATCGCGCTCTGGCCCCGGCTCCCAGCAGCGGGCGTCAGCATGACCTCGTCGTCGTCCACCAGCGTGATGTTGACGCCGGCCTTGGCGTCGGCGTGCCTGACCTCGCACGACGAATCGCCGAGTCTTTTCAATTTGCCAAGAGACTCTTTTTCTATCGACGTGAGGATGCGCGTCTT
The DNA here is from genome assembly GCF_037447015.1 of Nitrososphaera sp. GTDB lineage: Archaea > Thermoproteota > Nitrososphaeria > Nitrososphaerales > Nitrososphaeraceae > Nitrososphaera. Next base: position 10,893 of record NZ_JBBIHK010000018.1, on the reverse strand, counting down.
TATTTTTTTGCTGCTGCCGCTGCTGCCACTGCTGCCACTGCCACTGCTGTCATTTGCACCGGCGGCAAGCGCGTCGCGCGCAGTCGCGTCGAAAAACGCGCAGTCATAGGGCACGGAAAAGTGCAGCACCTGCTTTTTCGCCCTTGCAAGCATGCCCCTGTAAAACTCGGATATGGGCTGCGACCCCTTGATTATCAGCACGTCTTCAAACGCCCTGCCTCCCCCCTTCATGATGTCCACCCGCGTCCTGGCGTCGATGGCGTTTTCCCAGCTGTCGCTCAAAAGGCCCCGGATGCCTGCGACAAAGTTCCTGCCGTTCATCCACAGCGCCACGTCGCCAGAAGCGCTGTCGGCACGGGTCATGGCCGACACCACAAGCTCCGACTCGTCGGCTACAAGCAGGATGCTCATGCCCGGTATCCTGGTGTGGCGCAGGTCTGCATACTCGGAATATTCCCGTATTGCAGAGTCGAGCGAGTAATCGACGTCTGTCAGTATCATGATCCTGGTGCCCCTCTTTTTCGCCCGGACAAGCTCGTCAGGTATGTCCGTATAGGCGATCCTCAGCAGGTCCTCCCTGCCAATGTATGCAAGGATTTCCGAGCCTGCTGTTCCTATCATCTGCGACACCATCGAGTAGATCTGCGACTTGCCCTGCACTATCCTGTACTTGGCCTCCACCTGCGGCTTTTGGTGCAGCTTGAACTTGGCAAGCTCCTGCATCACCTGCTCCCTGGCAGACTCCATCTGTTCCAGCTTTTTAGCCGCGTGGCCTATCAGCTTCTCGATCGCCCTCTCCGGCGGGATTGCCGAAAAGATGACCGGCCGGCCCATCGTGGACTCGACTATGCCCATCTCCCTGAGCCTCTCCAGTATCCTGTACACCCTGATTCTGGCAAGCCCGCACGACTTTGCCAGATCGCCTGCCTTGGACTCGCCTGAAAGGTAGAGGTCCCGCAACACTGCGGCCTCCTCCCCGTCAAGGCCCAGATCTACAAATCTGCTGGTAATGTTTTCAAGCGACACTCTTGTATCTTTTTAGCGGCAGGGCCGGATTTTACAAGATTTGCATGAATATCGGTATACACGCTGCCGTTTTTACCCCCTCCAGGGCAAGGCGCAGGGGGCCGCCCGCCGTTTTTTTCCTCCTGTGCACGGGCAGAAACAGCAACAACAGCAAAGATGCAAGCTCGTTCCGGTGTACACACTTGCAGATAATACGCCAGCACGCATTAGGAAGGGCATGAAGTCAAAACAAAGGCAGAACCGCAGTCGCCGTGGTGTGATAGGCATCGAGTCGGCAATCGTGCTGATAGCCTTTGTCATGGTGGCAGCAGCTTTGTCTTTTGTCATCCTGAACATGGGCTTTTCCACCACGCAGAAAGCAAAGACGACGATACAGTCAGGCCTCGCCGAGGCGAGCAGCGCAATGGAGATCACCGGCGGCGTGATAGGAAACGGGAACGCGACCCAGAACAGGCTGCACTATTACGCTATACCGATAAAGGTTGCGCCGGGAGGCGAGTCCGTCAACCTGGAGACTGCTAATACCGCGATAAGGTACTACAGCAACAAGATAGCGCTCGAAAGCATCTACAAGGGCATACTGCCGACAGGCACCTACTCGAACAGCACGGCAGCGATAGCGGCGGCCAAGACAGCCAACATGATAAACCAGTACCCGTGGGTGGGCTCGGGCATGAACCAGACGACGGCCCTAGTCTACTTCACCACGAACAAGAACAACAACCAGATCCTGGACAACGGCGAGAACGCCATAGTGCTGGTGATGTTCAAGAACGCCGACAAGCCCACCTCGCTTGAGGAGGTCAGGACCGAGGTGATAGTGCCGACAGGATCACTGCTGACAGTCAAGAGACACATACCGTCAATCTCTGACACCATCGTAGACCTGGGCTAGCAGCAACAACAGCAACAATAGCAGCAACGGTAAGCCAGCCAGCCTGTCTGTCTGGCTTGCCTCTGCCTGCGTGCGAGCCTTACGTACGTAACGTATGTGTGTGTGGCAGGACGATGACGCGCCAACGCTTCCTCTGTGTCGAGTCTTTCTGGCTTGGCGCACGGGTCCTGCCACCTTTTCTTTTTTCCAAGCAAGCCTTTACAGCCAGCAACACATACGCTAGCCATCTTTCTTGCAGGTGACGACTTGCTGCAGTATCACCGCCCCGCTCTAGCCTAAAAGCCAAGATTTGCGGCAAAGTTGCAGACACAGTGTGCGCAGGTCTTGTCCACCTTCTTCTTTTTCATTGCAGGCAGATACTCCAAAATTGCATGTCTGCGCCTGACCATTTATCGCAGGCAGCTTTCCTGCATCCTTATGCCAGGGACTTGCTCCCCGTTACAAGATGGCGCCCCGCAAGGGCGCAGGGAAAGAGTTTCAAGTAAGGCGGCAAGGAAAAATGGCGCGCCATACACCCTGCCGCCAGCAGCCGCGGAAAAAGAATTGTCATGAGCAGAGCGAGTCCGCTGGCATGGCAGCAAGGTGCAGGAAAACGACTGGCCGTTACGACTTTGAATAGACCATGAATGGCCGGTCTGTCAGGACGTGGTCGTGGGCCATCACCATTTCGCGCAGGTCTTTTCTGGCCCCATCTACCAGGCAGGTGCACAGGAACGCGCGGGCGGGGCTGCCGCTGCATACATGATGACGATGATGAAGGAGCTCCTGCTGCTGATTATCGCCATCGGGCAGGCCGTGCTGATGGCACGACACGAGGTTCGAGTACGCCCTGGTGCCTACTACTATGTTGCCCTCGCCGTCGTAGCGGGCCTGCTCGGTGCCCCGGAACGCGGCAGTGCCGGCAGGGCTTGTGCGCTTGAAAAACGCGTCTATGACCTGCTGCCTCCTGTCAGGGTCGGTCCACAGCAGAAGGGTCCGCCCCTCCCGCAGCTCGCCTGCAAACATGAGGGCTTCAAACCTGTACGCCTCCTCTATCAGCTGCGGGGTTGCAGTGGTGGGAGCCACGTGCGGCAGGCTCTCCAGCAGGCTGTTCCTTATGCCGTGCAGGAACACCTCTGAGCCGTAGCCAAAGGTCTGCTTGATGGCCTTTGATACGAGGTCATAGCGCGACATGAGGACGTGGCGCGGCATCCGGTGCATGGCGGAAAGGTGGCTGACAAGCACGTCTGCGCACGACTCGCCAAGGAGCGCAAAAGCCCCGCTTATGGCGTCGTGCACCATGTTGCTTGCGCCCGTCTGCGGGTAGTACCCGAGGCTGACCAGAAGGTCGTGTACGTCAGGTAGCGGCGATGATGATGATGCTGCTGCGGACTTGCCCATGTCTGTTTGCATGTATCGATGCTGGCGCCGCAATAGTAAGCGCGTGTTTGTACAGTTGTACGAGCTTTCTGTGCGTTCGGGCAGGCAGCAGTTTGTCAGGAAATTTTATCAAGAAAATTCAAATAGTATGTGCCAAGGAAAATAGCAGGACATTGGACACAGGAGACAGCAGCAGCAAAGAGCGCAGCGCCCTTTATGCGGAATTTGAGCACCTTGGAATCCCCACAGACAAGCTCCACCCCCTGTCAAACCCAGCCCTCAAGCAGCTTTTGGACTCGATAAAAGAGGCCATCCTCAGCTACAAGGACGAGCAGAAACAGGGTTCGGGCCTTTCCTGACAGGCGCGTATCGACCGACGACGACTTAGCTGACTTGCGTGCCGGAGCATGCGACTTCGCCTGCCCCATCGTCAATGTAGAGGGAGGATGTGCCCCTGAATTCGCAATTTCGTATCTCCCCGTAGGGAGTATTGTCGACTATAATCATGGGCGTGTGCATGATGCTCGATTCAAGGCCCGCATGCCCAAGCCCGATTGCATGCCCCATTTCATGCTCGAATATGGACTTGACGAATCCCCCGGTGTAAAGGTCGTATGAAGAATAGATGCGAACCTCCGCAAACAGGATCTCAAATGTGGCCTTGTCGCGGCCTATTTTTGCAGAGCCCAGTTTGCCTTCAGGATGGGGACCTGATTCCAGGAATACCTTGATGTCTGCTCCTTCAGAGTTTGGACGGACAAGTTGCAGAGCAGGGACATTCTCTGATTGCTCAAAGAGCGTCCGCAGCAGATCCGGCCACGTGCCGTAGAGCGAGGTGGAATTGCGCTCAAGTTGCGTCTCATCGGTGGCCTCGAGAGAGCTGCGGAGGCTTTCTGCCACCTCTTCAAATTCTGACTGCGGCATGCCCCTTGAGAAAAAGGATACCGTGACTGTGGATTTTCCCCAGTGGCCGTTGAGATAGATGGTGCCGTTTGCCGTCTCGGCAAGAGAGTCTGCCGGACGCACAACGATGTCGTCTGCGTGCTCGTTCAGCTGGACGTCGCGGATGTCCATACTTGCTTCCACGAACGAGTTGGTAATCATCGCTATCACGGCAAGCGTCACAAAAGAGGCCGCCCCTGTAGATACGGCGGCAGCCTTTGCGCCCATCATTTTGACGCTCCGCGGCCCCGCGATCTATCGTTGCAGGTTTTTGGATTGGCGTTATGGTCGCGCAGCAGGGTACGCATACCTATCTCCTTTCACCCACAGGACGCAGGTCTGCACCCTTGCCGTCTGCTCTGGGGATGCTGAAGTAGAATGAGGAACCAACGCCTGGCGCGCTCACAAACCAGATCCTTCCCCCGTGCGCCTCGACAATCCCTTTTGATATGGTGAGGCCGAGGCCGCTAGCCGCAGCCTGGCGGGTCGGCGACGTATCTGACTCGTAGAATTTCCTGAACAGGCGCGGCTGGATCTCTTCGGGTATCCCGGTTCCACTGTCTTTGACCGAAAAGATCGCTTCACCAATGCGGCCTTCTACGCGCAGCCTGATCGTCCGGTCATGGCTGTTCTCGGGAATAGCCTTCACGGCGTTGCTCACCAGGTTGTCGAGGACCTGGAGCACTCTGCCCGAATCACACGAGACCGCCAGATCTGCGCCGGACTCCATGATCGCAATGTCTATGTTGCGCGACCGGGCCAGCGGCAGCGCCCTGTTTTTGCACTCCTTTAAAAGCGCGTTTGCAGAGACAGGCTCCTTTTCTATGTTCATCCGCAGCTTCCCGGTCTCCAGCATCCGTGCGTCAAGGACGTTCTGCGTCATGTAAAGGAGCGACCACGCCCTTTCAAGCATTATCATCACCTTTTCCCGCTGTATCGGACTCAGTTCTCCAAACGTGCCATCCAGCATGAGCTCGGAATACCCTATTATCGGGACCAGAAACGTCTTTAGCTCGTGGGACACCATCAGGGCGAATTCCTCCTTTTCCCTGTCCGCTTTCTTTAGCTCGTCTGCCTGCACCTCGAGCCTTGAGGCCATGAAGGAGAGGATGTCGTTTTTCAGGTGGATCTTTTTGGTCTTGATGCCTATCTCCTCGACCATCGCGTTAAAGCTGGCGGCCAGCTCGCCTATTTCGTCACGCCTTGCGATGTCCACCTTTTCAAAGTAGCCTGCCTCCACCTTGCCCATAGTCGTCCTCAGGCGGAACAGTGGCTTCAGTATTGAACGTGAAAGAAAGAACGCGGATGCTCCTGCAGCCGCGATTATCCCGCCTGCCATCAGCAGGTACTGGTATTGCAGGGTTTTCAGCGGCAAAAACATTTCATCCCTGTCGACCTCCGATATGAGCACCACCCCCAGATTCTTGTCGCAGTTTGAGGCCCCGTAGACGTAAGAGCCTCTGTAGTTGGCATACAGCCCGCCCACCACGTCCGCGCCGTTTGCAAAACACTCCTGTACGGGCGGCGATTCGACGACCTGGTGGTATTTTGCGCCCTCTACAAAACGCGAATCGGTTATCATGAGCCCGTTCCTATCTACGAGATATATCTCGCCGGTGTCCCCGAGAAACAACGGGTTTGTAAGGATGCGGTTAGCCCTGTCCAGTTCGCGCAATGCTGTTACAAAGCCGGCAGGGATGGAAGTGTTGCCTCCTGTCTGGTCGTAGATCGGGGCCACCGTTTCGAGCACCGCGATTCCCAGCTCATCGTCAAAAGTGACGGTATAGAAAGGGCTGAACGACGCTCTGCGGATCATGTCAGGATCCAATGCATTGTCTCCTTCCGTCGCAGGGTCTGTCGAGAGGAGTATTTTCCCGCCGCCGTCCGTTATCCGCACTGCCAGAAATGTGGTGTCCCTGGTCTTTGTCAGGCTTTCAAATTCCCTCACAGAATTCCTTGCAGGATTCTCGGCCCGGGGCGAACCGTCGGCAGAGGCAAGAAAATTCTGGACGTTGGGGTTTGAGGCCAAGGCTTCTGTCTGCTCGAGCCTGAGGTCCCAGATGCTCTCTATTGCCTGCATGCGGTCTGACGCTATAACGTTGAGCCTCTGCCCGACATCCCTTCTCAAGAGTTGCTGCCCGTTTCCTATGCTAATTGCCGAAATCAGGACTATGGAAGCCAGCGATATGGCCATTATCAGCAGCACTATCTTGGTGTGCAGGCTGACTCTCAGAGGGTTCCTATCGTCCAACCAGAAGGTCTTGCTATTCAATGAAATGGTACCTCGATTTGAGGCGCACGCGCCTTACTTTGATGAAAGGTGCCTCCCCACAAAACTCAAGAGATCCGCCTTGCTGAACGGTTTTCTCAGGCAATCAAGCGCCCCCATCTTTTTGAAATTCTCTATCTCCATGTTGGTGGCCGAAGATGCGGTGAAAAAGACCACCTTGTTGTTCTCTAGGTAGCCTTCTGCCTTCATGGCCTGGAGGACATCCAGTCCAGAGAACTGCGGCATCGCGATGTCCAGCAGGATAAGGTCGTAGTCGCTGCCGTTCCTGTAGCTTTCCCGGACGATGTCCAGACATTGCTTGCCGCTGTTCACCTTTGTGCACTCGTAGCCTGCCGCCTGGAGCATTATCTCTGCGAGATCCGCTATCGTGGTGTTGTCGTCCACTATGAGTATCCTCTTCTTATTGTTCAATTCTTTTTGTCACCTCTCCCATTTCCCAGAGTCAGATTTGCAGGAATGGAAAAGTAAAAAGTCGAGCCGGCCCCCGGTGTGCTTTCAAACCAGATCCTTCCCCCGTGCGCCTCCACGATGCCTTTTGCTATGGCAAGGCCCAGGCCCGTGCCTCCCGCCTCCCTTCGAAGTGAGGTATCGACCTGGTAGAATTTCTTGAATATGTCGCCCTGCTTTTCTTTTGGTATGCCTATGCCGTTGTCGCGGACTGCAAACTCGACAGAGCCGTCGGCAGGGACCCTTCTTGCAGAAGCCACTATCCTGCCGGTCTTTTCAGGCACGAACTTGATGGCATTGCTCACTAGGTTGTGGATCACCTGCTGTACCCTTTTTGGATCGCACACAAGCTCTAGCTTTCCGTCGCCCCCGTCCTGAATTTCGTATGTCAGCGATATTTTCTTTGAGTCTGCCAGCGGCTTGAAGGATTCGACGGCGCGCTCCAGAAAGTCTTTTGCCGACGCTTTCTCCATGTCAAACTTCATCTTGTGGAGTTCCAGCTTGCGGACATCCAGCAGATCGGTTATCAGATTTGAAAGGGAAACTGCGCTGTTTCGCACCAGCGCGATTTTTTCTTTTTGCAGAGGAGTCAGCTCGCCGAGGGTTCCATCGGACAGGAGTTCAGTGAATCCTATGATCGGGACCAGAGGCGTCTTCAGCTCGTGGGTTATCATTGCGGCAAACTCCTCTTTCGCCGTATCCACCTGCCGCAGCTGCTCGGCCTTTAGGTCAAGGTCGCGGGCAAGGATCTCCAGCTCAGAGTTCTTTACCTTCAGTTCGCCTGACAGCGATTCGAGCCGGGCTTTTTCCTCCTTGAGCTCGCGGTTTGCCATTTTGAGCGTCTCGTTCAGGGTTTCCAGTCTGTCAGAGAGCGTGAGATTATGAAGCATCGTCCGAAAGAGCAGGTATTGCGATATTCCCATGACTGCAATTACGATGGTAGCGACAATCACGGCCTGCCTCTGATTTAGATACGCTTCCGCAAATGCATCTTCGACCGGCTGGATAAGGAGCGTCGCCCACCTGTTGCCGTCAAGTTCTATTGGCGAGTATGTTATGTGCAGCTGGGTCCCGTTGACTACCAGCGTTTTCGTGCCAGCGTTGCCAGCGTAAATTTCCGGGGCGACGCCTTCCAGGTGTGAGTAAGAACGTGCTGCAATCTGACTGTTTGCAGAGGAGTCTGAACTTGCGATTTCAACAGCATTGCGGTCCACGTATGCCGCAACTTCGTTTTTGCCAAAATCTTGGGCCTGCAGCGAATTGTTTAGGACATCCAGATCCATCGCGCCGACCAGGACGCCCACCAGGTTTCCGTCCCGGAATACTGGCGTCGAGATCACCACGGTGTTGTGGTTGGTCGCAGTGGACCTAAAGACCTCGCTCACATAGGTCTTCTGCGCAGAGACCGTGTTTGTGAAATAATCGCGGTAGGCGAAATTGAGCGTCGGCAAGTTTTGTTGGAGCTCCGCTGGCTCTACAGAATAGACATCGCCGTTTGCCATCAGGAATGAAGCAGTTTCAAGGTCCGGAAGTTCGTCGAGCAGATTCTTTAGCACGGCTCTTTTTTCAGGATCGGCGTCGGCCGGAATCCCCTTGAGCTCTTTACTGATCATATTTGAAAAATCCGTGCTTTGCACCTGCGGCAATTTCGCAGCCAGCTCTAGCGCGCTAACCTGATTCTGGATTCGCAGCTGGGTTCTGGAAGCCAGCGTGGCGGCCAGGTTGCTCTTGGCTCTTTCCGTTTCTTCGGTCGCTATCGCAAAGTTCTGCTGCACTGAAATGTAAAAGACTGCGACTACCAGCGCCGACGCCACAATGCCTATCGTCAGCGGCAGTTTGGCGGCGCGTTGAAAGGTCATGGATCAGACGTTCCTGCCGGTAGTTTGGTAATGCGGTATTGGCGGTATTCCCCACCAGAACGAATTCCAAGCCTTGACAGGAAGTCTTTACGCGGACTTTTTTTCTCGCCGTTGCAGGGCATGCCGCCACCACCACCATCATCATCGCTCCTTTCTATTGAAAGTACGTGGCAGCCGAATAAATTGCCCATGTAAATCTCTTATATAAGAGAGAAAAGATAGTTAATAACTTATCTATGCTGTTTTTTCAATGGCATGTAATAAACAGAAAACGAATTAGTAACTCACGAAATATGGCAATTCTGAAAGGAAATTCATGACTTCAATGATTTTGATTCCTGTTCCTTCATAGCGGGCAAGGATTTATCAAATGATCACCAGATTCGTTCCATTTCAGTCTAACCACCTGCAAAAGTTTTCTTACAGAACCCTCAGAGAACTGGCAGGAGGACGGCCGTCACAACTCTGGTGCAGCCCGCTCCAAGCATGGCAACTTGTGACAGGGTCAAGCTGGCTGGAAGACGTTGCTAAAAAATTTCCATATAATGGACTATTATTGGCAGGTATGTCTAACCTGTAAAGTTATTCCATATTCTACCCTGATATGCAAGGATCTGCAAGACAGTGCACTAAGAGGATAATATTTACATACAATACCGTAAATACGCCAATGGCAATGGACGCTCATGATCCATTCCGCCATTGCAGGCAAGATACGGCTCGGCAGCAAAAGGGGCGACGGCACCCATGCCAATACCGGTAGAGAAAAACCGGTTCGGCCAGCAGCAACAGCAGCAACAACAATAGCAAAAACCATCACAGAGAAGGTTCAGACGAACCCACGTGCAAATGCTTCCCCCAGAGAAGAAAAGCCCCTGGACAAGGTGATGAGGTCGTTTAAAGAGGCTGTCGAAATCTCGCAGCAGGTTACAAACACGCTCAAAGAAATGACGACTGCTACCGAGAACCAGACAAGGAACATCGAAGAGGTGTCCACAACTATCCAGTCGATCTCCTCCGCCATCCAGCAGACCGCGTTAAGCGCGTCAAAGGCCATGGAGAAGGCCGTGGGCTCTGACAGCATTGCAAAATCTGCCAGCAGAGACGCAGAACGGGGGATGCAGAAGATGAGCGAGGTAAAAGAGACGATCCTCCGTTCCTCTGCAAGCGTAAAGAGCCTTGGCGACGAGCTGAAGAAAATAAACGAGATAGTCAAGCTCATCACCGCCATTGCAGACAAGACGAACCTGCTTGCGCTCAACGCGGCCATCGAAGCGGCAAGGGCAGGCGACGCGGGCAAAGGCTTTGCAGTCGTCGCAGACGAGGTCAAGCGGCTGGCCGAGAGTTCGAGAAAGGGCGCGAACGAAATCTCAAAGATAGTAAAACATCTCGAGGAATCGTCTAAAGCCACCATCGGGAGCATCGAGCACGGAAACACGTCGATCATTGAAAGCTATGACGTGATCACAAAGGTGCTGCAGTCGCTGCAGGAGATCGCCGGGGCCGTTTCAGAAGTCGTGTCGCAGATGGGCGAGATTTCCGCGTCGGCAGAACAGGTGGCTGCGTCGAGCGAGCAGGCAGCTGCGTCGAGCGAAGAGATATCGTCTGTCGCGCAGCAGAACCTGGCGGACCTGAAAAAGATTACAGAATCCAACAACAACGACGACTCGTCGGTGATAGAGGCCATAGTCAAAGACGCCAGCAAGGCTGCCGAAACGCTGGCCGACATAACCGGTATCATGGACAAGTCAAACATTATATCCATCACCGATACGGAAGGCGCCATTACATACATAAACGACAAATTTCTGGAAGTTGCAAGGTACCGCCCGGAAGAACTCATGGACCAGAACCACCGCATCCTCAAGTCCGGCTTCCATGCGCCCGAACTCTTTGAGGCGATGTGGCAGACCATATCTGACGGGCGGCCGTTCTCCGGCTATGTCAGAAACAGGGCAAAAGACGGCACGGTCTACTGGGTAAAAGCCGTCGTCAGCCCCGTCACCGACCACCACGGAGAGATAACCGGCTACGTGTCAGTCCGCGCCCCCGTCACAGAGCTGATGGTCATGTTC
>NZ_JBBIHK010000017.1:0-40502 GCF_037447015.1 Nitrososphaera sp. | reverse complement strand
TTTGACCGCTAGCGCGCGTTTCCAGTGGAAAACGGCGAAAATAATTAATTAATTATTGTTCTTTTATGCAACCTCCAGCCGCGGCTGGAAGCGGTGCTGCGGGAAAAGAGCTTGCGCCACTTTTGCTGCTGCAAAGCCAACTCTGCTCTCTCTCTCGCTCTCTGCCATCGTCAGGGAAACGACCGTCGCGCTCTTGCGTGCCCCGCCAAAGAAAAAAGCTCCCTCTTTTTGCAAGGCAATTCTTATATCCGCCGGAAGCCCCTTTGCCGTATGCCCATCTTTCTAGATGTCCACAAAGTGCCGTTTGGCGAGGCGCACCTCAAAGAGCTGTGCGAGTCGCCCGTAGACGAGTTTGGGGTCAGCCACGTCAACCTGTTCTACAACAAGGAGGCTGGGGTCTGCTTCTGCCTCCTCGAGGGCCCGGACGTGGCTGCAATCGAAAAGCACCACGCCAAGGTGAACATCAAGTGCGAGTGGATAACCGAAGTCAGCCTGGCCCGGCCGTTTATGCCTCCTCCCGGCTTTGCGTCCGCTTCGCCCTCCTCCGGCCAGCAGCAGCCGATGCGTTAGCAGCAATTGCATATGCAGCCCGCTGCGCTCCCGCGGCAGCAGCGGCGGCGGCAGCCAGGGCGCTAGAGCCTGCGGCAGTGCGACTTTATATCCTGTTTTGCTGTCTATAACTGCTAGTTGGTCAGCGAAGGAGCGCCGAGCAGTGGCAGTAGCAGCATTAGCCAGCGTGATGGCAATTATTACGCCGGCGACGACGGCGACGACGGCGGCACCATCGCCATCCGGGAAGCCGGCCCGGCTGCCACCAGCCTTGCCGAGCTTGCTGCCAGGGCCGGCCGCAGCGTGGACTGCTTTGTGGACGCCGGGCACCTGCAGGCGGTGGCAGCGGCCATGGCGTCGGACAAGAGGCTGATCGCCCTGAAGGGCAGGGGCGCAAAGCTGCGGTGCATCACCGAGATAACCAGAGACAACATGCACCACTGCAAGGAGGTGACGAGGGCGTTTGACCTTTACCACCTCGATTCGCTGCAGGGGAACTTTGTGGTAATCGACGGCGCCGAGTACGCCGGCCTGGTCGAAGTACATGTTGGTGATGATGATGATGATGATGATGGTGACAACGGCAGCGGCGCCGCTGGCGCAAAAAAAGAAAAGAAAAGCCTGCTGCTGCGCGCCACGGCACCGTCGTTTGTGCGGGGGCAGCAGTTCCTCTTTAACAGCGCAATGGGCAGGGCGGTCCCTGCGCAGCAGCGGCTGCACGAAATAGCAAGGGGCGCCGCGGCTAGCGAGTTCATGGAGGCCATCCGCGACCCGCGCAGGATCCGGGAAGTGATATTCGAGGCGATAGGCTTGGCAAATTTCGAGATACGCATCCTCTTTTCCACCCGCAACTCGTTCTTTATGGCCGAGCGCGAAGGCATGCTCGACGCGCTTGCGGCCATGTCCGGGAAGGGGGTCGCGATAAAGGTACTGGTGATGAAGGACGACGCAGTCAGGGAAATGTCGGAGGCCAAGCTAAAGAAGGGACCCCAGTACGGGGACATCCAGATCAACTATTTGCAGCAGTTCCTGCCCACCCGGATAACGACCTTCATAATCGACCAGGCCCGGAGCCTAGTGGTGGAGGTGAACGACGACACAAAGGAGTCTTTCACCGATGCCGTCGGGCTTGCCACCTACTCCAACAGCGAGTCGACGGTCTTTTCCAACACGTCCATGTTCGAGTCGCTCTGGATCCAGTCCGAGCTTGACAAGCAGAGCCAGGTCAAGCAGGCGTACTTCAAGATGTTCAAGGGTTTCAAGCTGAAAGACGAGGTGTACAGCCGGCGCTGGTCGTTTGCGCGGGGCGAGGAGGACGGCAACAGCAGCGGCTCCGGCGGCAAGGCGGCCAGCGAGGACAAAGAAGAAGGCGGGCCAAAACAGTAGCGATCCGTCAGCCTTTAGTATCTGCCGTCTTCTATATCAGCCCGATATACTGAATATGTCCTTCCCTCTCCCGCAGCCCTCGCAGCCGCCGGCGCACCGGCAGGAGGTGTGCGCCATGTGCGGCAAGGCCGCCGGGAGCAGCCCCATCGTGGAAAAGCTCGACGGGGAGGACTATGCGTTCGACTCGGAAAGCTGCGCCCTCCTGTTCAAGAGGTTCCGCAGCGTCTACGGCAAGGGCTTTTTCCCCTAGCGCTGCTGCTCAACGGCGGCCAGCCTCGAAGGCGTGGCGGGGTTGCCATAGTCGCTTGCAAACGCCGAGTAGACCTTGATGGACTGGCCGTGCTTGATCCTGAAATCCGCACTCACCAGCTTTATCGCCGCCCTGTACTCGTCCTTCAGGTTGATGAGCGCCTCGGCCAGCCCGCCGGCGATGAGTATGTGCCTGTCGTCGCCGATGTCCATCACCCTGCGGGCCAGTATTATGCCCGGCCCCCAGACGTTCTGGTTGTTGTTCACGTCGCTCACCACAAAGACGGGGCCGGAGCTCAGCCCGATCCTCACGCCTATGGCCTCGTCCCTGCTGCCTGCGTTGCGGTTGAACGCGGCCAGCTTGCGGTGCAGCTGGATGCTCAGCTGCAGCGGCAGCTCGGGGTTGAGCAGAAAGCCTATCGCCATCCCGTCGCCGGTGGGCAGGACGATCCTCTTGTCCCTAGGCGTGCCGGCCATGGCCTCGGTTGCCATGATGAGCGAGTTGAGGACCTCTATCTTTTTGATCTGCTTCTCCACCGACATGGCGGGGTCGGAGAGCCCCACTATGTCTATGAAAAAGAAATTCGCGTTTATCACGCCGGCAGGCACCACCGCATAGATGACGCTTGCGCCATAGATGTCGCTCAGCTTCCTGTACGTCTCCAGGCAGTGGGGGTGAAAGGCCGACGAGTCGCTGTCGTACGCCGCCTTGCCTGCCGCGATGGGCTTGTCGCACAGCTTGCACTTTTTCACCTCCGCCTCGGGCGGGTCAAATCCAAACGCCAGCCTGCCGTCTTCCAGTATCCGAAACTGCGCCCAGACCGGCGAGTGGTAAGCGCCCTTTAGCGACAAGAGCCGGATGCTCCTCACAAGCTCGTTGCCCTGGTCTTCAAACTTTAGCTGGATCACACCGTCAAAGATGGAAGCAACGGCGTCGGAAAATTCGCCGGCCGGCACGATGGTGGTTATGGAGGTGGCGCCCGGCACGGACCTGAGCGCGTCGTAGAGGCCGGCGGCAAACTTTAGCGTTTCGTGCTGGCCCATGCGGGGGAGCAGGTAGGTGAGCGAGTCCACCGCGATCCGCGTGCCGGGGCTCGCTGCGCGGATCCTTTCAAAAAGCTCGCCTGCGCCTGCCGGCGACGGGTCTTTCAGGACGACAAGCTCTGCTGTCATTGTGCTGCCATCATTGCCGCCGAGCAGCAGCTGCTGCTGCTGCCCGCCGAGCCTTTCCCTGCCGTGCGAGGGGTCGAGGCTCACGAACATGCCTCGTCGGCAGCTGCCGCCGCTGCCACCGTCTGCCATGCCTTCCCGGAGGAACTGGGCGCAATAGGGCGTCTTGCCAGAGCCCGTGGGGCCGGTCAGCAGGTACGCGGCACCAGCGGGGAACGAGCCTTTGCTGCGAATGTGGCGCAGGCCCGGCAGCGCGTCGTGCCTGCTGGCAATATTACCACTGCTACTGCTGCTATTACTGCTACTATTGCTATCGTTGTTGCCGCCGCTACTGCTCAATCAGGAGATATGGTGGCCGGCAAAAACTCTTAAACTTTGAGGCGCATGGCCTCGATCAGGTTTTCAATCTGCCTTGCAAACGGGTGCCCGGGCTGCACCAGCGCCGTCAGGAACTCTTTGCTGCTGAACTGTATGTCGCAGTAGCAGGGGATCGACGTTATGACCTGCATGCCCGTCTTGCCCGAGATGAGCCCGGCCGGGTCATAGCCGGCTCCTCCTCTTCCGGCCGCATCATCGTTGTGATGTTGGTGATGATGATGATGAGCGTTGTCGTTGCTGTCGTGCTGTTGCTGTTTGCCGCCGGCGAACGCGGCATCAGGGACGCAATAGCCGGCGACCCTGTTGAGGAGCAGGAACGACTTGGCGCCGTACTTGGTGAGCGAGCTGTAAATCTCTGACGCCAGCCTGTTGGTGCCGTCGATGTCTATCTCGCCCACCTTTAGCGTGAGCAAGAGCGCGTCTGCCACTGCCAGCGCGTTTATCGACCAGTACCTGATGCCGGGGCTCGTGTCTATCATGATATAGTCTGGGCTGTAATTCGAGATGAGCTGCTCCCTCAGCAGTATGAACCGGCGCAGCTGCGAACGCGAGCCTTCAAGCGAGTTGCTCTCCATCTTGTAGACCTCCTCCTTTTTCATGCTGCACATGCCTATCCACAGCCTGCCATCGCCTCCGGCCATGTCGCCTTTTGCGTACTCTCTGACCGTGTCGGTGGCGTCCACCATCACGTCCTCCACGTCGGCGTCGCCCTGCAAATAGTCGTTGAGCCACTTTCTGGGCTCTTTGCCAAAATAGGCGTACAGGCTCGGCGCGTACACGTCGAGGTCGAGCAGCGCCACCTTGTAGCCCCTCTTTGTCAGGACTGCTGCGCAGTTGGACGCTATGGTGGTCTTGCCCGTCCCGCCCTTGTACGAGTGGAATGCTATGCACTTGGCCATGGTATTATCACCGTCATCTTACAGCGCAACCGCCGGTCTAATAGTGTATGGTGGTTGGATATAGCGATTTGCTACCTATCTCCCGTCTTCCGTCGTCTGTCTTCCGTCTGGCTGGCTGTTCAAGTTTAAATCTCTTATCCTGGTACGCCATGGCATGGCCGCCGCCGACCCGGACGCCAAGCGCCTGCTGTGGTTCCTCTTTGCGGGCTCCCGGGGCGGCGAGAACAGGATACGGATAATCGACCTTCTGAAGGGCCAGCCGTACAACACCAACCAGCTGGCCGAGGCCATGGGCCTCGACTACAAGGCCATACAGCACCACATGGGAGTGCTGGAGAAAAACAACATGGTCACACGGCAGGGCGAAAAGTACGGCGTGCTCTATTTCATTTCAAACTACCTTGAGCACAACATCGCCGCCTTTGAGGAGGTCAGGGCGGCCATCGAGAAAAAAGCTGCTACTGCAGCTGGAAACAAGAAGGACAGGAAAGGAAAGGGAATGTGAATGGATCTGGAAAAAAGTATTAAAGCCAAAACAGGGAGGTTGCAGCTGTAGCCCGATGGCAATGCTGATGGACGTTAGCGCAATCGTGAGCCTGATAAACATCGGCGTGCTGGCCGTGCTGCTGGCCGTGTACGGCCGGATCTACAAGAACACCCGGGCCAGCTTTACACTCGGGCTGATGTTCTTTGCGGCGATGCTCGGGCTGCACAACGCGATCGCAGTCTATGCCTATTTTGCGATGGCGCCGCTGTACGCTGACGCGCTGCTGCCGTATTTCCTGGGCGTGCACGTTGCCGAGCTTGCCGGCATAAGCGCGCTGCTGAAGGTGACTGTCCGGCCGTTCTAGTTCCTTTTCTCTTCTGCCTGCATATGTGTGCGAGCATTTTTTATCCCGGCGATCTGGTTCTAATCTGGAAAAAAGTATAAGTGCAAAAACGGCCAAGTGCGCCCTGATCGGCAGTGGCAGCGGCAGAGACGAGCGTGCTGGTGTCCGCCCTTGCGGGGGCAGGGTCGTTCTTTTCACCGTGCATACTGCCAATAGTGCCGGCCTTTGTCTCCTACCTGTCGGGCACCGCCCTTGGCGAGGTCCGGAACCAGGGAGGCGACAGCGGCGGCGCGCAGGTCTCTGTCAAGCGCATGACCCGGCTCAACATCTTCCTCAACACGGTCTATTTCGTGCTCGGCTTTTCGCTCGTCTTTGCGGTGCTGGGCGTCATATTCAACAGCGTGCTTGCCAACATCGGCACGGGCTTTCAGGGCACGCTCCAGTCGGTAGGCGGCGCGGCGATAATCGCGTTTGGCGCCTACCTTATCCTGTCGATAAAATTCCGCCGGCTCAACTTTGAGCGCCGGATGACTAGGAACATGCCGAGGTTCAAGACCAGCTACCTCACCTCGTTTGTGTTCGGCGCGGCGTTTGCGTCGGGCTGGACGCCGTGCGTCGGCCCTATACTTGGAAGCACGCTCACACTTGCCGCCACGTCGCCGGGCGCCGCCTACAACTCTCTGCTGGCCTACGCGCTTGGCCTCGGCGTCCCGTTCCTGGTCGCGGGCGCCTTTTTCTCGCAGGCGACAGGCGTGATCCGCAGGATGGCCCGTCACCTGAAATATTTCAACCCCGCGATGGGCGGGATACTGGTGGTGCTGGGAATCCTGGTCTTTACCAACCAGCTTTCAGTCGTGGGCAGTTTCCCGCTCGCCGGCCAGATAATCAACCTTGAGAGGGGGCTATAGCAAATGAACACGGACAACCTCAGCGCCCTTGCAGTGGGGATTGCAGTCGTGGCCCTCATAGCCGGCTTTGGCGTCTATTTCAACAGCCCGGGGCTGAACAGGGCCTCTGCCGGCGACGGAATAGTAGGGGGAGAAGGGGAAACAGGAGGGTTCGTGCCGGCAGTCGTCGCCGGAGGCAGTGACGGCAGCAGCAATAATGCCACCGCTGCTGCAACAGTAACGCTAAAAGAGATAGACAAGTCGCAGTTCCGCCGGGCGCCCGAGCTTGCCGGCATAAGCAACTACATCAACTCTGAAAAAGGCCCGTTCAGGCTGGCCGACCTGAAGGGCAAGGTGGTGCTGGTCGATTTCTGGACCTACTCGTGCATAAACTGCATACGCACCATCCCATACCTGAACGCCTGGCATGAGAAATACGCCGGCGACGGGCTGGTCATAGTCGGCGTCCACACGCCCGAGTTTGACTTTGAGAAAGACCCGGGCAACGTCAGGGCCGCAGTAGACAAGTTTGGGATAAAATATCCGGTGGTGCAGGACAACGACCGGCAGACGTGGGACAGCTACCAGAACCGCTACTGGCCGCGCAAGTACCTGATAGACGACGAGGGGTACATCCGGTACGACCACATCGGCGAGGGCGGGTACGCCGCCACCGAGAAAGTGATCAAGTCGCTCCTGCAAGAGCGCGCCGCGCGCCTCGGGCAGAGCGTCAGCATCGACCCGTCAACGGTAAAGCCGGACGCCCAGAGCGTCGACTTTGGGCGGATAAACACGCCCGAGCTGTACTTTGGCTACCAGTACGCCCGCCAGCCGCTCGGCAACCCGGAGGGGTTCAGGCCCGGCCAGGTGGTGGAATACAGCATATCTGACAAGGCGTCGGTGGCGCCAAACACCATCTACCTGTCGGGCAAATGGCTCAACAACGCAGACAGCATGGAGCTAAAGAGCGGGACAGGCAGGATAGTGCTGGAATACTCGGCCAGGTCGGTCAACATCGTGGCCGGCGGGAGCGGGGAGCTGCGCGTCTCTGTAGACGGCAAGCCGCTCGGCTCAGTGGCAAGGGGCGCCGATGTCGGCGGCGAGGAGGGCGTGGCAAGGGTGGACGGCCAGCGCCTGTACAATTTGGTGTCGCACAAGAGCTATGGCGACCACCGGCTGGTTATAGACATCCTGGGAGGCGAGGGTAAAGGGTTCCAGGTCTACACCTTTACCTTCGGTTAAGCTTTTCCCGCCCGCCTCTATTTCTGAAAAATCTTCTATCTCTCTTTTGTTACCATTAAACGGCAACCATTGCCATTATCAGGCAGATAGAGCCAAAGAGGAGCGCGTTCCTTATTTGCAATCCAGCTTGATAGAGGCGCAAAGGGGAGAGAATGGTAGCTTCCCGAGCATCCCGTTCTCCCTCCGCGGCGTCGAGTTGTGTTGCCGACGCCGCGACTCTCCCCTTTGAAAAATTAATCCTCTTTTGTATTGCGCCGGCGACCTTTTGCTCAACTAAATGGCGGCGCCATCCCGGCGTCGTCTTTCTTATGCTGCGCTATTTCTGCTTGTTAAACCCAAAGTAGCACGAGTGGCAATAGTCCTTGCCGTAAATGACGCCAGTGGTGCCGCACTTTATGCAGGTCTTGTCGTGGTCGATGGTCGAGTCCAGAGACTTGGCCTTTTGCAGGCAGGAAGGGCAGATCGGGGCCTCTAGGTTGTAGCTGGACAGAAAGCCTGCGCCGCACTGGCTGCATTTCTGGCTGTACATCTTGCCCTTTGGCTTCCAGCGGTTGAAAAGTCCCACGATTCAGTATCTGCATTACGGAATAATCAATCTTGCTGCCCAATGTTACGTAGTGTTCGCAATCACCGCTGCTGCCTATTATTTTGGCGGCATGGCTGCCGGCGTTTGCCGCCGCCTCCCACAGGGCAAACACGCGAGCTGGTCAATCCCGTAGTAAAGGATCCTAGCTGCTGGATCAAGCAAGTAAATCGACTACAGAATTGTTTTATTCTTAAACAACCCTCTTTAGGATACGAACAGGCTAAAAGCCAATGCCATAGCATCTTTAGCTTTTTCACTTTTAGCTATAGATGTGACTCTGGCAACGTACGTATTTCAACAAGCAGACCGCGAACAATATTTTCGTAATAATTGCTGGGATCCTCGTTCCTTTTGTAGAGCGCATTCCTTCTGGTTAATGGATAAAGAAATAGTAATTTTCGCGGTTACCAGTGCTGCCTTTGCAGGAATAGGAATTGTTTCGTTGATATTAAATAAGGGCAGGGCTAAAAAAACAGGGCTGCCAATGGTAGGAGCGACTATAGCCGCAGTTGTATCTATTGTGGTGTACTACTTTGTTTTTTCGCAATTACAATTCATGGTCCCACCATTATGGTTTCTTTGGATTTCCTAGTTCTTTTTACATGATATTTCACCTCGCGACTTGAGCAGAAATTCCCTTGAAGCACTTGTTTGAAGCGACAGCCCTTACTGAATTATGCCGCCCTACTTTGGGTACGGAAGAAGACAGCAAATCTGGCAGGCAGATCGCCCTCCTTTCGACAAAATCGCCCACTCATCGACAATCTGCAAAAATGGGAGGGGCCGCCCTTGATCTCGACAGCGCTCTGTATCGATATGCTGATATATCATCTCGGCCACAGCTTGACCATGTCCGAGGCAAGCCAGCTGCTTGTGCGCAGGATAAAGGACGGCACCGTCATAGACCACATAGAGGCCGGCAAGGCGCTCCTTGTGCTGCGGGCACTTGCGATAACCGGCAAGGAGGGCAACGTCATCACGGTCGCGCTCAACGTCCCTTCCAGCAAGCACGGCAAAAAGGACATCATCAAGGTGGAGAACAGGTTCCTCGAGACCAACGAGACGAACAAGCTTGCGCTCATTGCGCCCCGGGCCACGATAAACATCATCAAGGATTACAAGCTGGTGGAAAAGCGCAAGATCCAGCTGCCTGATTCCATCACGGGGATATTCCGCTGCCCCAACCTGAAATGCATAACAAACGGCGGCGAGGACATACGCTCGGTGATAGACGTGATAGACAAAGAGAAAATGACTCTGAAATGCCGCTACTGCGCCCGCGTCATTTCAGTCGACGAGCTGGTGTTCTGATAGCCGCATCCCGGTCCGCCCGGAGCAGCAGCCCGCCAACGACCTGATCTTTACTACTATTGTCCTTCCGTTATTTTCTTTCTCCTTCTTCTCCTTCTCATCCTTCTTCCAGCCACCGCCGTCCCTGCCCGGCTTGATCCTGTCGATGGCAAAGTGGAACCCTATGAGCGGGCCAAACGCCGCCACCGTTACTGCGGCAAGCGTATAGTTCTGCATCGAGAGCAGGTACAGCGTGATGCCTGCGCCGGTCATTATCTCTATCCACGTGCAGGTGCACAGCTGCATCGCGACGTGTTTCAGGCTGATGGCCATTTGCAAAAGTCACTTTGCAGTCCTGCTATTTGACGATTTTTCCAGATCCGTGCCGGATCGCTCTTTTGCCCTACGAGGATGAAGATGAGCTGGGCGCCCTGGCAAACCTTTTCGCAAGGCGTATGCCAAAGCCCATCGCGATAAACAGCGTTATCAGCGAGGCGGCAAGCGTGACTACGATCTCCTGCCTGAAAACAAAGTGCGTCAGGACGGCGACTGCGACTGCCGGCACGGCTATGATGACTGCCAGGAGCGTGCTCACCGCATAAACGCGGCCGATGATGTTTGCAGGGTTCTTGCTATCGTCGTCGTCGTTATTGTCTTTGCTGCTGCGGCCGCCGGCGGACACATGGACACCACGGCGTGAATTAATTTAAGCCTTGCCACGGCCCGGCAGCAGAGCCATGCAGCCTTGTGGTGGCGCGCCTAGCCCTGGCTCTTCTGGCCCTCTTCCATCTTCCTGGCAAGCCTGAACATTTTGAAAATCGCGTAAAAGAAAAATGCAATGAGCGTCCATGCGCCCGTGCTTATCAGGACCAGCATTGCCGACTGGACTATGGGCGATGCAATGCCAGACATTGCGCTGCTGTTCATAAGAAGCAGTATGACAATTGTTGGATAATTAAAGATCAGGGCGGCGTTTGCAATGTTGTTGCTACTGCTGCCTCCGCCAGACGAGCTTGAAGAAGCAACAACAAATACAATGCCTGCTGCAAGTCCGTATACCGCGGCGAAAAACAGAATCCGCTCATCGCCAAAAATTAGCCTCCGTATGACCGGATGCAGCCTTTTCAAACTTTTGCCATTCTCGTTGTTAACTGGAGGAGCCATTGCAGATGCTGGTGTGTCCTATTATTGGGATCGCCGTCTGCCTCTTTAACGTTATTCAGGCAGATTCTGCTGCTGACTAACCCGATCTCTTAGCATCCTGACGATGCCATACGCCGCAAAACCGATGAGTAGCCACAAGATGGCATAGAGGGGCATCAACGCAACTGGAAAAGAGGCCAGGAAGCCGAGAGGATCACCAAATGATACTTCGATAAACGCCAGTATCAGCATCACAGGCAGGTTCATATAAAAATAAAGAGGAGAAAACGACTCTGCTGAGGATAGCTTCCAAACATAGGCCACACTCCCGGCAGCCAAACCATATACTGCAAACAATATCAGAATCACCTTGTCATTAGAAAATACCCTGCGGCTCAAGAGATACGCGGTCATCCTTTATTCCGTATGCCTTCCATCCAATTTAAAGATAAAACAAAAAACACATGCACACACAAGGCACGAGGAAAGAGAGAGACGCATGCACAAGTAAAGTATTCTTGCGCTTTGGCCGGCGCCATAATTACGCTACTGCCTCTACGCTTTCACTCCATCGCAAGTCTAATGCTGCATTTTAGGCCGTGCAAAAAAGAACAAGCAAGCCACGCGATTCCAAGCATAGAGGAGGATTCCCTTTTTATTGTCGTTCTATACCCAAAAGGCGTATGGAGCTGTCCGGCGTAGAGCTGCGCTACCTCGTGAACGAGATATCGGCCAGGGTGACCTCCGGCTATTACGTCTCTGGCGTCAACGCCGTGACAGCCGGCTCCCTTTTGATAAAGCTCCACCACCCGACGCAGGAGGACATCATGCTCATGCTCTCAGTCAGGGGCATCTGGATAACGAAACTGAAATTCAAGCCCGTTGAAGAAAACAGGCTGGAGCGCTTTGCGCAGGCAGAGCTGGAGCGGGCCAAGATCGAGTCCGTCGAGCAGGCGGGCAGCGAGCGCATAGCCATCGTCAAGTTCAGAAAGCTGGACGGGCAGGCCCGGGTGGCCGTATGCGAGTTCTTTGGCGACGGCAACATCGCCATCTGCGACGAGAGCATGCAGATACTTGCCATACTCAACCCCATAGAGGTGAGGCACAGGACGCTCAAAGTAGGATTACGCTACGCGTTCCCGCCTGCAAGGGGCGTGGACGTGTTTGGCCTGACGCTCCCCCAGCTTTTAGCATTACGCAACGAAGCCCGGAACCTGGACGTGCTGCGCTGGATAGGGCGCAGCGTGTCGATGCCCAGAAAATTCGTCGAGGAGGTTGCCAAGAGGGCCGGCATCGCCCCTGCCCGCCAGGCAGGCTCGCTTTCAGACGACGAGGTAAAGAAAATCTTTGACGCCGTGACAGGTCTCGTGCAGGACATCAGCCTCGGCAGGAACCACGAGCCGGTGATGGTAATGCGGGAAGACGGCCGGCCTGTAGACGCACTACCCATCGTGACAGACGAGGCAAGGAAACTGGAGATAAAACGCGTGCCGACGTTCATGGAAGCGCTGGATGAAGTGTTGAGCGCCGAGATGCTGGACGCAGGCAAGAGCTCCCGGACAGTCGAGATAGACAGGCAGATAGCCGTCCTGGAACACGACCTGGAGGAGCAGAACAAGGCCAAGGAGGCCGTGCTGCAAAAAGCGGCTGCAATCCGACAGCTGGCAGGCGCGCTCATGGCCGCGGCGCCGTACGGCAGCGAGTCTGCCCTCCAAGAGGCCCTTGCGGCAAACTCGGCCCAGATCGTGTCTGACAAGGGCGCAAAATACGTCGTGGTGGCAGGCGAGCGGGTCGAGATGCAGCAAAACCCTGCCAAACTGAGCTCGATGCTCTTTGCTCGCGCAAAAGAGATGGAGCGGGGCAACGCCTCGATAGAGGAGGCCCGGGCCAGGCTGCTGGCGCAGATTGAAAAATTGCGGGGCCAGACCGCTGCAATACACAAGAAAATAGTCGTGCAAAAGCAGTCGGCAAGGGAATGGTACGAGCGCTACAGGTGGTTCGTCACCACGGACGGCCTGCTTGCGATAGGGGGCCGCGACGCGTCTTCCAACTCGGCGCTTGTGCGCAAGCACCTGACCGAGGACGACATCGTCTTCCACGCCGAGGTGCACGGCTCGCCGTTTTTCATCGTGAAAAACGCCGCCGCCCCGGCGCAGGCCGGCGCCATAGAGCCGAGCCTGCAGCAGGTGGCGCAGGCCACGGTGGGATTCAGCAGGGCGTGGAAGGACGGGCTGTCAAGCGCCGACGCCTACTGGGTCATGCCGGACCAGATAAAGAAGGGGGCGCCCACCGGCCAGTTCCTGCCCAAGGGCTCTTTCGTTATAGAGGGCAGGCGCAACTACATCAAGGGCGTCGTGGTGAGGCTCGCCATCGGGGTGACGGACATTGACGGCCGCTGGTCGCTAGTCTGCGGGCCGGAGGAGGCCATAAAAAAGAGGTCGCTTGTCTACGCGGTGTTGCAGCAGGGTGGGATGGACCCGATGACTGCGGCGAAAAAGGCCAAGTCGTCGCTGGTGGCAGCCGCCGCCGGCGGCGACGCAGAGATACTGGCCGAGTCGATAAAGGGCATGAGCCTCGACGACTTTGTGCGCGCGCTCCCCACGGGCCAGTCGCGCATCGCCTTTGCGGCAAGGGGCCAGCAAGCCGCTGCCAGCAACAACAATAGCAATAATAATAGTGGTGGAAGCAGCAACGGCGGCGATGATGATGCTGCTGGTGGCAGTGGTGATGGTGATGGTGATGGCGGCGGCAATAGTAGGTAGTAGTAAAGGTAATTAAAAGCCAGCCCGAATGAGGCGTGTGGTAAAAAAGCCAGCAAGGGAGCACGCCGACGCAAGCATGACTGCACGCGTTATAGTGCGCGACATTATGAACAGCCCTGCGATAACGGCGTCCCCTTCCGACAGCGTCTCAGACGTTGCTAAAAAGATGAAGGAAGAAGGCGTCGGCAGCATACTGATAATGGACAAGGACAGGCCGCTTGGCCTTGTCACGGACTATGACATCGTTACAGGAGCCGTGGCCCGCGACGCGCAGGCAAGCAAGGTGAAGGCAAAGGACGTGATGCAAGAGCTCCACACAATAGAGAGCGAGGAGAGCATCACCGAGGCCGCAAGGCTGCTGCGCAAGCACAAGATCAAGCGCCTCGGCGTCGTGTACAAGAACCGCCTCGTCGGGGTGATATCGGCGTCCGACGTCATCGCAGTCATGCCGGCGCTGGTGGACGTCGTCTCTGAAAAGGCCGCAATAGTGAGGGGCGAGCTTGGCCGCCCTGCCAGCAAGTCGTCTGGCTACTGCGACGAGTGCGGCGAATATTCGGACATGCTACAATATGTCGAGTCGGAAGAGCAGTTCATCTGCGAAGTCTGCCGGGGCGAAGTCAGGGAAGAGCCGCCGTCTGACTAGCAGCAGCGGCGACAGCATCGGCAGCGGCAGGAAAAAGCTCCTTGCAGACGCGATGCTCGGGAGCGTCGCGCGCAAGCTGCGCATATTCGGCTTTGACACCGCCTACGTCGCTCACACGGACGACGATTACGTGCTAAAGATGGCGACGGAGCAGGGCAGGATAATCCTGACTGCCGACAAAGAGTTCTTCAAGCGCCTGGTAAGCAGGGGGGCTGACGGCATACTCGTCGAGGGTGCAAGCGAGCTTGCCGACCTGGAGCACATCCTTGCAAGGCTGGGGGTAAAGCACGTGGATGTCGACCTCGGGTCGAGGTGCGCCGCGTGCAACGGCCTTCTTGAACAAAGGGCGCCGGCGCAGGTGTCCGTCCCGGAGGCGGTGGCAGGCAGCAAGGAGGAGTTTTACCAGTGCGCCGACTGTGGCAAGGTGTACTGGGACGGGGGCCACGTGAAGAGGCTGCGCGCCCTGGCGGCGACGCTTGAGAGGCGCCTGGCCGCCCGTCCAGCGGCATCAAAAGGTTAAAATCACGACGGGCGGGCACTGACTGGCAGCATATGAGTTCGAATTCTGCTCTGGAGCGAACCATAAACAAGGTTTTATCACAAAAAGAGGCGGATTTGATTTCGCAAATTGATTCTGCTTACCAGGAGTCGCTCAAAAACCTGGAATCCTCAAAGAGCAAGCTGGAGGCCGAGCGCGCAAGGATAATCGAGTCTGCCAAGAAACAGGCCGAGAACCTGAAGCGCCAGATAGTTGGCTCAAGCAGGCTTGCAGCCCGCAACAAAGAGCTTGTCATGATAGAGACGGACGTCAACGAGGCTTTTGAAAAGGCCCGCGCCAGGCTCGCAGGGGCCGGCAAGGACGAGGCATACCGCTCCCTCATGGCCAGGATGGTGGAGGAGAGCCTCCCGTCGGTGGGCTCTGACGAAGTGATTGTAGAGTGCAACAAGAACGACGCTGAATTGGTAAAGAAAATAGTGGCAGACCTTGCCAAAAAGAACACGAAAATAAAGGCCCGGGTGTCCGACCAGCCGATAAACGCGCTCGGCGGCATACGCGTCAAGTCGGCAGACGGCGCCATGACGTTTGACAACACGCTTGATTCTCGAATCGAGCGACTCAAACCTTTAATAAGGAAAAATATTGCAAAAATGCTGAGAGGAGAGGCAGGCGATCAATAGACATGGTAGCTAAAGGACGCATTGTGTGGGTTAGCGGCCCTGCGGTCAAGGCCGACGGCATGGCTGCGGCAAAGATGTATGAAACAGTGGAGGTGGGCGACTCAAAGCTCATCGGAGAGGTGATCAGGCTGACAGGCGACGTCGCGTTCATCCAGGTATACGAGTCGACGTCCGGCCTAAAGCCGGGCGAGCCGGTGGTCGGGACAGGCCAGCCGCTGTCCGTGCTGCTGGGCCCGGGCGTAATCGGAAAGATTTACGACGGAATCCAGAGGCCGCTTGACGAGATTGCCGAAAAGTCGGGCGCCTTCATCGGCAGGGGCATCCAGACGACGCCGGTGGACATGAAGAAAAAGTATCATTTCAAGCCGGCGATGAAAAAGGGCGACGAGGTCGGCCCCGGCAGCGTGCTTGGCACCGTCGAGGAGACGCAACTTTTGACGCACAGCATCCTCGTCCCGCCGAACCACGCGACGGGCGCCAAGCTGGTGGACATTGCGCCGGAGGGCGACTATGACATCGAGCACGTGGTCGCCACGACGGAAAAGGGCGGCAACAAAGTTCAGCTGAAAATGTATCACAGGTGGCCGGTGCGCAAGCCACGCCCCTACGCAGAGCGCTACGACCCGACGGTCCCGCTCGTGACGGGCCAGCGCGTCATCGACACCTACTTCCCGATTGCCAAGGGCGGGACGGGCGCTATCCCGGGCGGCTTTGGCACAGGCAAGACCGTCACGCTGCACCAGATTGCCAAGTGGGCCGACTCGAAGGTGGTCGTCTATATCGGCTGCGGCGAGCGCGGAAACGAGATGACCGAGGTGCTCGTCGAGTTCCCGCACCTGATAGACCCGAGGTCGGGAAGGCCGCTGATGGAAAGGACCGTCCTGGTGGCAAACACAAGCAACATGCCGGTCGCAGCGAGGGAGGCTTCCATTTACACTGGCGTGACCATGGCAGAATATTACAGGGACATGGGCTTTGACGTGGTGCTCGTGGCAGACTCGACCTCCAGGTGGGCCGAGGCGCTGCGCGAAATGTCCGGCCGTCTCGAAGAGATGCCGGCAGAAGAGGGCTACCCGTCGTACCTGGCGTCGAGGCTGGCCGAGTTCTACGAGAGGGCCGGCCGCGTGCGCGCGCTGGGCTCTCCAGACCGCACCGGCTCTGTGACGCTTGTGGGCGCAGTGTCGCCGTCCGGCGCGGACTTTACCGAGCCGGTCACAACACATACGATCAGGTTCATCAAGACCTTCTGGGCGCTGGACGCACGCCTTGCATATTCGAGGCACTACCCGTCCATCAACTGGATGCAGTCGTACTCTGGCTACCTGGAGGACGTTGCCAAGTGGTGGAAGGAGAACGTGTCAAGCGAGTGGTACGATCTCCGCGGCGAGTCCTACCACATCCTGCAGAGGGAGGACACGCTGAAAGAGATCGTGAGGCTGCTAGGCCCCGAGGCCCTTCCGGACGAGGAAAAGCTCGTGCTCGAAGTGGCAAGGATGATCAAGATAGGCATCCTGCAGCAGAACTCGTTTGACAAGATAGACACCTACTGCAGCCCTGTAAAGCAGGTCAAGCTGGTCAAGATGATGGTCAAGTTCTTCAAGGAGGCGCAAAAGGCGCTCAAGGCAGAAGTCCAGCTTGCAGACATTCGCGCCATGTCCATCATACCGCAGCTCTTGAAGGCCAAGTTCGACATACCCGAGGACCAGCTGGCGCGGCTTGACGACCTGGACAGGCAGCTTGACGATGAATTCCGTAAACTTACTAGCGGCGGTAGCGGCAGCAGCAAAGCTACAACAACAGAGGAGGTAAAGGTAGTTGCCTGAAACAGCCTCCGGGATTGAATACACAAAGGTGGCAGAGATCAAGGGCCCGCTGATGGTCATCGACGGCATAACCAAGGCGTCGTTTGACGAGCTGGTCGAGATAGAGACGGCTGACGGCGAGCGCAGGCTCGGCAAGGTGCTCGAGGTGGGCTTTGGCAAGGCCATCGTCCAGGTCTTTGAAGGCACCACGGGCCTGACCATAACGGGGACAAAGGCCAAGTTCCTGGGCAAGACGATGGAGATGCCAGTCTCGCAGGAGCTGCTCGGCAGGGTGTTTGACGGCCTCGGCAGGCCAAACGACGGCCTCCCAGACCCTATCGCTGACAAGTTCCTCGACGTGAACGGCGAGCCCATGAACCCTGAGCGCAGGGAATACCCGACATCGTTCATCCAGACAGGCGTGTCAGTCATCGACGGCATGCTCACCCTGGTGAGGGGCCAGAAACTCCCGATATTTTCCGGCTCTGGCATGCCACACAACATACTGGCGGCGCAGATCGCGCGCCAGGCGTCAGTAGTGGGGACAAAGGAGGACTTTGCCGTCGTCTTTGCTGCAATAGGCGTGCAGTATTCAGAGGCGCAGTACTTCAAGCGGTCGCTTGAAGAGTCGGGCGCGCTCAGGCGCTCCGTGCTGTTCCTGAACCTTGCAGACGACCCTGCAATCGAGCGCATCATCACTCCGCGTGTGGCCCTCACAGTAGCGGAATACCTCGCCTTCGACCTCGGGATGCACGTGCTTGCTATTCTGACAGACATGACCAATTACGCAGAGGCGCTCCGCGAAATCTCTGCGGCGAGGGAAGAGGTGCCCGGCAGGAAGGGGTATCCCGGCTATTTGTACACGGACCTGGCAAACAACTACGAGCGGGCGGGCAGGATCAAGGGCAAGAACGGCTCTGTCACGCAGGTGCCCATCCTCTCGATGCCGGCCGACGACATCACCCACCCCATACCCGACCTTACGGGCTACATCACAGAGGGGCAGATCGTGCTCGGGCGCGACCTGTTCAGGAAGGGCATCTACCCGCCTGTCAACGTGCTGATGTCGCTGTCGAGGCTGATGAAGGACGGAGTCGGCGAGGGCAAGACGCGCTCTGACCACCCGGAGGTGGGGAACCAGATGTACGACCTCTACTCTAGGGCGCAGGAAGTGCGCGCACTCGCAGAGATCGTGGGCAGGGCCGGCCTCACCGGCACGGACCTGAAGTACCTGGACGCAGGCGACCTGTTTGAGAACTATTTCTTAAAGCAGGCCCCCGACGAGAACAGGAACCTCGACGAGACGCTTGCCCGCGCGTGGGAGGTGCTCTCGACGCTGCCTGAAAGCGAGCTGACCAAGATAAAGGAAAAGCACATCAAGGCGTACTACAACAAGCAGGGTAGCAAGTAGCGACATGTCTTCCCGCCGGGTAACTGCCACCAAGATCGAGCTTATCAAGATCCGGCGCTCGATGCAGGTGGCCAAGATGGTCCACAAGATCCTCGACGACAAGCGCGAGGTGCTCCTGAAAAAGATAGACGAGATGATAGAGGAGGCCAACAAGGCCCGCGAGGACATTTGGTCGCCGCTTGGCGAGATCTACTCTGCCGTCTACACCGCCTACATGACGCTTGGCACCACCACGCTCGAGTCCATTTCAGATTCGACGCCGAGCGTGATGGAGACGGACGTCAACGTGCGCAGAATAGTGGACGTCAAGATACCGACCCTCACCGTCAAGACGAGGGAGGGCGGCCAGCACCTTTCCTACGGCTTTATCGAGACAAACGCGTCGGTGGACAAGGCGTCCAAGCTCATCAAGAACATGCTCCCCGCAGTGTGCAAGGCGGCCGAGTACGAGAACGCGATATTCAGCCTCGCAAAAGAGCTTGAGCGCACCCAGAAGCTGATCAACGCGCTGGAGTTCATAATCATCCCGCAGTACCAGGAAGCCATAGCTTTCATCAAGTCGACGCTTGAAGAGCGCGAGCGCGAGGAGTTTGTCAGGATCAAGAAGGTTAAAGTAGTCCTTGACAAGAAAAAGCTGGCAGAAGCGGAGGCAATGTCGAAATAACAATGAGCAACGATATATCCAGCCACTTTGAAAAGGCCAAGGCCGAGATCAAGGCCGAGCGCGACTCGATGGTCCAGCAGGTGAAGGAAGAGATGGCCCAGAGCAAGCGCAGGGCCCTTGCAAAGGCCTGACTGTCGCCCCGCCACCGTCGCCGCCACCGCCGTCACGCCACCGACAGCCACACAGCAGCAGCCGCCGCATTTTTTCTAACTCTTTTTCCAATATTTCCAGTCAATAGCCTGCTTTAGTTATAATTAAATAGGGCTGTTCATTTCGTTGCCATAATGAAGATGCAACTTAGGCAGAGAGGAGCACTTTCAATTTTGACACTTCTCGCAGCAGCCGTGTTCGCGGGCATCGCCTTTGCGACGCCGGCTGCCTATGCACAGGAAGGAGGCGCAACGGAAACTGCAGCACCCAGTTCAAGCGCGTTCAAGTTCTTGGCTGCGGGTATCGCGTTCGGTCTGGCAGCTCTTGGCGCAGGTTTCGGTCTCGGCTTTGTGGGCGCAGCAGGTCTTGCGGCCATCAGCGAGAACCCCAAGATGCAGTCCAGCGTGTTCATTATCGTGGGTATGGTCGAGTCGATCGCCATCTACGGTATAGTCATGATGTTCATCATCCTCGGCCAGAGCTAAGCTAAGGAAAAAGGACATCATATCCATACACGCACGTTCCCCCTTTTCCTCTTTTTCATTTCTCCTTCCTCCTTCTTCTGTATTCGCCTTCCCTCCCTCGCACGAAGGAAAGGATTTTAAAGAGATTGCCGTTTCAACTACTCAACAACATGGGGCTAGCCAAACTAAAGAAGGCAACCTTGATCCTGCCAAGGATGGAAACGCAGGCGGCCGTCAGCAAGCTTGCAGAGCTTGAATGGTTCCACCCCATACAGAACGCTTCGACTTCTGAACACGTCAACCCGTATTACGACGACCTGCTGCTCAAGGCGCAAAAGCTGTACCAGGACATCGACGAGGTTGTCAAGGCGCTGGGCATCCCTGCAGAGACCGGCGTGCTCGTCACTATGTTCAAGGGGGCGCCCAAGGGCAAGACCGACTACCGCATCGACGACATACAGGGCTTTATCGCCGACCTGGAAGACAGGGCCGCAAAGGAGCTGGCCGAGCCGCGCAGGGTGATAGAGGAGCGCGCCAGGCTGCAAAAGCAGCTTGAGGAGTACTCGAACCTCGCAGCGATCACAGAAAACGCCGGCAGCCTCAGCATGGACCTCACCACGCTTGGCAGGCTGTCCAAGTTCTACGCCGGCATTTACGTTATCGACGCGTCAGACGAGGCCGAGATACGAAAGAGCCTCGGCGACAATACCGCCGTTTACTCCACCAGCCTGGGCGAGAAGAAGGTGGCGCTGACAGTCATAGGCGCTGCGGAAGACGCAGAGCGCATAGGCAAGGTGATGCGCAGCTTTGGCGTCAACCCGCTTCAGATACCGCCAAACATGCCCCAGAACCCGAGCGTCGCATTTTCGCAGGCGACTGCCAGGGTGAAGGAGCTTGAGGCCAAGCTGGAGCAGGTGGACAAGGAAGTCCTGAAGCTAAAGCAGTCCCTCATAACAAAAGTGCTGTCCCTGCGGGAGGCCGCGGGGCTGGCCAAGGACGTGCTCGAAACGACCCGAAAGCCAGGCGGCACGCGCAACTTTGCCGTGATAGAGGGCTACATCCCGGCAGAGATGGAGGGCAAGTTCAAGAAACTGGCAGGCGACTATGTTTCAGTCGTCGAGGACACGGGCGTCACAATCGACCTGCAGGACGCCGGCAAGCCCACAATGCCCACGCTTCTCACTAACAAGGGATATTCCAAGAACTTTGAAGTCGTGACCGAGACGCAGGGCCTCCCGCGCTACGGGGAGACCGACCCGACCCGCATCATCTCGTTCGTCTGGCCAGTGTTCTACGGCCTGATGTTTGGAGACTTTGGCCACGGCATACTGCTCGTGGGCCTGGGCGCTTTGTTCCGGATCCGGGGCAACGGTCGACTGAAAATGTGGGGAACCTTGATTATGGCAAGCGGTGTAGGCGCCGCCATTGCAGGCCTCGGCACGGGAGAGATGTTCGGGTTCCATTTCGCCGAGCTCGTCGTGCTCAAAGACCTCGCCAGTGCACTGCCGTTCGTGGGCCTGCTGTCGGTGGCAGAGCTGACGTTTGAACAGGTCGTCAAGATACTGGCCATCTCAGTCGCAGTCGGCATAGTGCACCTGCTGCTGGCGTTCTTCCTCCGCCTCAGGGCGGACTGGCGCCTGGGCAACAAGCTGATGGTGTTCACGCACGACATACCTGCCATCATACAGTACCTCGCAGTCGTGGCGCTCATACTGGCAGCAATCGGGGCCAAGTACGACATCATCGGCATGTTCCTGTCTGACAAGACGTACGGCCCGGTCCCCTGGCTGACCTATGCGTTTGGCGACTGGGTCACGGTGAACCTGGTGGCCAAGGCCGGCCCGCCAATAATCATCGCCTGCATCGCCGTGTCCATAATCGGCGGCATGAAGGAGGAGAAGCACCTGAAGGCGCACGGCAAAGAGTCGCCGCACGGCGGCATGGTGGGCATCATAGTCGAGACCGTGATGGTCAGGACGATAGAGATGCTGGCAAACACCATCTCGTACTCGCGGCTTGGCATCATGCTCCTGGTGCACTCGGCGCTGCTCGTGACTGTCAACAACTCGTTTGAGCACGGCGGCGGGCTTGCTATCCTGATAGGCGGCAACATCGGCATCATGATGATCGAGGGCCTGATAGTGTACATCCAGACCATCAGGCTCCACCTGTACGAGTGGTTCCCCAAGTGGTACAAGTCGGACGGCATCCACTTCAAAAAGCTGGTGCCGCCGATGCTCTACACCAACCTGGTGTGGAAAGAGCAGCAACAAGGCGGCGACAAGGGCAAAAAGTAGACCCGGACTGCCGGCGGCATGACCCGTAGTAGCAGCGGCATGTCCATACCTCCCCCCCCCACCGTGGCGGCCGGGCTTGCCGCCGGGGTTGCGCCCGTCACCCTCTTTTCAATATTTTTTAGCCTGCCGCACAGCGAGCTCTTGAAAATAGCCCGGTCGCTTGCCTGATCTGATGAATCTCTATTGCTGGTCCGGCTTGACAAGCGACGCCATTATCTTGTCGACCGGTATCTTTTGCTCGACTCCTGCCGCAATCGCAGACAGGTTGCGTATTTCAAACGACATCAGCTTGAGCGAGGCCAGCATGTTGCCAAGCGTGAACACCGTGCGGTAGGAGGCCATTATCCTGCGAAGCGACTGGCGCTCAAACCCTGCCTCCAGCTGCATGATGGCGTCGATGTCATTTGCCGCGTTCTTGGGTATCAGGTCGCGGTAGGCGGTGTTGGCAAGCTCGCCTATCGCCTCCTGGATCTTTTCGACGTTGATCATCTTTTGCAGCGTGTCCTTTGTTATCTTGGTCGTTGTAGTCACGATAAGGTCGTTGGTCTCTGCCGCAGACAGGCCCCAGTATTTTGCGCGCAGGACGGCAAGCACGTTGTAGGTGTCGATGTCTACCGTGACCAGCTTTTGCACGTCCTGCAGCTTGGACTCGGAAAACATGGACTTGTCCAATGATTTGTAGAAGGCGTGGTCGAGGTAAGTGTCAAAGACCCTCACGTCGCCTTTTTCCTTGAACGCGGCTGCCGCTTTCCTTGCGTCCTCGCCAAACTCGCTCCCCTGCAGCGAGGCCACCGCCTCGTCAAAGTCTTTTGCAACAAGGGCCTTGACAACGAGGTCGCGCCTGCCGACAAGCTCCTCTGCGCGCAAATTTACTTTCGGCAGCAGCTCGTCGTAGGTCCTGCCAAGCGCCTTGCCCTTGAGCACAATCTTCAGGTTCCACGTAATGTATTTTACGAAATAGGCGTTGAGCACCCCTGCACCCGATGCGAGCGTGACCATCTTGGCGTGCGTGTTCACAAGGTGCTCGCGCAGAGCGCCTTCCACCTTTTCCGCGGTAAAAGGCTTGGTCAGCTTGGCCAGCGCGTCCAGGTAGATGGTGTTCTTCATCCTCGTGACCAGCTCCTCGATGTCCCTCGACTCGGCAAGCGTCTGGAGCTCGCTCCTTGAGAGCATCTTGCCCCTCATGCTGTGAGCGAGGACGGTCCCAAAGATCTTGTTTGGAATGCTGACCTTGTTGCTCATGTGAGTTAGGTCTCGTTCCCTTTGCGCTTTATAAAAATCATTAGGTCGGGGCTGAACACCGGCAAAGCTTGCCGGGCATGATGGCTATTGTAGAAAACGGTTCTAGGATCTTTCTTTAGAGACATTTACGCTCATTATGAACGCTGTTAAATTCGCGGCTGGTCGCTAGCGATTTTACGAAGGAGAAAATGTGAAATCAGCCGCCAACTTAACAGCGTCCGCGGTTTCAAAATTTAAATGCATCTACATGCATTGTACCATTTAGAGGCATGGCAACTACTACGATCACCATAACAGACGAGGCGTACAAGGCACTGAAGGCCGAAAAGAAGGAAGGTGAATCCTTCTCCGACGTTATACTGCGCAAGTTCCAAAAGGGCAGCCCAGCTGCAATTAAGGCAGTACTCAAAGAACGCGGTGCCAATCCAGACCTTGCAGACGCCATTGAAAAGGCCAGCCACGATCTCAGGCGGAACTTTAGGACAAGAAAGGTAGAGCTCTGAGAAAGAGAGAAACAAAAAAAGAGATCGAGAGAGGTAAAAAGAGAAAGATGGTTTGTCTCGACACCGACTTTATTGCCGACCTAGACAGGGGCAAGGCAGACGCCATAGCAAAACTCGACGAGCTGGAAAGCAGAAACGAAACCGTCTATACCACAGCCATAAATGTGGCAGAGCTTTTCCACGGGGCGAACAATGCGCGAGACAGCGAGCGCGCTGTTGCAGACGTTACTGCAATACTGGATAAATTCCACATCCTAAGCTTGGATTATGATTCTGCCAAGACCTGGGGCGCGCTTGCAGAGAAATTAAAATCAAATCCTGTTGGAGAACTCGACCTCTTTATCGCAAGCATTGCCCTTGCAAACAAGCAGGTCCTGATTACTAGAAACAAGAAGCACTTTGAGCGCATACCCGGACTGAAGGTCGAATGCTGGTAAAAAATGAGAGACCTTGGAATCAGCAACGGCGCCTGTCAAGGGCCTGCGCATGCCCCGCCGCGTCCTGCTAAAGAGCAGAAACAGGATATGCGGACGGCGAGCAACAGAAGAAGAAATCACAAACGAGATTGCCAAGATGGCAGCTGCAGGACTCCCTGTGCTAGAGATTGTAGAGCAGACAGGCATATTGTATGCGTTTGCCCGGTGGAGCGACAGCCAGACTGCAAGGACGGCCGGCCCATCAGAGAGTGGGAGAAAATGCTGTCCAGCCTCAAGATTATTTGTGACACGCTAGAGCTGTCGCCTTCTGCCATAATCGCAGGGACATACAACCACGGCCGCATGCAATCATGCAAGCGTGCACTGCAAGAGTTTGCTTCGGCCGTACAAAGAAGTGACGTAAAATACGCCCGTGCCAAGAACAAAAAGAAAAAGACCATGTCAGAAGCCGGCCTGTGAAGATATCGCATGGTTGTGCGCAACTCTGCCATGTCAAACGGTGTGTCGTTTCCAAGGGGGATGTCCGGCCTTTTGAGCGGTAAAAAGATAAACTATGGCAGGTACGCGCACGTAAAACTGCCTTTTGAAAAGATAGACAGCCTTGTACAATACTTGGGCAGGAAGTACGGACATGCAAGCAAAGAGCAAGCTGCCTTTGTCTTTTATTACCTGACGTGCGCAAGAAACCAGTCAGGGGCCAGCGCCCGACTTGCGGCCAGGTTTGAATCGGACTATGATAGGATTGAAGCAGGAAGGTCTGATTTTGTAGGTATCATCTTATGTTTCAATTGGGCGATTGCAGGATTAAAAGACGAGAAGCCTATGTAAAGTGATCAAAGAAACTTTCGACTTCAAGGATTAACTATAGTACTGAAGAGACAACTTTCCATTGCCTGATTCTGTTTAAGCCAGACTTCTAAACGGTGGTTTTGATTTGCTTTTCTTTTCTGAATGTTTCGCAGGTTTGATATGGGTGGCCATTATGAAACATTTGAATCGTCTCTAGGAACGCTTTTCTACTTCCAGACGCCACTGCCCCTTTGTTGAACCCAGAAGACGTGGTGGTGCTGGTGCTCGTCAGGTCGGGCGTGGACAGCGACCTGCTGTTTGCGCAGGCCAACGTCAACTCTGGCGAGCTCGAGCCCGTCGTGGGCAGGCTGGTGCAGTCCGGCCTGCTAAAAGCAAGCGGCCCTGCCGGCGCAAGGCAGTACAGCGTCACGGCGCCGGGCGGCGGGCAGCAGGAGCTCGAGCGCGCAGCCGGGATGCTTGCGCAGAAATGGGACGAGATAGTGGGCGCAATGGAAAAGGGCGAGAAGGACAGGTTTGCCGCCTTGGTGCAGGAGAACGAGAAGTGGATAGGCGTGATGGCCTTTACAGGAATGATAAGCGAAGACGACGCCCGGGCGGTCTTTGACGCGGCAAACCGGATTCTGAGGGGCGACAACGATGATAATAACAAAAAAGACGACGACGGGGCGGGTGATTTATTCTCTGACATGCTGCAGACGCACCTGGGCTCGTACGTGAAATACGACTGATTATGGCCCGGCAAAAAGAGGGGTTATATCCCTGCCTGGCGCAAACAATATGCCGTGCCAGTGCAGCTTGACGACACCGACATTGCAATAATAAAGTCGCTGATGGAGGACGGGCGCAAGTCCTTCCGCGCCGTCTCGCGCGAGATAAAGGTGAGCACGCCCACCGTCAAGGCGCGCTATGAGCGCCTGGTGAACATCGGGCTGATAAAGTCGGTCAGGCCCGAGATCGACGTGTCCAAGATAGACGCGTCGCGGCGGGAGCAGATACAGCTCCCTGACAAGGGCAGGCACCGGGGCCACCACGTCCACCTAAAAGTCGTGGACGGCCTGAAGGTAAAGATGGTGTGCGAGTTCTGCGGCGGGCCCGTCCACGGCAAGCCCAAGGTGCTGAGGTTTGCAAATCTGGAGCGGTTCTTTTGCTGCATAGCCTGCAGGAACAACTATCGCGAGAAATATGCAGGCAGGATAGAGTCGCTGATAGAGCAGCATAGAGAAGAGAAAAAGAAAAACAAATCGTCATCATCGGTCAGCCGTTAGCGGCAGCAGGCCCTGCCGCCGTCGTGCTAACAGCAGCCGCTGATGATGCTGCCTGCTCCTGCTGCTGTTGCTGCTGCTTTTTCTTTTTCGCCTCGCCCGTCTTTTTCCCCATGCCCTCAACCGTGCCAAACGCAAAGACGTACCTTATCCCCTGCGCCTTCATCTCTGGTGACAGGAGGCTGTTCATCTTGTCCACGTCGGCCCTGACGTAGCTTTCTGGGTGCTTGTTGGTGCGCGCTACTACGTACTGGAACTCGTCGCCCACGTACCTGTGGATCTCTAGAACTCTTGTCGTTGTAGTCGTCAAATCTGCCTGCATCCCCCACCATGCTTGCATAGTAAATGAGAGGTGATGTCAAAAATTCTAGGCCGATTGATAATTAATTAATCGAACAGCCTAGAAAGGGCTGCCGATATCTTTTTCGAAAAGGCCAGGGTCGCAAAGTGCAGGCCAAAGCCGACGCCTGCTGCGATGCCGATGTTTACGCCCGCAATGTCGTACAGGCCGATGAAAAGCGCAAGCGGGGGGAGGGCAAATACCAGCGCAAGGGCGGTGCTGACCCACATAGACTTGGCGAGCATCTCTGGCGTGAGGTTCTCCATCTTTTGCCTCTGCAGCCTCAATACCTTTTTGTTGATATTACCTTTGCCGCCCTCGGTAGCCGTCTCCACGGTTTTAAAAAAAATTGCACGGAATATTAGTATTGACACGGAAAATCTGCCCGTGCATACTAGCATGAAATGAAAAATCCATATCACGGTAGCTTGAGGCGCCTGCGTATTTTGCAGCAAAGCGAGGAAAAGTTTGCAAATTGCGGCGTGTTTTGCGCCTGCATCTTGACAGCTATTTTGCAGTATTATCATATAAAGTAGTTGCACATTGAAAAAAATATACTTGTGCTGAAAAAGACAGAAAAGCTGATGCAAATTCACCGGGTTAAACAAATAAACTTAATTAGCAACTTGCGCGGTAACAAGGGGCATATGGAAATCTCGCCATCGCTCACGGTGGAGGAGGAAAAGGCCCGCCTGGACGAGAAATACGAGAAGCTGATAGACCAGTTCGAGGACGAGACGGCGGCGTACGACCGCCTGTCGCGCGTTTCGGCGATAGCCACGTTTGGCGGCGTCCTTGCCTCGGTGCTGGGCCCGCTGCTCTATTACAGCTCCATCGGGGTCAGCAACCCCTATCATGCGTTTGCGGCCGGGCCGGCGCTCTATGTCACGATAGGCGGCATAGTGGCAAGCAAGCTATTGCCAAAGATGGGCATCCTCTACGCCAACCACAAAAAGCACCAAGTCTCAAGGGTAAAGTACAGGCCGGTCACGGGCGTGTGCATGTGCGACCTCTACCAGTTCAGGACGCACCTGCGCAAGATGGACAAGGCCGGCACGACGGCAGAGCGCATGAGGCACGCCAAGCTGGCAAACTATTATAAGCACAAGATGGGCTGGGCGTAATCGCCGGCAGCCGCCGCAAGGCATTTTACCAGCTGCAAAACAAGAAGAGCGGGACGGCGACGTGGCAGCAAGCCCTGACAAGATATACTACATGAGGATCGCCCTCGGCGTGATAGGCGGGATAATCGCCGGCCTGGTCATAGCGCCCGAGTTCGACCAGGGCACCTCTGTCGGCATCGCGTTTGCCATAGCGGCCGTGCTGTTTGGGATCTCGGTGGCAGTCGCAAAAAAGATGGCAAGGGGCCTCCCACGGGAAGTGCAGAAAAAGGCCGGCTATGACGGCATCGTGCCTTTCATCTTTATGAACATCGTCTTCATGGTGATCGTGTACACGGCCCTCCACCAGGGCACTGTTTTAAAATAAATACCAGCCGTCTCTGTATTAAAGAGCTGTGTGGGACTATTCCACCCCGGGCATCCCCGACGAGCTCTTTGAAAGAAGCGAAGACGTCCCAATCACAAAGGAAGACGTCAGGGCGCTTGCGATAAGCAAGCTCCGGCTGAAGGAGGGCTTTTCCGCAATAGACGTGGGCTGCGGCAGCGGCAGCATCACGGTAGAGATGTGCTTGCAGGTGAAGGGGACAGGCAATGTATATGCAATAGACCTTGACAGCAGCGCAGTCGAGCTGACCAAAAAGAACCTCCAGAAATTTGGCGTCCAGGCGCAGGTCGTGCAGGGCAAGGCGCAGGACGTGCTGCCCGCCCTGCCGCAGGTGGACGCCGTGCTGGTGGGAGGCACGTGGGGCGACGCAAGGCAGGTAATGCAGCTTGCGGCAGGCAGGCTGAGAAAAGGGGGGAGGATCGTCGTCGACACCATCCTCATCGAGACCACGTACCAGGCCCTTGCCGCCATAAACGAGATGGGCGACAACCTGAAAGAAATAGACGTGACGCAGGTGACTATAGCCAAAGCGCGCAGGGTGACCACGGGCACGATGATGCTTGCCCGCAACCCCGTGATGATCATCTCGGCTACGAAAGCCTAGCTACCGCCGTATCGATGTAGCCCCTGTCTATCTCAAAGCCTGCAAAGTGCACGCCCAGCTTTTTTGCCGCCACAGCAGTAGAGCCGATGCCGCAGAACGGGTCTGCCACCAGTTTTGTGTTTCCAAGGCCGTGCAGCCTGATGCACATCTCCGGCAGCCTGGACGGGAACGTGGCAGGGTGCGGCCTGTCCTTCCTGCTCTGGATGGTCTCGTACGGTATGAACCACGTGTTCCCCCTGTCGCGTCTATCCTGTTTTGCGCGCTTCCACCGGCCGATGTTGGACTTGTCCTGGTAGGGCACGCCTATTGCAAGCTTGTCCAGCCTGACGTCACCTGACTTTGTGAAATGAAATATGTATTCGTGGCAGTCGTTGAGGAACCGGTCGCTTGCCACCGGCTTGAAGTGGCCGACTGCCATGTCGCCTGCGACGGCGGGGTAGTCGCCGGCGTCTGCCTTTGCTATGGCTATCGACTTGACCCACGTTATCACGTTCTGGAGCACAAAATGCTTCCTTAGCGCCTGCGCCACGTCCCATGCCACCCACTGGTCCTTCGGCCTGTTGCCGACGTTGAGAAAGAAAGAGCCGCCGTCTGCCAGCGCGCCCCTGACTGCCGACCCGACCCGCCCCATCCAGGCCAGGTATTCCTCCCGGGGCAGGCTGTCCCTGTACGAGTTGTAGCCGACGCCGATGTTGTAGGGGGGCGACGTAACCACAACGTCTATCTTTTTTTCAAAGTGCGCAAGCCCTGCGATGCAGTCGCAGTCGTAGAACGACGCTGCAGCTGCCGGCCTGTTGTTGCTGCCGCCATAATAGCGCACCACCCTGTAGGGCTTTAGCGTCGACATCCTACTGCCGCCGCCATCGTCTGCCGTCACCGCCTCTACCACAGCAGTGCCATGGCCGGAGAGAGCATTTATCTTTATTTCATTTCGGTGCTGTCGAATTGGTGTCAGTTAAGGGCCGAAAAAGATGGATACTCCAATTCTGATAGGGTATCAGATATTCCACAATTACTCCGAGCATAAGGCTTTGGAAGGGAGACACTTACCGAACAAGCAGGGATAAAGGCCGAGGGTCAGATAGGTAGTTGACGATAATACAGAACGCCAAGTGTGTTGTCTGATAACTAGCTCAAACCGTTCAGACAAAGTTTCCGCGAGGTAGTGGGACGACAATCACTTCCAATTCTGTATCTTTTAGCATCTCTTTGACCTTCCTTCTAATTTTGTCATTATCAACTATAATGCACTCAAATGTATCAGGAACTTTGAGAGGAAAATTTCTATCATATAGTATGTCAAGTTCGCAGTTCGTTTCTAGTTGGCCATTTTGTTTTTCATGAATATTACTTACTAACCCTCTTGCAAAGTCTGTTTCATTTTTGTAATGAATTTCTTTCCGAGATGGTCTTATGGCAATATCGTTGAACAGGCGTATCTTCTTCATTTTTGCAAGATGTTGAATTACACTATCTTTTAGCATCAGAATTATCACCTTTTCATATTCTCTGGCTGAACATTTTCGACGGATAACGTTGTTTAGGCTACCAAAGAAAGCATGGTTTTGGAATCTCCATTGATAGTCATTATTCCAAAAAAAGGTGCGAAGTTCGTCACCGGGGAACCAGCAATGAAAACCTACGTAGCATGGCACATGTCCTAGTAATCCTTCTTGGTCTCTTTTATCTTCACAAGAATCTATTGCAATATCTATAAAAGTAGTTAATGATCCCCTAGGCAAAAGTCCTCTCTTGAGAATGCCGGGCAGGTTGTCTAGCGAAGTGTAGTGAAAAATGGGGAATTTCTTATCTTCCAAGTCATTTTACTAGTAAAAAGTTCTATATTATAATTTTGTTGGGAAAATATTCAAAGCCCATATCATATATCATTTGAACTTTCTCAATTGTAAACTCTGGGAAGTCCAAGAGTTCTGTAAGGCTCTGGATATTCTTTATATAACGTTGAAGATCTGTAACCAGCTCTTTATCATAGTTGAGTACATCCATTAGCATACCCTCGGGGGCATCTGCGATTAGACTTTTTACATTCGAAGTAAATCGGTCACATTTGGAGTGATTAAGATATACCTCCACGTTAATTGGCAGATCTGCAAGCATTTCTCTCATGACTTCATAGACATCTCGGTAGTCTAGCTTTCCGTTACGCGCGCCCAACAAGGGAAAAGCTATCGAATTAATTTTGTCTGCATCATAATTACGTCTAAAATATTCTAAGCCTTGTATAATGTACTCTAGTTTTGAGGGATGAGAATAATGGTTTTTCGTTGGAAAATTCAAAATCTTCTTGCCCATCCTATTTGGCCGATCATATATCCAGTATTTTCCTATCTGCAATTCTTTGTTGAAGCATTTTTCTCGGTATTCATCATACATTTCTGGAACGCGGAGTCTAAACTCTAATGCCAATCCCTTTCCCATTGCACCGTGTAAATTGATTGTATTTACAATATGCTCACAGTCGGTGTCGAATATGCTGCCACTTTTAGGTGTGATAGGCAATTAGTAAGCCTTCATATGTACTTCGATAAGAGGTTATTTAAGAATTTTCAGGAAGGATTTCAATCGACGACTTGTTACAGCCCTATGGGAAGGAGTCACTCGACGCCAATGCGACCGAGCCTTCATTTCAAAAGCCCAAGCTCGGCCCTTGCCGCCAGCCTCTGGCCGGCAATGGCGCCTGCGATGCCCATGGCCGCGCCCGGCGCCGCCACGAGCGGGAACACCGTGCCGGCCAGCTCGAAATAGATGATGCCCGTCAGGCTCGGCCACACAGACTTGTTCTCGACGACCTCGTTGTACGTGTGCGTTATCAGCGGGTAGTAGAGCATGAAAAACGACAGGCCGATTATGGCCCCTGCAAATACTATGGCCCTGCGGGACATCCATTTCGACATTATGGCGTCTGCCGCGACGAGCGGCACGAGGACGCCTGCGTAGAGCGGGGCCGTGGGCACCAGAGCCTCGTTGGGGATTATCGAGGCAAGCGTACCTACCGCCACAAACGACGCGGCAAGGACAGAGATGGCGCCAAACCTGCGCCCTGCGATGCCCCACGTGGCAAGCAGCACCGCGCCCGTCACGAACGGAAAGCCAAGCGTCGCCGCCAGCGCGCCTGCGCGGGGCTCGGGGTTGAAATTGAAAAAGTCGGTGTCAGAGAACGGCAGGGACGCCATGTGCACGCCTGCCGAGGCAGAAATCCAGACAGGCAGCATGGCAAATGCTGCGAGTGCAAGCGGGATCCTGCCGCCATAGGTCCTGACCAGGCCGGCTGCGGCCCCGACGCTGCTTATTACCATGCCGGAGAGCAGGACAGAGTGGGGCGGGCTCAAAAGCCCGTCAAGGCCAAAAGCCGAATGCCAGATAAAGTCGCCCGGGCCTGCTGCTATCAGCATTGCGACGCCGGCTATTGCCAGCCCGGCCGGCCAGGCAAAGCCCTCTCCAATTATTCTTTTATTTTTCCCGGCGCTGATGTAATGGTGGTAGTAGTGGTAGTGGTGGTAGGCCAGCGCCACTGCGCCGGCGAGCGCGGTCGTGACGCCTGAATACAGGACGGCGTGGGGAGGCGAAAAGAACGTCTCCGGCCTGTTGAGCAGGTGGTACGTTACATCCCACGTGGCGCCCGATATCGCAAGGAGTATGCCTGTGCTGACCAGCACGTACCCTGCTATGAGCACCCTGCTGCCAGGCTCGGCCATCCACGCTGCCGGGGCGCCGCGCTGGAAATAATTCACGTTTTAGTCTGCGCCCCGCACTTTTTTAAGCCTTTGTGGCGTTTGCGGCAGCAGCCGTGATTACCCTCACCTCGTAGACCGAAACGTATTCCTCCTGCTGGTCGAGCGGGCCCTCCTGCGGCCAGTGCGACCGGTCCCCGCTGTGGGGCAGGCCGACTGCCTTGACAAAGACTACAAACCTCCCCTCGCGCTCTGGCGTCACCTGCAATTCCATGCTTGCAGACTCGCCGGGGCCCCACGGCCTGCTCTGGCCCTCTATCGCCGGGTACTGCGGCTTTACCTGCTTTTGCGGCCCGATGTAGCCGGCGCCAATATTTTTGTCGCCGCCAGGCTCTATGAAGACGGGCGACTGCTTGAACGTGTAGCCTGTCACGTTTGCGACGCGCGTGCTCGTCGCATTGGGGAACGCGACCGACACCAGCTGCAGGTCTGCCTGCTCGCCCCTGTTTGTCGCAGTGACGCGGATCGAAAACGGCTCGCCAAGCGCCACCTCCCTGCTTGAAAGCGACACGCTCGTGACCTGCGGCTCGGGCGCCGGCGCCGCAAGCGTCCCGAGG
The DNA here is from genome assembly GCF_037447015.1 of Nitrososphaera sp. Taxonomy (GTDB): domain Archaea; phylum Thermoproteota; class Nitrososphaeria; order Nitrososphaerales; family Nitrososphaeraceae; genus Nitrososphaera. The sequence continues at coordinate 7,508 of NZ_JBBIHK010000017.1, read as the reverse complement.
TACAGCTCGGGCGCCATGTAGCCGGCGATCAGGAAATACGCGGCAGCGGCAGTTACCGCCAGGATTATGATCGGCTTGGTGCTGGTGATGCTCCTTTAGGAGGCATGAACCGCTTAAATCTCTTGTTGGCCGCCTTCGCCCTACCTTGCTCTATCTAGAAGTCAGAGTTGGAAGATGTGAAAATTCCGGCCCGAATCGCATTTGAGTAAAAGAAGGTATATGGCGCTTGGCGATTCTGCGTCACGACCCCTTACAGCCCATGCCGTTAAAGTCGCGGCGTTACACCTTTTGACGCAGCTTTGCTTTTTTTCGTTCGTTTCCCGCCAAGCGCCAACGTCAAGCATCGGTTGGCGGTATCTTCATCACGCCTATTATACAGTTTTTAATATTAAAACATTGTGTTCTTGAATTAAATGCACGAATAATTTGCCAGATAACAGTTAATGCCTAAATATGTTCAAAATTATGAATATTCTGTAAGTAGCGATGCGGAAAATGTGGCCGTCTATCGTCGATTGTGCGCAAGCTAGTCATCAAATTCCTAAACATTGGAAGCGCCGGCAGCGGCCTGCAAGCACGTACCGCATAGTTTACCCCGGCGGGTTTGTTAATAATTGCCGCCGCCGTCCCCGGCCGGCTCGACTACAAAAGCCACCAGCTCGCCCCTGCCGGACGAAAACAGCCCTGCAATCCTTGCCTTTATACCGTACTTTTTTTTCCTCTGCGCAAGGGCGCGCTCCTGCTCTTCCGGGGTCGCCCGCCTCACCTTTGCAGCGACCCACTCGCCCTTTGGCTCCCCCCTCATCCCGCAGGGCATTATCCTGGCGTTCTGGTTGTTGCGCAGGCGCTTGACCTTGCCCGTCTCGCTCTTTGTCACGACGAATATCCTTTTCCCGCTGCCGCCGTCGCCATCACCACCGCCGTCGTCTATCGTGAACCACACGGGCGTCCTTACGGGCTCGCCGCTCTTCCTGTAGGTTTCCAGGTTGATGCATTCGTGGCCGAAAAACTGGGCCAGCGGAGGGGAGCCCGATGACATGTCTAGTGCACGCAGCTGTTATTGGGCGCGCACAGGGATTAATAATTTGCCCATCGCGACCGTCTTTTCTTTCTTTCAGAACAAGGTTCCGGAACCAAGACATTGCACTCTTTTATTGCATGCGGCTGATCTAACTGCGTGCCGCCTGCCCCCCGTGCCGCTCCTGTCCAGCCTCCTCATATTACTACTACTGCTACTGCTGCTGCGGCAGCCACTGTCACCGCTGCTGCCACCCGCCGCAGGCGCTTTGGCGAGCACACGGACGGCAACTGCGTCGCCATCACAGTCGACGGCCGGGACACTTTTGAGCAGGTCTATTACCACATGCTGCGCGCCGAGCAGTCGATACTTGTCGCAAACTATGACCTTGACCCGCACCTGCGCTTTGCAAGGGACTATGTCTCGCCCGAGCGCCGTCGCCAGCACAGCCATCCCCACCATCACCATCACCACAGCATCACCCGGTCGCCTTGCCGGCGCCCACTGGCAAGGGACACGATAAGCGACGAGTCGCGCAGATACACCCTGCAGGAGCTTCTAGTAGAAAAGGCGCGCAGGGGAGTGGAGGTCAAGGTGATGGTGTGGCAGCCCCGGCTTGCCCTGCGCATCCTGCCCGGGGCAGACGAGCGGGGCATCGACGGCAGGGCAGACGAGGTGGAGGTGATAAACGCGGTTGCAAAGAGCCTGGGGATCCAGGACAGGCTGGAGGTGAGGGTGGACAGCACCGCGCCCACCCTCACGTCGGCGCACCACGAAAAACTGATCGTGGTGGACGGCAGGGTCGGCTTTTGCGGCGGGCTCGACCTGTCCCGGGGCAAGTGGGACGTGAGCACGCACGACTATGAGAGCCCGCTGCGCGACGCCGGCGCCGAGCCCTGGCACGACGTGAACGCGATGGTGAGGGGGCCGGTGGTGTGGGACATGCTCCTCCATTTCCGCCAGCGGTGGTTGTTTGCAGAGCACCGCGACAGGCGCAGGGCAAGGGCGGCGGCCCCGCCGCCTCCTGTGCAGGAGGAACCCGGCAGCGTCCCTGCCGTCGCGCTGCGCACCTGGAAGGAGATGGACCGGAGCGGCGGCATCAGGGCGTGGTACGCCGAGATGTTCCGGCGGGCCGAGAGGGGCATCTACATAGAGAACCAGTTCCCCTTCCAGTCAAAGACGATGACAGACCTTCTGGTGCGGCGCCTCAAGGAAAAGCCGGAGCTGCGGGTGGTAATCGTGGGCCCGATGGAGCCAAACCTGCCCGGCTTTGTGGGGAGCATGATAGCCAAGATGAGCGTGAACGACGTGAACAGGAACCTTGCCCGGCTGCGCAAGGCCGGCGGCCCCGGCAGGGTCGGGACGTACGCGCTTGTCTCGCAGCACAAGACGGTCCCGACGATGCGCCGGCAGATATACGTGCATTCCAAGGTGATGATAGTAGACGACTCGCTCCTGACCGTGGGCTCGGCCAACCTGGACAAGAATGGCCTGCGCGACTCGTCCGAATTCAACCTCGGCATGACCTCTGAGCAGCTGGCCCTCGACCTGCGGGTGAGGCTGTGGCACGAGCACACCGGCATTCCCAAGTCCAGGCTGCTGGACTTTGCAGAAGGCTTTGAGGGCTGGGCGCGCCTGGCAAGGGCAAACGGCGCAAGGGTGGCCCGGAACAGGCCGCTTGTCGGGAGCGTGTACCTCTACGATTTTGAAGAAGAGGGCCTGCCGGCGCCGTACGACGGCGCGCCTGGCGGCAGCAAGTTCGCCTTCCTATAGCACCTGGTACAGCCTGTAGACAGAGCCGGTCGAGTCGTCGACATAGTTCCACCTCTCGATGTCTACCTTCAGCGGCGACAACAGCAACGACTCTTGTTCTGGCGCAAGCAGGTCGTGCACGGCCTGGCCGGCTATGACGCTGTCCGGCCTTGCAAGCGACTTCATCTTGGCCGCTAAACTGATGCAGGGGCCCAGTATGTCGACGTACGACGCCTTTTTGTCGCTGCCGTACAGGACGACTGCGCACTGGCCGGCGTCCACCCCCACCCTCACCGCAAGCTCGGGGTAATAGTACTCGTTGAGTATCGGGTTTATCACCTGCTGGATGGCCGTCACTATCTCCTTGCCGCAGGCAACCGCTTCTGCCGCGACCGCCCGGTCCTCGGCCCTGGACGCCTCGGAGCCTATGAGCGGGAAAAAGGCGAGCACCGAGTCGCCGGCGTATTTGAGCACGTAGCCGCCGTGCTCGGTTATCGCTATCGACGTTTCCTGGAAAAACACCTGGATAATCGCAGAAAGCGTGTCCACCGGCACCGTGAGGCTCATGTTGGTCGAGCCGACAATGTCTGCGTAGAGCATCACCATCGGCACCTTGTGGTAGAGGTGGGCGCGCAGGAACGAGTCTGCCGGGCCCGTCGCCGCTTCAAACGTCATGCCGTACCTGAGCGAGCGAAAGACGCGGGACTGCTTTTCCACTATCATGCTGCCGGCGTCCACCGCTTTCTTTTCGGCAAGCGCAAACAGCTCTGCCGGGATGAACTGGTTGGTCATGCTGTCGTAAAAGCCCTTTTTCCCGGAGACCGTCTTTTGCACGTACCTCGGCACCTGGCGGCGCTCGACAGACTCGGGGTTCAGGGTCATGGCTAGCGATCCGCTCTCTGGTGGTTTCTGATAATAATGCCGGAGGGAACGCCAAGCTGACAACAAGCTAAATTATTCTTGGCAGTTGTTGTTGTGTGTGCGCGCACGGGGACAGCAACAGCAGCAACAACAGCAGCCCCGGGCCCCAGCGCAGGCTCTACGTCCTGAACCAGTCAGACCTGCTCTCTACGGGGTTAAAGTTGTCGCCGTATACCTGGACATGCAACCTCGTGTATTTGCCCCTTGGCGGCGACAGGGTTATCTCCCACTGGTAGGTCCCGTCAGCTTCCAGGTCGACGGGGTCTGTCGTTATCTGCTCCCACACCCTGCCTTCCTCCTCTGCTGCGTCAAACGCCGTCCACGCCCGCAGGTTTTCTGCAGCCGCCGAGCCCCCGTTCTTGATGGTGACAAGGATCCTGTACGTGGCGTAATAGTCGTCATAGTCTTTAAGCTCTGACCTCCATTCAAAAGTTATCAGGGGCCTGGCGACGAGCGGAAACATATTTGCTTCTGCCTGCCGGTATTCGTCGGGGACCCTGCCTATCTCCCATCCCTCGCCGGTCGTTTCCAGGTAGAAATAGTTCCTGTCGCCGTACTGGTAGTAGGTGCCCTCGCAATCGCTGCAGGACACCCCCACCGCCATGTGCCCCGGCGGGTTTATCAGGATCGCGCGGTACCCGAGCTTGGTGATAAGCTCTGCTGTGAGGATAGAGGTGTCTTCGCAGTCGCCCCCGTTGTCCACCAGGGTCTCGATGGGGTACCGGGGGTACTCGTCAAAGGGGGTCGTTACGTTGTCCGACGTGTAGGGCAGGCTCTGTACAAAGCTTATCATAAAGTTGATCGTCTGCCAGTCGTCCCACTTTCTCTCTGCCGCCACCTCCTTTATCTTGTCCACAAGGCCCGAGATCAGCTTGTCGTCGTAGGGGTCCGTGACGTACACGGAATAGTCTTCAGTCGGCGGCCTCTGCCTGTTCCTGTAATAGTCGTAGAGGGATTTTGAAAACGTAGGGTTCCAAGTCCACTCTTCACCTTCAAAGATCCACTTGAAGTTCCTCTGTATGTCTTTGGAAGGCCAGCTGATGTTGGTGCTCTTGGTCCCTGAATCAAAGTAACTACTGCTGCTGTTATTATCTTTGTTACCCTTGCCAAGGACGCTCCACTTGAACGCATAGATCGGGGAAGGTGAGCCGATCTCAAACGTGGCTGCCGCGCCGCTGCGCAGGGGCGCCTTTGCCGAAAACGAGACTTCGTCCTTCTGGCTTTTCTCCGCCGCCGTCGTCGCTGCCGCTGTTGCCATCCACCCCTTGGGGGCCTTGTGCTTGCTTATCTCCTGCCCCGCAAGCGAAAGGCTCACAGACTGGATAGAGTAGCCGCTGTCCTTGGGGTTTGTGACCTTGACTTTGATCGTGTAGTACGGGCTGCCTGCCGTCGAGCCGCCTTTGCTGACCGTGATCTTGACCGGGATGTTTTGAGCGTAGGCAGCGTGGGAATTTGGCAGCACTGCAGACAAGATCATGGAAGCCGCAAGAGCAAGCGCCACGACGCGGACAAGCAGAAGAGCAGTAGCACCCGGGCCAGACGCCGACTCCCGCACAGTTGCAGTCCGGTCGCGCATTATATAATATTATTACATTAGATTTTCTAGGATGCATCCCGCGCGTGTTATCGCAGACGCAGCTGCCATCGTTATATCGTTTTACTTCATATAGGCAGGCCGGCCTCTAACCTGCTGCCGTTGGTCTTGCTGAACCCTCTCCACGTCTTCCTGTGGACCTTCCGGCGGGCGGGGAGGGATGTCGTCAACCTTTACAATTCGCTCTCGCCTGTCATGCAGCTTGCCACAGGGGGCGACATGCTGAATTTCGGCTACTGGAAGGACGCCTGCGAGCCGGTGGCCGCGCAAGAGGCGCTCTGCTCTCTTGTGGGCTCGGAGGCCGAGCTCGGCTCTGCAATGGCGCTGCTCGATGTCGGGAGCGGGCTTGGGGCGCCGGCGAGGCACTGGAAGTCGGCGTACGGCGTCAACGCCACCTGCGTCAACATAAACTACCGCCAGCTTGCCGCAAGCAGGCCCGCCGCTGGCGCACAATCGTCGCCACCACCACCGTCGCCGCCGCTGCTGCTGGTGAACGCGACTTCGACCCTGCTCCCGTTCCGCGACTCGTCCATGGACAGGGTGATCGCACTCGAGTCCGCCCAGCACTTTAAGCCGATTGAGGGGTTTGCAAGGGAATGCAGCCGGGTGCTAAAGCCGGGCGGCCTGCTCGTGATGGCCATACCTGTGGTCACTGTTGCTACTGCTGACTCTGCCGACACCCCGGCCAGCAGCCGGCGGTCCACGTTTCTAAAGCTGGGCATACTGTCGTTCACCTGGTCGTCGGAGCACTACTCGCTGGGGCGCGTCAAGTCTGCCATCAGGGGCAGCGGCCTTGACATCGTGCATTCCATCGAGATAGGGAGCCAGGTCTACGAGCCGCTGGCCGACTATTACTCCCTCAACCGCCCTGCTCTGCGGAAAAAGATTTTGCAGGGGTACCCGCCGTTCCTGGAAAGCGTCCTTTACCGGTCGATGCGCAAGATGAAGCAGGCGTCGGAGGAGAAGGTCATCGGCTATGCCGTCATAAAGGCGCAAAAGAAAAAGAAGAAAGAAGAAGAAGAAGCTGGATAGAGAGAAATCCATTATAATTTTCGTGTCGGTTTTGTTGCGTGAGCGGCGGCAGCGGCAGCAGTAGCGATGACGGCGGCGCCAAAGAGTCTGCAAAAGCCAAGTCCACGGGCAGCCAGGACAGGGACGACATGCTGCCGCCGGACGCGGCGCTGTACCGCGTTATCGAGACCGGGGTCCAGGTGCCCAAGGCCGAGGCAGGATACCGGCTGCTGTTTCCAGAAGAAAAAGGAGGGGGGGGGGAGAGGGAAAGGCGGCAGCGGGCTCGTGCGTCAAGTGCAAGTTCAACCTCGGCGACGAGCGCAGATGCCACGTCGTGGAAGGCGAGATAGACAACGAGCGGGGCATATCCAGGTTCTTTTCGCCGCAGGGCGCCGGCATGCTCCCCGGCGACATCGTATGGGAGTACGTGAAAAAGGCCGGCGCCAAGCTGCCGTACGACAGGGGGCACGTCATCGAGGAGGGCGCGGCCGGGTTCCAGTGCAGGGACTGCAAGTACTACCTGTATTCGCGCCGCTGCCTGATAGTGGAAGGCGAGTTCCGGCCGGAGATGAGCTGCGGCTTTATCGTCAAGGTGGGGAGCGGGACAGAGATATGAATGAAAGAAGAAGGAAAGAAAGAGAATTGTTATGGCACACCAGCCGATAATCCATTAATATTTTACAAAGGTCACGTATGCATGGAAGAAAAGGAACAGCAGCAACAACAGCAACAGCTGCAGCAAAAACAACAGCTGGAGAAAAAGATAGGCGAATGCATGGGGCTAGAGCGCGCCGCCCAGAAAGCCATACAGGAGCTCGAGTCCCGGGGACTGCTCGACGACCCCCCGTCGCTGAAGAAAAAGGTGGACGAGATAAGGGAGGAGGCCGGCAACCACGAGCAAAAGCTGCGCCAGCTCGTCGAAAAGTCGGGCGAGCAGCTCGACTCGCAGAGCATAGAGCAGAGCGCAAGCGAGGCTGAGAAGAAGGCGACCGAGATGATGAAGGCGTACCTGGGCGAAAACCCGGACACACTTGAGGCGCTCGAATTCCTGGGGATAGCCGAGGGCGGCGAGGTCGTGCACTATGAGCTGTTGAGCAAGATGGCGGCCCAAGTGAAGGACAAGAGGTTTGCCACCGGCGTCAGGTCGATACTGAAAGAAGAAAAGATGCACCTTCAGGAATCTATCAAGCTGGCAAAGAAGCAGAGCGCCGC
>NZ_JBBIHK010000016.1:11140-43279 GCF_037447015.1 Nitrososphaera sp. | reverse complement strand
AGCTTGCCTTCGCGGGCCAGCTTTATCTTTTCGCGCAGCTTTCTCTTTTCGTCGTTCATGTAGGTGCCGACGCGCTTGTCAAGCGACCTGCGCTGGCGCGAGTTGAGAAGCGGGAGAACGTTTTCTATGGACAGCGACTGGAGCTGTTCCGGCGTGTAACCCTTGAACTTGAATTCACGTACCATTAGATCATCTCCACGACCGCTGAACCACTTTTAAATCTAACGAGAATTGCTGCTGTCATTGTTAGACCAGCCCCAGCTTGGTCGCAAGGTTGCGTGCGCCCTCTGGCTCCTTGAACCTGACAAACGCCTTCTTGCCCTGTATCGTGCGCGCCGTGTTGACCTCTGCCGCCTCTGCCTCGTAGAGAATGCGGATGGCCTCCATCACCTGGTGCTTGGTGGCCTTCTCTGCCACCTTGAACGACAGCTTGTTCTCCTTCTCTATCTGGTTGAACGTCTTTTCAGTAACATAGGGGGCGATGATGATGTTTGTCGCCTGCTCGGCAGTCATCCCTGTAGAGGATTTCTTGCTGCTGCTAGCAGTATTGTTGCTCATCTGACCATCTCCATTATCTTGTGCACCGGCGCGCGCACCTGCTTCAGCTGCTCAACCGCGTTCTGCGAATACACGGTGAGCCTTATCGGCTTTGAGCCGGGAGCCAGGTCGAGCACGCTGACCTCGCGGGCCGTCTTGACGGTCACGCCCGGGATGGCCTTTATCGCCTTCACCTTGGCATCGTCGCTTCCTACCACGACGAGCGCACTCACACCTGAACGAGCCGGCCTTCCCCTGCGCCTGCCCGTGCCAGAGCGTGCCTTGCGGACGCTTGCGCGCGCAAGGTCGTCGCCGAGGCCCATCGCCGTCAGGGCTTTTTGCAGGTCCTTGGCCTTGGCAATCGACTCGATGTCGTTTGAAACTATTATCGGAAGCTTGACGTCATTGCCCAGCTTGTGGCCGCGGCCCTCAACTAGGTCGCGCCTGGCAGTGGCCGCTATCGCAGAGCACAGGCCAAGCTGCCTTTCCTTCTGGTTTATCCTTTTGTAGGTTATCTTCCACGACTCTGGAGGGTGGGCGACCCTGCCGTGCCTGACGCCTGCCACGCCTGCCGCCTGGCCTGCCCTCGGGAACCCTTCGCCCCTTGCCCTGGCAAGACGGGCGATGCCAAGGCCAGTGTTCTTCGACTCGGCAGAGACGTTCTCGCCTGCTGCCGGATAGCGACCCTGCCTCTGGTAAGTGTGAGAAAGCAGGTTCACGTACACCTTCTGTATGACTTCGGGCCTGTACGGCGTGTCAAAGACTATTGGCAGTTCAACGTTGCCAGACGCCTTGCCGTCAGTGCCTATCACTGTTGCTGTTACGCCTGATGTCATTTTTACTCTACCACTACCTCCAGTACTTTGGGCTCTGCCACCTTTTTGGGCACGTTGCGTATCGGGTGGCGCATCTTTATCAGGCGCTTTGGCACTCCCGGTATCGAGCCCCTGACCACGATATAGTCTCCCTTTACGAGCCCGAAGTGCTTGAACCCGCCCTTGGGGTTTATCGAGCCGTCCTTTTCGGTGTTGGACATTACCAAGATGCGCTTGTTGTACTCGGTGCGCTGGTGGAAGCCGCGCTGGCCCTGCCTTGCGACAGTGTACATGACCACTGCAGGCGAGATCGGGCCCAGCGTTCCGACTGCGCGCACGCTCTTTCTCGACTTGTGCTGCTTGCGCTTGACGCCAAACCTTGTAATCGGGCCCTCGACCCCCTTGCCCCTCGTGACGCCAAACACGTCGACGTTCTGACCAACCTGGAAAATGTCAGAAGCCCTCACCTCCTTGCCGAGTATTCCCTTGACAAACTCGTACTGCGCCCTGGCGTCCTTGCCAGAGACTGCCAGTTCAAAAACAAACGGCTTCTTCTGCGAAATGTCTACCGCGCTTGGCGAGATTGCTGCAATTGCCACGACAGAGCTTGCCTCTGCGACCTTGGCGTCGGCCTTGGCCTGCGCGTCCTCGGCCTGCTTGACTTCGACCCTGCGCGCAAGCTCTTTTGGCAGGTCCTTTGCATATATGTCAAAAATGGCGTGCTGGCCGTACAGGTCGGTCTTGTACCCGCGCGCCCCGATTATCTTGATCGGTGGCACCGCGACCACGGTCGCGGCATTCAGCAGCTGCTTGCCAAAGTTCGGAGTCTTTTCCCTGTCGTCGATGGTTAGAACGTGTATACTGCCAACCTTGAAACCTGCAAACCCGAGCAATGCAGCCTTTTCCCCAGACATCTGCGGCCAGGTCCGCACCCTCGCTTCCAGGCTCTTCGCCCTGGCCCTTGGCCTGAAGGCGATGCTGCCCCTTCTCGGGGCACTATACTTACGATGACCCATAGGTAACGCAACAGTCTGGCGTTTCCTTTTATAAATTATGCAGTGAAGAGAGCTAATTCTTGGACAATATCGTGGCGTTCAAAATGGCAAGCGTGCCAAGGACCGCCTCTTCCAGCCTGACCGTTTCGGTGGCCTGGCCGGGGAACATGTTGATGACAAATTCAGCTTTCATGCTGCTCATGCCTTCCCTGGCGGCTATCTCGTGCACGCCGTGCTTTGGTGCCCCGAAAATCACGAGCACGTTTTCCGCGTTTTTTATCCTCTCTGTGAGGCGGACCTCGTTGTTTTTGAAAAAGCTGCCTTTTCTTGAGGTGACGATGGTCGTCGTAGTGGGCGTCTTGTCCACGCTCTGCAGCAATTTCAAGACCGAGGGCACCTCCTTGACCTCGTAGCCCCAGTACTCTGAAATGTCAGACTCTGTTGCCTCCACAGCTTTCAGGTTGGGATGCGGAGACGTGAATTTTACGTTGACCTTCTTGCCCTCAAAGCCCTCGCCTGCAAACGGCACGAGGGCGCCAAGGCCGGCCTCCACGAATAGCTGGCCCTTTACCTTTACTATCACGCCAACGCGCACGTCGCCGGCGCGCACGGTCTTGATGTCCTGCGGCGGCCTGTGGTGCGGCGCCTTTATCGGGTGCAGTATGCCTGCAAACTCTAGCTGGTTCATTTTCGGGTAGAGGATCCGGCGCAGGTACTGGGGCGTGTCCAAAAACCGCAGTATCGTCCTCAGCAGGACGGGGTCTTCTTTTTCAAACTGCGAGAGCGGGTCGTGGTAGATGTATATCCTCTTGACGCGAAAGATGGAGCAGGCGCGAGCAAACTGGGCAGTCTTGACGCTCTTGTCTCTCTTGGTCTGCTCGTCAGACAGCGCCGAGTCGGGTATCGCCACCCACAGGTTTGGCGGCATGTCGTCAAGATCACTACTCGTTGAGCAGTTCCTGCACGATATAGTCCAGGTGTCCGTTTGCCCCAAAGAGGTTGTGGCGCAGGTTGCCCTTTTTGTCTATGACAAGCGAAGTCGGGGTGCCCCTCATAGAATACTCTTCAAACGTCCTGGCCGAGTATTTCTTACTCTTCAGGTATTCCTTCACCCTGCCGACGAGCACCTGCCTGTCCTTCTCGGAATACGACCGAAAATCAGGCACGTTTGCCTCTATGAAATCCATTACCCTGCTTTCTGTGAGTTCTGACGCAGACTCTTTTTTCAAGAGGTCCATGCAGACGGGGAAGGGTATCTTGTATGGAAGCTTGTTGCCGTCCTTCAGGTGGCCGTACATCGAAAGCGCCCTGTGCGTCTCGCCCACCACCTCGCCGGTCGTGACCAGCTTTTTCAGGTTCTCAAGCGTGTTTAATTCATAGTCTTCAAACGCGGTCGCCATGCCAAGCACGGTGAGGCCGCTCTTGCCGTACTTGTTGTAAAGCTCGATCGCCTCGGGTATGCCGTACATAAAGCAGCCGGGGCAGTTTACCTGGAACACCTCGACTACAACCACGTTGCCTTTCTCCTTGTCGATGTTGGTCGGCTTGCCCTGCACCCACTCGGATATCTGGAGGTTCGGGGCCTTGGCGCCTATCTTTACCATGTCTTTATACAGGCAAAAGAGGCAGAGGTCGCTAAATTAACGTTTGGCAGATTCTCTCGCAAGGGCCTAGCTTTTATCAAATATGCTACAGGGCACAGGTGGTAGAAAATAAAAGCAGAAAGAGAAAAGAAGGAAAAAGAAGAGGTTTTCTTTCTTACGGCTGCCTCTTGGCGGCCCTTTCCTTGGCAAGCGTGGCGTACTTTTCCAGTTCCTCGTCTTCCACCTTGCGCATCGGCTTGCCGTCGGCAATGACTGCCATCTTTAGGTTCTTGGTGCCCGTCTTGTCCTCGCTCACCATGTATATCGACTCGATGGCAAGCGCAGCCGCGTCTTCAAGCGAGATGTCGCCCTTGTAGTTCTTTTCAAGGAAGTCGGTTACCTGGTCGCTCCCTGCGCCTATCGCCACGGCATCGTAGCCGATGTAGGTGCCGGACGGGTCGGTCAGGAACAGGTTTGAGCCATTCTTGTCGACTCCTGCGAGTATGAGTGCAACGCCAAACGGCCTGACGCCGGCATATTGAGTGAACTGCTGGGCCATGTCGGCCAGGTTCTTGGCGACGCCTTCAACGTCGACCGGCTCGTCGTAGATGAGGCGGTTGCTCTGGGCGAAAAAGCGTGCGTGGTCGACCTGCGTGCGTGCATCCGGGATGTAGCCGGCCGCTGCCACGCCGATGTGGTCGTCCACCTGGAATATCTTTTGGGTCACGTTGTTTACTTGCAGTTTGCGTGTCTTTTCCTCGACTGCAAGGACGACGCCCCCGTTGAATTTGATGCCGATGGCAAGTGTCCCACGCCTCACCGTCTCGATGGCGTATTCTACTTGGTAAAGCCTGCCGTCTGGCGAAAATACGGTAATCGCTCGGTCATAGCCTGCTGCTGCTGGTAACAATTCAGACTAAATTCGCCCAACTGTTTAATTTAAGTTATGCGCTCCTCGCGCTAGGCGAGAGCCAACTATCAAGCAATACGGGAAAAAAGCTTTTGCTCTTTTTTTCTCCAGACCGTAATCACCCGAGAGCGCAAAAAAGAAAGAAAAAATAGTTACATAACTACCCGTTGCAATTCTTTTATTTCATGAATAGGTGAAGTTGACGTATATGGCGTCATCATCGTCATCGTCATCATCAACAAAAAAAGGAGATCGTCACCAGAAAGGACGGGAGCAGCAGGAGCAGTCAGCTGGCTCTGGCAGCAGCAACAATAGCAACAGCAGCAGCGTTTCCAACCTCATTCTAAGAAACGATGCAGAGGGCAAGTTCCTCCTCAACCTGAACATCATGCTTTCGATGGAAAATGCCGCCCTAGAGCGGCTGCATGCAAGAATACAGGAGACACCCATCCCGGAAGCAAAGGAGGCGCTCGTCCGCCACCTTGAGGAGACCCGGCAGCAAAAAGACAGGCTTCAAACCCTCATCCGCGACGTTGGCCGGACCACACAGGGGCAGCAGCCCCGCGCTGCCCTATCGGCCCCGACCGACGAGAGGGCAGGCTTGCCGCAGTACCTCCTTCCCGAAATAATGGCAGACGCGCTGTCCAAGTCGCTGACCCCGATAGAGCAGGAGCTAAAGACGATAGAAATCGACGGTCTGATAGAGAGTGCAGAGATCATGGCGTACAATTCGCTGGTGCAGATGGCTCTAAAGATGGGCTTTGGCGAGGCGGCAGTCGCGCTCAGGCAGAGCCTCGAGGAAGAAGAACGGATGGCCGCAAGGATAAGTGCAAGCAGCCCGGCAATTTTTGGCAAGTACTGGACCCCTGCCGGCGACTTGTTGGCAGCAGCAAGAGCAGGAGGAGAGGGCGGCGAGGAAGCATGGAGCCAACAACAACAGCAGCAGCCCGCCGCAGCCTGAAGATGGCGAAAAAGCGTGATAGAACCTTCATACAGTAGAAAATCATTAAAATTTCTACTATAACCGTATCTCCAGAGGAGCGGCGGGCCCTCCAAGCGCCGCAGCGGAAAACTAGCCGATCCTCCGGCCCTGTACTTCACACATACTGGGTTCCCGGTTATGCTGCGGCCTTGGACGCCTGCCTGCTCCTCCTACCTCTTGTTCTTGCGAGCCGCCATAGGAAGAGAAAAGCTTGCTTTTAATATTCTTGCATTTGAGAAGGGAAATAGAGGAGAAGAAAAAAAGATGCAGGACGAGATAACGTTCTTTGGGCACCCAAACGTCCAGTCGCTCCATTCAAGGACGGTTGAGATAACCACCGAGGAGCACCTTACGCTGAAGGGCGACTGCATCATCGGCGTGAGGGCCGAGAGGGCCTGCGCGGGCATAAGCGAGCCTGTAAGGAGGCGCCTGATGCAGGATTCTGCTCCGGTCAGGATAGAAGTGATCGTGGGCGAGCAGGTCTATGCGATTGCAGGGAGCGGCGACTCGCGGCTCACGCTGAAAAACAAGCACGACATTGTCATACGCAAGACCAATTTCACCTGCCCGCGCACGCTAGCAGTCAGGTGCGACCGCGCCTCGTCGGACATCCCAAGGGGCATGGTCGAGCGCCTGAAAGACCCCGCGACGAAAGGGCTGTTCAGGATAACCGTAGAGTGACTGCTGCGGCAGCAGAGCATCAGGAAGAAATAGCCCTTGCAAGAGCCGCGTTCATTATCTCTAATGCCAGGAATTCCTTGCACTTGCCCGCCTCTTTTTCCTTCTCCAAAAGAGTGGCAAAGCGCTTGTCTGCCTGGACGCCTGCCAGCACCCTGGCCAGCTTGGCGCCCGTGTCCGCGATAATCCTGGCTGCCCGTGCGTCAAGGTCCGGAACAGACTGAGCCTCGCACGCGTACGCCCTGATGGTGGGCGAGTAGTACTTCATCACGGCCCCCCTCACCTCGACCATCCTTGAAGCCTCGACCAGCCCCGCCTTTTTTAGCGTTTCAAGGTGGTGCCGGACCGTGGTGGTAGCCTTTTTCATTCCTGCCCCGCCCAGCGCCTTGGCTATCTCTTCTGCCGTCATCGGTTTTTGCGACAAGACTTCTAAAATCCGAAGGCGCGCCGGGTCGGCAAGCCCCTGTGCGACCTGCGGGCCGATGGTGGTCACGCGCCTTATCCTGACCTGTTTTTCGATCAGTGGTCCTGACATATACGCTTGCTTGCTGCATCGTCAGCAGGGGCAAAAAACGCGCAGGTCATCATCGTTTGCCCATGTTGTCAATTATAATCACAGTCATAGTTGCAATCATAGAAATATGGTATCAAATTAGCAATATCAGATTGCTAACATGATAATGCTAGCAATAGCACATACATTCAACCAATACCATCTTGCTTGGATAGTATGCCGGCAAAACGGCAGGCGCCATCCGGCAGTGGCAGTACAAGCACAGATTGTCGGTAAAAGGTGGTTCTGTCGGCTCTGAAATTGAGTGATTCTGCTCTTTTCTATAATGCCTGACTACAGCTTTCTGCCGCTTATCCTTTCATAGGCAAGGATGTAGCGCCTGCTCAGCTCCTGCACTATTTCAGGCGCAATCTCTGGAGGGGCGGGCTTTTTCCCCTCTTGGGCAAGCCGGTCTATCTCGGCCTTGAAGCCCGTCCTTATCAGCCAGTCGCGCAGGTGCTGCTTGTCGTATGCTTCTTGCGTCCTGCCCGGCTGCCAGTCCGACTTGATCCACAGCCGGTATTCGTCAGGGCCAAGCGAGTCGCCAAGCACTATTTTTCCTTCTTCGTCGCGGCCAAACTCGAACTTTACGTCCGCTATGATAAAGCCGGCGCGCTCGGCTATCTCGGCCATCTTTTTGTACAGCGCAATCGACGTCTTTTCTAGATAGTCATAGTCGGCTGCCGAGACGAGGCCCATCGAGACTGCCTGCTCGCGGCTCACCGGCAAGTCGTGCTCCTCGGATTTCGTCGTAGGGTCAAAGACGGGGGCAGGCAGCTTGGCTGCAAGCACGGGCTTGAAGTCGGCAGGCAGGTCCTTCCCCAGATGGTCCTTGTAGCGGTCGACAAAACTCCCGTAAAAATAGCCCCGCACCACGCACTCCATCGGCACCATCTTTAGCTTTTTCACGAGCATCTTGTCCTTGTCGACGACCCGTATCATGTGGTGCGGCGTCTGGAGGGTGTTGAACCAGAACTCGCCAAAGCGGCAGAGCACCTCGCCCTTTCTGGGGATAGGGGTCGCCATCTTTACGTCAAACGCCGAGACCCGGTCAGAAAAGTGGAACAGTATGTCGTTGCCTTGCTCGTAAATGTCCTTGACCTTGCCCTGACGGATGAGCTTCATTGACAATGTCTCACCTTGAACCCGAGATCATATCTGCTTATCTGTGAGGATTTGGCCGCGGATAGGCCCAAACAGGCATCTATGAACTGGGCACAGTTTTTGTTCAAAGATGGAGGTGTTTTCTAGCGAGTCAGAAGAACAGAATGGGCGAGCCGGGCCCAGTCTAATTCGGAATTTCTATTACGATCTTTTTGTCCTTCTTTGTCTGACCTTCCAGAGTGTCCAGCACGAGCTGGATGGCTTCTGTCATGTTTGCTTTTAGCTCTTCGATGGTCTCGCCTTCGCTGATGGCCCCGGGAAGTTCTATGCATTGTCCGGTATAGCCTCCTTCGATAGCCTTGTGGACTCTTATGGTGAATTTTCTGCTGCCGATACTTTTCTTAAGAGCCATCGATGCAGATTAGCATGATTTGATTATAAAAGCTTCACGTCACAATTCGTCAAGAAACTCTTGCTTGGATATTCTTGCCTGATCGAGTATTGATTTCAAAGTTGGCTCCTTTACCAGATCGTGTCTTGGAACGGTGACATACCTCCCGTCTAAATGCATCAATATGATATGACTGCCGCGTTGCCGGATTACCCTAAATCCATGGCGATTGAGGACTTTTAAAACATCGTGATAACTATGGTTCCGTAAGCTCAACTGCCAAAAGTCTGGTGGCGAAGGTTGTATATGAACAGATGTGCAAAACGGGCCCAGATGCCTCCGAACCTTGAGTAAATGTGCGGTAAATGGCAAATTGCTTCTTTTTTCAACCTCGGCAACACATAGGGCTCACCGTAACTGCAAGATCGCTGTCATCATCATCTGCAAAGCAGGTTCCTCCAGAAGGCTTGCATGCATGAAAACCCCACTCCGCTTTACAGCTGGATATATCCCAACGCACGCTTAGGTTATTCCAGATCTGGAATATTATTCCAACAACTACTGGAACCGCCCGCATGAAGGCACCCGGGAGGGCGCGCTGCAAGGAAAGTTGGCTGGACGCGATTTTTGAAAAAATTGAAACGCTTTTAACGGCGCCGGCGCAAACCAACTCCGGCTTGGTCTCTCCTAGCAAGAAAACCAACGACACCTTGGACATGGACAGGCCGACGTGCGTAGGGATAATCGGCGGCGGGCAGCTGGGCAAGATGATAGCCCACGAAGCGCGCAGGATGTCGTTCAGGGTAATCGTGCTCGACCCGACAGACGGCTGCCCAGCTGCAAGGGTGGCAGACGAGCAGATCGTCGCCGACTTCAAGGACGAGTCTGCGATAATGAAGCTGGCCGAAAAATGCGACGTCCTGACGTACGAGATAGAGCTTGCCAACTCGTCTGCGCTAAGGCAGCTTGAAGAGCGCAGCTACCCAGTAAGGCCGGCGCCAGAGACGCTCAGGATAATCCAGAACAAGCACCGCCAGAAATCCTTCCTCAAAGAGCACGGAATAGCAGTCCCGGATTTTGCCCTTGTAAAATCAAGGGAGCACCTGGAAGAGCTGTGCAGGAAATTTGGCCTTCCTGCGGTGCTCAAAGCTACAGAGGACTCGTACGACGGCAGGGGCAACTATGTGATAAAGAGCAGGTCTGACATACAGAAGGCGTACTCTTATTTTGAAGGCAGGGAGATGATGATAGAGAGATTCATCCCCTTTTCAAAAGAGGTGTCGATAATGGTCGCCCGCAACCCGTCTGGGCAGATAGAGTCGTTTCCCGTCGTCGAAAACGTGCACAAGAACAGCATACTTGACACCACTGTTGCGCCTGCCCGCATAAGCAAAAAGGTAGAGCTTCGGGCCACCAGGATGGCCAAAAAGGCGATGGAGGTGCTGCACGGGGCAGGCATATTTGGGATAGAGATGTTTGTGACGAAAAGGGGCGACGTGATGATAAACGAGATCGCCCCGCGCGTCCACAACTCGGGCCATTACACTAACGAGGCGTGCTCGGTCTCGCAGTTTGAGCAGCACCTGCGGGCCGTGCTCGACCTGCCGCTTGCAAGGCCGGAGCTCCTGGCGCCGGCGGCAATGATAAACATACTCGGGCCGGAGGAGTTTGAGGGGCCATACGCCGTGGCCGGCCTTGACGGGATGATGAAGGTGCCCGCAGCGGCGCTCTATATCTATGGCAAAAAGGCGAGCAAGCCCAGGCGCAAACTGGGGCACATAACGGCAACGGGCAGGACGGTGGGCGAGGCGCTGGCAAGGGCCAGAAAGGCCAGAAACGCAATAAAGCTAGTCCCATCTTCTTCTTCTACTACGGCAACAAGAACAACAGGTGGAGGAGGCCAGGACAAGTAAAATGACAACGGCTGCCGCTGCTGGAGAAAAGAAGGCGAAAAAGCCGCTTGTAGGCATCATCATGGGGAGCGACTCGGATCTGCAGGTGATGCAGGAGGCGGCAGACCTGCTCGACTCTTTTGGCGTGCCGTACGAGCTGACGATAGTGTCTGCGCACCGCACGGCCAGGCGGCTGTACGACTATGCATCAGCAGCGAAAAAGCGCGGCATCAGGGTAGTGATAGCCGGCGCAGGAGGAGCGGCCCACCTGCCGGGAATGGTGGCAGCTATAACCCCTCTGCCTGTGATAGGCGTCCCGATCAAGACAAAGAGCCTCGAAGGCATTGACTCGCTCCTTTCGATAGCACAGATGCCCCCCGGCGTGCCTGTAGCCACCGTGGCGATAAACGGGGCAAAGAATGCGGGCATACTTGCC
Source organism: Nitrososphaera sp. (assembly GCF_037447015.1). Taxonomy (GTDB): domain Archaea; phylum Thermoproteota; class Nitrososphaeria; order Nitrososphaerales; family Nitrososphaeraceae; genus Nitrososphaera. The sequence continues at coordinate 32,403 of NZ_JBBIHK010000016.1, read as the reverse complement.
TGCCAGGTGCTCTCCATCTCTGACAGGGCGCTTGCAGAAAAGGTGGTAAAGTTCAAGCAGGAGATGGAAGGAGCCGTGCTTGAAAAGGCCGGCAGGCTTGAAGACATGGGCGTCAGGGAATACCTGAGAAGAGGCGGGGCCAAGCCGCAGGCCAGAAACAAGCAGCAGCAGTAGTAGTAATTCATTTACTTTATGCCTGCGAAAAGAAATGGAAGATGGCCCGGCTTGCCCGTGTTGTAGTGGCAGAAGACGACTGCGATCCGGGCCGGCTGATGCGCGCCACGCTAAAAATGCACGGCTTTGACGCGTGGCTTGAGCAAGACCCCGAGGGGTGCCTCGGGACGGTTGAAAAGCTGGGCAGGGACGTCGATGTCGTGGTCATCAACGGCAGGATGGCGTCTGACAGGAACGCCATGCTCATAATCAAGATAAAGAGGGCCAACAAACACATCCTCGTGCTCGTGGTGGCAGAGCGCAACCAGGCTGAGGTAAAGACCAGGGTGATGGATTACGGCGCCGACGAGTTTGTGCTAAAGCCAATCAGCGCAGACACTTTTGCTGCCAAGGTGCAGGCCCTGATAATAGAGGGCAGGCCGGTGACGACGACGATGGCGCCGTCATCGTCGTCGCCTGATCAAAGAGCATGAGCGCAAAATCGGCGCTGAATCTGGAGGATTTGGCTCCGCCTTGCACAGCAGTTGCTAGCCGCGGGCGTGTGTGGTAGCCGCTGTGGCTGCTGTAGTACTTTCTCCGGCAGGCGAGACGCCTGTTGGGGCCAGGTCCAGCTCGGCATTTATCACCCGGACCAGATCCTGTATCGTGACAGGCTTGTTGATGAAGCACCTGTCGGGCAGGCTGCTGCCAAATTTCTCGCGAAAAGTGCGATAGTGCTCCTTGTCAAAGGCAGTCATGAAGCAGACCCGGGCGCCCTTTTTCGTTTCAAGCATCTTTTCGTAAAGCGTAAAGCCGTCCATCTCTGGCATGCGCACGTCCAGTATTGCCATGTCGTACTCGTTTTGCTGGAACTTTTCCAGGGCCACGGTCGGGCGGTTCACGGCATCGATCCTGAACCCCTGCCGCTCAAGCCCCAACTTCATCACGATGGTGATGTCTTTTTCGTCGTCCACCACCAGCAAACGGCGGGCAGCCATATATACAATAAAGTGGCTAAAAGTATTAATGAATTATGCGGATTTTACCGCGGATTTGTACAGGTAATTGTACTGTTGCTGGCGCCTTTTCCGGTACGTTTCTGCACATGCAAACGCGGGGCATCGCGCGCAGAACGGCAGCAGTAGAATTTATTTGTGACCGTTGCTTTTAGCCTAGCCGTGGAGCATTCTCATTATCAGCAGCACTCTGGGCACGATGAGCAACACCAGCACGGCTCGCACGGCGACGAAGAACCGGTAATAGTGAAAAAGCTGGCGCCAAACGAAGAGCTTGCCCGCGACCTGAACGACCACGGCGTTATGGCAGAGCCGCTGGCGCTTGGCAAGCACCCGCTGGAGCACAAGCCGTACTACAGCCACAAGTTCGCCATGAACCCGCGCTTTGCAACCAACAGGGGCATGATAAGGATCAGAGGCAAGAATTTCGACCTGGTCCAGGTCGTGCAAAAGCACTAGGTGAGTGAAAAGAGAAATGCAAGACGCAGTGCCTTTGCCCTATGGAAGCCTTGACACTTTTCAGGTGCATTACATCGTAGAGACCGGCGAGTCGGGCGTCGACACCGAGCAGTTCCTTGCGCGGTGCGAGCCGATAACAAAGGGCCATTTTGGAGACAGGCGCGTGGTGGCAGTCAAGTGGACCGGTGCATCTGCCTTTGCAGACAGGCTCCAGAACGATTCTAGGCTGACCGAGCTGCTGAAGGAAGTGCTCCTGACAGAAAGGGAGATAAGGATAGACCCGCTCGACGACCACGTCCGCATCTATGGCATGTGGAACCATTACGAGACGATGCAGGCAAACACAAAGATGGTCGAAGTGGCCGACATTATAGCCGGCCACATCAAGGCTGCAATGAGCTGACAGTATGCGTTCAGCCGGCGGCGGCTGCAGCAGTCGATGCTGCTGCGTTAGAAGAGGTCCGCCGGCCGCCGTGGGATGCCTCCCCTCCTGCACGGGCGACCCTGGCCTTTGTCTCCGGGTCTGCAGCCTGCAGCCCCCTCATCCTGTGCGGGGCCTCGCCGCCTGCCCGCGCCACCCGCTGGCGCGTCTCCGGGTCCGCAGCGGCCAGACCCCTCTTTTCGTGCTCTGCCGCTCCGCCCCTGCGGCCGGCCTCCTGCCTGCTCATCGTCGCGCTCTTGCTGCTGCCGCCAGTGTTGTTGTCGTTACTCCTGTTGTTGCTACCTCCTTCGTCTCCGTCTTTAACCATGGAATTTTTTAGCAAAAAGTGATTTTAATGACTATCAACAGCCAGCAATCCCTCTCTCTCCTTCTTTCCTTCCTTCCCTCTCTCCCTCCTCGTTAGCTTTAATAGTCCACGGCAGGCCCTTTGCAACCTGAGAAAGAGGTAGCATGTTGTGGCAGCAGCAGTAGCAGCAGCAGTAGCATTGAAATTTGACGGCAAGACCGTCGTCGTGACGGGCAGCGGCACGGGCATCGGCCAGGCCATCGCCAAGAGGTTCGCAGAGGCCGGCGCCAACATCGTGATCATGGGGCGCAGGAAGGAGCCGCTCGACCAGACGGCGCAGATACTGAACGACATCATCAAAAAAGCAGGGTCAAAGGGCAGGGTCGCCACGTTCCCGGGAGTCGACGTCTCCGACGAGGAGGGCATCAACTCGATGTTTGAAGGCGTCAAGGCGCAGTTTGGCAAGGTCGACATCATCGTCAACAACGCCGGCGTATCCGGGCCAGTCAAAACGTTCACAAACGCAAGCGTCAAGGAGTTTAGAGAGTGCGTCGCAATCCACCTGACAGGCACGTTCTGGACTGCCGCAAGCGGCCTGAAGGCGATGGAAAAGGGCGGCAAGGTGATAACGATTTCCACGTTCTTTAGCGAGGAGAACAGGTACGAGCAGCGCCCGTACCGCTTCAGGACTCCCTACACGGCGTCGCAGGGGGCCAAGAACAGGCTCGCAGAGTGCCTTGCCTGGGAGCTTGCCGAGCGCGGCATCCGCTCGATTGCCACCAACCCCGGGCCGGTGCATTCAGACAGGATATACAAGACGGTGTATCCAAAGGCTGCAGCAGAATTTTTGCGCGTCGGAGGCTATCCCGGACTTTCGCCGACAGAGATCGAAGTCGTGACTGCCAAGGCGCTCCCGTACCTGGGCGATGCCGACGATGTCGTGGCCAAGGCGTGCAGGGACGCCGCGACCGAGATAGCCACAAAGCGCGGCAAGAGCGACGAAGAAACCATAAAGGCGCTGTCTGCCACCGTGGCCGGCGCGCTTGCCAAGATGCAAGAAATCGCCGAGAAGATACAGGGCAACACCAGCAAGATGATAGTCGACGGCGAGTTCCTCAGCCAGGACGAGGTGGCCGAGATGGTGATGAGCCTGTCAGACGAGCGGATGAGCAAGCTGATAAACGGCAGGGTGATTCCAAACGACCGCGTATTCTATCCCGTAAAACCAATAGTGGGCACGGGCGTCGACATACTGCCCGGCTCGGAGCTCAAGGGCAAGGTCATCGTGCTGACGACCACGTCGTCGGCCCCCAAAGATATCGACCGCGTCAAAAAGGTGGCAAGCATCGCCCAGGTGGCCGGCGCCAAGATGGTCATCGTGCTCTACAAGAACCCTGCAGACGAGGCGCATTTCAAAGAGTTCCACAGCCACGCCATCGATTTCATGTCAGAAGACGCAGTCAGGAGAATATTCAACACTGCAAGGACGCACTTTGGCCAGGTAGACGCAGTCGTGCACTTTACCGGCGACTATGACTATAACGCGGCGTTCAGCGCCATGCCGAGGAAGCAGTGGGACGCGCTGGTGGAAAACTATGTGTACATGCCAGGCATGATAGTCAAAGAAGCAGTGATAGCGATGGCACCGGCGGGGGCCCTGGAAGAGCCGGCCAGGTTCAAAGGCACCAAGGGGACAATAGTCATCGTGGGCCCGGACGCGCCCGTGGGCAAAAAGATATCCGGCCTGCTCAGGGCAAGGGCTGACGTGTTCCGCGGGGCCCTGCGTCCCTACACGGCCACAGTAAACCAGGAGCTTGGCGACGTGCTTGGCTCGAACATCAAGCTGCACCTCGTGCTTGCTGGCAACAGCGAAGGGGCAGAGCCCAACGCAGACCGCCTCCACAGCTCCATCCTGAGCCTGGCGGCCGGCGCGGCGCTCAAAAAGAACGAGGCAATATTCTACGTCGACGAGGCAAGGGCCTAGAGAGCGAGCGAGCGGGCCTTTCCTTCCTTCTCTCTCTTTTCCTTTTTTTAGCGGGCAGCAGTCAGCCAGTCGGCCACGAACTTGACCGCGACTGCGACGAGCACCGCTGCAAGCGCCTTTTGCAGGATCCTGTTCTTCACCGACCTGCTCCAGCGCGCGCCCAGCTGGGCCCCGATTACCGCGCCGGCCGACAGCGCTATCGCATAGAGATAGTCGACGTGGCCGAGCGTCACGTGCGTCGCAAGCCCCGCTATCGAAGTCACCATGAGCGTCAGCTGCGAGGTAGGCGCGGCAGAGTGCATGGTCATCCGGTGCATGAGCAGCAGGACTGGCACGAATATCACGCCGCCACCCACGCCAAAAAGGCTCGATATTATCCCGGCTCCAAACGCTATCGCAAAGATGGCGGCGTGCTGGGTTGCAGTCACCTTTCCGCCTACACCGTCTTTCTTCTCCTTCAGTATCGACTCGCGAAATGCGATGTACGTGCCCACCGCCATGAGCAGTATGCCGAAATACAGCTTAAAGTCAGGAAGCGCCAGATCCTTTGACAGGAACGCACCAAGCACGCCCCCCGGTACAGCCGCAGCCGCCATCTCTAGTCCGTGCCTATAGTCTATCCGCTTTTGCCTCGAATACGCGGCCGTGGAAGACACGCTGGTCGATGCCACCGCAAAGAGGCTGGTGCCGGCAATCTGCCCTGGCGGCAGGCCGAGGAAGGCAAGAGCAGGAACCATGATTATCCCGCCCCCCACTCCGAGCATCGAGCCAATGGTGCCTGCTCCAAGACCTACCGCGGCCAGTATTGCGATTATTGTGACTGGGTCAAGCAAGGGCGGCTAGACCCTGTCATTAGCTCGTGTGGGGATAAATCGTTTGCTATGACTACGGCGAGTCTTTCCACGCGTTGAGGACTGGCACAACCTGCGTCCCTGCGACGCCCGGCACCACCTTTATCCTGTTTGCGACAATGTCTGCAAGGTCGCTTGCGTTCCTGGCCCTGACCTTGAGGAGCAGGTCGCCGTACGTGTGCGTCTCGTACACTTCGCTGACTGCGTCTATTGCGGCTAGCCTGCGGGCCACCTCGTTGAGCCTGCCCTGCGAAGCATTGAGGAGCACAAAAGCCACGCTTGCCTGCCCGAGCGCAGAAGGGTCCACAGATACTGTGAATCTGCGAAGCACGCCCAGCCGGCGCATCTTGGTCACCCTGTTGCGCACGGTGCCTTCGGTCACCCCAAGCTCGCCTGCAACTTTGATCGACGGCAGCGAGCTGTCCTTTTGCAGGATCTCTATCAGCTTGTAGTCAAGCTCGTCGAGGTCGGCCTTCCCCTTCCTTCCCCTCCTCTTCTCCTTCTTGTCTGTAGACGACGGCAACAACTGCCTTATTGCCCGGCCGGCCCGTTTTAAACATATTATAACCCGGCGCATTTAACCAACGGGGACGAAGAAAAATTGCGGGTAATCATGGTCGGCTTTGGCGTCGTCGGCCAGAGCTTTGCCAAGCTGCTGCTCTCAAGGTCTGCCGACCTGTACAGCCAGTATGGCATCAAGCCCAGGATCGTGGCGTGCGTGGACAACAGCGGCTCCGCGGTGGCGCCTGCTGGCCTGGACCTTGAGCGCCTGCTTGCGGCAAAGAAAGCAAAGGGCACGGTCGGCGCTTACGAGAAAAGCGGCGTTGGAAAAAAGTTTGCCCCCATCCACATAATAGAGAACGTCGACGCAGAAGTCGTAATAGAGTGCTCGCCAACCAACCTGACCACCGGCGAGCCCGGGACGTCTCACATAATATCGGCTATGAGGACTGGCAAGCACGTCATCAGCGTCAACAAGGGGCCCCTTGCGCTTGCGTTCCCGTCGCTCATCGAGCTTGCCAACTATAACGGTGTGATGTTCAGGTTCTCCGGCACCGTCGGCGGCGGCACGCCAATACTCGAGTTTGCCAAGCGCTGTCTGAAAGGCGACAGGATAATCTCGTTCCAGGGGATACTCAACGGCACCACCAACTATATCCTGAGCAAGATGGAGGAAGAAGGGATATCGTACGAGCAGGCGATGGCAGACGCCAAGGAGAAGGGCTATGCAGAGGCAGACCCTGCTCTTGACACGGACGGCTACGACGCGGCGGCCAAGCTGGTGATCATGGCAAACTGGGTCATGGGCATGAAGGTGACCATGAAGGACGTGGCCCGCACCGGCATATCCGGCGTCAAGGCGTCTGACGTGAAAAAGGCCGCCGGCAGGGGCAACGCCATCAAGTTGATAGCGGCGTGCGACACGCGCAGGCTGGACGTGAGGCCGACAGAGGTCTCTAAAAAGGACCCGATATGCGTCAACGGCACGCTCAACGCAGTCACGTTCTCGTCGGAGCATTCCGGCCAGCAGACCATAATAGGCAGAGGGGCAGGCGGGATGGAGACTGCCAGCGCCGTGCTCAGAGACCTCATCGAGATACGGGACACCGTCTTTGAGCGCTAGAGATAGAGTTTGTTAAAAGAATTTGTACGTTTGTTGTAATTTCTCTTTATCACAACGATATAAATATCGGCGCAACAGTATAATTCCTACATAGCAGACATGCAAGTTTTGGAAGCAGAAGGCCAGAAAAAGGAGGAAATTGCAGGAAACGAGATCGCCTGCAACCAGTGCAACGAGAGGCCGGCCGAGATATTCCAGGTCACAGGCGACTATTGCATAGAGTGCTGGCAGGCGCTGACGCACACGAACGCCTAGAAATCTATCTAGCCGAACCTGAACCCTCCAAAACTGACCCCGCCGGTGTTTGAAGTCGTTTCTGCCCGCTGGCTCAGGCCCAACAAGTCGATAAACTCGCGCAGGTTTTTTGTTTGAAAGTAGATCTGGCCAGGGCCCGTGACTTCTGTGGCAAGCCCCTCGCCGCCAAGGAGAGTGGTCTTCATGCCGCCGAGCTTGATTACCCTGTAACTTGCCTGCTCGCCCAGCGCGACCAGGTGGTAGTTGTCGACAGTGAGCCGCTCGCCGGCCACCAGGTCTTTCTGTATGATGCCACCGTATGCGTTGACAAACAGCTCGCCCTGGCCCGTAGCCTTTAGCATGAAAAACTCGGACCCGAACAGTCCTTTGGTAAAGCCCTGCCACTGCGTGTCAAGGACGACGCCCGGCGACGAGGCGACGTACGAGCCGGCCTGCACTATGAACCCGCCGCCCTGCGGCCGGACATCAAGCCGGACGATGTCGCCTATCGGCGCGCCCGTCAGCCCTATCGAGCAGTCGCCCTTGGCGATAAACTCGTTGACAAAGAACGACTCGCCCCCCAGCGCGGTCACCTTTAGCTTTGTAAAGAGGCCGCCTTCTCTAGTGCGGGTCTTGATCTCGACTTCGCCCTTGATGTAGACCATCGCGCCGGCCTCTGCCGTTATCTTTTCCCCCGCAGCCATCTGCACCTCCAGAATCGCCATCGGCTCCTTGATTATCCGGTAATGCATCTCTCTCTTCATTAAAGGGGTCCCTTTGCGTATAAAGTTTATAGCTTTTGAAGGCTTTGTTTAAAAAGTGGCCGGGTCACGCTCAATTAGAACCGTAGATTCAAGATTTCCATGGTCAGCTTCTGACTTTTTAAACAAAGCCCTGGCTTTTGAAAAAACGATAATAATGATGTGCCTGTACTGTCCATTGAGCAAAACTGAAAGTATCTGTGCTGTCAAAAAGCGAGACCTCTGACCTGCTGGAGAAGATGAGGCAAAAGTGGCCCGCAGTCCCAAAGGTAAAGACGTTCAAGGTGTACGAGGTAGACCCTGACAGGCGCCTGCTGGTGTCTGACGAGGTGGCAGCCGTCCAGGTAAAGCAGGAGAGCATCGTGCCGTTCCTGGGCAGGCCGGAGGCTATAGAGCAGTTCCCGTCGGTCAAGGTGGACATGGGCGCAGTCAAGTTCGTGTGCAACGGGGCCAAGGTGCTCCGGCCCGGCATAGTCGAGTTTGGCGCCTTCAAAAAGGGCGACATCGTAGTCGTGAGGGACCAGACCCACGGCAGGGCGCTTGCAGTCGGCCTTGCGCTTGAAGACAGCGAAGTGGCAAAAACGATGGCCAAGGGCTATGTCGTCGACAATTTACATTACATCAGCGACAAGGTGTGGGAAGCGCACAAGGAGATTAAAGTCAGCTAGCTAGTTGAAAGAGAGCGCCTCTTCCCTTGCGCCGTCCTTGGTGATGAACAGCACGTCTATGCCGTCGCCAGAGGCCGCGTCGCGCTGGATTGCAGACTTGATGGCCCTCACGGCAAGCTCCCTTGCCTTTTCCTCGCTCATGCCTGCCTTGAACTCGGCATCCATGATGCCAAGCGCCATCTCTGCGCCCGTCCCCACCGCGGCATACTCGTCTGGAAGGACCGAGCCGAGCGGGTCAAGAGTATAGATCTCGGGCTTGCCGTTCACGCCGCCCACTATGACCTGCGTCAGCAGCGGAAAGTACCTGCGCTCAAACATAATGACAGACATCAGCTTGGCAACCGAGTTTGGCGGCACGTCGCGCCTTGTCTCGAGCTTGCGTATCTTGGCAAGGGCCTCGACCTGCCTCACCAGCACCTGCATGTCTGCCACCATGCCTGCGCATGCCGCGCCTACGCGCTGGGTGACAGGGAAGGTCTTTTTGATGTTCTTGTTTACGACAAAGTGCCCAAACGACACCCTCTTTTCGGCGGCAAGGACTACGCCGCCCTGATAAGTGATTCCAACCGCAGTAGCGCCAGGCATGAATTCAAAGGCCATATTGATTTACACCGGCGGGCAGTTAGATTTAGTCGTTTCCCTCTTCTCTTGTACAGCTGTCGAAATTATCATCACGCATCATTTCTTGGCGCCAAGGGTCCTGTTCTTGGGCCTCATCTGGTTGCCGTGGCATTTCCTGCACTTTTCAGCATCTATGTGGTTCTTGGCGCCGCACTTGAAGCAGACCTTGAAGTATAGCCTGCGCTGCTGGGCGATCTGCTTTTTGGCCGGATCGGTGATGGGCATGTCCTGCTGCTTGCACCTGCACAAGAAAGGTGCCGTACATTTTAAGGAGTTACACCATCAGGTTCGGTAAGAATGGCCATGATGGCGGCTGCCAAAAAAAGCCGCAGCGCTAATCTGGCCCTTCCTTATGCCTTTTTCATGACTGAATAGTCGTGGATCCTGATGGCCTCTGACACGAGCCGGTTCTGGAGCTCCAGCGCCTCCTTTCCCTCAGGGTGCTTGGCGCTTGCTATCGACTCTGCGACCATGTTGATGATGTGGCGGAGGAGGAACTCGTCGCCCCTTGCGGCCTCGGCCTTGTATGTAGAGTTGGCCTTGTTGACGAACACGACGTTTTCGTTAGTAAAGCTATAGCGCGAGTCGGACTCGTCCTCATAGGGAATGACCTTGAAGCCGACGCGCTTGAGCGCAAACGTCTTTTTCACTATCGGCTTGCGGACTTTTTTCGTCCTTATCACGGTGCCATCGGCCTGCTTTTCGTCCACCACGTCGACGACCTCGCCCCCTTCGACCCTTGCCGCCTCTTCTACCGGAACAGACCTGTACGACTGCGGCTCTTCCACGCCTCTGCCTGCAACGTGCTCTGCCCTTGGCATGCCGCTTTCTGGAGCCATCGGGCGCGACTCTTCATATTCCTGCACCTGCGCGCTTGCGGCAACAGAAGAAGAAGAGGGATGCGAGGTGCGCGACGACTCTTTTTCGTCTGCCCTGGGCTCTGTCGTCGACCTCACGACCTCCTTTACATCGACCATCTCGTAGCCCTGCACCTCCTCCTGCGTCTCGAGCGTCTCGACCAGCGCCTGGCCGAGCACCTTGTCTATCTCTTTGTATATCTTGGACTCTTCCCTCGTTATCAGCACGTCCTCGTACTCGGTGAGGCTTGGAAGCACGGTGTCTATGACAAACGTCTTCATGGCCTGGTTGAACTTGACGTACTCGCCGTCCTCTATCAGGGCAGACTTGTCTGCAAACCTGGACGTGAGGCTGTCGCACCTGACGTACCCTGTCACCCGGTTCATCTTGGTGTCAAAGCCGAAATTGCTGCGGGTGACGATGTGGTTGCCGACCATGACGGCTATGCCCCTCTCCTCGTCTGACAGCGGCCTGCGCGCGATGACTATCTCGCCTGTTATCTTGCCGCCTTCGAGGTTGACAGGGATCTTGTGCCCCTGAATATCCGGTGCAGTTATCTTTTGCGCGCCGGAGAAGTCCCATTCTGAGAAGCCTTCCGCCTGCTTGATGAACACTTCAAACATTGGCTGCCTCAGGATCGCAAGCTTGCGGATCTCTTTGGCCAGCTTGGCAGGATCGGTCCCGACCTTGGACCCTGTCATGAGGAGCTCGGTGCCGTCCCTCTTGAGCGAAGGCTCGCTCAGCTCGTCAAGCGACGCATTGCCCGTGAACAGCTTGTCCAGAACCTCGCCGTTTATCATGAAAGCCTTTGCAAAACTGCCGCGGCGCGTGCGGATCTTCATGCTCTCAAAAGAGGTCAGAAACGACAGCCTGCCTGTTCCGTAGCGGCCCGTGCGCAGCCTCTTGAGCCGGGGTGAGATTGACTCGACCTTTTTGTGAGGCGAGCCTAGCAGCAGAAACTTTTCCATCGCGTTCTGGTCCATGCCGGCATCGTCCTCCACAGATATGCCGCCGTCCTTCAGGACGGTCACGAGCACGCGGGTCGCGTCCTCGTCAAAGGCGTTCTCCACAAGCTCCTTGACTATCTCTGTGGGCGAGACCCATGTCTTGGTAGCAAATTCCTTGAAAAAGGACGGGTGAACCTTGAGTTGAGTGGCCATCTCTCGTTGAGGTGTTAGCTGTCTACCTTTATTTAATACTTGTCAAGCTATTTTTGACCAATTTGTCAGTGAGATGGCACGGACAGAAGCCGCAAGCTAGATATGCTTTTTCCCCTCCTGCCTCCTCCAAAGGAGAAAAGAGGGCATGAAATGCGGCAGCTGCGGAAGAGAAACAAGGTCGTTTGAAGCCTGCACGCCGATGGGCTGCAGCACCTTTACAGTATGCTCGGGCTGCTCAAAAGAAGTCCAGTCATGCAGCTGCGCGCCCTTTTCTGCAGGTAAAGAATAAGGTCTATTGGACCGGCTTGTAGCGCAGTATGGCGCCGGCCTTGCCAAGCGATGCCAGCTGCGCCCCTTCCTCGGTCTGGCCCGAGATCACCTCGAGCCTCGCCCCCGTCATGGTGGCAAGCTCTTGCATATAGTCGACAATGTCCTTCTCCGTCACTTCATAGTCGGTCGCGCCGCAGCTCGGGCACGGCTTTGACGACATGTCCTGCTTTGTGGAGATGATGGCGGCCCTGTCGACCACCTTTTCCTGGACGGTCTTGCACGACTTGCACTTGAAGTCCAGTTTTACATAAGAGATGTCGCTTGTTATCAGGACAAGGTCGGCGACTCCCCCCTGCATAGCCTTGAGCACGTCGAAAATGCCATAGATGCCAAGGCCCCTGCCAGAGTGGACCTCGCTCATGAACTTTTTCACCAGCTGCTTCTCCTCCATGACGCGGAACTCGGCAAGCACGCCGTCCTTTTGCGCCTTGTCGATTATCTCGCGCACGCCCTCGTCGCCAGAGTACGAAGTGTCAAGTGTGGCAAGCACGTTGTTCTGCAGCCTGTAATCGAGGTATTCTTCCTTCAAAAAGTTGTCCTTGGTGGGCCCCGGCCCTCCGACTATTATGCCCTTGACGTTGTACTGGTCGATAAACACCTTTTGCGCGTGGTCCGCCACGCGGTGGTAGTATTCGTTGAGCTCGTTTTCGCGCAGGCGCTCAAACCTTCGGGCAGACTGGCCACCCTGCCGGTGCTTGCCGGCGACGCCCGAAGTTAGCGTGTCCACAGTCTCCCACCTGTCGCCTGTGAGTATGCCAAGGCCCGCCTCGGTGGTGTCGATAGCCAGTATCCCTATCACCTTTTCGTCCTTGAGCATCTCCTTCAAATGGTCGGTCCAAAAGTGGTCGTCGCACCTGTAAAGGCTGATCTGGACGGGCTTGGGCGGAATGACTGAAAACAGCTCTATCTTTTCCTTGCCTATCCCCTTGTCGTTTGGAATGGCGCCGCAAAAGATGACAAGGCCGTTTTCCGGCGTCTCCCTGAAGAGCTTGAGGTGCTCCATGGTCCGGCTGAGGGCGTCCTGCACATGGTTTCGAGTCAGGTCAGACTTGATGTTTGAAGCCGTTCCGGCCTCGTTTCTCAGCTGGCCTATCACGTCAAATATCGGCCGGCGCGGCGGAACATAGACGGTGACAAGCTCGGTCCCGTGCCCGGAGATGCTCGACAGCTCGTTTATCATCTTGGTCAGCTTGTAGCGCTTGACCGAGTCCCACTTGTTGTTATTGCTGTCCTTGCTGCTGCTATTGCTCATCGCCGGCTGTAACGTGAAAAAATCCACACGCACATAATATAAGGCTATAACAGGGCAGGGCAAAGCAGAGCAGGGCAAAGCAGAGCAGAACAGGCCCCGCGCAAGCCTATTAAAGTTCAGCATGCAAAAACATCATGGTTGCTCCCCAGGCTCGAATACATCAAGCAGGCAAGGGTCAGGCTAGGCATAACCCAGCGCAAGCTGGCGTCGCTTACCGGGGTGAGCACGTCCATGATAAACCAGATCGAGTCTGGCAGGTGCAAGCCAAGCTACGACACGGCCCGCAAGATATTTGAGATCCTCGGGTCGCTTGAAGGCAAGTCGTCGATGAAGGCCGGCGACATTTGCAGCAGGAGCGTCATATCGGTGCAAAAGGACGAGCGGCTTTCAAAGGCGATAGACATGATGCGCAAGAACTCTATCAGCCAGATACCCGTGCTGGACGGCTCCAAGGTGGTGGGCATACTGACAGAGGACAACCTTGCCAGGCTGATGATAGAGAAGGACGAGGTAGAGCTGAAAAACATACCCGTCTCGCAGGTTATGGAGGCGCCCCCTCCGCTTGTCGACGTGTCGACCCCGGCAAAGGCGCTCGTCCCGCTGGTCAGGTTCGCAAAGAGCATACTGGTGAGCGAAAAAGGGAACGTGATAGGCATAGTCACGATAACAGACACGCTCAAGATGGTAGAATGACAAAAGTTCTTTCTTTTTAGTCGCGCAGCTTTTCAAGGCCGACGCAGCAGTCGGCGCACTTCATGCACTCGCCGCAGAGGCGGACCTCGCTCCCAAGCGGCAGCGTCGTCCCGCACAGGGCGCACTCCTTCCTGACGCTGGCGCTACCGCTATTGTCAGCCTTGCTTGACTGCACCTGAGACTTTTTCAAGCAGCAGAGAATTGCAGTGTGCAGTATTTGAACCATTCTTCTCCTCTTCTTTGTCACGTCTTGCAATTCAGGCGCTGCTATCTCCTGCACAGAAGGGTTTTATGCCGAACCGTCTTGAAAAAGGACGCTTGACCAAGGCTTGTGCCTGCGTGGCTGCAGTCGCCGCTATAGCAGCCAGAGGTCAGGCGGCGCAGAGGCTAGCGGTGATTGCCCTATGAGCATAATAGATTCTCTGCGGCTGGTCTTTTCCTCTTCTGATTCAGGCAAAGCGTACGTGGCGCTGGCCGCTGCGGTTGCGGCTGGGTTCTGGGTGCTGTTTGGCATCCTTGACCAGATGCTGTTCTTGTCACCGGTACTTGCCTTTTACATCCCGTCCGACGCGTACGTTTCGTTCTTGCTGTCCGCGCTGACTGCGGTCCTGCTTGGCATAGTAGTCAGCATGAACGTCTATGTATTTCGCAACTCCCGCGTAAAAGTGGGCGCTTCGCTCTTTTCCGGGTCGGCGCTGAGCGTGGCATCGAGCGCGTGTGCAGGCTGCACGTCTGCCGGCTTTTTCTTTGCCACCACGTTTGGGATAGCAGGGGCCACGGCGACGAGCCTGCTGGCCCAGTACCAGCTGCCCCTGCGGCTTGTCGGCGTGGGCCTGCTCGTGTGGGCGCTCTATTCGGTCAACAGGCGGCTCAACCAGTCCTGCCCCGTAAAATAACAACCACAGGGTGAAAAACAATATGGAAGGTCGAGGTTGGAAATGCCGATCGACCGTTCCATATTGTGAATGAAGTAAGCCGAGGCTGTCAGCTTACGCCATCCAGATGGAGCCAGCAGATTTTACTCTTTGTTCGCAGCAGTTATGATTTCTCTAACGAGCGTTTGATTACGCATAATCGTTTCTTTTTCTTTCTTTCTTTCTCTCTGCAGCGGTCTTCCTTCCTTCTCTTCCATGTCGCGCATGTAGTACGCAGACCTCACCTGCGGATGGAAATATTTAAAACAGCACGCAAGAACCCTTTTCCTGGTGGCGTACATTATCAACCCCGATTCCGGCATCACAATAGTACTGCCACAAAAGCTGCTCGACAGGCTAAGGGCTCACGTCGACAGCAGGCCAGTCTCCGATGCCCGCCTGAAAGAGCTGCTGTCGTCAGGTTACCTGAATTTCAAGCCAGACAGCTGCACCACCAGCAATAACAGTAGCAGTAGCAGCAGCGGCACGTTGTAGCTTTTCGACCTGCATGCTGCTAAATTATCTGCACCTGCTGCAAATTTGCAAGCATGACTCCTCTGGACGAGCCGGACATGGAAACCGCGAAGCTGATCGAGCTTGGCCTGAGCGAAAAACTGGCGCACGGGCTTCTTCCAGGCGTCAAGAGAGAGAGAGAGCTCTTGTACGACATGCTGGTGCTGTGCAGGGCGTACCGCTAGACGCAGCAGCAGGGCCGAAGCGCTGATGCTGCAAGGCTCCACCCCGCCTGCAGCAAAAAATGAGAATAGAAAAAGTCGGCGGCGTTTTTTTTGTTTACTTGAACTCGTCTTCCAGTATCTTGCGCTTTTTGCTCATCTGGAAGAGGCTGTCCGTCCTTTTCAGTGCCTCTTCCCGGGGCCGCCTGAAGACCATCGACTGTATGAGCAGGTGGTTTTCCGGGATTACCATGCCCGTCTGGTCGTCAGAGTAGCCCAGCTTTACTGTATCGTCCTGCACGCGCAGTATGTCCTCGTGCACGTGCACCATGTTGGTGTCGCCGTGGGCAAAGCCAAGCTCCATCGCCTTCTTGCGCACGTCGGCGGTCCCCTTGGCAGAGTTCAGTATAGCGACGCCAAACTCGTTTCTGTAGCATTCCAGTATCTCGTCCTTTGTTGGCGCCGGGCCGTCAAAGCGTATCATCATGTGGTGGAGGTGCATCATCCTGGAGGGCACCTTGAACGCGTCGACGTACAGGTTGGCGTCCGGGATAAAGTCCTTGACATCGTCCTGGTGGTGCGGGTGCCTGTCCCATTCGATCGAGTCCTTGACCGGCTTGACATCTTCAAGGTCGGCCCACCTTCTGATGAGCGACACGTCGTAGCGCCTTATGCGCGGCCCGAACTTTTCTATCAGCGGCTGCATTATCCTTCCCATGCCGGAGACATTGCAGCTCCCCTGTATCACATAGGTCTTGCCAGCAGCCTTGGAATAGTTTACGCGCGAGTTGTGGATCATGTCTGCCACGGCCATTTCGCCGTGCCTGTCCTCCCCGCCCTGGAATATCGCCGGCTTTTTCATAGGCTCGTACATCGCCTTCTTGTTCTCAAAGCCGCCGCCCTCCTTGGCCGCGTCGACGACCAGGTCGCACTGGGCGACTGCGTCCTTGACAGGGCCGGTGACGTTGTAGCCCTTTTCCCGGAACGCTGCAAGCATGTTCTCTGGCACGTATACGTTGTAGCGGTTGTCCAGCGCCTCCTTTACCTTGTCGTCTATCGTGTACTTGGCGACCCCGACGAACTGGATCTCTTTATCGACAGAGAGCGCGGTGGCCAAGCGCCGGCCTATGTTCCCGTAACCGTTGATGAATACTTTTACCAAAACCCTTCCCTCACCGAGACATGCGTTTGTACTGCCTGATATATTATATAGTTACCCAAATCCAGAGGGATTTTTCACGCTTTTGGTCGCTCCGGACGCACTAGCTTTAAATACGATCCAAGGCTTTCAGCTTGCGGAGTCGGTGGCATGATGCAGAGCAACAGCAGAGGCGGTCGCTTTTGGCAGCAGGCGCCCAGATGACAATAATAACAATACTCCAAAACAACAAAGTCCAGGGGCAGGGGTTTTGACTGGCATCAACAGCAACAGCAAGAAAATGAAAAGCAGCAACAAGAAAAAAAAGATACTTGTAATAGACAACTATGACTCGTTTGTGTACAACATCGCCCAGCTCTTGGGCGAGATGGATGCCGAACCCGTCGTGGTAAGGAACGACAAGATAACGCTTGCTCAGGTGAAAAAGATGGACCCTGACGGCATCGTTATATCGCCCGGGCCGGGCCACCCTGCGGACAAGAAATACTTTGGAGTCTGCACAGACGTGATACTAAAGATGGGGCCCAAAAAGCCGATACTCGGCGTCTGCCTTGGGCACCAGGGCATAGTCCATGCCTTTGGAGGCAAGGTGGTGAACGCCGGCAAGGTCAGGCACGGCAAGACAAGCGTCATCGAATACGAGAAAGACAGACTCTTTGAGGAGGTCAGCAACCCGTTCAGGGCGACGCGCTACCACTCGCTTGTGGCAGACAAGGAGGCGATCCCCGATTGCCTCGAAGTCACGGCCAGGGCCCGCGACGACGGCGAGATAATGGGCATCCGCCACAAGCAATACCCGATAGAAGGAGTCCAGTTCCACCCGGAATCGATACTCACCGGCGAGGGCCGCAAGATCCTTGCCAACTTTTTGTCACTGGTGGGCGGCGGCAAAAACAAATGACGACGCCGGCTGCTCCCGGGGCCGACCTGCGCCTCGCCATACGCAGGCTGGCCGCAAGGTCTGACCTGTCAGGCGAAGAGATGTCCCTTGCGCTTGACGCAATACTCTCCGGGGCAGCATCAGAGGCTGCCATCGCGTCGTTTCTCGTGGCCCTGACCATGAAGGGCGAGACGCCGGCAGAGATCCTTGCGATATTGCAGTCGGTAAGGCGCCATGCCACCCGGATTACCCCACGCGTGGACGGCCCGCTCATAGACACCTGCGGGACCGGGGGTGATTCGATAAGGACGTTCAACGTGAGCACGGCTGCGGCCGTCGTGGCCTCGGCGGCCGGCGCCAACGTGGCCAAGCACGGCAACAGGTCTGTATCGGGCGTCTGCGGCAGCGCAGACTTTCTCGAATACGTCGGCCTGGATCTGGCCGCGCCGCCAGAAAGGGTGCAAAAGTGCATCGAGACGGCAGGCATCGGGTTCCTCTTTGCGCCGGCCTTCCACCCCGCCATGAAGAACGTTGCCCCGGCCAGAAAGACGATAGGGATAAGGACCATCTTTAACACGGTTGGCCCGCTGAGCAACCCGTGCACCAACATCTCGGGGCAGGTGATCGGGGTTTTCGAGCCGAGGCTTTTAGAGACGCTTGCAGAAGTGGTAAGCCAGGGCCGCTACGTCGGCGAGGCCATGCTGGTCCACGCCGCCGACGGCTTTGACGAGCTGTCAAACACGTGCGAAAACGACATCCTGTGGGTCACGACAGATAATGGAGGAGGAAACGGGCAGACGACAACGGCGGCGGGGGACCAGGCGCCCAAAATAAAGAGGCTGCGCCTGAACCCCAAGGTCGTCGGGATGCACCTGGCACGGCTGGAGCAGCTGGTCGTCAACACCAAAGAAGAGTCCATCAGGAGCACGCTTCAAGCCATCTACGGGACGGCGCCGCAGGAGAAGGAGGACATGGTGGTTCTCAACGCGTCTGCGGCACTTGTCGTGGGCCGGGTCGCGGCAGACCTGAAAGAGGGCGTCGAAAAAGCAAGGAGCGCAATACAGAGCGGGAGTGCAAAGAAAAAGCTGGCGCAGCTGATAGCCAGCTGCGGCGATATTGAAAAATTAGAGCAGGCAGAGAAAGAATTCCTCTAGCCTGTTTTACTCGTCGTCCTTGGCCTTTTTCTTGGGAGCCTCGTCCGTGTCGTCGATGCCCTTTTCGTTCACCGTAAAGCGCACGTCGCTATACGGGTGGTAGGGCGAGTCAATAATCTTGGCGACCCTGTCGTTGCCCGCCTTGCGCAGGTAGATGCGGTAGGTCGACGCGTGGCCTATCACGTTTCCACCTGCCGGCTTGGTCGGATCGCCAAAGAACGTGTCTGGAGTCGACTGGACCTGGTTTGTAACAATGACTGCCACGTTGTATATCTCGGCTATCCTGACGAGCTTGTGCATTATGCCGTTGAGCCTCTGCTGCCTGTCTGCAAGCGTGCCCCTGCCGGCAAACTCGGCCCTGTGGAGCGAGATGATGCTGTCTATGATGATCATCTTGGCCTTAAAGTCGTCGATGTACTTGCCCATCGACTTGACGATGAGTTCCAGGTGGCTCGAGTTGTACGCCTTGCAGATGGCGATGTGCTTGAGCACCTCTGCGGCGTCCAGGCCCCTTGCTCTTGCTATCTGGTCAACCCTCTCTGGCCTGAACGTGCCCTCGGTGTCGATGAGTATCACGCCACCGCCAAGCCCGCCTTCTGACGGCGGCTGCTGTGCAGTCACGCACAGCGTGTGGCATATCTGGGACTTGCCAGAACCAAACTCGCCGTAAAACTCGGTGATGGCCTGGGTCTCGATGCCGCCAAGCAAGAGTTCGTCGAGTGCCTTTGCGCCTGTCGTGCAGCGCAGGAGCGACTTTCTCTTTTCCAGCTCCACGTCAGCGGTTGTAAACTCGTTATCTAAAACGCCGCTTTCCCTGAGCAGCTTTTGCGCGGCCATGATAAAGTTGGTCGCAGTCTCTTTCGAGCCGCCAAGGTCAGATGCCAGCTCGTCTGCCACGGCAGTGGCAAGCTCCATCACTGAACTGATGCCGGCTTCCCTCATCTTGCGGGCAGTAGTCGGCCCCACGCCTTCAATGTCCTCTATTTCCAATTCCATTGCGTTCTTGGAATCTGTCATTTTCGATCATCATCTTACTTGCAAGTATATAATGCATGGATCACCTGTGGGGGAGGGGGAGGAGGAGGGGGGGAGAGGATCATAGATTGCTTGTGTAAAAAAGGTAGAAAAAAGTCCGGGGAGACCCGGACTGCAAGGCATGTGTGTGTGTATTACTTTCTCTTCTTTGCCTTGGCTTTTACTGCCTTTTTCGCCGGCTTGGCTTTGGCCTTTGCTTTGGCTGCACCACCGCCGGCGCTGCTGCCGCCGATCTTGAACATCTTGGTCCCGCAGACCGAGCATGTCCCCGAGAGCGCGTTGCGTCCGTTCTTCATGGTGACCTGTTTTTCTCCCTTCATTTCCCTCTTTGCTTTACACTTTACACAATATGCTTGTGTTGCCAACGTGCGTAGGTCGAGCGTGCTTGAATATAAGAATAGCTCTGCAATGGCCGATTTTCAGTCGTCCGGGCTATAAACAGGCTCAAAGTTAGGCTAAAAAAGCCGTCCTGAAGGAAAAATCTCGATTGTACGAGTAAAAAAAGGCCAATTTTGACGCAAAAAGACAGGAAAAGCTTGTCCCGCCGCAGGTCGCTGGTGGAAATCGCTGTCGCTCCCTGCTTGTTCATGTTCTGAAACCGCTATACGTCACGAAGGAAAAACAGGTGCGCAAATCCGTTTTCCGCATTGTCAAGCGTGAAGAAATGGAGGTTTTCAGAGCTCCATGTTGCTTCAGGCATGCACTCTGGCATGTGTATCTGCATGACAGACAAGCCATAGGCATTTACCTGTTGCCAGGAATGGCAAAAATACCCAATTCGAGGGCTATTTCTGAATGTAAAGCTATTATATTGAAAAGCTCCACAAAGGCCAGAGTCAAGCAAGGGGCTGCGGGCACCGATACTGGATTTCTCTCGCTCCCAGCCTGCAGCCCCAAATCCTCACTTCCCTCTTTCCACGAGAGCCTTCCTCACCATGACTAAATTTTTATACTATTTTAGAGATTAACATGCTAGTTTGTCAGCAGCCGACGACGGCAAGCCGCTAGAATCTCTCGGATGGGACGATCTGGTAGCTCTAAAGCGCAGGGTGGCCGGCGAGCTGAAAGAGACGACAGACAGGCTGATAGACATTGACAGGAATCGCTTCCACGCGATCATCAAGTCGATAAAGGAGCAAAAGTCCGCGCTCGACTCCTTCAACGACAGGGCAAAACAGATCCGCGCAGAGGTAGACAGGCGCAACGCAGAGCTCTTGCAGGTCAGCGAGAAAATCTCCCAGTCCAAGAACTTTTTGAGCATGATGGAGGCCCGCCTGCCCCCGGAAAAGGAAGAAGACCTGCAGGCAGTGATTGCGGCAAACCAGGCCATGCTGGACAACAAGGAATTCAAGGGCGAGCGAGAAAAGGGCGAGATACTTTCACGCATAAAGGAGGCGACCATGAAGATCGAAGCCTTCAAGGCAGTCAGGGTCATCAAAGAGCAATACGTCCAGCTTGCCGCCGAGTCGGCCAGCATAGGCAGCGCGGTGAGGCAGCTGGATCAAGAGCGCGACTCGCTCCGGGCAAAGATCGTAGAGGCAAACGGCAACCTGGACAGGCTTTACGATTCAAAGCGCAAGCTCGCAGCAGAGCGCGACGCAGGGATAGCCACGTACGAGGCGGCCGTAAAGCAGCTTGACCTTATAAACGCCCGGCTGGACGAGATGTCTACGATGAGGAAGAAGCAGCGCGAGGAGTACGGCTACAATCTGCCCTCTGACGCACTGTTCAAGGTGAAAGAGACTGCGCGCAAAAAGCTAGAATCCGGCTCGAAGTTGAGCCTTGACGAGCTGAAACTGCTCTACAGCGAAAAAGACTGACGACTGGGAAAAAAGGAAAAGAAGAAGAGGAAGGAAGAGGAAGTTGCTTCTTTATTCTCCCTTCTCTACTGAACTGTCGTCGGCCATGTTGTCAGGTGCCAACTCGGCGGTGTCGAATATCTCGACTACCTTGACAAGGCAGGTCACACCGGGAGGAGGGTTGTCCGGGTCGTCCACCTGCAGCTCCAGCCGTGCAGTCACTGCCTTGAATATCTGGGTGGCACCGGTGTCCGTT
>NZ_JBBIHK010000016.1:0-11122 GCF_037447015.1 Nitrososphaera sp. | reverse complement strand
GTGGTTCTTGATGTGGGCCTGGCTCTTGAAGCTGCCGATCTCGTCGATGCAGCCGTCCTCGCCAAACACTATCTTGTGCCCGTGCCACGACCTGTTTGCGACTGCTTCGTTGTCTGCGTGCTGGGCTTCGTGCGAATCAGAGGCATAGATGCCGGTGTCGGTGTAGATCACGTACGCGTATGCCGTGTGCAGGCCGCTTGGGAGGGTCTGGCCCGCCTTGCCATACACTGCGACGTACGCTTCGCCGGTCTTTTTGATAAAGCCGTACCTCTTGATGTCAAAGTCTTTGAGGCCCGGCACGGTCGTATCGTTTTTTGCGTCCTTTTTCGGCATGCTGCTGTCTGCCTGCGCCGCTCCTGCCATCACGCCGACAAGGAGGAGCATTGCCGCCAGAGTGGCAATAACGGGGATCATTACAGGTCTTTTGGCCATAGGGCTCACATTATTCTATAGAATTCTTCTATTTAAGGAATATGTATAAAAGACTCTAGAATCAAAAATTTATTACAAAATGGCACGATTTTTGCCAATAATAACAACAATTGCACGGCTGACGGTTGCCGGAATGCAGGAACGGGCGAAAAGGATAAAGTTGCAGCCCTGCCAGAACATGAGGAGACCGTGGCGATCAACAACTTTGCGCTTGCGTGCGCCATTGACGGGTCGCCGGCCTATTTCACCTACCATGGCGAAACCATGCTCATCATCCAGTCTGCGCAGGACGCCAGGTCAGGAACGAACAGTTTTGCACACATCGAGCCTTTCATGGACTCACTCGTGTCGCATGAAGCGATACACGTGGCCATCAAGAAACTGGAAGGCGACGACGCTTCAGAGTCGCTTGATGACATCGAAGTCATAGTCGAGCGCGGGGGCAGGCGCTACCAGGTGACGCTCAACAACATGCTTTTTGCAAGGGACCAGTCGGGCATAGTCCTGCCCTGATCATCTCTCTCTTTATGTCATTTCAGGGCCTTTTTCAGTGACGCGGCAAAACTCTTCAGGTCTGCAAGCATCATGGCAGTCTGCTGTCGCCGGCCTCCGC
This sequence comes from Nitrososphaera sp., assembly GCF_037447015.1. Taxonomy (GTDB): domain Archaea; phylum Thermoproteota; class Nitrososphaeria; order Nitrososphaerales; family Nitrososphaeraceae; genus Nitrososphaera. The sequence goes on along the minus strand of NZ_JBBIHK010000016.1, from coordinate 10,077 downwards.
CTCCTGCCCGGGCGATCCTGTCGATTATGGCGCTCCCGACGATTATCGCGTCTGCGCCTGCCCCGGCCATAAAGCGGGCGTGCTCGGGCCTGCTTATGCCAAAGCCGACCCCTACAGGGATTTTATGCCCTGCAGCCTCTTTTGCCCTCTTGATCGCGTCCTTGGTGTAATCCTCAAACGACGAGCGGGCGCCGGTTATGCCGTAAACGGAGACCAGGTACATGAAGCCGGACGAGTGCGACGCTATCTCTTTCAGCCGCTCTGGAGAGGTGTTGGGCGACGCAAGGAACACGGTAGCCATCCCGTGCTCGGCGGCCTTGGCAGTGTATTCGCCTGCCTCCTCGACAGGCATGTCAGGCAGGATAAAGCCGTCGATTCCGGCAGCCCTGCACTTTGAAAGAAAGCCGTCCCACCCCGCATGGACAAGTATGTTGGAATAGGTCATGACGAGCAGCGGCAGGTCAGGGTGCCTCTTCCTCACAATCTTGGCGATCTGCAGCGCCTTTTCCGGCGTCACTCCGGCGTCAAGGGCGGCCTGCGACGCCTTTTGGATGGTCGGCCCGTCCGCTATGGGGTCTGAGAACGGGATTCCAAGCTCTATAATGTCTGCGCCGCCTGCGACCAGCGCGTCTACTATGCCGGCGGTGGCCTCTGCGTCAGGGTAGCCGGCCACCACATAGCAGATGAGCGCCCGCTCGCCCCTTTGTTCGAGGCGCCGGAACGTCGCGCCTATCCTGTCGGCGGCAGTACTGCCGCTGTTATTGTTGTTGTTATCTTGTCGCTGTTGTTTTTTTCCCTGCATGGTGCCTGCGGCCTTTTTTTGAATTCAGATAATCCTGAACCACCGTCACGTCCTTGTCGCCCCTGCCTGAAAGCGTGACCACTATTATTTCGTCCCTGTCCATCTCTTTTGCCATTTTCACGGCGTGCGATATCGCGTGGGACGACTCGAGCGCCGGGATTATGCCCTCGAGCCTGGAGAGCGTCAGGAACGCCCCTATCGCCTCGTCGTCGGTGCATGACACGTACTGCGCCCTGCCTGTATCCTTGAGCATCGAGTGCTCCGGCCCGACGCCGGGGTAATCAAGGCCAGCCGATATGCTGTGCGTGTCCATTATCTGGCCGTGCCTGTCCTGCAAGACGTAGGTGAACATCCCGTGCAGGACGCCAGGCGTGCCGGCAGTCAGCGTCGCAGCGTGCTTGCCCGACCTTACCCCTTCGCCTGCCGCCTCGACTCCTACCAGCCTGACAGAGGTATCGTCGATAAAAGGATAGAAAGAACCCATGGCGTTGCTGCCGCCACCGACGCAAGCCACGACCGCGCTTGGCAGCCGGCCGTGCTCCTTTTGCATCTCTTCCCGCACCTCTTTTCCTATCACGCTCTGGAAATCCCGCACCATCATCGGGTACGGGTGCGGCCCCATGACCGTCCCTATCAGGTAGTAGGTCGTCTGGACGTTGGCGATCCAGTCCCGAATCGCCTCGTTGATGGCGTCCTTGAGCGTCTTTGTGCCCGAGTCGACGGGGTGGACCTTGGCGCCAAGAAGCTGCATACGGAACACGTTCAGCTTTTGGCGCTCGACGTCTTTGGACCCCATGTACACCTCGGCATTGAGCCCGAGCATGGCGCACGCAAGGGCCGTGCCGACGCCGTGCTGGCCTGCCCCCGTCTCTGCTATTATGCGCCTTTTGCCCATCCGCCTGGCGAGCAGCGCCTGCCCAAGCGTGTTGTTGGTCTTGTGCGCGCCCCCGTGCAGCAGGTCTTCCCTCTTTAAAAATATGCGGGCGCCGCCGGCGTGCTCTGTCAGGTTGCGGGCAAAATAGAGCGGCGTCGGCCTGCCGGCGTAATGCCTGAGATAATAGCCCAGCTCGCTCTGGAAATCAGGATCGTTCTTGTACTTTTCATAGGCAGATTCAAGCTCGCTTACCGCCGGCGCAAGCGTCTCGGGGATGTATTTCCCGCCATACCTGCCGAACTTGCCGCAGACCGGGTAACTGCTACTACTGCTACTGCTGCCAGGCATCGATATATGCAGAGAAAGGTCGGGCGCCCGGGTATTAATATGCTCACAGGGCGTTGTACAGCTCGGCCACCTTGGCGCCAATGTCGCCCGTCTCCATGATGCTGGTCCCGACCAGGAACGCGTCGGCGCCGGCCCTGCGCAGGTAGCGTATGTCTTCCGGCTTGGAAATGCCGCTCTCGCTTATTATCACGCTCTTGCCCTTGCCCCTGCTTGCGATCAGGCGCTCGGTGTTTGCCAGGTCCACCTTCAGGTCGGCCAGGTTGCGGTTGTTTATCCCGACAAATTCATAGCCGGCGGCAAGCGTCTCGGCGTATTCCTGCTCGGTGTGCGCCTCGACAAGCACCTGCAGCCCCCTGCTTTTTGCATAGTCATAGAGTCTGTCGATGCCCGACTCGGCCAGGTTCCTGTCAAAGACTGCCTTTATCAGCAGTATGCAGTCGGCGCCGGCCTTTAGCGCGGCGTCTATCTGCACGTCGCTCACGGTGATGTCCTTCATCAGGAGCGGGACAGAGACTGCCTTTCTCACCGCATACAGGTTGCTGACCGAGCCGTCAAAGAGGTACGGCTGCGTCAGCACCGACAGGGCCACTGCGCCTGCCTCCGTCATGGCAAGGGCTATCTCTGAGGGCGTGCCGAAATTGCGGATCTGGCCCTTTGACGGCGACGAGAACTTGACCTCGGTGATGAGCGGGGCGTGCGGGCACGAAAATATCGCCTTCCTAAGAGACAGAGTGTCGTGGGTCCCTACAGACCTTTTCAGGTCGTATGCCCCCTCGTCTATTGCCTTGAACGAGTTTTCCACCAGCTTTTCAAGCGTGTCGCCGGCCCGGGCAAACCTGCTACTTCTCATTTTGACGATAGTGAAATGGTCGCCTGCCGTTAATATAATTGATATATACCGCGGTCGGAAAACCACACCGGAGTAGAGAGAGTCAGAGGCCAATGCCCGAGAGCGCGATTTTCCGCGACAGGTCAAAGCTGTCGCCCCGTTTTGTGCCGGAGGAGCTGCCGCACAGGCAGGCGCAGGTGGACCAGATAACCCACGTGTTTGCAGACGCAGCGGTCGACCCGGACAGGTTCCCGCTCACCATCCTGCAGGTCATCGGGACGGCAGGCATCGGCAAGACCACGACTGTCATAAGGTCGGCCCGGCTTTTGGAAGAAAAGTTCGCGCAAAACCGGCTGTCGCTCAAGACCGCGTACGTCAACTTGAAGCTGCAGGGGGGAAACAAGTTTGCGATATACCGCCTGCTTTTGGAGCGACTGGCGCCGGACCTGCCTTCCCAGGGGCTGAGCGCAGAAGAGATGCTCCGCTACCTGCTGAGGTACTTGCGCGAAAACAAACAGTACGCGCTCGTCGTCATGGACGAGATAGACTATTTGATAAAGACGAGCAAGGACACGAGCATCATCTACGACCTTACCCGGCTCAACGAGTTCGAGCCGGAAAAGCCCTGCAACGTCAAGGGAGTCATATTCATCGCAAGGAGCACCGACTTTTACAGCAGGCTCGACCCTGCCGAGCTTTCAACCCTTGGGAGGGTGCCCATGGAGTTTGGCCAGTACACGGTGGAGCAGGTGAGCGATATACTTGAAAGCAGATGCGCCCAGGCGTTCAACCCAAAGGCCATAGGCTCCGACGTAATAGACATGGTATCCAAGATAACCACCTCGGCGCAGGTGAACGGCGACGTGCGCTATGCGCTTGACCTCCTGCTGTACGCAGGCAACCTGGCCGAGTCGCAGGGGACGGGCAGGGTGACGCTTGACCAGGTACGCAAGGTGCACGGCCAGACCCACCCGTCCATAACGACTGAAGAGATAGAGCAGCTGTCAAAGAACCACGCTGCAAGCCTCATCGCAGTCGTGCGGGCGCTCAAGAGCAGGAAAAAGCAGTACGTAGAACTAAAGGACGTCAGGCTGCACGCGGCAGAGCTTGCCGAGCAGCTGGGCATCAAAAAGCTGGATGTTGAAGATTACCTTGACGACCTGAAGGTGCGCCGCCTGGTCGACATGCGCTCGCTCAAAGAGATAGGGCTGCACGGCGCCTCGCTTGCCGAGCTCGAGCCCGTCCTCATGGCAAGGGTAAGAAGCGGTGGAAACAAGCAGGCATGAGCGACCCCCGGGAGATAATGGAGACCGGCCTTGGCAGCATCGGCAAAGTCAAGATAATCCGCGCCCTTGCAGAGGAGGGCAAGCTTGCGACCATCTACGTCCTGCACAAGAGGACAGGGTTAAAGAGGGAGGACATCAAGGGCAACCTTGACGACCTGGTGAGGATAGGCTGGGTCAGGCAGGCAAGGTACGCCAACGTCGTCTACGGCATAAACCCTGAAAACGAGTACGTGGCCCGGCTCGTCCAGCTTTTCAGAGAGACTGGCTACGTTCAGCCGTAAAAGTTGATGTACCTGTCGTTGCTCAGCCCGTTGCTCTCTATGGCGTAGATGTTGCGAAACAGCATGTCCACCGCAGCGGCCTCTGTGAGCCTGCCTGCGGCCACCTGCGCGGCCACCGACTGCATGTTGAGGCCCTCCACCTTTTTCAAAAGTACTTCTGCAGGCATGCCGTTCTCCTTTGCCCAGCGCCCGAGCATCTCTATTATCCGCTCTGCGTGATAGTCTGCGTGTATGTCTGCGGCCTCGCTCTTGTCGACGCCGTACATTTCAGAAATCTTGACATCGAGCTTGGCTTCGTCGTCCTTTGAGAGGCCCGCGTGTGCTGCGTGTATGGCAGACTTGCCCTTCTGCCGAGGGGTCCCCGTATCTGTTGTCCCATTCAACATCTTTTACGATGCGCTTTTCCCTATGCACGCCGCGCATTTTAACATAGCAGCGGCCAGCAATTCTTTTCTGAAAAAAGGAATAAGAATAAAAAGGTGGATTTCAAAAGCCAGATGTGCAGGCCAAGTTCATTTTTGTGACAGGCGGAGTCATGTCCGGCCTTGGCAAGGGCGTCACCACCTCTTCCACCGCGCGGCTTTTGCAGCTTGCAGGCTACAGGGTCTCGTGCGTCAAGATAGACCCCTACGTCAACTACGACGCCGGCACCATGAACCCCGTCGCCCACGGCGAGGTCTTTGTGACAGACGACGGCGGCGAGTGCGACATGGACATAGGTAACTATGAGCGATTCATCGATGCCACCATGACCAAGGACCACAACATCACCACCGGCCGCATATTCATGGACGTGATCAAGGCCGAGCGCGAGGGCAAGTACCTCGGCCAGTGCGTCCAGATAATCCCCCACGTCACCGACGCCATCAAGGACAACCTGAAAAAGACGGCCGAGCGGGAAAGGCTGGACATCATGGTCGTCGAGTGCGGAGGCACCGTCGGCGACATCGAGAGCCTGCCGTTTCTTGAGGCTTTCCGCCAGATGGCGCTAGAGCTTGGCAGGCAGAACACGCTCTTTATCCATGTCACGCTGGCGCCGGTGCTCGACGTTGTGGGCGAGCAAAAGACCAAGCCGACGCAGCACAGCGTGCAGGAATTAAGAAGAATAGGCATCCAGCCCGACCTGCTTGCAGTCAGGTGCAAGACGCCGCTCACTCCAGAGACGCGGCGCAAGATCTCCCTCTTTGCAAGCGTTGACCAGTCCGGCGTCATATCATGCCACGACGCGCCTTCCATATACAAGGTGCCGGAGATGCTCGAAAGCCAGGGGATGCTCAGGACCATCGCAGCAGGGCTTGCGCTGAAGAGGAGCAGGCCAAGGTGGGGAGACTGGAAAAAGATAGCAGACTCGTTTTCAACATACAAGAACGGCAAAGTAAGGATCGCAGTAGTCGGCAAGTACGTGACGCTGCCTGACAGTTACGTCAGCGTGTACCACGCGCTGTCGCACGCAGGGGCGAGCATCGGCAAAAAAGTCGAGATAGACTGGATAGACTCGGAAAAGTTTGAAAACGGCACCAGCATTTCAACGTTGAAGGGCTACGACGGCATACTTGCGCCTGGCGGCTTTGGCAAGCGCGGGAGCGAAGGCATCATCAGCGCGGCAAACTATGCCAGGGAAAACAACATCCCGTACCTGGGCATCTGCTTTGGCTTCCAGCTTGCGCTTGTAGCCTTTGCCCGGCACGCATGCGGCCTGCACGGGGCAAACTCGACCGAGCTTGACCCGCACACCAAGCACCCCGTCGTCGACTTTATGCCGGAGCAGCGCAACGTGCACGACATGGGCGGGACGATGAGGCTTGGCGGCCACGACATATCTGTCGAGGAGGGGACGCTTGCGCACAGGCTGTACGGTTCTACGTCGATCAGGCGACGCCACCGCCACCGCTACGAGTTCAACCAGAACTATTTGCAGGCGATGGAAAAGGGAGGCAGGATAAAGCTGTCTGCGCATTCGGACAAGGGCAGGCGCATGGAGATACTGGAGGTGCCGGGCCACCGCTTTTACCTTGCAGTGCAATACCATGCGGAATTCTCCAGCAGGCCGGGCAAACCCGAGCAGGCGTTTGACGGCTTTGTCAGGGCTGCCGCCGCAGCAGCAGCAAGTCAAGGAAACTAGATCTTTAGCTCATAGATGCGCTGCCGGGCGTCCCGGAGCGACGTCTTTTTCTTGACATAGCCCCCTTCTATCAGGTGCGAAAGCGAGAGCCGGATGGTGCGCTCGGGAAGCATCGTCCTTGCCGCCAGGTCTTTTTGCGAGAGCGCCCCCTCGTATTCAAGCGTCTTTAGTATCAGCTTTGCACTCGGCGGCATCTTGAGCATGTCCTCCGCAAGCCTGACCTTTTTTGCCATGAGCGACGCGGCAGACGAGTCGCCGGCTACGAGCCGGACAAGGCGGGCAGGAAACGGGTGTTTGCTGCATGCAAGGATGTTTTTCACCCTGACGCGCCTGCCCCCGTCTAGCACGACTTCGCAATGATACCTGCTTGTGATGTCTGCCACCTCTATCTGCGCGTCGTTTGGGACCACAAGCGGCCTGCGCGTATTGTCAAGCGAGTTGACTGATACCACCACGAACACCTGCGATTTCTGTATCACCATGGGCCCGCCGGCGGACATTGTATACGCAGTCGAACCAGTGGGCGTCGATATTATGACGCCGTCGCTGTTGTCGTGCCACACGTCCTTGCCGTCTATCTTCAATACGTGCTCCATGAGCGTCGCGCTCTTGCTTGGGAACACGGCCACGTCGTTGAGGACAGGGTCTGCGTCCTTGCCGTCCACCTTTACCGCAAGGCGGAACACCTCGTCGACCTCATAGTCGCCCTTTTTCAGCCGTACGCCGGCAGGCTCCAGGTCGCGCACGTCAAGCTGGGCAAGAAAGCCTGTCGAATCGGTCTCGTACACACCAAGGACGGGGGCCGACGCGGCAGTCACCTTGTGGAAATATTCCAGGATGCCCCTGTCACCTCCCGTGACAAGCACCATGTCCACTTCGGACGCGACGGAATGGTCGTCCTTCATCAGCTGGGACTTGATCCCGAGCGCGTCCAGCGTCTTTTTCATTTTTGCCAGGAGGGCGCCGTCACGGGAATCCACGCCCCAGAGCGCAACCTTCATTCAGCTCACTAACTGTCAGGATGGATTTAAAGCTAGGTCAGCCAGGCAATCAGACGCCCTTGAACCCGACCGTGTTGTAATAGTAGGACGCCTCGGTCTCTATCTTGCGGTATTCCGGTATCTTGGCAAGGCCGGCGGCGCGAGTCTCAAGCGCCGCCTTTAGCGCGCCTGCCGAAAAGCAGACGGCCCATACCGGGTCCTTCTCTTTCACCCACGCACACGCAAACGCTGCTGCAAGTATGTCGCCGGCGCCAGTCGAGTCGGGCGTGTCTATCTCTTTTAGCTTGATCCAGTAGTGCATGTCCTTGTGGAGCAAATGCACGATCCTGTGCTCTGTCGCAAGCACAAACTCGACGCCCCTTGACTGCAGCGCCTTCATGCCTTCAAGCCCCTCTGCGCCGGCAAGCGCAAGCAGCTCTTCCCTGTCTGCCTTGACTGCCGTGACGCCGGCAAGGTCGAGGTCCAGCCTTTCTTTTATCGATATCCTGCCTCCTGCAGGGTCTGCTACCCGCATGTAGCCCTGCGGGTCGAGCATCACGAAATTCTTTTTGCCCCTGTTCTTCTTGATGGCCTCAAGCGTGCTGCCGGCAGGCACCTCGTCGATGACAGGGCTGACGAGCCAGCAGTCCACGCTTTTCATCTCCCGTATCTGGCTTTCAGGGATGGGGTCGCACTTGGCCTGCAGCACCAGCCGGCGGGAATAGCCGTCCGACTCTAGCGCAAAGCGCGTCGTCGGCGCGCTCTTTGACAGATGCCAGTCCCGCAGCGTTATGCGGTTTTCGCGCAAAAAGTTGCGCTCGTGCTCTGGAAAGTCGGCGCCGACCATTGTGGCAAGCTCGACGTCAAACCCAAACCTCCTTGCGACGAGGCCGCAGTAGCACGGCGGGCCGCCCATGCTCTCGGCCACTATCCGGCCGTCGGCACCCCTGATGGTGTCAAGGACAATGTGCGAGGCGATGCCTATCTTCAAGCGACGCTATGTGGTAGGTGAAAGCGCATAATAAAAGGGCTTATCTTGAGAGACATTTTATTGCGCTTTGCCCGGATATCACAGATATCGCCATCCGGTTAATATAACATAAAGCGGCATTTCCTTTAATACGTTCTTTCGCAGCTATTAGCAAATGTTCAAAACATTTGTTCTTTCCACCATCGTGCTCGGGGGCATTATTATTATTTCTAATTCCACTAATCCGGCATTCGCACAATCCGGTACAGAGATTACATTCACAGATGAAAGTCTAGTCGACAAGAATAACGAACAGTACACATTAACTTACATTTTGGATAACGGCAGGATCACTTCTGCGACGTACCTCAAAGCGGCCAACATGTTAAGTTTTGATGTCCAAGTCGACACAGATGGTGAAGAGATGCAGCTGATATTTCCCCGAGACTTTATTGACTCCTTTGCTTCTATTGGAGGGTTAATTGTATTTGTCGGCGACGAGGAGGCAAAGATTTCAGAAAGGGTTTCTTGCGAGAACAGGGTGATTTCATTTACACTGCCCTATGGTAAGACGCGGGTCGAGATGGTAGGAAATACTCAGATCATGGTGGACGGAGTGATGCAAGGCGATCATGTTTTGTCCGTGGCAGTTGCAGAAGACACCAGATATACAGTTCAGGCATCGACAGACTCTATAATATGCGGGTGGAATTTCTATCCCGAACAAAAGAAATTTCAGGTAAACATCGATGGAGGAAGCATGATGCGGTTGGCTATGCCAAATGAACTTTTGGGAGGCCCCTACACAGGATATGTTAATGATGATCAGCAGATCCAAATGCGGGTGGAAGGAGCAGAGGCGGATTCCTCCTCAGCCATCAACATACAATATGACGGCAAGGGAGCAGACAGGATTGTCGTTGTTGGAACGACGGCAGCGCCAGAATTTCCAGCCATGTTTGTCGGGATGATTCTTGCCATCCTAATAGCAACGGCAACCATTTACAGCAGAGCTAAAGGCTGCATCTAATCAAGCAATAAAAAGCAGTAAAGGGCTTGCTGCGCGCCGCGGAGGCGACCTTTATTGGGATGGCAGGAACGCATAGCCGCGACGCCGCCCTTCTACCTCATACAAAGGAGCCTCAAGCTATAAGCTTTGCGCATAATTCTTACTGACAAGTCGCGCATTTTTTGACCCCTCTTAATCACAAGATTTAAAGTATGGCGACGGGCATCTGCTGCCGTCATGCCGAAGAAAAGAGCAAGCCGTGGCCGTTCCAAGGGCGGCAAGGGCAGTTCAGGCGTAGTTCACTGCAGCCAGTGCGGAGCCTTGGTTCCACGCGACAAGGCGAAAAAGGTCACGGGCAGGATAACGCTCGTAGAGCCGGCGCTTGCCAAGGAGCTGAAGGCGCAGGGCGCATACATACCGATGTCGACTGATGTCAAGTTCTACTGCGTTTCGTGCGCGGTGCACAGGGGCATCGTCAAGGTAAGGTCAGAGGCAGAACGCCGCACGGGCGGAAGGCTCTGGTAACCAGAGAAAAAAGAGTTTTTCTTCTTATAGCTTTTTCGCAGTCGCGGCTAT
>NZ_JBBIHK010000015.1:26455-43524 GCF_037447015.1 Nitrososphaera sp. | reverse complement strand
TTGCATGCGAGAACGTCTGTCCGCCGCAGGCAATCAAGATATTCCAAAAGAGCGGCTAGATTTGTCGCGATGCTTATAGAAGCATTGGCGATTACCTATAAATAGTAAATACCGGCTTATGCACGTAGACAACCAAGATGGTACTGTACGGGCCGGGCACCTTTCTCTATGCCATATTTCTGGTCGCCGCCTGGCTGACAACGCTTTACACGCTCAACTTTTACTACCTTGCATACGAGTCGCGCAGGAACAGGCGCCACGACCGGATAGTGGCCGCCGCCAAGTCTGCTTCGGGGCTTGCAGGCGCGGCAGACATGCCGCTGCTGCCTACAGTCACGGTGCAGATCCCGCTTTACAACGAAAAGTACGTCGCCCGGCGCGTCATCGACGCCGTGTGCAAAATAGACTATCCAAGAGACAGGATGCAGATACAGGTGCTCGACGACTCGGACGACGACACTGTCGACCTGATACGCTCCATAGTCCACGAGTACAAGCTGAAGGGCTTTGACATAATGCAGCTGCACCGCACGGACAGGACCGGCTACAAGGCCGGCGCGCTCAAGGAGGGCATGAAGAGCGCGACAGGCGAGTTCATCGCGATATTCGACGCCGACTTTATCCCTCCTCCCGACTTTATGAAGCGGCTCATCAAGTACTTTGACGACCCCAAGATGGGCTTTGTCCAGTGCAAGTGGGGGCACATCAACGAGGACTATTCCACAATGACGCAGGCAGAGGCGATATCGCTTGACATCCACTTTCTCGTCGAGCAAAAGGCCAAGAGCCTGTCCCACATCTTTCTGAACTTTAACGGCACGGCCGGCATCTGGAGAAAAAAATGCATTGACGACGCAGGCGGCTGGCACACGAGCACGCTTGTCGAGGACATGGACCTGAGCTACAGGGCACAGATGAGGGGCTGGAAGTGCATGTTTCTGGACGACTTTGTCGTAAACGCAGAGCTGCCTGTCCAGATGAACGCGGCCAAGCGCCAGCAGTTCCGCTGGGCGAAAGGCTCGATACAGGTGGCGCTCAAGCTGATGGCAGACGTGATGCTGCACCGCAAGGTGCCGGTGGATTCAAAGCTGCAGTCGTTTGTGCACATGACCCGGCACATCGTCAACCCGCTCTTTCTCGTCCAGTTCCTGATATTCCCCATGCTCCTTGCCATGGACTTTAAATTATACAACGGCCCCTGGGCGCCCCTTGCGGTTCTTGGGACGTACGTCGCGCTTGGGCCCGGCGGCTACCTGCTTGTGATAAACAAGGTCTGGAAGCGGGAATGGAAGGGCAAGGCCCGGCAGTTCCTTTTCCTGAACTTTTTTGCAGCCGGGATGACTGTCAACAACTCTGTCGCAGTCTTTGACGCGCTCTTTGGCCGCAAGAACGAGTTCCTGCGCACGCCCAAGTTCGGCATCACTGCCCGGGGCGAGGACTGGAAGAGCAAGGAGTACGTGCTCCCGTTCACAAAGACGACGCTCCTGGAGATATTTTTCGCCATATACGGCGTGGTGGGGATATTCATCGCGATATTCTCAAACAACACGCTCTACACGCCGCTCATTGCGATCCCGACCATAGGGTTCATCTATGTCGCGTACATGAGCATTGCGCACTCGCGCTTTGGCAAAAAGAAGAAAGCTGCTGCAGCCGCCCGCCGCGAAGCCGCCTTGGCAAAAAACCCGCAGCCGTCCCAATCATCATCTTCTGCCCTGCAAAAGGCGCTCCTGCCCGGCATGCTCGCATTCATGCTCCTGGGAGCGGCCATCGCGTACTATGGCTACCACTCTGCCATCTACCCAATAGAGGAGGCGTCCGGCCTCCTTGCCCGTGCCCAGTCTGCCCAGACGCCCCAGCAGCTGGCCGAGTACGTGCGGCTTGCAGAGCGGTCGCTGCCTGCCGAGGGGAATCCTGTCTGGATCTTTCCTACCGGGCGCACCGACTTTGCGGCCATGCGTGCGCAGATGGACGGCATGCTGGCCAGGGCAGAAGACCTCTCTGTGGCCGAGCCGCATACGGACGAGTACAGCAGCTCGATGATCGACATGCACGCGGCCGCGCTTGCGATACAGGAGAACCTACACGAGGCCGTGCCCTACATCTATGTCAGCCCCACAAACATTGCCATGGCCGCGGCGTGGGTAATGGTGATCCTGTCGGTCTTTGCAGCCATGCGACGCGCAACTGCCCGCCACAAAAAGGCGGCGGCGCCTCCCTCTGCACTCCAGTCCTGACATAAAGACACGTGCTGCTACTCCAAGTGCTTTGTCATTGAGCTAATGCCAAGCAAAAATGAGAAAGGCTGCACGCGTCTATCTTGGTGTTATCAATTGGTCAGATACCCTAGTACTTTCATCATCCGATATATCAGCAAGAGTAATCATCATCCCGCCTGTAAAGGGGCTTGCGCGCAATATTAACCGTTACCGGCCCGCTGCGGCAACCGGGAGCAATTGCCATAGGTCATTAAAATTGTCGTTACGAAAGAACAGCCATGACAGACCTGACAAACTATGTCAGCTGGGACGAGCTGAAAGGCAAGGAGGCTAGGGGAGTGACAAAAGAGGTTGACCTGGGCGAGGTCGAAATGATTGGCAGGCACTACATAGTGACGAAAAAGGGCGTGGCAAGCAAGGAAAGGTTCTACATTCCAAAATACCTGGCCGAGAAATACGACGGCCACACGCTGTGGTTCAACGTGACAGAGGGCCAAAAGACCGAGTTCAGGCGCGACTCGCCGCCGACGTACGAAGAGTATGCCCGCTACCGCATCGAGGGCGTGCCGGCAGACATCGAGACGCGCGTGCGCGTGACCGAAGCCTGATCGTTATTCCACGTGCACGGCTTTTTTCCTCCTTTTTCCATTTTTCTACTGCTCTGCCTGCCCCGCCGCCTTTTCTCTGACAGGCAGCACACACACATACACACATACACACCCGCACACGTATGCCGTCGCTAGTTCGAATAGACTGCTATGAACGGCGTGTCTTGCGTTATCGATATCGCCCTTGCTAGGTTGGTGGAGCCGTTGTCCTGCCACCTGAGAAAGTTAGAGTTGCCAAAGCCTGAAGATGGCGCCAGGACGTACTGCTGGCCGTTGTTCACCTGGAAGCCTGCCTGCGAGTAGTCCGCGTTTATCACCTGGCCGTTCTGCGAGAGCGTGGTCCAAAATCCTGTGTGGCTGTGGCCCCTCTGGTCGACTGTGATTATGACTGCGGTGCTTGTCGTCTTTGTCACCGTGTTTGCCACGTTGATGTTCACAGTGGCAGGCGCGCTGTCAGACGTGCCGTCGTTTGCTACAAAGGTAAAGCTGTCAGGGCCATCGTAATAGTTCCATGGCGTGTACGAAACAGCGCCGGTGCTCTCGTTGAGCAGGCCAAGCGTGCCGTGCGCCGGCTGGCTTGCAATGTAGAAGCGGATTGGCTGCCCGTCAGGGTCCGACCCTGTGAGCGTGATGGACACAGACGAGTTCTCGTTGACGCCCACCGACTGGTTGTTTGCAACAGGGCGCCCGCCTGTGCCTCCCCCAACTCCTCCACCACCACCTGCCTGTCCCTGCTTGAGGGTCATGTACATGTCCTCGCCGGTGTCCACCAGCCAGCTGGACTCGTAGCGCGTGCGGTACGAACTGGTGCCGTCAAACGGGTCTGCCGTGTTCCTGTCTATCATGACAGATACGCCGTTTGCGCTGTTGCCGCCGTTGTACTTGATCCCTATCCTGTCGCCGGCCTGTATCGTGTAGAGCTCGCCTGCAGGCAGCCTGAACTCGTAATCCTGGAACGCTGTGGTGAGGCTGGGCGCGCTGCTGACTGCAAACGACCTCTTGGAGGTCAGGTCGGAGTTGAACACCCCTACCTGGAACGTGCCCGGAGGCGCCCCCACCCTCTGAAGCCTGAGCGTGATGCTGTCTATCGTGTCGCCCACCAGCTGCGACGACGGCGTGACGTACTCGGCATTGATCTGCCTGCCAGCGTACACGAGCGAGCCAAACGTTACGGTGGTGTCCTGCATGTGGATTGTGCTGCCCGTAGAACCGCCACCGCTTCCCCCACCTGGAGCCACGTAATTGGCAGTTATCGCAGTGTTCTGGGCTATCGATATTGCCCTTGCGGGGTTGGTGGAGCCATTGTCCCACCTCTCAAATATGTAACTCTGGTAATTGGAAACCGTCACCACGTACTGCTGGTTCGGGGTCAGGCTGAACCTGACCGGCGAAAAGCCTGTTGCGACCACCTGGCCGTTCTGCGCAAGCGTGGTCCACAGGCCCGTCACTGCCTGCCCTCCGGTGTACTGCGTGTTGACAGTCAGCGTCACCGGCGCCTGTCCTGCCGCCTCCTGCTGGGCCGCCAGCTGGCCGAGGATGCCGGAAAAGGCGGAAGCAAGCATTATCGTGGCAGCGGCAAACACGACTTTGGGCCTCATGGCGCCTCCTCCCTTCTTGCTCTTGCCCTCCCATACAACGCAACACCGCCAGGGTCGCATACTGCTGCTTCTGCCGTTGCCGTAACTTTATTTAAAAGGATGGAAGAACCCAATGTTCTCTTGAGGCGCGATTTAACTTTAAGCATTGCTAGAGAAGGTTCGCTATCAATTCCACCTGCGCCGGGACTGGTAAAGCCTTCCGTTCTCGGGAAAAGGCATTCATGTTATAGAAGTGCGCTTTGGCGCTCGACACTTGTGCAATTTTGTTCACCCTGTTAGCTGCTATCCGCTACGTCGGGGTTTAAATAAGAATTTCGTCCGTCTACCTCATGTCCGCAGAGGAAAGACTGGTTAAAAGGATCCTCTCTGCGGGGTCGGCCGGCGTGAAAAAGGCCGATCTGCGCAAGGAGACGAGCAGCAACGACGTTGACGCGATTATCGAAGCCCTCGTGAGCAGAGGCATCGTATTTGTAGACAAGCGCGGAAGCGCCTACTACTGCTTCCACAAAGATCACTATCTCCAGAGCCTCCTCAATTCCGACCCACGCTTCAGGATCACCTACGACCTGATAAAATCGCTTGAAGAGTCGGTCGCAAGCTCGTCAAAAGAGGTCTCAAAGGCCATCGAGACGCTTGCCGGCAACATATCGAACCTGGCACGGCTGGTCACCGAGTCCGGCGGCAACAGCGCGACTGCAGCTGCAGTGCTGCAGGCATCTGCAGCTCCCCGGCGCGCTCCCATGCAGGTCGCCGATTTCAAAAGAGAGTTTGATTCTGCGCTTGCCAGCAATGCTTCGTCGATAGGCTGGGTCGAGCTTGCCAGGGTGCGCTCTGAAGTGTGCACCAGGTGCGGCCTCGCAAGCGACGAGTTCTACAGGCTGGTGGGCGAGCTGACAGGCCAGTACCAGGACAAGTACGAGCTGTCTACTGGCGGGGGCGAGGGCGTGATGGTCCGCGGTCTCTTGCACGGCTTTGTGAGGTGCATATGATGATGGCTTCTTCTCCTCCTCATTCTTCTAGTTACCCCTACAGGCTCGCAGTCAACCCGTACCCGAGCAGCCCGACCCCGACGCTCATCGACGCCCAGATACTCGGGGGCAGACGCCACAGGGAGGCCAAGGCGGCCGTCCTTGCGTGCATGTCCGACCTCCATTCCAAGGTCGCAGACACCGCAGAGGCGACTGACAAGGACTTTCGCCTGCTGACCATAATACAGGACGTGGGCTCTGGCAAGACCCACCTTGCGCTCCACATAAAGGGGCTCAAAGAGATGGCCGAGACGACTGTCACGTCGTACGTAGATTTGACGCAGATATCGCCCCGGAGCATGCACAGCCTGTACAGCGCCATGCTCGGCGGCTTTACCGACGACTATATCGCCGCGATAAGGCGCGCAGTCGTGACGTACCTGCGGGAAAAGGCCGAGCGCCAGGGGGGCGTCGCCCGCAAGGTGTTTAACTATGGGTTTTTGGACTCGATATCAGGCAAGAGCCTCGTCGACAAGGCCGAGCTCGTGCTGAGCAACGAGCTCACGCCCAACTATGCGGCGCTTGCAGAGACCCTTGCAAGAGAGTTTTCGCCCATCGAAGTCGCTATCCTAAAGCTGATAGTGGAGGGCAGGTTCAGGGCCGACGCGCAGAACGTGTCGACGCTTGAGGACATCATCGCCAGCCTGGCGGCGCTCGCCTCGCTCAACCTGCGCTTTTTGAAGCGCATAACGGTCTTCCAGCTGGACGAGCTGGACGCCGAGCGCGAGACTCTTGAATTCGTCAAGGCCGTGATAAACGCCCACATACCGTCTGCGGCGCTCATGCTGATATTCACGCCGTCGTCCTACGACGACATCAGGCGTGCAAACGCCTCGGTGTTTGACAGGCTGGAAAAGGCCAACTACAAGGTCGACCTTGCCGGCTCGAACACGTACGAGGAGATACTGGACATCGTGATGGAGTACATACGCCACCACGACGCAAGCAAGTGCTTTACAGCGGAGGAAGAGCGCGACCTTGCGGCCAAGGTCAAGGTCATCTACGACGAGTTCACCGATTTCCGCAACGTGCGCTCGATGCTCAACATAATGTACCATGCCACAGAAAACGCGGCCAAGAGGGGCGTCCAGATAATCGACGAGCAGGCAATAGACGACACGATAAAGAACGTCTACCCCGGCCTGCGCATCCGCGGGAGCGTCATGGACGTGCCGATCTCTGACTTTATCAGGATACGCAGGAACACGAGCGACTTTGCCGTGCTAGAGACGGGCGTAAAGGACGCGGTGCGCAACCTCGTGAACTACGCACACGAGGTCGGCGCGGTGGCCAGGCCGCAAAAGACGGACGGCACGGTGGACGTGGTGTTCTCTGACCCTTACGGAACCAAGGTCGCCGTCGCAGTAGTGATAAACCGCGACCACGCCAAGAGCTTTGAGCAGATATCAAACACGCTCAAGACCACCGGCTTTGTGGACAAGCTGGTCATACTGACAAACGCCAACAACACGGCGGCAGGCGCAAACGGTAGCATGGTCGTGGCGATGGACAGGTGCAAGATGATAGACCTGATCTATTTCAGCAACAAGTACAAGGAAGGCGGGCTCTTGGAGGACGACTCGCAGCGCGCCCTGATGCTTGCAAAATCCATCCGGATCTGCTAGCTCCTCTTTTTTCCTTTCTTCTTTTTCAAAATGTAGGAGGCGCCCCATGCCGCTGCGCCGCCGGCCGCCACTATCGCTGCTACTATCGTTGCCAGCTGGCCTGCGCTGACAAACCGGGCAGGCGGCTCTGGCGTCATGACTCCCGGCACCGGATCGTAGGCTTCGCCAAGGGCGGCATAGTCGGCAGTCGCAAGCTCTGCCGGCGCAGTCCTGCTGCACAGCGAGACCTCGCCTTTCTGAGCGTAGACCAGGTACTCCTTTCCTTCTTCAAAGTCATAGCCGCACGACGCGCTGGATGACGCGGTGTTGAGCGTCACCGCCCTGCTATCAATCCCTTTCCACGCCCTTTCTGCCTCAAATGTCACCGTCCTGCCGTTGTTGGCGCTTTCAACCGAGAGGACCTTGCCCACAAATACTCTGTCGCTTTCCGCAAGCGCCTGCGCAGGCGGCCCGGGCTCGATGCACGAGCACGCATACGCCCTGCCTGCCGTCGGCAAAAGATGAGATATGTCACCTATTTCTTCTGCTGCCGCCGCTGCTACTGCGACCAGAACTAACGTCAGCAACGCTGCTGCTACTACGGCGAGGGAAAAAGAAGAAGTGGCGGGAACCTTCACACCTGACTTTGCAGGCCGGTTGCTTTTGTACATTGTGCATCCATCTTTCGCTCCCTCCCTCTTTGTCGCGGCGCTAAACTCTTATCATGCGACTACGCAAAATACACGCGTACATATACGCACATGCCCAAACGCAACTTTAACACACTCGAAGAGTTCAAGGCGAACCTGCACAAGGAAGGGGCCACCCTGGTCGAGTTTTCCGGCGGCAAGGTGCCCTGCATACTGGTCAGCCCCAAAAAGTACGAGGAGCTTTTGGGCAAGGTATACGGCAAAAAGATGTCTGCCGACACCCTGCTTGACATCTTTTACGACGGGCAGGACGTCTTTGTGGACGTCAACATCAAGTTTGCCGGCGCAGACTTTGACGGCAACTTTTTGCTCTATGCAAACGACATGATCGAGTTCTTTGACGCGCTGGCCGAGAGCGGGCTCATCGCCCTTGCGCCCAGCGAGACTACATTCACGAACTCGCAGAACGTCTTTATGATACAGCTCCCAAAAAAAGACGCGGCGGAAAGGGCCCTTGCGATAATCAAGGCCAACGCCAGAAAGAAGACAAAATGACATCATCAATAGACAGGGAAGAAAAAGAAGAACAGGGCCTTCCAGAAGAAGACGACACGCACTTTCAAAAATACGGCAAGCGGGCGTGGGAGGTCGAGTACGGGGAGAAATGCGAGACATGCGGCAAACGCATAGACGAGTTTGGCTTTTGCGCCTGCGGAAGCGCGCAATGAAATAATTCTCTCTGCCTGCCCCTGTAAAATATTAAAGAGTTAGAACAACTTTCAGATGGTCTTTAATGAAATAATTGCGTATTTTGTACGCACATGATCTGGACACTCGTCTCAATAGTGCTCGGCGTCATAGTCCTGATAATACTGCTGAGGGTGCTTTTTGGGATAATATGACGGCGCACTGGATTGAAAAGGCCCTTGAGAGCGCGCCCTGGGTGGTGGCGGCGCGTGACAGAAGGGTTGCCGAGCTCCGAGAAATCCGGTCCAAAGTGCGCAGCGACCCTGAAGAGGTCGAGGCGTGGCTCGACAGGGAGATCGAAAAGCTATCAGACATCCCGGGTTTCTTGAAGAAAGATGCGACGGCCGGGATTTGAACCCGGGTTACCAGATTGGCAATCTGATGTCCTAGACCAAACTGGACGACCGTCGCACTGCTAACACAGGAGGACGATACGGCAAGGTAATTTAAACATGACCCTCTAGACGGCCCGCCGGAAAGATGAGGAGTGCTTGAACTATTGCTTGCAGGCGGCGTGCCTCGTTTCTCTGCAGCAGCTTGCTAATCGGGTACAGGACGAATGGTCATGTCAGCATTATGAGCGTCGAATACCCTCGGCTCTCTGTCACATAGTCGCCCTCTATCTCCTCGGCCACGGCGGTCAAAGAAATGACGTCGTATTTCTGGCAGTTGCGGGCGTCCAGGATGATGTAGTCGTCGAGCAGGTCTGCCGCCTTCATGCTTTCTTTGCTCAGTGCGACCTGCACCGGGCCGCTTGAGTTGAGCAGGAGCACCTGCTCCTTCTGGTAGCTGCCAAGCCTGGTGAGCCTGCCCTGCCTTGGCATGGCTTTCAGGTTCACCTTCACCTCGCCCACAGGGTGCATCGTGTACCTGCTCGTGCCGCCCACAAACACGTCGAACCTGAAAGGGTAGCCTGCCGTGTTTTCGGCCATCTTGTTGACCCCGTCGTTCATGATGATGTCCACTTTTTTGATGGTGCTGCCGAACCTGCTTATCCAGTCGTTCGTGGTCTTGACTATGCTGTTGATGGCGGCCTTTCTGCGTGCAGTCTCTTCGGCGGCCAGCTGGTACCGGTCGACCCAGTCCATGTAGTCCTTGCTGATGTCCATTATGAACTCGGCGCACGTGTTCTGGTAGTCCTCGATGCTGGTGGCCCGCTCCGACCCGCCGTCGCTTGCAAACATCTCTCTATATGCAATCTTTTTGCCGCTGGCCTGAAATAAAACCTATCTGCTAACTTGCGTTGCAATCAAAATAATCTCTTTTAGGAAATATTCCTGCTCCCCCTGTGGCCGTGTGGCTACGAACGCAACTCTGCCCAATACTGCCCTGCGAGGCTCATTGCTAAAGGCTCAAAAGCAAGGCTCTCAAATGTTAGCAGCAGGCGATGCACGACATAGTCATAACGTGCGTATCGGAGAAGAGCGACGAGTTTGCAAAAGAGGTTTACGACTACCTGATCGCAGGGCTTGAAAAGCAGAGGCAGCACGGAGAAGAGGGCCCGAACCTGCAGGTTTCCACAGACCTGATAACGCTGGAAGGAAACGAGGTCCGCGTCAGCGGCAAGACCCTGGCGCCGGCAGGGATGATAAAATGGGTCTTGCAGTCGCTTTTGAAATCAGACGCGTCCAGGTTCAAAGGCTATGACGTGATTGAAATTGGAGACACGTTCACAGTGGGCAGAAAGCTGCACCCGTCGCAAATGGAGCTGCTGGCCTGCGAAATATGCGGCTTTTTTACCCCTTATGCGGAGGAGCTGCACACCCACAGGATGACCCATTTTGGCGTATAGCAGGATTTCATCGTGCCAGTCATTATACCTTGTCCGCCCCGCTGCTTCTGCTACTAT
Source organism: Nitrososphaera sp. (assembly GCF_037447015.1). Lineage (GTDB taxonomy): Archaea > Thermoproteota > Nitrososphaeria > Nitrososphaerales > Nitrososphaeraceae > Nitrososphaera. The sequence continues at coordinate 33,221 of NZ_JBBIHK010000015.1, read as the reverse complement.
TGCTTGCTGAAGGACAGGCGTGATTGCCGCTGTTTGCTCCTTTGCGGCCTTTGTAGTATATCGCTACTCCTGTGACTATCAGGATCGCGGACAAGAAGTGCGTCAGTTCTGCAACAGGATCATGAAAGGAGGGCCAATGCCTGCAGCAAACAGCGGCGAAAGAAAAGCAAGGAGGTGCGTGTTAACAGGTCCGAGGAGGAAGATTATGACCCCTGCTGCAAACAGGGCCAGACCCGATCTGGAGGAAACGATGCTCGTGCGGAAAATTGTGTATGGCGTGGTAGTAAAAGCTGTCGCCTGAATTACGTATGTAATCCGGGTACAATCTCTAGCCTAGCAGTCTTATGCAGACTCTTTGAGCAGCCGGGCCATCCTCTTTGCATGGTACGTGATGGTCATGTCTGCCCCTGCCCTCTTTATTGCTGTGAGAAATTCAGTCATCACGGCGTCCTCGTCCACCCAGCCTTCAAGAGCGGCCGCCTTGACAAGCGCGTACTCGCCTGACACGCTGTATGCGCAGATGGGCAGGTTGGTCGCCCTGCTTGCCTGGTAGACAAGGTCGAGGTTTGGAATCGCTGGCTTGACGATTATCGCGTCTGCGCCTTCTGCGATGTCCTGCTCTATCTCGCGCATGGACTCGCGCGTGTTTGTAAAGGGCATCTGGTAGGTGCGTCTGTCGCCAAACTCTGGCGTCGAGTGCGCCGCGTCACGAAAGGGCGCAAAGAGTGGCGACGCCTGCTTGGACGAGTAGCTCATTATCGCCGTGTCTGCAAGTCCTGCGTCGTCAAGCGCGCTGCGTATCGCCTGCACCTGGCCGTCCATCATGGCAGACGGCGCGACAATGTCCGCGCCCGCCCCGGCCTGGCTCACAGCCACCTTGCCAAGCGTCGCAGCGCTTGCGTCGTTGTCTATTGTTGCTGTCCTCTTTTTCTTGCCTCTTCCCTTGATATCGGTGGCCAGGATGCCGCAGTGGCCGTGCGAAGTGTACTGGCACAGACAGACATCTGTGATTACCGCTACCTTGTCGCCAAACTGTTTGCGTATGGCCTCGACCGACCTCTGCACTATACCACGCTCGTCAAAGGCGGACGAGCCTTTGTCGTCTTTCTCGGCAGGCAGGCCAAAGAGTATGACCGCCCCTATTCCCAGATCGGTCAGCTCCTCGACCTCTTTGACAAGGCCGCCAAGTGGGAGGCGCCACACGTCGGGCATCGAGCCTACCTGCTCTGGCTTTTTCAGCCCCTCCTGCACGAATATCGGCGCTATAAAGTCCTTGACTGAAAGGTGCGTCTCCTGAAAAAGGTCGCGGATGGCCTGCGTCCTGCGCAGCCGCCTGAGCCTCACGTCTGGAAAGCTACTACTACTGCTACTATTACTTTTTTTCGTCCTGTTGCTGTTGATCATACCTGAACATCTTGGCCACTATTTTCATCAGCTCTTCTGCGCTCTTGCTGTTGTCACCATCGCCTCGGGCTTCCATCTCTCTGCGCAAATAGTTCATGGGCGAGGCGAGTATGCCCTCAACTATGGCATAGGAAAGCTGCTCTACCACCTTTGCCTGCTCGGGGCTTGCGTCCTTGCCGAGCATCGACAGCGCCTTTTTGAGCTCGCGCTCGCGGATGGCGTCGACGCTCTTGAACACAGAGACGACGACCGGCTCTGCCTTTAGCCGCTTCATCATGCCGTCGACTGACCTCATCTCCTCGTCGATTATCTTTTCGGCCGACTGGATCTCCTTCATGCGCGACCGCATGTTCTTTTCCACAAGCTCGGCTATCTGATCCATATTTACAAGCTTGACGCCGTGCAGGGTGGCGACCTTTTCCTCGACCGTGCGGGGGTTGGACAGGTCAAATATCATCATGGGATCCTTGCGAGACAGGACGGCCTTTTCCATCCTTTCATAGGGTATGAGGAAGTACGGCGCCGAGCTTGCGACAAATATCAGGTCGACCTCGCCAAACATCCCAAGCGCCGCGTCAAATGGCACGGGCTTGCCTGCGACAGTCTCGGAAAACGACCTTGCGCGCTGGAACGTCCTGCTCGTAACAATAAAGTCGATGCCCCTGCCCTTGAGCACCTTGGCCACCAGGCTTGCCGCCTCGCCGGAGCCTATCAGCATCACCTTTTTCGATTTCAGGTCGTCAAAGTACTCGTCAGCCAGGCTGACTGCGACAGATGCTATCGAAACGTTGCCCTTGTTGATGCCTGTCGCGTTGCGCACCCTGCTCCCAACCTTGAGCGCCCTGTCAAATATCATCCCCAGGTTTGCGCCCGCATAGCGGTTTGATTTAGAGAACTCTAAAGCGCGCCTGACCTGGCCAAGTATCTGGTCCTCGCCCACCACCAGCGAGTCGAGCCCCGAGGCCAGCTTCAGCAGGTGCGTCACGGCGTCCCCGTCCGTGCTCACCTGCACGCACGACGACAGGTCTTTTTCTGCAAGCCCTGCGACCTGGGCCCACCTGTCAAGCAGCTTCTTTTCGTCGCCTGCCGCGGCATAAAGCTCGACCCTGTTGCACGTCTGGAGTATCACGCATTCCTCGGCGCCGGCTTCCAGAAAAGCCCTGTGCGCAGACTCGATGTCTTTGAACGTGAACTTTTCGAGAAGGTGTATCGGGGCGTTCTTGTAGGTGACGCGGGCATTTACCAAGCGCACGGGAAGCGAAAGCCTCCGCGCCACGTCCTCTTCTTCTTCTGTTGCCGATGTAATAGCGGTCACTTGCTTTTCTTCTCCACCCACTCTTCCAACAACTCGAGAGTCGCGCGCTTAGCTTCTTCAATCCTGTCTTCCTTAATAAGCTTCTGAATGCGGGCGTCCCTGATTATCGAGTAGAGGAACTCTTTGCGCTGCTCCACTGTTTGCAGCCGCGGCCGCGCGGCGTTCCTTGCAAACTCTTGCAGCCGCGCGTTTTCAATGTCGGATTTCTTGATTATCCGCTTTAATACACGCTCTGCCCTGATGCGGATCTGCCGGGCCATTATGGGGCTCTTGCCTGACGTGGAAATGGCTACCTGCATGACGCCCTCTATGTTTATCACCGACGCGTAGGAAAAGTCGCTGTAGGCAGGATCGTCCACAGAATACACGAATGCCCCTTTTTCCCTGCCCTTCTGGCACAGCCTGCGGTTCAGCTCCCTGTCGTCCGTGGACGCAAGCACCATAAACGGCCTGTCGTAGGCATCGAGCGCGCTGCCGGCGTCTTTCACCTTCATCCTGACTGCTTCTATCTTGCCGGCCTTTTCCTGATCGCGCAAATACTTGTTAAAGCGGTCGCTGATTACCGTGATTTTGCTGCAGCCCTGGCCAAGCAGCGCGTTCACCTTGCGCATACCCTCCGTGCCGCCGCCGACTACGATCACGTGCTTGCCTTTCAGGTTCAGGTCTACTATCATCGACTGGATAACCACCCCGGTGGCCCGGGCAGCCGCTGCTGCAGCATCTTTCAGCGCCTTCTTTATTTAACCCTGGTGGGCGGCCTTTTTGAGATAGTTGGCGTCCACCGTAACTGGTATCTGGTACGGCGAGTCCAGCAGCACCACCGTGGCCTCCTGCTTTTCATAGTCGACGCGGGTTATCTTGGCCTTCATGCCCTTGAACGGGCCGGCGATGACCTCTACCGTGTCGTCGATTGCAAGCTCGGTGACGGTAGGTTTCTTGACCAGGTAGCCTTCGATGTCCTTGAACGGCAGGTCGCCCCTTATCTGGCCCCGAACGTGCCTGATGCCTGCAAGGCCCTCGTAGGCGACGTTAGAGTCTGGAGCCTCGACGATGATGTATCCCTTGAAATTGTCCAGAACCATGACAGAGCGTATGCCTATCTTTTTGGCGACCACCTTTGTGTAGAGCATGTCTGCCACCATGCGCTCCTGGCCGCCGGTCGTGCGTATTGCAAAGAACTTGCTGTCGCTTGCCGGCTTGTCAGACTGCGCGGGGGCTGCTGCTGTCGCCGTCGATGGCTTTGCTTCTGCGGTCGCGGCGGCCTCTTGGGGAGCTTGCTCTTCTTCTTTCTGCTCTTCTGCAGCAGGGGCTTCTAGCTCTAAATCTTCTTCTTCATCGTCATTATTAGTGTCATCTAGCTTGATCTCTTCTTCGGGACCTAGATCGTCCTCTGGATTGCTCATACTATTATTTGCCAGCTATGCGGAGCGTCCATGCAATTTATAAGTTTACTTTAAAATAATGCTAAAAATACTGAACATGGAAGAGATGCCCCGATACGTCCTCGTCGCCTCAACTTCCGACCTTGCGGGGGCGACCATGATCTCGTGCCTCAAAGAAAGGGGCTTTGCACCGTATAGAGGCAGCAGCCACCTGCTTGCTGCTTCTCCATCAACCTATCCGGAAATCATCCTCCACACAACCGGCAAGAGCCTGCTCACGCTCGAAAGCCTCGACGACGACCATCCCGACGCAAAAGCGTTTATCTTTCTTTCAAAGCACCGGTCAGACAGCGGCATACCGACGCTGACCTGCCACTGCACCGGTAACTTCGCCGACGCGCCTTTCGGCGGCAACCCAAAAGAGCTGGCAGTCGCGTACCCGTCGCTCCAAAAGGCGTACCTGAAGGCGATAACTGCCGCGCAGGTGCCCGGCTACGATGTCGTCATAGAGGCGACGCACCACGGGCCCACGTCGCTCAAAAAGCCGGTGCTGTTTGTAGAGCTGGGCTCGTCTGAAAAGCAGTGGGCCGACAGGGGCGCCGCAGACGCAATGTGCCGCTGCATTCTGGATGTTCTTGCTAAAGAAATAGAGCCGTGCAAAAAGGTCGGAATCGCGCTTGGGGGCACCCACTATCCTACCAAGTTCAACAAGCTGCTGCTGGATTCAGAGTTTGGCCTTGCTGCCGTCGCATCAAAGCACAACCTGGAGGCAATAGATGGGGAAATGCTTGCCCAGATGGTGAGCAAGAGCGTCGAGCCTGTGACTCATATCGTGCTGGATTCAAAGGGCCTCGGCAGCCACAAGGACCGGGTCCTAAAGCTGGCCAATGATACCGGCCTTCAAGTCCTTAAAGTTTGAAATACGCGGCCGCCCTTTGCTCTGGCATGAATAGGCCGCTAAAGGCAGCCGATGTCTATGAACTGTTGACAAAAAAGGTGCCGGAGGGCAAGGTCACCACGTACGGCGACTTGGCAAAGGCGCTCGGGCACCCCCGGGCAGCCAGGGCCATCGGGCAGATAATGAACCGCAACCCCAACCCTTTTGTAGTGCCATGTCACCGCGTGGTGGCGTCGGACGGCGGCGTCGGCGGCTATGCCTACGGTATAAAGATGAAGAAAGAGATACTTGCAAAGGAGGGCCTTGCCTTTGTTGCAGGAGACAAAATAAAGGATTTTGAAAAAAAGAGGGCCCGGCTTGTCTAGCGGGTCTTGGCTTCCTTGACCAGGTCGCGCAGGTGCGCAAGCGACCTGACGTGGCCGCCGTTGACCTGCTTGTACAGGTGCCAGTACACGTCGTTTGTGATGTCCTTGCGCTCCTTGAGCACCTTGAGGTGATAGCGCATCGACCTGACGCGCACCACATAGACCTCCTTCTTGCCGGTCCTTGCAGTCCTCCGGCCCTTCTTGGAGCCCGGACCCTTGCCGTGGATCTTCCATATGTTGCGCTTGGCCTGCGCCCTGCTGCGGGACGTGCCACTCGGCTGGACCGTCCATATAGCGCCGCTCTTGACCAGCGAGCGAATGTTGTCCCTTGTAATAGAGTCGGCCACGTCTTCAAGCTTGTCCGGCTCAAACCTCACGCGGTTTGCACCCACGCCCAGTATTCTGGCAACAAGCTCGCGCTTTTTAGCAATGTTGACTACCATTCTACGCCTTGGCCTCCTCTTTCTCTTTCTTTGGAGCCAGCTTGCCTGCGTTGAGCACCTTGAGCCCCATCTTGGCGGCCTGCTCGACGATGGCCTTGCGCTTTCTCGTCCCGACCGTCCTTGCCATCCTTATCGCGTCCTTTTTCGGGTCGAGGCCGGCGAGATCTGCCACGTTGTATACGACGTTATCCGTGTAGCCTGACGGGTGAAGGCCCCTTGCAACCCTGGGGCCGCGGTAACCCACCTTTACCAGTGCGGGCACGCCTGCCTTCTGCTTCCTCATCTTGTTGTCCTTGCCCTTGGGCTTGCGCCAGTTCTCTGCAAGCCTGTCATACCTCCAGCTCTCCTGGCGGATGAACCTGGGGCGCTTGCTAGAGACCTTTTTCCTAGCGGCAAGTAACTCCTCGTTAATTACCATAGCGATACGTAGGACAGGACAGTTCATTTTCAATAAATACCTTACTCGGCCCTCTGCCCTGCAAGCGTGAGCGTATAGTGCCTGCCGCCGTAGGTCACGTCAGTCTCGTACAGGACCGCCCTGCCTGTGTCTTTTGGCCCGACGCCCTGAAAGACCTCCATCACCTCTTCCACCTCTGCCGAATCCAGCCTGCGCGAGTAGTCCCAAAAGCTGGCGCCACCCTTCCTCTGCATGTCAGTCAGCGTGTTCTCGGCCACCTGCATGACCTCCTTGAGCGCCGGTATGCGAAGCACCGTCTCGTGCTCCAGCTCTTTCTCGGGCCGGCGCTCGCACGACCTTATCTCGAGCCAGGCGTCCTTGAACCCCTGCACGCCGTCTCTGCGCTCTGCGCGGTATATTAGAGTTCATGCGTCTGAAAGGGGCAGCTAATTAGGGACGGCGCGGTAACGTCTTTTGTCATCTGTTGTCTGAAGAGTTCGTGCAGGCCGTGGAGCGGGCGATCTCGGCGCTTGAGCGGGAAAGGGCACAGGGCAGGATGATG
>NZ_JBBIHK010000015.1:0-26445 GCF_037447015.1 Nitrososphaera sp. | reverse complement strand
CAGGCGGCAGGGTCAGCGGCGGCCTGGTAGAGATCGACGAGTGCGAGCAGCTTGCTATCGTTGGCGACCTGCATGGCGACATTGGCACTCTGGATAAACTGCTTGAAAAACTGGACCATGAAAAATTCCTCAAAAACCCGCTCAACAAGCTTGTGTTTCTGGGCGACTATGTGGACAGGGGGAGCGACTCGATTGGCGTGCTTGCAACCGTCTGCCAATTAAAGCATGCCCATCCTGACTCGGTGGTGCTGATGCGGGGGAACCACGAGGCGCCGGCCGAGTTCCCGTTCCGCTCACACAACCTGCCCTGCGACATAGAGGCCGCGTTCGGGAAAAGCGCCGGCAGGACGGCCTACCGCAGGGTGCTTGCACTTTTCAGGCTGCTGACGCTTGCGACCCTCGTCAGGGAAAGCCTGCTTTTGGTGCACGGCGGCCTGCCTGCCGTGGACGTGGATGCTTCAAGCTACCGGCAGTCTCTGGCAGGCGCGCAGGAAGATTATCTGAAGAACAGGGTGATGGAAGAGCTGCTCTGGAGCGACCCCAGAGAGATCAAAGGGTGGGAGCCGTCGCCCAGGGGAGCGGGCCGCCATTTTGGCAGGGACGTGACTGACAGGTGGCTTGCCGCAACGGGCGCCAAGGCGGTGGTGCGGGGCCACGAGCCCTGCGACGGCTTTCGAGTCGACCACGGCGGCAGGATCCTGACACTGTTTTCCTCAAAAGAGCCCTACCCGGGCTTTGGGGCCGCGTACGTCCTTGCAAGCAGGCATGACCTCAAAAAGATAAAGGACGCGCACGACCTGGCAAAACACGCGATAAGGCTATGAGCCGTCGGCGTAGGGTATGTCCACGACCTTCAGGTCGTCTGCCGCCTCGACGTTGCCGTGTATCGCAGCCGCCTCTGCCACCAGCGCAGACGTTTCATCGTAGCGGGCGCTGAAATGGGTGAGGAACAGCTTTTTTGCGCCAGCCTGCCTTGCAAGCGTGGCCGCCTCTGTAGCAGTAGAGTGCGCCGTTTCGACTGCTTTTGCAAGCTTGTCGTGAGCGTACGTTGACTCGAAAACGAGCACGTCGCAGCCTGCAAAAAACCGCTCCAGCTTTTCCGTGGGCCGTGTGTCGCCGGAAATGCCAACCTTCCTGCCTGGGCGAGGAGGGCCGACAACGTCTGACGACTTTATCGTTTTGCCTCCAAACTCGACATCGTGGCCATGCTGCAGCTTGCTGTACAGCTGGCCTTCGGGTATCCCGATCTTTTTCACAAGCCCGATGTTGAACGCGCCGGGCCGGTCAAACTCGTCCAGCCTGAACGAGAGCGCCGGCACCGAGTGGAGCGCCTCGCAGCACGACACCTGGTAGCCGTCTTCTCTCACTACCACGCCCTCCTTCTCTATGACGTGTATCGCGACTTCAAACGAGAGCCCGAAATTGATTATGCGCATGTTTTCTTCCAAAAATTCTTTGAGCCGGGGCTGGCCGTACACGTCCAGGCGCCTCTCCCTCCCAAGCAGAGCCATCGTCTGCAGCAGCCCCAGCAGCCCGACGCAGTGGTCTGCGTGCATGTGGGTGACAAACACCTTCATCTTGCGGTTCATGCCGAGGCCGGCCTTGATGAAGTTGCGCTGCATCCCCTCGCCTGCGTCAAACAGCAAGAGCTCGCCGTCGCGCATGATTGCCACCGAGGACAGCCCGCGCTCGGCTGTGGGGGCGGCCGACGAGGTGCCAAGGAAGACGAGCTGCATGTTTGCCAATTATTCTCTCGCTCTCTTTCTCTCTTTCTTGCCGGTGGAGAGCAAGCGCGCCTGATTTATGCTTCTTGTTTTTTGCCTGCAAAAGCGGCCATTGCCGCCTGCGCAAGGGCCGGCGCCAGGTCTACCTTGGCATGCTTGCCCGGTATGGAATTGGTTGCGACAATGTCCTGCACGCCTGCCGCCATGATGTTCTTTGCGGCGTCCCCTATCAAGAGCGCGTGGGCGCACATGGCGTATATCCGGTTTGCGCCCTCTTTCTTTAAAAGTTCAGCAGCCTTGACTATGCTTCCGCCGCTGCTTATCATGTCGTCGACCAGTATCGCGTCGCGGCCGGAGACGCTGGCGTCTACCTCGGGATCGATTGTGACTTCGCCGGTAGTCCTGTCCCTCGTCTTTTTCAGCGCGACCATCTCTGTTCCTAAAAGGCGGGCAAATTCCTGCGCCCTTGCCGCCCCGCCGGCGTCAGGCGACACCGCAAGCGGGCTATGTAATTTCATTGCCTTTGCGTGCGCCGCAAGGAGCGGTATCGACGAGACGTTTGTGATGTTTTTGAAGTAAGAGAGGCCGATCTGGCTGTGCATGTCCACCGTGACCACCGAGTGGGCGCCTGCCGCTTCCAGGAGCCGGGCGACGAGGGCGATGGTTGCGACCTCGCCTTCGAGGAACGCCCTGTCCTGCCTTGCATAGGCGAGGTACGGTATGACCGCGCACACCTGCGCGCCGTCGTCTGCGCATTTTTTTGCAATCATCATGGCCTGCAGCAGGTGGCTGTCAGTGGGCGGGTAGGTGGACTGGACGACGACGCATTTGTTTTTCTTTGCGCCGGCAAGAAGCCTTATCTTGCTCTCGCCGTCAGAAAATACGCGCAGCTCTGCGCTGACAAGCCCTGCGCCCAGCTGCCTTGCAATGCCGGCGGCAAGCTCTGGCGACGACGGGCCCGCTATGACCGTCATGTCTGAAGAGGACAAACGGGAGTTGACAGAGTGCACGTCTTTTAATATCTATTGTCAGATTCAAACTTAATATCCCGATCACCCTGACAAGAATGCCAGATGCGGCCGGCAGCCGTCGCCATTTCATCGATCGCCCTGATGACGATCTTACCTGCTGTCCTCTTTGCGCAGGCTGCAGCAGCGCAAGAGCAAGGAGACGGCCTGTCGTTTCAGAACACGTCCTCGTACGTGGACGAGACCCGCATAATGCACGTCCTGGGCGAAGTAAAGAACAATTCTGGAACTGCCGCAAAGCAGGTGGTGATAACAGGGTCGTTTTACGACAGCGCCGGCTCGCTCCTTGGGCAGTTCAACGCTACTGCCAGGCTGCGCGTGGTGAACCCCGGCCAGTCTGCGCCCTTTGACGTGCGCTACATCGATCCCCCGACAGTGAGCAGGGTCGCCAACTATACGCTTGCAGTGTCGAGCCAGCAGCCCGCAGATGAAAAGCCGTCCAGCATGACCATACTGTCGTCTAGGTCAAGGCTCGACGTGCTGGGCGTCTATTTCATCGACGTTGAAGCCCGAAACGACGGCGAGCAGGCTGCGACTGCGCCCACGGTGGTGGCGACGCTCTATGACGCTAGCGGCAGGGTGGTGGCGATAGGCGAGGCCCCTGCCGAGAGGGACGACAGGGTCGTGACGGCCCTGCCGCCGGGGCAGGACGCCGGCTTTAGCGTCGTAGTCGCAGAGCGGCTGCAGACCTACAAGGCGGCGCGGTACTCGCTCGTCGCAGACTCGGATCAATACCTGTCGCAGGTGGTCACTCTGAAGGCGGCCGGCCTTGGCGCCCAACAACAACAGCAGCAGGCGCCGCCCACAAACGGCGGCACGCAGAACAGCGACAACAGGAGCGGGTGCCTGATAGCGACTGCTGCGTTTGGAAGCGAGCTTGCCCCGCAGGTGCAGGCGCTGCGCGATTTCAGAGACGGCGTCGCGCTCAAGACGGCGGCCGGCAGCAGCTTTATGACCGTCTTTAACTCGTGGTACTACTCTTTCAGCCCGCAGGTGGCCGAGTACGAGCGGGGCGAGCCGTGGTTCCAGTCTGCCGTCAGGGCGTCCATACAGCCGCTCCTCGAGATACTGGAGCTGAGCACGGCCACGTTTGACTTCCTGTCGCCGGCAGGCGGCGAGGCGGCCATCCTTGGGGCCGGCATAGTGGCAAGCTCGCTCATAGGGCTCATCTACCTTGCGCCTGTATCGGCAGCAGCCGCCGCCGTGGCAACAGCAGCAGCGGCAGCTAAGAAAAATAAGACGGCGACATCAGACAGCAAAGGCCCATCTCGCAGGATGGTGATAATAAGATACTTGTTGCTGGCAGCCTGGGTCGCAGGGCTGGCTGCAATTGCAGCGGGACAGCTGGCTGCAAATAACAATGCCGGCGAACCACCATTGCCAACAGCAGTGATGATGATGTTTGGGACGGCGATTGTGGTGCTTGCGGCAATCAGCACCGTGACAATCGCTGCAGCAAAGCTTGCCTCTGCCATTGCCGCTAGATGGTGAACCGCTCTATCCTGCCAGTCTGCAGTATCTGCGAAACAAGCGTGACAAGCCTGTCCATGTCAATCCCGTAATAGCTGCCCGTTGCGCTTTCGAGCTTTTTCATGGCCCTGGCAAGGATGGATATGCAGACCTGCGGCTCGTCCTGCGTGTCGTGCACGAACGCGGCCGCGACCAGTATCATGCCGTTTATCCAGTTCCTTTCTTCTACCTTTGGCGTGGCCTTCCAGACTCCTTCGAGCAGCTCGTGCGCCCCCCAGTACTTTTCGTCGTTGAAAAGCTCGACCGCCTTTCTGATGGCTTCCTCCTTTGGCATGTGCTTTTCCACGATCTGCTCATAGCTTGCAAGCGGCGATATCTTTGTCAGGCTGTCGATCAGGCTTTCGACCCTTACTCTATCCGGGATGCTCGTGTCAAACTCGACGTACTTTTTTGAAACGCGCGCGTCCCTGATTATTACACCTTCAGGCACGGCCTCCCTGGCCCTCGCAAGCAGCACCGCCGCGTCCTTGGGGGTGAACGGCCTGCTGTTCTGCAAGTGGACAAAGTACCTCTCCACGGCTCTTTTCCGGGCGATACGGGAGATAAACCTGACGCAAAATAGTGTCGGCTAATAATGTTAGCCTGGGCTAACATTTATTATTTAGGCTAACGGATCAGTATGTCGTCCAGATGCATCCCAAGGTACTGCTCGCAGCTGCCGTTACGGTCGCGCTTGCCGCAAGCGCACTGGCCCTGTCGTCGCTTGGGCCCCAGGCGAGGGCGCAGGACGGGGAAAAAATGGTGATAGGCCACAACGCCGGCATCTACAGGACGTCCGGCGACGTCCTGGACCCCGAGCACGCCGACGGCAGGCAGGAGGTCTCTATCGACCCTGACAGGTATTTGAGGGAGTTCAACTATGGCCGCGTCTCTGCGCTGCCGGACGGCCGGACGCTGCGCGAGTTCACGATAATTGCAGACGACAGGCAGACGCTTGAAATCTCGCCGGGCGTGAAATACAACGCATGGACGTTCAACGGCACCATACCGGGCCCGACCATCAGGGCGACTGAAGGCGACCTTGTCAGGATCCACTTCATCAACAACGGCACGATGCCCCACTCGATGCACTTCCACGGCATACACAGCGCCGAGATGGACGGGGTCTTTGAGCAGATAGCGCCGGGAGGCCGGTTCACGTACGAGTTCACAGCCGAGCCCTACGGCCTGCACCTGTACCACTGTCACGTCCCGCCGCTTGAGGAGCACATCTCCCGGGGCCTTTACGGCGTCTACATCGTCGACCCGAAGGAGCCGCGCAAGGACGCAGACGAGATGGTGATGGTGATGAACGGCTACGACACCGACTTTGACACCGAGAACAACTTTTACACTGTAAACGGCATACCGTTCTACTACATGCACCACCCAATCCAGATAGAGAAGGACAGGCCAGTGCGCGTTTACCTTGTAAACGTGCTCGAGTTTGACCAGATAAACAACTTTCACCTGCATGGCAACCTCTTTTACCTCTACCGGACAGGCACCATGCCGCAGCCCGACGAGTACACCGACATGGTGACAATGAGCCAGGGCGAGCGCTCCATCCTCGAGTTCACGTACAAGTATCCGGGCAACTACATGTTCCACGCCCACAAGACCGAGTTTGCAGAAAAAGGCTGGACGGGGATATTCCTGGTGAAGCAGTGAGATGGAAGAGAAAGAGCAACAACATGGGCACAGGCCGGCTCGCAGCTGGAAGGTCGCGGCAAGTGCCGTCGTTCCACTCGTCGTGCTTGCCGCAATGGTGGCGTTCCTCCTGTGGCCGGGCAACAGCGCCCTGCTCAACATTGGCGCCCCGCTCCCGGACATATCGATAGAGAGGATCGAGTTTGGCGACAGGATGGTTACTGCCTACATACGGAACGTGGGCCCGGAGGCCATAGAGGTGGCGCAGGCAGACATCAACGACAGAATAGTCCCTGCCGCGATAGAGCCTTCAAAAAAGCTTGACCGGTTTGCAGAGGCGCGAGTAGTGATGCCGTTTGACTGGATAGAGGGCAGACCGTACGAGGTGGGGGTCACCGCGTCTGATGGCACCCGGTTTGCCCGGGCGGTGCCCGCAGCGGCGCCGGCCATCCAGCCCAGCGCCGGCCAGGTGTCTTTTCTGGCACTGATAGGCACCTACGTCGGCATAATACCTGTAATGATAGGGCTCCTGTGGCTGTCCTTTTTGAAGCAGCTGTCAAGCGCCAAGTATGCGTTCTTTCTCAGCCTGACTGCCGGCCTCCTGCTCTTCCTGGGCATAGACGCGCTGGTCGAGGCAAACGAGATATCGGCAGAGAGATTGGCCGGCGCCTTTGGAGGGCAGGCGCTCATTGCCACAGTGGCTGTGGTATCGTTCCTCTCGCTGCTGCTTGCGTCGGACCGGCTTGCAGGCAGGGCCAAAGGCGCGTTTGCCATCTCGCTCATGATAGCAGTCGGGATCGGGCTGCACAACCTGGGAGAGGGACTGGCCATAGGGGCGGCCATGGTCGCAGGGTCTGTGGCGCTCTCGACGTTCCTCATCATAGGCTTTGCAATCCACAACACCACCGAGGGCCTGGCAATAGTGGCACCGCTTGCCCGGGAAAAGCCCCGGCTATGGAGGCTCGTGACGCTCGGCCTCATCGCAGGCGCGCCGGCGATAGCCGGCACCTGGATAGGGAGCTTTGTCTCCTCGCCTGTGGCATCCATCGTCTTTTTGTCGGTCGGGGCCGGCGCCGTCTTCCAGGTGGTCTATGTGATATTCAGACACACCGGCGGAAAGGAGCAGCTCCTGAGCGCGCCCGTGGTGGCCGGCATCGGGTCAGGCATGCTCCTGATGTACCTGACAAGCCTGCTCATCTGACTGCGCCAGATAAAAGAAAAAGAAAGAACACATATCCTGCCTTCATATCTTCTATGATAGACGAGAGCATATGAAGACGCTTACAATCGACGACCAGACGTACAGGCGCTTTGAATCGATAATGAAGGACATGATGCACGAAAAAAAGCGCGACATCGACCCGAGCGACGTTCTGAACGTGCTCATAAACGCCTACCAGGACAGCCTAACCTTCAGCGGCGAAAACGCCGGCGGGTAGAAGGTAGATTTTGGGCGTAGAGCGGCGGGGAGAAGAAGAAGAGAGAGACTTAAAATTGCCGTCTGGCATACCTGCTGTATAGATATGCGCATGCTGCTGGTCGTGCCAGCTCTTGCACTGATGGCGACGATGCTTCTTCTTTTCTCCTCGCCGCTATTCGCCCTGCTGCCTGCGCAGGCCCTGCCGCCTGAGCAGCAGCGACAGCAACAGCAGGACGGGGGACAGCTTGAGATAAAGAACTCTGACTATACCTTTGTCGACTCTGACGGCATGCTCAACATCGTGGGCGTGGTCAACAACAAGGGCACGGTGCCGCTGTCGGTGACCATGGGCCTCGACGTGCAGGGCAAGACGCTTCAGGAACAGCTGTACGGCAGGGTGATATATCCGGGCAAGGGCGCCCCGTTCAAGTTCCAGGTGCCGCAGGGCACCGAGGTCTCGGGCAGGCCCTATGTCCTTGAAGCCAGAGAGGTGCGCCAGCCGTTCTACGACACGCTCGTCCTAAACTATACAAACATGGCAGTGGGCGAGGAGCGGGTCCTGTCAGGCACGGTCCGAAACGACGGCCCGTTTGCAATGCACAACATAACCGTGTACGCCTCGGTCCACAGCGAGGACATGACGAACCTTGACTCTGTCCGCAGCAACACCATCCCAGTCCTTGCACCAGGGGAAGAGGCCGGGTTTGTGGCCGCGCCCGACCCTGCGGTCAAGGCCAACGTCTATTACTATAGCTGCGCCGGCATTGACCCCGACGCGCCGATATCCACGCTCCCGACAGGCGACGGCAAGTTCATCGCCTACGACCTGACGACGGTGGCCAAGGTGAGCGGCCTGCGCTACGACAACTCGACAGACAGCATCTCGTTTGGGATCAAGCACTACAACCCGGCTGGCGGCCCCGCCGTGCTGAAATTCGCCCAGCTTGCCAAGAACCAGACGGTGGCAGTCATGCTTGACGGCAGCGCCTACGAGTCGGCAAAAGTCGCCATGGACGGCAGGACCGTCCAGGTCGATCTGTTCATCCCGCCCGGCGACCACGAAGTGCAGGTGCAGGGGGTGAGGACGATCCCCGAGTTCCCGCTTGCATACCTCGGCCTGGCGGCGGCCTTTGCAGCCGCAGTCGCGCTGGCCAGGCAGAAGAAGACAAGCAAGAAGCAAGGCAGCGTTTAAAATCTCCCTTCCTCAACAAAAGTAGTGCAGTGCACTGCGCCAAAATTACCAAGTCGTCATCCGCCGGCTGCAGGCTGGAGCTTTACGGCCCGCAGATGCAGGTGCTCGAGTCCGAGTCGTTTGCAGACCTCTATACGCTGAATTTCCGCCTTCAGACCCTTGCTAGCAAGCACAAGATATCAGAGGGGCTGCTCGTCGTCCACGACAAGGACGCAAATGCCGTGGACATCTCGCTTGCCAAAGGCGAAAACGCGTTTTTCGTCAGCTAGTTCTACCGTCCGCATCATCGTCGTTGTCATTGTTGCCAGCGGCGTTCTCCCTAAAGTTGCGCTGGCCTACTGCCACCTTGACCGTCGTGTGGCACGCAGGGCATTCTGCCCAGCTGCGGCCGCCAAAATACTCCCACTCAAAGCCGCACCTCCCGTAGGTGCACTTGAGCCACCTGCCCCTTGGCACCTTTTTCCAGTCGTCCTGCATGGGCTTCCTCGCCCTCCTTGCAGCCCTTGGGAACCGCCTGCCGCCCACATAAGGAGCCATGGCATCCCGTCCCCATGCGCTAATTTAAATACACCTGCAATTCTGTACGAATTTTCTATGTTAAGTATATAGAATGTATGAATATGCGAAAATTCTAAATAGGTATATGCAAATTCGACAAGTATTATATAGACCACGGCGACATTTCGTCGTAATGAACAAGGCAATCATTGCAGGGTTGGCCGCCGGTGTTCTCATTGTGGGGCTTGTTTTTAGCCCGCTGTTCAACGGGAACCCACTGTCAGCAGTTGATGCTCAACGCAGCACCGGCACCACAAGGCAAGTCACCCTGATCG
Organism: Nitrososphaera sp.; assembly: GCF_037447015.1. Classification (GTDB taxonomy): domain Archaea; phylum Thermoproteota; class Nitrososphaeria; order Nitrososphaerales; family Nitrososphaeraceae; genus Nitrososphaera. The sequence goes on along the minus strand of NZ_JBBIHK010000015.1, from coordinate 17,089 downwards.
CAAACGAGAACGAAGTCATGGTAGCCCCAGACAACGCTCTCCACCCAGGGGGACTAAAGTACAACGCGATGACCTTTAACGGCACCATCCCCGGTCCGGTAGTTGCCGTCAACCAGGGCGACACTGTAGAAATCACTCTGAAAAACGAGGGCAAGGTAATCCACAGCCTCGACTTCCACGCAGGCATTGGCCCAAGCAATGCACTATCTGGCAACGTTGCAGCCGGCGAGGAAAAGACGTGGACTCTGCACGCAAAGACTGCAGGCGTCTTCCTTTACCACTGCGGCGCTGACGGCCTCAACGGCGTGTGGGAGCACATTGCAAACGGCATGTACGGCGGCATAGTGGTGCACCCGGCAAAGGAGAAGCCGGCAAAAGAGTTCTATGTTGTCTTTGGCGAGATCTACAACTCGGAAGATGGCGGCCTCTTTACAGGCGACAACTCGACAGACACTGCAGGCAGCTTTGACCTCGGCAAGTTCGCAACCGACCAGCCAGACCTGATACTGACCAACGGCATGGCTCACAAGTACGTCCCAAGCATAGGCCAGGCAGTCAAGCTCGAGCTCAACAAGGACGCAGAGGTCTTCAAGGTCAAGCCAGGCGAGCTGACAAGGTGGTACATTGTGAACCCAGGTCCTAACGGCTATGTCGCATTCCACTTCATTGCTGGAATGATGGACGTCCGCGATGGTTCGGTGAGAGGCAACTATGGCAAGCCGGTGACGCAGGACGAGACATGGACAATCCCGCCAGGCTCTGGCACGGTGATTGAAGCCACGTTCCCCGAGGCCGGTCTGTACGTGGGCGTTGACCACAACATGAACCACGTAGTCAGGGGCGCAGCATTTGCCGTACTGGCAACTGAGGACGCCACTGAAGACGACCACCCAGAAGGCACGTGGGTTCCAAGCAGGTCGCACCTGATTGAGGGCGGCTCGATGACGACAGGGGCATATGCAGGCACTGTGCCTGAAGGAACACCCGGCGGCAACGCTACCTCGACAGGCCCAGCTTCTTCGACCGGCCAGAACACCACATCCAGCGGCGGCGGTAACAGCACCAGAACCAACTCGACGACGACTGGCTAGGCGCCAGCCGTCTTCTTCCTCTTTTCTTTTCCCTATCAAACCGGCTTTGTTTAAAAAGTAACTCGACCACGCTCAAATAAGGCCATACACGCAAAATCTGCAAGCACAAATTCCGACTTTTTAAACAAAGCCTATCAAACCACAAAGCTTTTCTAGCCAGTTTTTCGATTTTAGCCGTTGGCCAAGCGCCAGTTCACCATCGACACGGGCAAGGAGCAGATACCTGTAGAGGGCCACGTGCACAGGAACGTAGCCGTCAAGTACCTCATGAAGCGCAGGCGCTCCGTCCTCATGACCAAGAACCCTGAAAAAGTGGAAAAGCTTTACGCCGATCTCCCAACCACCATCAAGATAGTGGGCAAGCAGGTCACCAAGGAGTACAAGGTGAACTGGCAGAGGGAAGGGACCGAGGACACGTACGCAGGTTCGCGCTTTGTGTTCACGATGGACGAGGTAGATAGCAACAACAACGGTCAGGCGTAGCTGCCAGGTGGCAGGGGCATGCGTGACATAGAGCCTATATTAGGGCCGCTCTCATCATGTGGTCGCAGGACTTGACATCCGCCACCCGAAAATATGGCATCATTATCGCCATGGCCGTGGCAGTCGCGGCCGTCCTTGCGTTTGCCTACCTTTACAAGCCAGCCGCCGTGGAAAAGCCCCGGCCGCTCGTGATAACTGCCGACAACTTTTTCAAGATAAGGGTGGGCGAAGACGCGCCCTTTTTTGCAGCGGCAAAGGGAGGGGTCAAGCCCTACAAGTTCGAGTGGGACTTTGGAGACGGCACCAGATCGCCCTTGCAGAACGTGACGCACTCTTATTCAGAGACGGGCACCTACCGCGTGACACTAAAAGTGACAGACTCGGCCGGCACCGTTCAAGACGTGTCGCATACCGTCGACGTGTATCCTGTAGACGCCAACTTTACCCGCGGGCCGGACCTGCGGCGGTAGAGTGCACGCTGCACGTCACCGGGACTGTGAGCAAGCGGCAGGAGCTCATGATGCTGACGTTCTGGCTTTGGAGTCGCGCAAAAACGCGCGCATCCTGCTGATTATCAGGTCGGCAGACGGGCCTGCAATGTCGACGAGTGCGGCCTCGATGTCCTCAAGCGCCGAGCACGGGCTGCCGTTAATGATCAGCTTGTACCTGTCTTCCAGGTGAAAGACCAAGAGCCGGTAGGCATCGGGGCTGAATGCGCTCACGGCGTGCCTGAGGGCCTGCCTTTTCGTTTCGCAGTCGTAGAGGTAGCCTTCAAACACGCACATATATCGGTCAAAGTTCTATAAGAATGCTCTATTTCAGATAATTCCTTTTCAATTATCATATTGCGGTTTCATAACCCGGCCGCGCAAATTGATGGCCGGGGCATACCATCGTTTGCAGCATTCCCCTGGGCGACGGGCTGTGCCATGTCGTTTTTGCAATAGGTATGAGTAAATACCGGACACTGCAAAAAGCCCGCTGGTATACAATAGAATGGTGTTAAACAGCGTCAACTTTGTGGTATTTGGCGATCCTGCCATAGCAGCCGAGCTGGGCAAAAAGGGCACGTCGACTGACATTGCGATCTATGACCGGAAGACGTCTGACACCGTCTTTACCTGGACCGTGCCCCTCACGTTCCCGGACAAGATACAGCCGCTCATGCAGGCGGCAAACATTGGCGAGTACGCCATCCTCAACGTCGCCAAGCTCGACAGGTTCCTGGGTGAGCAGATCCTTGCGCTGGACTATGTCGGGATAAAGGACGGCTTTGTGCTGCACTCGTACGAGGTCGATCGTGAAAAATTAAGGGCGCTATTGAAAAACACGTCGCTTGCAGGCTACCAGTTTCTCGATAGCGTCGACCAGCTAAAGATGGAGATGTCCAAGCTGCAGCCGAAAAAGACGGAAGGCCCTGCCCTGATACCGGTCGACCACGCGTTCGATGTCAAGGGCGTTGGAACCGTGATCCTGGGCGTCGTAAAGCAGGGCTCGATCAAAGTGTACGACGAGCTGGATTTGCTGCCCTCACCGTCGTCATCGCCGGCGGGCAAGAAGAAGGTGCTTGTCAAGTCGATACAGATGCACGACGACCCCGTCGAGGGCGCGTCGAGCCCTGCGAGGGTCGGCCTTGCGGTCAAGGGCGTGTCTGCCGCCGACGTGTCCAGAGGCGACGTGCTGTGCGCGCCCGGCGCGGCGCAGGTGTCGCAGGGCACTCTGAGCGCCAGGTTCGCCAAGAGCCCCTTCTTCAAGGGAGACATTGCCGAGAACCAGACGTACATGCTGTCTGTGGGGATGCAGATAAGGCCGGTGAAGGTCAGGCTAGCCGGAGGAGGTGGCGACTCGCTGGAAATAACCCCGGAAAAGCCGCTCGTCTATTTGCCTGGGCAGCCGTGCGTGCTGCTCAAGCCTGACAGCCCGACCACCCGCATAATAGGCAAGGGCACCTTTGCCTGACAGCCAGCCAGACAGACGGACAGCAATAGTCTTATCAAATCGCACGCTGCAAGCAAAAGGCATCATAACCAGCACCGCCAGACGCGTCCACGCAGAGAAAAAAGGGGTCAGGGTATTTGCCGTAGCCGAGAGCTTTGGGCGCGGCATTGGCGGCGGCAAAAAGTCGGTGCTTGCCGGCGTGGTGATGCGGCGCGACCTGGTGATAGACGGCATGGCGTTTGGGCACGCGACAATCGGCGGGGACGACGCCACCGGCGCGATAACGTCGATGTACAGGTCGCTTGGCAGGGACGATGTCAGCTGCATAATGCTCGACGGGCTTGTTATCAGCATGTACAACATCATTGACGGAGAAAAAATATCAACTGACGCGGGCCTGCCTGTTGTCGCAATAACGTTTGAAGACTCGCCAAAGGGGCTCGAAGACGCAATAAGGCACCATTTCCCGGATAAAAAAACGCAGGAGCTAAAGCTGACGCAGTACGCGCGCCTTGGCAGGCGCGAGAGGGTGGTGCTAAAGACCGGCAAGCCGCTTTACATAAGGCAGTGGGGCCTGACGGCCAGGCGCGCCCTTGCAGTCCTCAACGCCTTTACCTTGCAGGGCGCGCTGCCCGAGCCGGTGAAGGTGGCAAAAATTGCAGCCCGCTCTGCGGCAAGCACCTTCCCTTAACCCTTTAGTATCATTTTCTGCTATTTTACCCATGGAGACCGTACCCAGCAGAATCAACTGGACAGACCTTGTGAACGAGTCGGTCCACACTGCCGACGACCAGGACATTGGCGACATCGAGGCAGTCAGCCGGGACATCCTCGTGGTCAAGCGGGGCTTTATCAACGTCCACCGCTACTACATACCGGTGAGCAAGGTGGACGGGTGGGACGGGAACGTGTTCTGGCTCAAGGTGAGCGAGGACGAGGTAAAGAGGAACTATGAGCGCGACGTCGAGCCCGACCCGTACCGCTACTATGTAAAGGACTACCCCTACTATGCGGCCGAGTACCCGCCGCTGATAGTGCTCCCGCAGAGGTACGCAAGGCCGGCCTACTCTGTGTCGGCAGGCAAAGAGAAAAAGGGCACGTACAGGTGCGACATCTGCGGCAGGGACTTTGCGTCAGACGTGGAATTCAGCGACCACGTCAAGACGACACACTAGCGCAGCCGCCCCTCTGCCTCTGCCCCTTACCTATAAATTAGAACCGCCAAGAAATACTGCCAGCAAGCAGCGGTGGTGGGGTGGCAGAGCGGCCATGCGTTCGCCTGCAGCATATATGATGGTATGCAGTCAGCGAATTTATAGGGGTTCGAATCCCCTCCCCACCTTTTTCCGCAACCTCTAAAAAACTGCTGTTAGCCGTTTCTCTTTGTGGCGCGCACCTTCCGTCACTCTTTTGCAGTTGACGCCGACATCGACAGGGTCTGGGACTTTTACACAGACATCAACCACCTGAAGGTAATAACGCCTCCGCAGCTGCAGCTGGAAATAGTGAGGACGACAGCAGCCGGCAACCGGCTGGACGAAGGCGCAGAGGTCTGGCTCTCTGCGCGGTATGCGGCGATCCGCGCCCGGTGGCATTCCAAGATAACTCTTGCCCGCAAATACGTCTACGTCGACGAGATGCTGGAGGGCCTGTTCCCCTACTGGAAGCACACGCACACTTTTGAGAAAGAAGAAGGCGATACAAAGGCAACAATAGTCAAAGACGAGGTGGAATTTGAGATGCCGTACGGCATCTTTGGAAAGCTGCTGTTGGAAGGCTATGCCATGTCGCAGCTTGAAAAAATATTTGCCCACCGCAAAGAGGCGACGATAAGGGCGCTCAGCCGACGATGACCCTTGCAGACCGTGCAAGCTCGTACGCCTTCTCCCTGTCCAGCTTGACCTTGCTCAGGATGGTGTAGCGGTCGGGCCGGAGCGACTGCGCCTTGACCAGCGCGCTCACCACCTGCTCGTCTGTTATGCCTATCTGCCTTGCGCTCGTCGGCGCGCCCATGTTTTCGAGCGTGCGGGCGACAAGCTCCCAGTCAAGGCCGTGCAGTTTGGCCATCATTATCGTGCCGAGGCCGACCCGCTCGCCATGCAGGCCGCATTCGTTGGAGCCTGCCACATACTCGAGCGCGTGGCTGAACAGGTGCTCCGAGCCGGAGCACGGCCTGCTGCTGCCTGCAATGCACGCGGCGACTCCTGCGCTTATCAGGGCCTCCACTATAGTCCTGACGCTGTGCATGTCCTTCCTCTTCAGCTTCTCTGACTCGTCCAGTATTATCTTGGCGCTCATGTACGCCAGGTTTGCCGCATAGCTGCCGAAATACTCGCCTGTCTCGTCCCGGGCCAGCTCCCAGTCGCGGACAGCCGTTATCTTGGCTACAAGGTCGCCGCAGCCGCCTGCCAGCAGCCGGGGTGGCGCCTGAGCAAGCAGGCGCGTGTCTGCAAGCACGCCGATGGGCGTGTTGGCCTTAATCGAATGGGGCTTGTCCGTCCCCCTGACTGACACGAACGGGCTTGAAATGCCGTCGTGCGAGGCAGAGGTGGGCACGCTCAGGAACGGCCGCTCTAGCCTGAACGCAGTCATCTTGGCGACGTCTACCGACCTGCCGCCGCCAAAGCCTATCACGAAATCCGGGTCGTGCTCCCGTATCCTGGAATAGAGCCGGTTGACCGTGTCCATCGACGCGTCGCTGACAGTATACCACCTGCCCTTCAGCTTTGCCTTCGCAAGCGAAGACTTGCACGCAGAGCCTGCCCGCTTCTTGACTATTCTGCCTGTAATGACTGCTACCTTTGACTCGCCGCCGAGAGACTTGACAAACGCGCCCAGCTGCGACACCACGCGCTCGCCTATGAGTATCTTTCTTGGCAGCTCCATCAGGTGCGCAGGCGGCGATGATGATGATGATGGCGACGATGAAGATGATGAAGGTGGCGATGCCAATGCGATCTTACTCGTCGCTGTCGCCAGAGGTCTCTGCCTCGGCGTCTGGCGGCAGCGATTCTACTGCTTCTTCATTTTGTTCGCCCTTGCCGGCAACAACGATGTCTGCCGACGCGTAGCCGCTGCCCACCCTGGTTATCCTTATCCTTACGCTGTCGCCCACGTTTGCGCCTGCCACAAAAACCACGAGGCCCTGCACCCTTGCGACCCCGCTGTCGCCCCTCCTGCTCATGGACTCGATCTTGACGTCATACTCCTCGCCGACCTTGACTGGCGAGGGTCTGAAAGGCTTTGAGCCCCCAAACCGCCTGGGGCCCCTGAAACCCGGACCATCCCTGCTGCTGCCGCTACTGCTCTCCAAACCCAGTCAAGGTTGGTTGTAGCGGTGATTGCTATTTCAACTTTCGGACAAAGGCTAATTATCATGCTCTGGCTGCATTACAGATGCATATACCGTGATTGTACCTGTGGCCGCCGGGCTTGCAGCAGGGGTTGCACTCGTGATATTGTTTGCATACTGGGCCGCAAACCCGCCAGTATACCGGGCCGAGTCTTGGTCTGTCTTTGAAGTGGTGCTCCCGGAGGGCGCCTCTTTAGACGGTGAAGGCAAGAGTTTCGAGCCGCAGCACGTTTCTATAAAGAGCGGCGATGGCGTCAGGTGGGTAAACCAAGAGAAGCTGTTTGTAACAATAGTTGTCGAGCCTGCATGCGAGCCTGCTGACATAGACGCAAAAGCAATCTCTTCTCCAACTGGCACCGAAAAAGAACTAGGAGCAGGCGACTCGCTTGAATGCAGGTTCTTTGAGCCCGGCCAGTACCGTGTACACACGGAGCCGTGGCCCTGGATGCAGGGCACCGTGACCGTCGAGCCCTAGCCGCGGCTCTAACAAGCATCATCATCATTATTATCTTGCCGACTAGTGCTGCTATTGCAACTATCGGGTCGTCTACTGTGTATATGTGCGTGTGTGTGTTTGCTGCGGGCAAAAGCAGCCGGGCCACAATATTTAATACCTGTCCCGGCCAAGCTTAACCTGACTGGCGTATGCACGCATCATCCATACCTTTTGGTGATGCTTGAGCGCTGTGATACGTGATGATTGGACAGTATGCACCGCAGTAATACCCGGCAGCCGGAGAAAGAATCTGAAAGCCAGAACATTATGGCAGTCATACTCCAGAGTCTGCCGGCCGAGTCCGGCCTGACCAAGATAGAGTACGAAGGCCCCAAGATAGCGCTGTACTCGAGGAACCCTGCCTACCTGATGCAGAACAACCAGCTCATCTCCAACATGGTCAACACAATAAAAAAGAGGATAGTGGTCCGCACCGACGAGTCGATACGCAAGCCGCAGGCCGAGTCAGCCGAGATAATCGCCAGGTCGATACCGGCAGAGGCGGGCCCTGCAGGCACCTTCTTTGACCCTGTTCTTGGCGAGGCAGTCGTGTTTGCGCGCAGGCCGTGGATGCTGGCGCAGACCGGGGAGGAGTTTGACAACATCGACCTTGCCGAAAAGACCGGCTGGCGCGTCAGGATACGCAAGGCGCCAAGGAGCATGGCCGCAATCGAATACATTTACAAGATAATGGGCGAGACCGTCGCCGAGCGCACCCGCTTTTACCGCGAGGTGGGCGACAAGATATTCCGGGAAAAGCTGCTTGGGGACGTGGCAGAGGCGAGTCTGACAACGCTCGGCGGCTTTGCAGAGGTCGGCCGGTCCTGCATGCTACTCACCACGCAGGAGAGCAAGATACTGCTCGACTGCGGGATAAACGAGAGCGCGCGCGACCCGCTCCTGCGCCTGCCCCGCTTCGACGTGGCCGGGATAGGCATGGACGAGATAGACGCAGTCGTGCTTTCGCACGCCCACCTTGACCACACCGGCTTTATGCCGGCGCTCTTCAAGTACGGGTACAGCGGGCCCGTCTACTGCACCGAGCCGACGCTCCTTTTGATGTCGATACTGCAGCGCGATTACGTGGCAAGGGCAAAAGACCCTCTGTATTCTGAAAAGGACATTGACAGCGAGGTCGTGCACACTATACCGCTCACGCACGGCATAGTGACCGACATCTCGCCGGACGTCAAGCTGGTGCTTTCAAACTCGGGCCACATGCTCGGGTCGGTGTCGTCGCACCTGCACATCGGAAACGGAGACCACAACCTCGTCTATACGGGCGACCTGAAATTCGGCAGGACGCTTGCGCTTGACAACGCCGTCTGGAACTTTCCACGCGTAGAGACCCTTGTGATAGAGGGGACGTACGGCGGCAAGGAAGACGTCGCCTGCCCCCGCGAAGAGTCCGAGGCGGCCCTTGCCCGGGCCATCTCGTCGGCGGCGCAGGCAGGCGGCAGGGTGCTGATACCCGTTCCCGCAGCAGGGATAGCACAAGAGCTATTGCTGGTGCTCGACCAGATGTTCAAGTCCGGCAGGGTGCCGCAGGTAAAAGTGCTGGTGGACAGGCTGGTGTCGGAGGCGACTGCTATTTACGAAGCGTACCCCGAGTTCCTGTCAAGGGAGCTCCGGCCCCGCGTCGCCGAGTCGGAAACAAGCCCCTTTGGCCCCAATTTCACAGTAGCCGGGCCGGGGCAACAAAAGGTGGTGCAGGGCGAGCCGGCAGTCATCCTGGCGCCGTCGTCTATGCTGCTTGGCGGCACGCCGTCTTTTGACTATTTGAAGCAAATAGCAGGCGACCCCGCAAGCAAGGTGCTGCTGGTGTCGTACCAGGCGCCAGATACGCCGGGGAGGATGCTGCAGGACGGCGGCCGGCAGCTTGCGGTAAACGGCAATAACAATATCCAGATCCGCTGCCAGGTCGAGCGCCTCGACGGCTTTTCCAGCCACAGCGACTATAACCAGCTGATGGCATACGTCAGCCGGCTCAGGCCCAAGGTGAGGCGCGTCCTTGTCAACCACGGCGAGCGGCCCAAGGCGCAGAGCCTCGCAAGCTCGATAAACAAGATCTTTAAAATCCAGACGCAGCACCCGCTGGTCCAGGAAGCTGTAAAGCTACTTTAGGTCGTAGGCGCCCCGCCAGACCTTGACCCCCGGCGGCGTGAGCACGATGCGCTCCTCTCCAAGGCGGGCAATGTCTCCCCCTGCGGACTGGGCAAAAGCGTAAAGATCCTCGACCACCTTGCGCAGCTCTTCGACGTCCTTTTGCGCAAGCGGCGTAACCCTGAGTATCAGGATCATGTGCTTTTTGATGTCCTCTTTTATTGAGGTGAGGTCGCTTACGTCGCGCAGCGTGAGCGCCTTGAGGTACACCGGTGGCTTGTGGGTAGTCGTCGATGATTTGTCCGTCATTTGTTGAGGTGTAACTGGATTTTACATGCGCTCTCAATAGTCGTGTTGGTCAACACTAGTTCACCGGCTAGTGGAATTTTAGCTAGAATGGGGCCTGCTCTTTGAATCCGGGCCCGGGATCAGATGCGCAGCGAGTCTACCCAGCTGCTGTCGGCCGGCTCTGCCTCAATGCTCTTTGATGCGCCATTTGCAGTGACTGTAACCTCCGAGCGGGCATCCTTGGGCGCGTCAGAGTATCGAAGCACGATGGATGCCGCCTTTGCTATTGCCCCGTCGTCGTAGGTGCCCCGGAGGATGCATGTCGGCCCGACGTGGTCCTTGGCCTCCAGGACGGCGTCTTTGCCGTCCTCTGCAAGCGCCCTGACAATCTCGTTTTCGTCCTTGTTCCTGCCAACCACCAGCTTGGCCTCTTTTGACAGGCGGAAGTGCCTCCCCACCTTTAGCAGTTCGATGTCGTTTATCGACGGTATGTCCTTGACGTGGGCCATGAGGTCCTCGACGCGCTTTGAAAAAGCCGGGTCGGTCAGCAGGCAGCCGCCGGCGGCGTTTGGCGGCTCGTGGACGCCAAAGCGCCTGGCAAGTGCCAGCTGGCCCTTGCGCGACCTGCCCCTGATGTCGCCCATGTTCTCCCTCTTGATCAGGCCGTCCCTTTCGGCGTCGGTAGGCGGCAGGTGCTTTGCCGACAATGGGCGCAGCACTTTGCCCTCAAGCCCCGTCTCGCTTTCGATTATGTGCAGCGCCCTGTTGTTCTGGCTCATGGGGCGCTGGAACAGCACCTCGCCTGTTATTATAAAGTCGGCGCCCGTCTTTTCCATGTGTTCTTTGGCGGCGCCGTACATCATCTGGCGGCAGTCGATGCACGGGTTCATGCCAGAGCCGTAGCCGTGCCTGGGGTTCTTTAGCATCCGCAGATATTCTTCGCCAAAATACACGGTCTTTAGCTTCACTCCAAGCTCGTCGGCCACTTCCTTTACCCTGTGGCCGCAGCCTTTGCCGCAGTCAAAGTCGCAGAACGGCGTCTTGATGGCAACGGCTTCCACGTCCACGCCCTGGTCGAGCATCATCCTGATTGCCAGGTTGCTGTCGAGGCCGCCTGACAGCAGAGCCACTGCCTTTGGCCTTTTTCCTTCCTTTTCTTCTTTAACGCCTGCCTGCTTTTCGTTTTGCGACATTCTGCTATATACGTGCAAATTCCTGTCGATTCGTTATAAAAACCTGCTTGGCGCGGTACAGCTAAATGGCCGTGCTGCGCATGTTGCAACATGTTGCGCTGCAAAAAGCACGGCAGGGGCAGGTACAGCGTCTTGTTTGACACGTACTATTGCGCCGACTGCGACAGGTGGCTTGAGAAAAAATGCGAGAACGCCAGGTTCTGCGAGCTGTGCCAGGCCCGGCCGAAAAAGCCGAGCATGGGACGCAAAGGAGGGTGATGCCATAATATAAGAAAAGTGTGCCCCGCTTCTGACTCACACGCTGTCATAGTCTAGCCTGAGCTCCTCTGCGTGCTCTTTAAACGGGGTGTACTTGCTACATGGAATAGGTATTTGTGCCTTCCCTAGGGCGATAGAGTCAGCATTGCAGAGAGGTCGAGCTCAAATGCGGCGACCGGAACGCGCAATTTGAAATTCTCTATGACCTGCGGCCTTACCTCGCCTATCTTGCCGTTTGCAGATGCCGATGCCGCTGTCGTCGTTATGCTGGCGCACCTGCCGTCGATAAAGAGCGGATCAGACGACGGCTCTGTGGTCACGGAAGCGATGCCAAACGCCGACGACAGCAGCGCCTGCAGCGCCGACTTGGCCTCTGTGTAGCCGGCTTCGCCGTGGGCGATGACTGCCGCGATGCTCCACCTTTCGTCTATCTTTCCGCCTCCTTCTACTGTTCTTCTAAAGGTCTTGCCTATCTCGAACAGCTTTTGCGGGTACTCTTCGTGCACGTTGCGGGAGAGCGACTGCAGCAGCTGCGGCAGGAGCGAGTCGCGCAGGACCTCGTGCTCGGCGCTCTTGGAACCGTCGACGGCGAGTGCGCCTTCCCTTCCGCCATTCCCCTCTTCCTCCTGCTTCCTGCCTGCAAGGTCGTAAATCACTTCTCTGCCTGCAAGCGACGAGTTGAACGCTTCAAGCATGCCCATCCCTGTCATCGCCTGCCTGGCGGCGTCAAAGTAGGTCGAAAGCACAAGCCTCTCGCCTGCCACGGGCGAAGGCGGGAACGACGGCTCGATGTTGTATATGCCGTAGCCTATGGCTACCTCTTCGACAAGGTCGATTGGGTGGGTTATGTCGACGCGGTAGCGCGGTATAGTGCACGTTATTATCCTGTTTTTCCCGGCGGCTCTGGCGTCAAGCCTGCACTTTTCCAGACAGTCGACCATCTCTTTTGCAGAGAGCGCAAGGCCCAGCATGGCATTTACGTAGTCGACGTCAACTCGCATCTGCGCCGGCCTGACGTCCGGCGTCACCATCATCGTCTTTTTCTTGCCGCCGCTGCCCCCGTCTATGGTCACCGGCTGTATCGTAAAGCCTGCGTCGTAAAGGGTTATCGCAATGACTGCAAGCGCATCCTGGGCCGCCTTGGCGTCGGTGGCGGTGACTTCGACGAACAGGTTCCTGCATCCTGTGTCTACCCGGGTGGCCTCGCCGTTGATGATGGGCGGCAGGGACAGCACGGTACCTGCGCTGTCTATTATTACTGGGTAATTGTTCTTGCAATCTGCAAGCAGGTGGCCGTAGCTCCTGCCTGTGTCTGTCTCTTTGAGTATCTGCTCTACCGTCATCATCTCCTCTTTCTTTTCTGCCGGGCCGCCAAGCGGCGCAAACGAAAAGCTGCTATCAGCAACCGTGTACCTCACCGGGAACTTGATCGCGTCCAGGTTGTGCATCCCGATGGACGCCTTTTTCCTGCGCCGGCCGATGCCGTTGTGCAGGTCCTCTTGCATCGCTATCAGCTGCTTTATCGTCTCGTCGTCCAGGTTGCCGCCTTTTGCAACGAGTGCCACGATGTGCGGGCGCACCTTTTTGACCGCTCTGTCTACCTTGATTGACGCAGCAGCAGTTTTGCCTTTCGGCGATGATGCGACCCTGAACCTGGGCATGCCTGTCTCTACGCCAAGGAGGCCGGCAAGGGCGCGGGCGATGCCATAGTCGGAAGAAAAGTCCGGCCTGTTCGGGTTGTACTCTACCCTTACAATGTTGCCGTCGATGCCCTCTATGTCCAGGCCGACAAAGGGCAGCATCTCTAGCGCCTTTTCAGCCTTGACGCCGCGGGGCAGCATCTTTTTCAGCCGGTCTAGCGAGACGTTTACAACTGGCACCTTGGCACACTCCTGAGCCACGACAGCCTGTTTCCATACAGTTCGCGAACGTCGTCAAGGCCAAACCTGAGCATCGCTATCCTCTCCAGCCCGCCGCCCCATGCAAGGACGGGGTTCTTGATGTCAAGAGGCTCCGTCACTTCGGGCCTGAAAATGCCCATGCCGAACAGCTCGACCCACTTTTCCAGTCTCTCGTTGTAGACCATGCTCTGGAGCGACGGTTCTGTGTATGGGAAAAAGGTGGGCCAGAATTTGACCTTCTTGATGCCCATGCGGGCGTAAAACTCTCTCTGCAGGCCCATCAGGTCACGGAGCGACGCGCCAGGCGCGGTGGCGACTCCTTCTACCTGGTGGAACTCGACCAGGTGCTTGTACGACACCTTCTCGTTGCGGAACACCCTGCCGACAGAGAAAAACCGCGCGGCCTCTGGCTTTGCCTTTGCAAGGTGCTGGAGGGTCACGGGCGTCGTGTGTGTCCTGAGCACCACGCGCTCTGCCTCTGCGCTCTCCCAGCCGCCCCATCCTGTCCTGTGCACCTGCGATATCTTTTTTATCTGAGCAGCAGTGGCCGGCAGCGGCTGCTGGCGGAGGCCGGAGATGTAGAACGTGTCCTGCATCTCCCGTGCGGGATGGTCCTGCGGAGTAAAGAGCGCGTCAAAGTTCCAAAAGCCGGACTGCACCATCGGACCGTCTATCTCGGAAAAGCCGAGGCCGACGAAAATCTCTTTTACTTCTTCGATGATGTCGACCAGCGGGTGGCGCCTCCCCGGGAATATTGAAGGTGCAGGTGCCTGCACGTCGAGCGCGCTGAACTCGACGTTTTTCCATTTGCCTGAAGTGATGAGCTCGGGCGTCAGCCTGCGTTCCTGCATCTTTCCGCTCGCAATAACAGGAAGAAGTGCCCTGCCAGCATCAGTTAAAGAGATGCGCGATTCCTTGCGTTGTCTGATATCTAGATAGCCAGGGCGCTTTCCCAGCAATTCAAAGCCTTTCTTCTGTTCTTCAGTTAGCTTGCCCTCCTCCATCCCGCCCTCCATCTCTGCAAGAAAAGTCTCTTCAGGTGATCTTTTCTCTGATAGGGTCGTAGCTAACATCTTGCCGCCTTCCACAAACTGAATCCATTGGTTGCGTTTTGCATTTGCAATGGCGGCGTTCAGCTCTTCATTTTTTAGGATCTTGTTTGCGAGTATGTCTGCGATAGTGTTTTTGCCCTCCTTGACTGCATTAACTAGTCTTCTTTCAGGCAGTCCACCGCTTATCGCCGATGCCCCTTCTGCGGTCAAATAAATGTGAGAAACAGTCGATTCGTTGACTGTTACCAGGTTCTTGAATTTGAGCCATTCAATGCCCCTTCTAATTTGGTCGATAGATAATCCTGTACCTATTGTGAGCAGATCTACAGGAAAATCCTGTTTGTCCGCTAGCGCCTTTAGCAATGTCCTTTCAATCGGGTGCAGCGCCGACACATCGATGCTCATATCCCTGTTACGAATGAGTTGACATGGGGAAGAGTTTTTAAACGTTAACACGATGTGAGCTCAAAGATGGAACCCGGCCCCGACGCTCCTTCTGATAATAACAACGACGACGACGAAAAATACGGCGGCGACTTTAAAGTCACGCCGTGGGAGGTCGAGGGCGAAGTCGACTACAACAGGCTGGTGGAAAAGTTTGGCACGCAGCCGATAACGCAAGAGCTGCTGCAGAAGGTAAAGGGGATGGTCGGCGAGATCCACCCGATGCTAAAGCTCGGCTATTTCTTTTCGCACCGCGACTTTGACTGGGTGCTCGACAAAAAGGACAAGGGCGAGAACTTTTACCTCTACACGGGCAGGGGGCCGTCCGGCATGGTGCACATGGGCCACGTCATGCCATGGATATTCACCAAATACCTGCAGGACAAGTTTGACGCCAAGCTGCTTTTCCAGCTGACAGACGACGAAAAGTTCCTGTACGGCCAGGACAGGACCAGGGAAGAGATAAAAAAATACACGTACGAAAACATACTGGACATCATCGCCATAGGGTTCAACCCGAAAAAGACGCGCATAATCGTGGACACCAAGCACATACAGCACCTCTATCCACTTGCGACAGAGATAGCGAAGAGGATAACGTTTTCGACTGCCAAGGCCGTCTTTGGCTTTAACAATTCGACCAACATTGGCATGATAGGGTTCCCGCCGGTGCAGGCAGCGCCGTGCTTTTTGCCGTCAGTAATCGAGGGCAAGAACACGCCGGTGCTGATACCTGCCGCCATAGACCAGGACCCTTACTGGCGCATGACACGCGACGTTGCCGACAGGATGGGCTATTACAAGCCTGCCCAGATACACAGCAAGTTCCTGCCCGGCCTTGGCATGCTGGGCAAGATGTCGTCGTCCCGGCCCGAGACTGCCATATTCACGACGGACGCGCCAGAGGTGGTGGAAAAAAAGGTGGTTTCGGCGTTCACGGGCGGCCAGCCCACGGTCGCGCTGCAGCGCCAGCTGGGCGGCAATGCCCTTGGCTGCCCGGTGTTCTGGTACCTGCGCTACTTTTTCGACACCGAGAAGCAGTCGGACGAGCGCCTGCTCAAATGCAGGAGCGGCAACTTGCTGTGCGGCGAGTGCAAGTCCGACCTTGCCAAGGGCGCACGGCCGTTCGTGGCCGAGTTCCAGAAGCGGCGCGAAAAAGCCCGCGACGTGATCCCGATGTTCATGTACGACGGCAGGCCGCTTGAGGAATAACAGGAAATGAAGAAACAAACGTTCGAGTGCGACGGCCGGTACGAGGCCGAAAAGCTGGCCGCGCTGGTGTCGGTCCAAAAGGACGGGGCAGCGTATTTCGACGGCATAACCGCAATCGTCGGCAACGAGGTGGTGATAAAACTGAGAGACAAGTCGTCTCACGCAGTCGTCATGAAAGACAGAGAGAACGTCGAAAAATTAAAGGCGCTCCTTGAGGCGGTGCGCGCCGGCAAGGCCAAAATAATAGAAAGCAGTTTTTCCGGGCCGGTGGCCGAGATCACATTTTCTTCCTTTTAGCGCAGCTCCTTGTTCATCTCGTCGGTGAGTATCTCCTGCACCTTGCGGAAATACAATCCCGTAGAATAGGGCATCATCGGTATGTATTCCTCTATTACTTGCATGACGTAGGGGACGGCCCTCTTTGACACATCCATCTTGAACTTCATCCACAGTATCCTGTCCTGCTCGAAATGCACCTTGTCCTTCAGGTGCTCCGGCACGACCTCGATCGACTTGTCCTCTATGCGCTTGTACCAGTATGCAAGCACGTCGGGGTCTAGCCCCTCGCGCAGGTTCTTGACTGAGGCGTTTATCTTGCTCTCGGCAAACCCTATTGGGGTGCTGGCATTATCACTTGGAATAAACGACGATACCACGGCAGCATCTTGCTTGCCCGTACCGGATAAAATACAGCTTGTCCATCAAGTTTGAGCGCTGCCTGTCATTTTTTTAGCAACCTGCCGCGGCTGTCTATCTCGCCTGCGCGGATCCTGGTGGACGATACGGGCCTGCCGTCCTCTGCCTTGACCAGCTCGACAGAGACCAGCTGTGCCGGTGCTAGCCCGTTCTTCTGCCTGATCTCGTTCAACCTTGCTATCTTGCTGCCGGTCTCGGCGCTTGCAACGAGCGCCTCCACGTCGCCTGTGGTGACTGCTGGCCCAAACTCGCTGTCCAGCCGTGCTATCTCGTAACTCGCAGATGCGCCAAACTCTTTTTTTATAGCCTCTTTCAGATTGTGGACGCGCTCGTCAAAGCCGTGGTTCAGCTTTTTGTATTTTGAAGCAAACTCGTCGCTTGTGACCCCGATTATGACGTGGTCGCCAGACTCAAAGGCCCTGGTAAGCAGCGCGATGTGGCCTACGTGCAGCTCGTCAAACGTGCCGCCCGTGGCGACTAGCTTGAAGCGGGCCATCGCAGGCAGGTAGCACAGCCTGCGATATTAACCGCTCTTTTGGAATATCTTGATTGCCTGCGGCGGACAGACGTTCTCGCATGCAA
>NZ_JBBIHK010000014.1:0-43967 GCF_037447015.1 Nitrososphaera sp. | reverse complement strand
ACCCCGCTCTGCTGAGGCCGGGCAGGTTCGACAAGATAGTGTTCGTGCCGATGCCGGACAAGGCGACGCGCCTGAAGATACTGGAGATACACGCCAAGAACAAGCCGATAAGCCCGGACGTCGACCTTGCCAAGGTGGCCGAGCTGACCGACGGGTTCTCTGGCGCAGACACGAGCTCTGTCGTCAACACTGCGGTGTCTCTGGTGCTGCACGAGTACCTTGCAAAGTACCCGACTCCGGAAGAGGCGGCCAAGCACGCTGCGGAGGCGCACGTCAACATGCGCCACTTTGAAGACGCGGTGAAAAAGATCAAGACGCAGCGCGAAGGCAAGCCAGGCGAAAAGGTCACGGTGCCATACTACCGCTAGAAAAAAAAGCAGCAGCTGCGGCGGCAGGCGCGCCAGGGCCTTTTCTTTTCTCCTTTTCTCCCCTTTTCATTTTCTTTCTTTCAGACAGGCAAAAAACTTTTTTTCTTCCCCCGCCGCACACTTTTTCTTTTGCACAAAGGAAAAATCTGCGCGCGCAGGAACGCCGATCATTCATGCAGCGCAAAAATTCCGGCCGGCCGCGGCAGAAATTTCGGGGTAATGTTTTTAAAGTAATGCTATATTGATAAAAGCATCCGAAAAAATTGGTTGAAAATTCCCAAGTCCAACTTGTAACAAAACCAACAACTGCAGCAGCACTGAACCGTTTCGCAACACCTCTGGACATCAAGGAACTGGTCGCGCAGTACGGCACGCCGCTCTACCTTGTCGACGAGGACACCCTGCACGCAAAGGCAAGGGAGCTCCACAGGGCATATTCAAAGTTCACCGGCCCCGTCAAGGTGGCGTACTCTATCAAGGCGAACTTTAGCCCCGCGGTGGTCAAGGCGTTCATGAAGGACGGGCTCACGTTCGACCTCACGTCGCTTGGCGAACTCCATTTCATCAACAGGTGCAAGGCAGACCCTGAGAACGTCATCTACACCAGCGTGACGGAGGAGCCGGAGGAATACGTCGAGGTGCTGAGGAGCGGTGTGCGCAGAGTCGTAGTCAGTTCACACAACGGCATGATGAACCTGGCCAGGGCGGCCGGCAAGGTGGGCGTCAGGCCGCTTGCCATGATCCGCGTCAACCCGGAGGTCGCAACCGACGCCAAGGTGCGCGCCTCGTACAAGAACGGCAAGTTCGGAGTGCCCTTCAACGGCGGCACGATCGACAGCGCGGCCAGGATGGTCAAGCACATGATGGGAAGCGACCTGCTCAGGTTCGAGGGGTTCCACTTCCACCTGGGGTCGCAGATCACCGACTTTTCCTGCTACACCCACGCGCTGGACAAGATGGACGCCTTTATGACCAAGATGAAGAAGGAGCACCCCGGCTTCCAGGTCAACACGTTTGACATTGGCGGGGGCACTCCTGTCTTTTACAACGACCCTGTGCCGACGCCGGCGGAGATGGCCCAGAACCACGTGGGCAGGCTCAACCAGCTGGCAGAGACGCACGGGACGTTCACCCTGATGATCGAGTCGGGCAGGTTCCTGGTCGCCGAGTCGTCCATACTCGTCTCAAAGATAGTGAACACCAAAGAGTACAACGAGCACAAGATAGTGATAGTGGACGCAGGCTACCACATACTGCTCGACGCCGCGCTCTTGAAGCAAGAGTACCCGCAGGAGGTGATACCGGTGGTCGACAACAAGGACCGGACGACCGGCCTTGCTGCAGCTCCGGCGAGCAAGAACACCCACCTGGCGGGCAGGCTGTGCGACACGTACGACGTGTTCCCGCTGTCCAAGGTCTCGGACATGAGCGGCGCGCACGTGAACAACCTCGTGTCGTTCTACAACGTGGGCGCCTACTCGGTGGTGTTCAACATGCCGTTCCACTGCCAGACCAAGCCGCCGATCGTCATGAAGGACAGCGACGGCAAGTACCGCCTGGTGAGGAAAGGGACATCGTACGAGCAGCTGTTCGTAGAAGAGGGCGGCGACATAGCCTAGCCCGGTTTTTTTTAAAAAACCTCCTTTTTCTCTCTCTTCTATGTATTTTGTAACCGTGCAACGCTCCGATGCTTCATTGCAGCGGGGCTAAAGCGGCGGGTGCCCTGTATGAACTGCCGGCGACGACGATGATGCTGCTGCTGTTTTTTATCGTTTTATACCGCTCCTGGCTAGCCATCCTTGTTGCCCGGGGATATTCTGGTGTTTGCGCTTGGCGGCAACGCCATCGCCGCAAAATCGGGCGGCACCTTTGACGCGCAGTATGCGGCAGTGAGGGCTGCTACAAGAGAGATAGCGCGGCTTGCAGGCGATGGTTACAGGATAGTGGTAACCCACGGCAACGGCCCGCAGGTGGGCGATGCCCTGCTGCGGAGCGAACATTCTGCGCCGCTCGCCCCGCCCCTGCCCCTCCACGCCTGCGTGGCCGAGACGCAGGGGATGCTGGGCGCGATGATAGAGATGGCACTCGCCGGCTGGATAAAGACAGAGAGAGGCATTTCAAGCAAGGTGGCGACGCTTGTGACCCGCGTTCTGGTCTCTGCCGCCGACCCGGCGTTTGAGGCGCCCACAAAACCAGTCGGGCCTGTCCTTCCCTATAATGGCGCAAAGCCGGGCGCCCCTCCTCGCTACCCGTTTCCTGTGAGGCAGGTCGCTCCGGGCAGATACAGGAGGGTCGTGCCCTCGCCCGACCCGGTGTCGGTCCTTGAGGCCGGCGCCGTGCGCCGCCTGCTTGCCGCCGGCTACATCGTAATAGCATGCGGAGGTGGCGGCATCCCTGTGGTGGTGAAAAAAGGAAGAACAGGCAGCGGCAGCAGCGGCAGAAGAAGCAGCAAAAGCAGCAGCGGCGGGCTGTCCTTCGTGGATGCGGTCGTCGACAAGGACCTTGCAAGCGAGAGGCTCGCCAGCGCCATCGGCGCCTCCAGGCTGGTCTGCCTCACAGACGTGGCAGGCGCCTACGTCGACTTTCGGAGCAGCCGCCGGCGCCTCCTGAGAAAAGCTTCGGTGGCCGAGATGAAAGACCTGCTTGCCGCCGGCCACTTTGAGGAGGGGACGATGGAGCCCAAAGTCAGGGCCGCCGTGAGGTTTGCCGAGAACACGGGCCGGAGCGCAGTGATAGCGCACCTTGGCAGGGTGCGGCAGGCCGCCGGCCTTGCAGCAGGCACTGTCGTCTACTACAAATGATAATAACAACAGTGCCCAAGATAGCCTCTGTCACATGGTGCGCAGGGCGATAATAATAGGCGCCGCAGGCAGGGACTTTCACAATTTCAACGTCTACTTTCGCGACAACCCGGGCTACAGGGTGGTCGCGTTCACGGCCGCGCAGATCCCGTACATCGAGGACAGGACGTACCCTGCCAGCCTCGCCGGCCGCCGGTTGTATCCGGACGGCGTGCCAATCTTTGGAGAGGAGCGCCTCGTCCAGCTCATAGCAGAGTACAAGGTCGACGAGGTCTTTTTCTCGTACAGCGACATCTCGTACGAGAACCTGATGCACCTTGCGTCCAAGGCGATGGCGGCAGGCGCCTCGTTCTCGCTCCTTGGGCCCGGCGACACGCAGCTGAAATCGAGCAAGCCCGTGGTGGCAGTCCTGGCGACGAGGACCGGGGCAGGCAAGAGCACCATAGCCAGGATGGCGGTCACTAGCGCAAGGAAGGCGGGGCTAAAGCCGGCCATAGTGCGGCACCCGATGCCCTACGGCGACCTGGAATCTTCAGCCGTCCAGCACTTTACAACCTACGACGATTTTGCGAGGCACGGGATAACCGTCGAGGAGGAGGAAGAGTACTCTGACCACATAGGCATGGGCGCAGACGTGTTTGCCGGCGTCGACTACCGGCAGATACTGGACGAGGCCGAAAAAACGTGCGACGTCATAATCTGGGACGGGGGCAACAACGACTTTTCGTTCTACAGGGCCGACCGCACGATAGTGGTGACCGACCCGCTGAGGGCGGGGCACGAATCTGCCTACCACCCAAGCGAGGTGAACGTCCGAATGGCCGATGCGATTGTGATAAACAAGGCCAACGTGGCCGCCGCCGGCGATGCCGTGGAGAGGCTGGAGGCGTCGTGCAGGGCGCTCAACCCCGGCGCGAGAATCTTTAGGGTGGACTCGGAAGTGACCGTGGACAGGCCGGAGCTTGTCAGGGGCAGGAGGGTGCTTGTGGTCGAAGACGGGCCGTCGATAACGCACGGCGAGCTTAAAGAAGGCGCCGGCATGTCTGCGGCGCGGCAGCTTGGCTGCACGCCGGTCGACCCGCGGCCGGCGGCGGTGGGCTCGATAAAGCAGGCGTACGAGAAATACCCCTGGATGGGCGCAGTCATGCCTGCGCTCGGCTACAGCGCAGCCCAGCTGCAGGACCTGCAGGACAGCATCAACAAGACAGAATGCGACGCCGTCATCCTGGGCACGCCGGCAGACCTGCGCAGGCGCATAAGGATAGACAGGCCGGCGGCCAGGGTCAGGTTCGAGGGCACCGACTCGCCCGGCGCCGGGGGACCTTCGTTTACCGCATACCTTGACGGGATGTTTGCGGGGCTGAAATAGCGCGTGGACACCAAAAAAATACGCGATAAAGCCAGACGGCCGGCGCGTCCCATTCCTTTGAGCTTGGCAAGGTAAAGGCGACCTGCACAAGGGCGGGGGCAAGCGCGGCGCTGCAATACGCCGGCTGCGTGGGCCAGCAGGCGCTGCCGTCGTGGCGCCACCCGCCCTCCCCCAAGCGGGGGCCTTGAAAAGAAAGAAAGATGGTAGAGGGAAAGGGGCTGTATCCGGTCACCATGCTGCGGCTGAGCGCAGGCGAGCTTGCGGCATTTTCGCGGATCCGCTTTATGATGGCGTCAAGCAGGCCTGCTGGACGCAGGCAGACCTTGACCAGCTGTCGATGCAGACCGGGGTGCCTGCCTGCCGCCAGGCTCTTGCGCCCCAGAGAGCAGGCGCGGCAGGTCCTCCCGAGCTGACACTGGCCAGCGGTGGCAGTAGAGAGTTGCTGCCCCTTGCAGAGGCGCGTGCACGCAAAAAAGCTAAAACTAAAATTTAGCAAAAGGCAGCCAGTTGCCATTGACTACCGGTGGTGGCGGCAGCAGCAGCGGCAGCGGCAGCAGCAGCGGCAGCAACAGCAAAACGCGCGTCCGCCTCTTTGTTGCCGGCAAGGTGCAGGGAGTCTATTTCCGGCAAAACACGCAGATCGTCGCGACAGAGCACGGCGTCTACGGGTGGGTGCGCAACCTGCCTGACGGCCGGGTGGAAGCCGTGCTGGAAGGAGACGGCGACAGTGTGGACAAGGTGGTAGAGTGGTGCCGCACCGGCCCGCCTGCCGCAAGGGTTGACGACCTGCAAGTCGTGCGGGAAAGATACACGGGCGAGTTCTCGGATTTCTTGATAAGCCGTTGATGGCAGCACAGCTAGCGCACCTTTTCGTACGCCTGCGCGATCTTTTCCTTTACCTCGTCTGCATCCTGCTGCGTCCTGACCGTCGCGCGCACCGGCGCTTCCTGCCTGCCCGCCCGGATCTCTATTATCAGGTGGTCGCCGCCGGCCGGCTCGATGTCGAGGAACGTCCTGAACGTGAGCGTCTTGGCGTAGACTATTCTGTGGGGCCTGACCTCCTCTATCACGTTTGGACCGAGGGACTTGACAAACGCCCTGAGATCGAGCAGAATTGATTTTGCAGGCTCGTCCAGTTTTTCAAGGTGCGCCTCAAATGGTGGCCCTCCGCTGGGTGAGACAAAGCCGAACTTGCTGCTGTCCATAGAGCTGACCTGTGCATATTTTGCTGTTGATAATCAATTATTTTTTGATTTCGTTGCATGCTAGATGCAATCAGACCGGGAGTAATTGTATATGCAACAAACTTTTGGCAGGGAGCCATTTCTGCATAGAGAGACAATCGGTTTTTGGCCCCCGTTCTTGACAGAGCTATTTCTATATGCCGAGCGTGCAATGTAAAAACATAAATTTTCAAATGCCCGCCCTGCTAATAGAGACCTTTATCTTGCACATGTACGTCAGGACGCTAACCAAGGTTGCAAACAGATATGCGCCAAGCAGGCCGCTTTCCTTTGACGTTGTGCATGTGTTCAAGGCACTGCAGCTCATAGAAAGCAGAGGGCACATCAGCAGAGCTATGCTATGCAGTGAACTTGCGCTTGGCGAAGGGGCCATCAAGACATTGGTCAAGCACCTGAAAATGAATGACCTTGTAAGAACGAGCAATAGCGGTACAAAAATGACCAAGAAGGGAAAGGCGATCTTTACCGAAATTATCTCTTCCGTCCCTGCTGAAACATCTCTCCCCAAGTGTTCCATCGCTCTTGGCAGGTTCAATCAGGCGGTGTTGTTGAAGGAGCTTGGCTACGCTGTTAGATCCGGAATTGAGCAAAGAGATGCTGCGATAAAGATGGGCGGCATTGGAGCCACCACCCTGCTATTCAGGGACAACAAATTGGTGATGCCCACCAGCAACCAGGATTCCTTGAGGAAAGAACCTGAAATACGGAAAATATTGATTGATAGATTAAAGCCTGAAGAAGGGGATGCCATCATTATAGGCAGTTCCGACAAAGATATGATAACGGCAGAGCTCTCTGCAAAAAATGCAGCACTCTTTACGATATTAAGCCACGAGAGGCATGCCGAGACTGTTTAAGATCCTGCATTTCTTAAAAGCTCCTGGATCATGACGAGAAAGGAACCGGCCTCTGGTCATAGATCCAACCTCAAATCCTCAAAGACGCTGTCGGTCCGTACCCGGATCTGCGGCTGGTAAACTCTGGGTTCCGGCGAAACCCCATTCTTGCCATGCATCATGATTGACAGCAAGGGGCCCTTTATCTCAAAGAGCCCGATCCATTCCTCTTTGACAGTGATCGTGAGCATTTCTCCGACCAGATATTGATTTTTTACTGTCATTGCAGTTTTCTCTACCGTGGTGACAATGTTTGTCGCATTAGCTATAGTCACGGTAGCAGTGGCCCCTGTTTGATTTGTAGCAACGGCTGCTGCACTGATGACCTTGATCGTGGTGGTGGCAGTTGAATTGGTGACAGTTATCGTAATAGTGGCGTTTCCGTTTTGACCCGTAGTCATAGCAGTTGCATTAGCAACTCTTATGGTCGAAATGCCTGTGACATTTTGTGCGGTCGTCGTGGATATGGTGGTAGTTTTTTGTGGCAGCAAGGCATCTCTGGAGGGGCTCACAGAAAAGCTGTTGGAATTAACATAAAGCCTGACATAGTCTGCATCCCGATGTTTGTCTGGGATTTGAATAACAAACCTTCCATTACCAGGTTTTCCTGCAAATTGCCATTCGCCAGAGGATCCATTATCCCTCCCAAATTTTGCCATAATGGCCGACTCTTTTCCATATGCCTCAAGAAGATGGCCAGCACGACTGTCGACTATCCTGCCCTCAATAGTGCCGTCTGTTACGTTGGTGATTACAATTCTGGGCGTGACGGCTACTGTCATCTGATGGGTACCTGGTTCAAAATACCACGTTCCGTTTACCATCATTTCCCAGTATTTCTCATCCATCTCCAAGAGCATCTCCTGTGCGTATGCATGGCTGCTGCCAGAGTTTCCGGCATCTGGACTACCATCCAACCCGTCCAAGACGAGTAAAAGGACGACAGATGCAAGAGCTGCAGATTGACGCCATTCCCGTTCATTTGTTTTAGGTAAAAATGCCATCATGACGTTTTGGCAGTATGGCAGAGCTATTTATGGTGTTGGATAGTTTATCCAATATGTTGGACAAACTATCCAAGACTTTATATCTGTGCGCCGGAATGCAGGTTTGCATGAATGACAATTCAAGTTTCTCGATAGCGGAGCAGCTAATCAAGGACATACTTTCTCAGGACGATATAGTTCTTACAGTAAGCAGCGGAAGCGCAATATGCGAAGCCAAGGCGGAAAAAGGGATGCAGCTCAGGATACTTGAAAACTGGGCTACAATAGGCGACGAAAACCGTCCCTGGCACATACACCTGAACGTCTCGGAAATTGCGGAGGCAAGGTTTGTCAAAGAAAAAGGCCATGAAAACAAAATGAACTGCAGCGTTAGGTTTGCAGATTCAAAGGGTGAGTACAAGATGCGAGCATATTTTACAAACATTTACAGCGCCAGTGGCGAGCTGGACAATGAAAAGCTCGCAAGATACGAGGCCCTTTTTGCAAAATACGGCAGAAGAGAGAGCATCCCGTTGAAGGTGGCATAAGGTTGGCAAAAGGAGGTGTAACCAGGTTTGGTCTGCTAGTTGCCATTGCGTCGGTGGTTCTAGGAGTCGGGATCGTTTCAGTGACCGGTGTTCAAAAAAATGACAGGATTCCAGACGTAAAGCAGTACAATCCTGTGGGAGAGGGCGATTACGTCGAATATGCAAAACTGTTCAACGTCTATTACAGCGGCGAAAGGAAGGTCCTGATGGACGGTGCCAACAGGACGCTGATACTCCAGAGAAGCAGTGAAACACAACCGGCCGTTGCTGATTCCCGTAGCATGATAACTGCTTCCGTTCCAGCCGCATACGCCGAACCTGATAATGCGATATTCATCCCTGCCAACAGGATCATAGTGTTTTCGTCTACCCATGCAGCGATGATGGACAGGCTCGGGATAGCGGACAGGATCGTGGGGGTCGCCTGGGGAGGAGGTTATGAATGGTATATCGACAGCATAAAGGACGGCCTCAAGGCAGGGCGCATAATGGACATCGGGCAAGGAAACAACCCCAGCTATGACGAAATAGTGTCACTCAAACCCGACCTGGTCGTGCTGGTTGGCGGAACGGGAATGTGGGAGGACAAGGCGAGAAAACTCGACGAGCTTGGCATCAGGTACGTCGTAAATTCCGAGTGGCTGGAGAGCGATCCGGTGGCACGGTTTGAGTGGATAAAGTTCTTTGCAGCGCTGACAGACGACGAAGAAAAGGCCGTCCAGGTCTTTGATGAAGCAAAAGGCAAGGTGGAGAGCGTCATTGAACGCATAGAGGGCCTAGACAAGCCTGGCGTGGCATGGGCAGGAGTCTTCAAAGGCACGGCGTACGTGCCCCGCACTGATAGCTATGTGGGAAAGATGATAGAGATGGCAGGCGGCAAATATCTGTTTGAGGATCTTCCCGGCACTGGCTCTGCGCAGATAAGCATGGAAGAGCTTGTGGCCAGGGGCAGCAGGGCCGAGATCCTGGTCTATTCAAGCACAGAGACAAACAGCACGAGTGAAATAATCAGAGAGTCGCCGCTGCTGGCAGGTATGGCTGCAATAAAATCCTGCCAAGTATATGCGTTTGAACCGTGGTACTGGCAAAAGCTAGACCAGCTCGACGACACGGTAAGCGACGTAGCGACAATAATGCATCCCGAAGCATTTCCTGACTACTACCAACTAAAACAATTCAGGAAGCTGAACTGCGACTTGCAACAGAAATGATGCGCCACAAATTTAAGGCAAGACAAGCGCGGTACATGGCTGCTGCTGCTATAGTTGCAGTGATGGTGCCAGTCACGGTTTTGGGCGGGCTGGCGCTAGGATCAGTAAAGTACAGTGCTCCAGACACGCTGTCATGCTTTCTGGGCAGCTGCCAGGACAGGGTGATGGAAGACATCGTATGGAAAATAAGGGCTCCAAGGACCCTTGCGGCCCTCATGGGGGGAGCAGGCCTGGCAACGGCAGGAGCGTTGCTCCAGGCTCTGTTCAGAAATCCCCTGGCCAGCCCATCAATACTTGGCATTTCGTCGGGGGCTTCGCTTGGGGTGGCGCTGCTTGTCATAGGCGGCATCAGCATCGGCATTCCAGTACACGCATTCGGGGTGCAATCGGTGTTTGTTGCAGCCTTTGCAGGCGCGCTTGCCACCATGTTTGTAATAATGGCAATAATACCAAGGGCTACAAACACCACGACGCTGCTGCTCGTCGGCCTGATGATAAATGCGCTGCTGCTCTCTATAATCGGAATCCTGGCAGTCATGGCGCAAGCGGCAGATCTTCAGGTGTTTTACACCTGGACTCTCGGGAGCTTTGCGGGGATAACATGGGATATGCTGAATTACCTCTACATAATAGTGCCACTGGCGATAGCGGGAAGCTACGCCATGTCAAAAAGCCTTGATGCGTCTTTGCTGGGCGAGGGCTACGCGGCAAGCATAGGCGTGAAGGCAGGACAGCTCAGGAACAGAGCCGTCCTGTTGTCAAGCGCGCTGACCTCGACGATAACCGCCATTGCAGGTCCGGTCGGGTTCATCGGCATCGCAGGACCGTACCTGGCAAGGCTGATGAGTCATTCCGGGATGCACCGCGTGATAATACCGCTGTCCGCAGTCATCGGAGGACTTCTTACCGCCGGGGCGGACATACTGGCAAGGATAGTGATCCCGCCTGTCGACCTGCCGACAAGCTCCATAACGTCGATCATCGGTGCTCCTCTGGTAATAATGATCCTCCTGAAAAGGAAGGGTGAGGGCCTGTCGCAATAAGGGTACAGGACGTCTCATTCGGCTACGATGCTGCCAGACAAATACTGGAAGGCGTAGACCTCTCCATAGAAAATGGGACGCTTGTGGCTCTGCTAGGGCCAAACGGAGCCGGGAAATCCACGCTTCTACGGTGCATTGCAAGGCTTCTCTCCCCTGCCAAAGGAAAGGTGTGGATAGAAAACACCGACATTATGCTCAAACACGAATCAGAAATAGCGAGGCTAAGGTCAGTCGTACTTTCTGACAGGGTATATCCATTCAATATGAAGGCTGGAGAACTGATCGCCCTGGGGCGGTACCCTTACACAAACCCCCTGTCGACGTTTGGTGCAAAAGAAGACCTGCAAATCATCCAAGATTCTGCAGAAATGATGGGCGTGCGAGATCTGCTTGACAGGAAATTCAGCGAGCTTAGCGACGGGCAAAAGCAAAAAGTCCTCATTGCACGCGCACTGGCCCAGGAACCGCGCGTCCTGATTCTTGACGAGCCGGCAACGCATCTCGACGCCAAGTCCAAGGTGGAAATACTGTTAAAAATCCGCTCGCTGGCCCGATCCAAAAGGATTGCAATTATTGCCTCGCTACATGAAATAGAGCTTGCCTTTAGGATTGCCGACCGCGTGGTTGTACTTGACGAAGGGCGAATAAGGATCTCTGGAACACCCGAATCAGTCCTAAACGAGCAAGAAGTGGGCAAGATCTACCCAACGTCAAGTGCAGCATGGAGCCCACTTTTTGGTGCTCTGGAATTGATATGCAACAACAACAATAATAATAACAATAACTATGACAATAGCTCAGCTCCACACGGGTGCGTCCCGTACGTCTATGTAGTTGCAGGAAATGGAAGCGGCATCCCGATATTTCGGATGCTTGCCCGCAATAATGTACGGTTCTCCACAGGAATATTGCAAGGGAACGACGTGGATTGCAAGCTTGCAAAGTTGATGGCAGTAGACGTGGATGCGACACCAGCATTTGAGCACGTACGAAACGAAGACGTAGACAGGGTTATCAAAAAGCTGACACGCCTGGATCCAAATTCTCTGCTAGTTATTGACGCAGGTGCCACGATAGGCACATCGAACCGTGAGATAACGGCCCTGCTAAAAACGCTGTGCGATTTGAACATGCGTATTCTCTGTATGCGGAATAAAGCTGACATTGTCGATCTTTATGGCGCAAATACCGCGGTAGAAAGGATAGAGATGGCTGGTCTGCGTGAACGCCTGACCGTCTTGAACATGGTAGGCGGTCTGAAGCGGATCAAAAATTAATTGATTCTTTTATTCCAGCCTGCTCCGACTGCAACCTACCATTGTAGTTGTAGAAGTCTGGAAACGCGCACACGTGCGTTATATCCTGATCTTGACGCCTTTTCTCTTCAGGTATTTCTTGACCTTGTCCACCGTGGACTTTTCGTAATGAAAGATAGAAGCTGCAAGCGCCGCGTCCACGTCTGCCTTTTCAAACACGTCGAGCATGTGTTTTGCGCTCCCGCAGCCGCCGGACGCTATCACCGGCACAGTGGCAGCAGAGCAGATGGCCTTTGTCAGCTCGATGTCGTACCCGTTCTCTGTGCCGTCGGCGTCGATGCTTGTCAGCAGGATCTCGCCTGCGCCAAGCGACTCGACCTTTTGCGCCCACTGGATGGCGTCAAGGCCCGTGCCCTCCTTGCCGCCGTAAATCATCACCTCAAACCAGTGCCTGTCTTTTCCCCTGCCGCCAAAGACGGTCCTGCCTTCCATGTTCCCGCCGTACCGCCTCTTGGCGTCTATTGCCACGACGACGCACTGCTTGCCGAAAATGTCCATCAGCTGCGTGATGAGCTCCGGGTTCTTGACTGCGGCCGTGTTGATGGAGACCTTGTCTGCGCCGGACAGCAGGATTTCCCGGGCGTCTTCGAGCTTTTTTATGCCGCCGCCTACCGTGAACGGTATGTCGATGACGGTTGCCACCTTTTTCACCACGTTCTTCATGATGTCCCGGCCCTGCTGCGACGCAGTGATGTCCAGAAACACCAGCTCGTCTGCCCCCTGCTCCGTGTATTTTTTCGCAAGCTCGACAGGGTCGCCGGCGTCCTTTACGTCAGCAAAATGCACGCCCTTGACCACCCTGCCGCTGTCCACGTCCAGGCACGGGATTATGCGCTTTGCAAGGGTCATGCTACTGCCTTCACCCTCTCCACCGAGACCCTGCCGTCGTACAGCGCCTTGCCCAGTATCACCGCCGCGCACCCGGCGCTCTTGACCCTGATAGCGTCCTCGACGCTTGCGACGCCCCCGCTAGCTATTATCCTTGCGCCGGATTTCACGGCCTCTGCCAGCGTCGCCACGTCCGGGCCTGCAAGCGTGCCGTCCCGCTCGATGCTTGTGAGCAAATAGTCCTCGATGCCCATCGCAGAAAACTGCGAAATGGCGTCGGCGACAGGGACGCCGGACGACTCTTGCCACCCCTTGACCATCACCTTGCCACCCGACTGGTCTATCGATATCACTATTCTGCCCGGGTGTTTCTTGGCAAGCTTTCTCACGCTGTCAGGGTCGCTGTAGGCCATCGTGCCTATGACGACTCTGGCGGCCTTATCAAGCGCCTTTTTGGCCGAGTCGTACGAGCGGATGCCTCCTGCCAGCTCGACAGGCACCTTTACCGACGAAATTATTTTTTCTATCGCCGCCGAGTTGTCAGAGCCGGTGCCAAGCGCCGCGTCAAGGTCGACGACGTGCAGCATGTCGGCCCCAGCCGCCTCCCATTTTTTTGCAGTTTCTGCCGGGTCGCCGGAATACACGACCTTGTTTGCGGGGTCGCCCCTGACCAGCCTGACTACCGACCCGCCCATGATGTCGACTGCCGGCATCACCATCATTTTCTTTTTGCATCCCTGCACATTTCAAGAAAGTTCCTGATCATAATCGCGCCTGTCTCGCCCGACTTTTCAGGGTGGAACTGGACGCCCACGAGGTTGCCCTTTTCCACCACCGCCGGGACGCTCGTGCCGTAGTCTGCCGTGGCTGCCACCAGCTTTTTGTCTGCCGGCGCGGCCCTGTACGAGTGGACGAAATACACCCATGCGCCGTCCTCGACTCCTTTCAGGAAACGGCTGTCTTTCTTCTTCTTCCTGTTTATTGCCAGGTTGTTCCAGCCCATGTGCGGCACTTTTACCTTGCCCTTTGGCAGCATCACCACGTCGCCGTCCAGTATCTTGAGCCCCTCGAGCCTGCCCTCCTCGCTCCTGTCAAACAGCATCTCCATCCCGAGGCAGATGCCCATCACCGGCATCCCCTTCTCTATCGCCGACGAAAGGCTGGCCGAGTCCTTCTCTATCGACTTGATGGCAGGGTCAAAGTTGCCCACGCCGGGGAGCACCAGCCCGTCATATTTTTCAAGGTTCTTCATGTCGTGGATTATTTCCACGTCGGCGCCGTTGCGCTCTAGCGCCGCCTTCAGGCTGAACAGGTTGCCTGCGCCGTAGTCGAATATCGCTATCCTTGTCTTCTTTGTTTTTTTTGCCCTGGCCATCCTCTACATCGCACCCTTGGTGCTTGGCACCCCTTTCCTCCTGCCGTCTATCGCGGCTGCGGCCCTGAGCGCAAGGGCAAACGCCTTGAGCGCCGCCTCGACCTTGTGGTGGTCGTTGTCGCCGTACTCTACCACCATGTGGGTGCACGCGTTGAGGTTCTGCAGGAGCGAGCGGCAAAAGTGCTCAAGGTCTTCCCTGGGCACGCCCTCCACGCCGTCCCTTGCCAGCTTTAGCTCGGCCCTGTGGTACTGGCGCCTGACCAGGTCGATTGCGACAAAAGCAAGCGCCTCGTCCATCGGCACCACCGCGCTCCCGAACCTCACTATCCTTGCGCGGTCGCCAAGCGCCTTGTCTATCGTCTGCGACAGTGCGATTGCAACGTCCTCTGCGAGGTGGTGCACTATGCCGTCGTTTGACTTGCCGGCAAGCGAGATGTCTATCATAGAGTGCTTGCCTATCGACGTGATGAGGTGGTCGATGAACGGGAGGCCGGTCTTTACCTTTGTCTGGCCGGTGCCGTCAATGTTTACCTCGACGGTGACAGCCGTCTCTTTGGTCTCCCTGACCAGCCTGGCCTTCCTGGCTGCTGCTACTGCTGCCGATGACGCCACTACAGATTCTAGGCCGGCTTTACTTTATTTAAATTTAATAGTAGTTTTGGCAGGGCGTTCACGTCCCTTGCCACGGCGTCTGCCCCCTGCTCCTTGAACTGGCGCACGGTGAGGGCGGGCTGGGGCGAAAAGCCATAGATGCCGACAAACGCAATGTCATAGCCTGCCTCCTTTTGCGCCCGCCGGGCCATCATCATGTCCTCTGCCGAGTCGCCCGCATACACGGCGGTCCTGGCGCCCGTGGCCGACATCGCCCTCTTCACGGCGTACGGGTTTGGCTTGGCGTGCTCCCTCGGCTCGTCTTCCAGAAAGACGCACGCGTCGAGGTTGAAATACTTCCAGACCGGCCTGAGCGAGTATTCGGCCGCAAGCCTGCTCCTGCCAGACACGATTGCAAGGCGGTCGCCAAGCGTTTGCCTGAGCGCCTCCATCGTCTTTCTACTCACAACCAGCCTGTCGTTTGCTATGAACGGCCTCTTTGGCCTGCAGTATTTCGGCCTGGAGCCGTTCTGCTTTTCAAAAAGCCCCGGGCCGTAAAACAGCTCGTCAAACACGCGGCCGATATAGCTTTCGTTGACGGGCGCAGGGTATGCAAGCAATTCTTTGTGTTTTTCGATGCCGTACGGGGCCAGGAACTTTTCCACCGACACTATTCCGGTCTCGTCGGCGTTTTCTGCGACCTGTTCTAGAAATTTTCTGGCCTTTGCGGCGCTCTGCTGCGGGTTTGCCATGAGGGCGAGGGCGATGGCATAGCTCGTGTCGGTGTCGTTGTTGAACCCGCCGCTCTGCCTAAAGCGCAGTATCAGCCTGTCCGTGACGGCGGCGCTGGCGACGGCGGTAGCCTGCCCGGTGGACTTTTTCGTGCCTTTGCCTGTCTGCTCCAGCACAAACTCGACCGTCTTTTTGATGGCCTCGTTGTACGATTTGCGGATGTCTACCAGCACGCCGTCGATGTCAAACAGCGCGCAGTCAAAAGTCGCCCCGGCAGTCATCTGGCAACGCCTGCAACGGCCCTCTCGATGCACGAGAGGAAAGCGTCGTTCATCTCCCTCGTCCCGATGGTGACGCGCATGCAGCCCCTGTGGCCGGCGACGCTGTCGCCCATCAGCTTGACCACTATGCCGCTCCTGGCAAGCTCCCGCACTATCGGCCCGTAGTTCCTGGCGCCTGCTTCGATAAAGAGGAAATTGGCGTCCGACCTGTATGCTTTGATGCCGCTTCCGAATCCGGAGAGGCTGCCAAACACGCGCCTGCGCTCCTCCCTCACGGCCTCTATCGTCTTCTTGACGCGCTCTGACCGCTCCAGCACGCGCGCGGCTATGGCAAGCGACAGCGTGCTTATCGGGTACGGGGACTGGATGGTAGAGTTAAAGGCGCCTGCCACCTCCTCGTTTGCCACCATGTAGCCGACGCGGGCCCCTGCAAGCCCAAACGCCTTTGAGAGCGTGCGGAGCACGATGACGTTTCGGCGCCTCGTGGCCTCTTTTGCAAGCGAGTAGCCGGCAAAGTCGGCGTACGCCTCGTCCACCAGTACAAGCCTGTCGTCGCTTTCCAGCTCGTCTATCATGTACAGGGCGTCCTTCCTTGCAAGCTGGCCGCCGGTGGGGTTGTTTGGCGAGCAAAGGTACACGACGTCCGATCTGGCGGCTCTTTTGACAAACGCTTTCGGGTCGAGCTCGAAATTTTTGTCGAGCGGCACTTTATCCACCCTGATGCCGTGGAGCTCGCACCTGTTGATGAAATAAGAGAAAGTGGGCACGAACGCGCAGGCCCTGCGGCCACTGCCTGCAATAGTGGTCAGCAGGAGCTCGATCACCTGATCCGAGCCAGAGCCTATGCCGATGTATTTCTCTGGGATGCCGGTGTAGAGGGCAAGCTGCCTGGACAGCGCGTCGAACTCGTCCAGCGGGTACTCGCGCAGGTCGACTGCCCCTGCGGCCAGAGCCGCCACCTCTGCTATGAACGAGCTGTCAAGGGCAAAGTTCTCGTTAGAGTCCAGCTTGATGGCGCCCCTGACCTTTTCCGGCCTGACGTAGCGGTCAAGCCCTGCTATCCTGCCAAGCTCCCTGGCTATCCTGCCCTGCCGCCGCTTCTTCTCCTCCTCCTTCTTTTTCATTTCTTCTTCTTCTCCCTCTTTGCTGCTGTCCTTGCCCTCACGGCCTCGTAGTGGTTTGGGAGCCCCTCTGCGGCTGTCATCTCCTTTACCGCCGCGTCCACCCTGCCAAGCCCCTTCCTTGAAACCTGCACCCTGTTTGTGACCTTGACAAAGTCGAGCGCAGAGAGCGAGGCGCGGGACTTGCCAAAGCCAAGCGTCGGAAGCACGTGGTTTGAGCCAAGGCAATAGTCGCTTGCGGAGGAGGGCGCGTCTGCGCCGAGCAGTACAAGCCCGGCAGACTCGACCTTTCTTGCAACTGCCTCCGGCCTCCTTGACATTACCTCCAGGTGCTCGGGGGCAAACTCGTTGATAAAGTCGATGCAGCCCTGCACCGTCCTGCAGACTGCCGCAAAGCCGTTTTCGGCCATGCTCCTTGCCACAATCTCTGACCTGGCAATGTTCCTTATCCTGTTGTCTATTTCGGCCTGCACCTGCGACGCCAGCCTGGCAGACGTGGTCACAAGCCCGCAGACCGTGTCGGGGCTGTGCTCTGCCTGCGAGATCAGGTCCACTGCCACAAGCGCAGGATCAGCTGATTCGTCGGCGTACACCAGCAATTCCGTGGGCCCGGCTACCATGTCAGTCGACACGGCGCCAGAGGCCGCCAGCTTGGCTGCAGTCACGAACATGCCTCCCGGCCCGACTATTTTGCTCACCTTTTTTATCGACTGCGTGCCGTACGCCAGCGCGGCTATGCCCTGTGCACCTCCCACCCTGTAAAACTCGTCGACGCCGCAAATGTCTGCCGCCACGAGCGTGAGCGGGTCGACAGAGCCGTCCTTTGCGGCTGGGGGCGATATTGCCACTATGCGCTTTACTCCTGCCACCTTGGCCGGCACGGCGCACATCACGACGGTGCTAGGGTAGCGCGCCCTGCCGCCGGGGATGTAGCAGCCAACGCTTGCCACGGGCTGCACCACGCGCTCTATCTTTACCCCGTCGGAGCGGACGACAATGGTGTTTTGCAATCTTTTCAGCAGGGCAGTTTCACTTTTTGCCAGGCGCGTTTTCATCAGCTTTAATGCTTTCACCTGCGCCTTTGTGACCCTGCCGTACGCGTCTTTTATCTCCTGCTCTGTGACCCTTGTGCCTGCGGCCGGCAGCTGGACGCCGTCAAACTTGGCGGTGTAGGCCAGCAGGGCGGGGTCGCCGTTTGCCGCCACGTCGGCCATTATCGCCCTTGCCTGCTCCATCGCAGAATCCGGGATGGCGCCTGCCCTGCGCAGGCGCGCCGCCTCTGCAGCAGGGTCGGCTATGTCCAGCAGGATCTTCATGTCAAGAGTATCCGTCCAGATTCACTTCTTCAAGCGGCAGTATCTGCCTCGGCTCGAGCACCACCAGCCCCTGCGCCAGCTTTCTCATCTTGGGCACTATCCTGATGAACTCCTCCTTGTCGATGACCGTGTTCACGCCGTACCACCCTTCTTCTGAAAGGGGGCTGATGGTGGGGCGCTTGAGCGCCGGCAGCGTCTTTAGCAGCTTGTCGAGGTTCTCCTTCTTGACGTTGACAAACACGTGCAGCTTTTTGCGCCCCTCTACCACGCCCTTGAGCAGCGCCACCATGTCTGCTATCTTTTCACGCTTTTTGGCGTCCTTGAGCGCCTTCTTGTTTGCGACAAGCACAGCGGTCGAAGTCGCAACCGTGTCGATTATTTTCAGGTTGTTCTGGACAAGCGTGGTGCCCGTCTCGGTTATGTCGAAAATCGCGTCCACGTCCTCCGGCGGCTTGGCCTCGGTCGCGCCAAACGACAGGAATATCTCTACCTTTTTGTTGTCGCCGACGCGCAGCCACGGCGTTATTATGGTGGGGTCAGAGTCGCCGTACGCCTTTTTGTACGCCTTGGTGGACTTGATGTGCGCAGCGGTAGTCGTCAAATACTCGGACGAGAACCTCAGCGTCCTGCCCTTTTTGGCAAAGTCGGCTACCATGCTGTCAAGGTCGGAATAGTCAAAGCTGTTCGGGACCGCTATGACCTGCTTGACCCTGCCTATCTCCAGGTCGAGCAGGACTTCGACATCGGCCTTGGCCTCTCTGATCCAGTCCCTGCCTGTGATGCCCACGTCGTAGAACCCCTCCTGCACATAGGTAGGGATCTCTTGCGGCCTGAGTATCTTGACCTCTATCTCGGGGTCTGACAGCCTGACCCTGTACGTCCTGCCCCTGCCGCTCACCGTCTGGTACGCCTGCTCCAACAGCTTGAATGTGACCTCCTCGATGCTGCCCTTTGGGACTGCAAATTTGACCGTGGGCATGTTTTTTCTTGCCAGAAGTGCATAAGCCGGTGTGTGCATATATATCTTATAGCCGGCGTGGCCGGGTTTTACAAAACCTGCCTGTTATTGTCACACAAAATATGTGCACATGCGTCTGTTATTGTTGTTGCTGCTACTACTGCTGCAGCAGCCGCCGCCTGTGCTCTGCAAGCGCCTCACGCGCCGCCTCGACGTTGACTGCGCCTGCGTCTGCTATTTTCTTTGCAATGGCGTCAATCTCGCCGCCCCTGGCGCCGGCCATCACCGCAATGTTGCGCGCATGGAGCCTCATGTGCCCCTTCTGTATCCCCTCGGAGGCAAGCGCCCTCATCGCCGCCAGGTTCTGCGCAAGGCCTGCCGCCGCAATGACTGCGGCAAGCTCCTGCGCGCTCTTTACTCCCATTATCTTTAATGCTGTCCTGGCTGTCGGGTGCACGTTTGCCACCCCGCCCACCACCCCTACCGCAAGCGGCATCTCTATCTCGCCGGCAAGGTCCCCCGTTTTTGTGCGCCACCAGCGCGTCAGCGAGCGGTACGTGCCGTCCCTTGCCGCGTAGGCGTGCGCGCCGGCCTCGATTGCGCGAAAGTCCTGTCCCGTTGCAAGCGCCACTGCGTCCACGCCGTTCATCACGCCCTTGTTGTGCGTCACAGCCCTGTACACGTCAGAGTGGGCAAGCGCGTACGCGTACAGGATGCGCTCGACTGTCCCGTCACCGCCGCCAAGCTCCTGCCTGCCAAAGACCGCGCTGCATTTCACCATCCTGCGCGTCGCATAGTTTGACAGTATCTTTAGCACGACCTGTCCGCCGGTTATCTCGGCTATGCGCGGGGCAACCGCCTCGCACATCGTGTTGACCGCGTTTGCGCCCATCGCATCTTTCGTGTCGATTATCAGCTCTGCTACCAGCATGCTTCCCATCCTGTTTTTGCTAGAGTCGCGCACGACCCGGGCCTGCAGCCCTATCGCCGCGACGGACCTGCTCTTTGCGTTTGCAATCGCAAGGATCTCTTTTTTCCTTGCAAGCACCCTTTTCCTTGCAGGCTCGATGCCTTTGACGGACACGACCTGCACCTGCCCTATCATGTGCGAGCTGCCCGCCTCTGCCTTGAACCCGCCGCCTGCCCTGGCTATTTTTGCGGCCTTGCTTGCAGCCGCAATTACAGACGGCTCCTCTATCGCCATCGGGACGAGCCGCTCCACGCCGTTGACGACAAAGTTGGTGGCTATCCCGAGGGGGACAGACATGATGCCGACCGCGTTTTCCACCATGCGGTTTGCGCTTTCAAACTCAAGCGGGCTGCCAAAAGCGTCGGCTTCGCTGCCGTCCAGCCCCGCAGCCTCTCTGAGGAATGCGAGGCGCTCCTCCCTGCCCTCCATCTCGTAGAACTTTTTCCCCATCTTTTGTACGCCAGCTAGGGGCTGGTCACTTTTAAAATCTTGTCATCGCCCGGCTCTGCTATGGCCCTGCCGTCGCGGTTGCTGGTCAGCACGTACAGCGACCCGTCGGGGCCCTCGACCACGTCGCGTATCCTGCCAAACCCTGTCAGGACGTTGACCGTGTTGCCCGTGTCAAGGTCGACTTCGCGCAGCTGCTTGGCCTTTAGCGCGGCAAGCAGTATGTTCCCTTTGTATCCGAGCGCGTCCGACTTGGCGATGGTCATGCCTGCCGGCGCAATGGCGGGGTTGAAGCAATAGACCGGCTTTTCAAATTTCGCCGCGTCATGATCATCGTCACCGCCGCCGTCGCCCCCGCATTCCTCTTCGGGCCAGCCATAGTTTGCGCCCGCCTTTATCCTGTTTATCTCGTCGTTGCCCGACTCGCCGTGCTCGCTTGCGTACATCTCTTTTGTGACGGGGTCCCACGCAAGCCCCTGCACGTTGCGGTGGCCGTACGAGTAGACGGGCGAGCCGGGGAACGGGTTGTCCTCCGGCACGCTCCCGTCGTCGTTGAGCCTGAGTATCTTGCCGGCAAGCGAGTTCAGGTCCTGCGCAAGCCCCGGCTGCTTGGCGTCGCCTGTCGCCACGTACAGTTTGCCGTCGGGCCCGAACCTGATGCGCCCGCCGTCGTTCCTGTCGGCGGCAGGTATCCTGTCTATTATGGTCGCAGAGTCTACAAGCTTGTTGTCCCGCTCGGTGAACATGACGACCTTGTTAAAGACTGCCGTGCCGTTTGAATACGTGTGGTAGACGTACAGCCGGTGGTTCTCTGCAAAGCCGGGGTGCAGGGCAAGCCCGAGCAGGCCGGCCTCGCCCTGCTGCGCCACGTTGATGAACACCGGCTCAAGCAGGCTGCCGTCGCTGTCGATTATGCGCAGCCTGCCCGCCCTCTCGGTGAAAAAGACCCTGCCGTCATCCTCCTTCTCTGCAACGTCGACCGCCCACGGGACCTCCAGGTTCTGGGCAAGCACTTGCACGCCTGAGCCGAGGCCGGTGCCGCTGTCGCGCACGGCCGAGGGCTCGGGTATCGGGATGGTGGTGCTTGACGGGGTGAAGTAGAACGTCGCTATTGCAGCCACGGCCACGGCAACAGCCGCCACGAGCGCCAGCCGCCTCTCCCTTTCCATTCTGTGGGTAAGGCAGCAAGAGAAGGCTTAAAATGTAATCCCCGGTCCATACTCTGCGTGCAAGTTTCCGAAATAATGGTCAAGAACGTCGCAGCCCTTTCGCCGGAGGACACCGTCGCCAAGGCGTACAGCCTCATGGTCGACAGGTCGATACACCAGGTCCCTGTCGTCGCAGAAGAGGATGAGGAAGGAGGCGGCAAGTACGTGGGCATGGTGTTTGTCAAGGGCCTGCTGGCAAGGAACGTCCCGGCCCTCTCAAAGCTGAAAAGCTACGTGGCAAACACGGCCACGCTCTCGCCCGACGACGACGTCGAAAAGGCTGCCAGGCTGGTCATCGGGAGCGGCAACCGCGCCCTGCCCGTCGTGGAGAAGGACACGGGCAGACTTGCCGGCATCGTGAGCGAGACCGACATCGCCCAGACGGCGGACTTTGGCGGCGCGACCGTGGACGAGGTGATGTCCGGCGCCATAGTGATCGAAGAAGACACGCCGCTGGCAGACGCGGTCGCCAAGATGAGGCGCTACAACATATCCAGGCTTCCCGTGATAAACAAGGACGGCGTCCTGCGGGGCGTGATGAGCATACTGGACGCGGCGTCGATACTTGCCACCCCCACGGAGCGCACCAGCAGGTCTGCGGCCATCTCTGGCGGCAAGGCAAAGGTCAAGGGGGAAGTCAAGGTCAAGGACATCGCCAGGCGCGCCGTGTCGGTCGAGAGGGGGACGAGGCTGAACGAGCTTGCCGACTTTTTTAAAAAGAGCGAGGAAGTGGTCGTCGTCGGCGACGGCAGGCCGATGGGCATCGTCACGCCCAAGGACGCGCTCGAGCTCATCCTGCCGAAAAAGGGCGACGCCACCATCCACATGGCGCACCTTGAGGACCAGCAGGAGCGACGCGAGATAGAGGAGCAGCTGCAGAAATTCCTCAAAAAGATCCAGGGCAAGCTGGGCGACGTCCAGTCAGTCGTCGTCTATGCGGACAAGCACAAGACGAGAAAGTATTCGGTGCGGTGCAGGCTGATAACCGCCAAGGGCGTGATAAACGCGCACGCAGTCGGCTACGACCCGATAAGCGCGGCCAAGGAGCTGATAAAGAGGCTGGACAGGCAGATCAAGGCCGACCACACGCAAAAGGTCAAGGGGAGAAAGCAGCGCGGCTCGGCAAGAAGGGCGCCGCAGGAAGAATAATGGAATAGAAAGAAAAGAAGAAAAGAAGAAAAGAAGTGTGGCGCAGACGAGGAGATTTGAACTCCTGATCGCCCGAAGGCGAATCGGCTTTCTGTCCGGCCGCCGCCGTGACTCACCGAGGGGCGAGCCGACTCAAGGCCGACGCATTATTGTGTCTCCCTGCATGCGCGCACGCAGGGAGGGACCACTCTGCCACGTCTGCGCAGCCTCTTTCTTTGCTGCCTCACTATTATATGTTCATCATGCAGGCAGGCGCCCGATTTTTATATCTGGGATGCGATTGCACTATTGTGAAAAGGGGCGGGCCGCAGGAAAAGCTGCTGAAATCCATCTCGGTACTTGTCCCGCTGGAGCAGGTGCAGTCCAGCCTGTCCGAGATCGGCTTTACGCTGCAGGACAGCGCGACCATCGTGGCCGACGGCAAGTTCTGGAAGCGCATGCTGTACGCCCGGGGCGACGAGACCATCTCGGTCTCAGAAGAGATTGGCGACGCGTGGCCCAAGGACCCCATCATCACCATCTGCGGCTCTAAAAGCACGATAACGCACGTGGTAAGGGGAGTGGGCGGGGACTAGAAAAATGCCGCTCTACGAGTGCAACGAGCACCAGTTTGTCGAGAACCTGCGCCGCCTGCTAGAGTCGGGCGACAAGTTCGTCGTCAACCGCAGGATAACCATGCACGACGACGCCAGGTACGGCCCTGCGACGCTGCCAGACGAGGAGTTCAAGCGGTACGAGGCGCTGTGCACCCGCAAGGCCGTCAACTCGACGGTGTATGCCAAGGTGCCTTTTATCGACGCGTGGCACGGCAACAGGATGCACGACGCAGAGGAGAACCTGCACGCAGCGACTGCGCTAATGTTCCCGCGCATGTCGGTGCCCTACTACAGGGTGGAATACTCGGTCAACGTGTGGGGCAGCACCTACCTGTTTGCGTTTGACGCCCTGTACGACCCTGAGATTGCGATTGAAAAAAGGTCGGGCAGGCGCCTCGGCAGGGCCGGCGCGCTCGTCCATGTCCTGCGGTACAGCCCGCCAAAGGAGCAGGTGCTTGCGATAAATTTACCAAAGGGCGTCGTGGTACTGGATGTCAAGCACATGGTGCGCGTCGTGGACCACTCGTCAAACTTTTGACAGCCATGCAAAAAAGGGCTCCAGCGAGCTGGCGTAGGGCAGCAGTTCTCTGGCGCTCCTGGCGCTGT
Source organism: Nitrososphaera sp. (assembly GCF_037447015.1). GTDB lineage: Archaea > Thermoproteota > Nitrososphaeria > Nitrososphaerales > Nitrososphaeraceae > Nitrososphaera. The sequence goes on along the minus strand of NZ_JBBIHK010000014.1, from coordinate 20,007 downwards.
ATCCAAGGAGGAGCATCCTGCCTTCCAGCTTTTTTCGCAACGGGAAGGGCACCTGCTGTTTCTGGAGCGGCCCAAAGATCTCAAAGTAAAAATCGTGTTTGTAGTGTGCGACATGCTGCGCAAAGCAGTCTGTCAGTATCGTGGGGTCGCCGGCGACCCGCCTGCCCATCTCCGTGTTATCTGTTTCGCCCCTGGCGTCGACTGTTATCTGCAGCATCCTCTTTGTATAGTTCTCCCTGGTAAAGGCAGGGTCGAGCCTGCCCGGCGTGGAGGAATACATGCGCACGTCCCTGGCAAACTGCTCGACCGTGCGCCGGGCAAGGTCTCTGGCTTCTTTTACCTCGGAATCCTGGACGCGGTAATCCTTGCCGAAGATGAAAAAGGCGCCGATCAGCTCTTCCTTTTTGATGTAGGGGAACGTCGCCTCGCCTGCCAGGAACCTGGTTATCCTGCCTGAAATGTCGGCAGGCAGGAAAAGCCCCATGTACGAGTCGGCAACAACAGGCAACGGGATTGTAGAGCAGGAACTTTGATTTATTCGTAAAGAAGAAAGAGAAAAAAGGGAAAAGAGCTGGCTAGTTAGTTAGTGCGCGTGAGGTGGCGGCGCGCTGCTCTTTGAGAGCGCCTCGTTGAATGTCCCTGCTGCCTTTTCGTGGAACTCGAGGTTGCTCTGGTCGACCTTGACTGCCTGCGGTGGGCATACCGACACGCATGCCATGCACCAGATGCAGTCGTGCTCCCTTATCGGGTCGGCCTTGTCCGTGTAATCCTTGCGCTCTTCCTTGACCGAGCTTCCGGTGCCTGCAAAGGTCTGGTTTATCGCCTCCTTTGCCGGGACGTCGTGCTCTGTCCTGTACCACTGGTAGACCTGCACGGGGCATGCCTCGATGCATGCGCCGTCTGCGACACAAGAGTCCCAGTCGATCGCGACCATGGTGCCGCTAACGCCGAGCGGGACCAGCTCCTCGCCGCGCGCCTCGTAGGCGTGCTTGACCTCTTCGTTCTCGGCAGCTTCAGCTACCTTGCCTGGGCCCCAGAAGAAGTGGAAGTGCTCACCGTCTGCGTGATTGATCCTTCCTATCGGCTGATGATTCCTCGGAAAGTCTGGATCTATTGGCATATTACTCTGACAAGAGGGGGTTGCAAATATTATATAAACTGTTTGCGATAAAAGAACTGGTTATTTACAGGAATGGTGGCATGAAAAGGTAGCCGCCGTGCAGTTTGCTGTGCTCTGCCATGGCATCCGCTGACGCTGTTTGAAAGCCGCACTGGCCGCAGACGTGCAGGCCAAGCTCCTCCGGCTCTGCCTTCATTCCAACTATTACGACATCATCTCCAAATTCTATCAGGGAGTATCCTTCAAGCCTTGCCGACGCGTATTTTGAAAGGGCCGCAAGGATATCCTCGCGCCCGCCCTCCGGCTCTACCGCCACTGAAATCTCGTCGTCGCCTTCCCGGCCTGCCGTGGCTATGCCTTCAGCCACCAAAAACTCCCGGATGGTTGCGGCAAGCTTGGCATCTCCGGCGCAGCTTATCGTAAGGGTTGGAGAAGGAAGAACCATGCGTCTTTCTCCCTGCTTATTGCAAAGCAGGCGCCCTAGAAAAAGCTATAGTTAGTGCAACTATTACCTTTCAAACAGGACGTTGAGCCGCCTGTCTTCCAGCTTTGCCTTTGCCAGCCTCATGCCGGCAGTTGCGACCGGCAGCGGGATGATGTTGACTATGCGGCCGGCGGCGGTCTTTACCCCTACCGTCAGCCGGTCGCCGTACCGCTCGACGGTAAAATCATCTTTAGCTGAAAAGGGCACCTGCACGCTCATCCTTATCGACGTGCCGCCCTCGTTTTCAAAGAGGTAGGGCTGGCCCCTGTAGAATACCTGGGCCGGGTCCTGGCTCCCAAAGAGCTTGTCGCCGTGCGCAGAAAGCATCTCCACGCCGCGAAGCTCTGTCGCGTACAGCTCTGTCTCCTTGACCGGCAGCGGGTAAAAGTTTGCCTTGGCCTCGTCCACCTTGCCCCGCTGGAACTCGGCCCACCGCTCATAGTAGGCGTCTGTAGAGCCTGCCATTATCTTGTTCACGACTGCCATGTCCACGTTTATGCCGTAGAGTGACGCCGACATCAGCGCCCTCTTGGCGTTTTCGATGCTGAACGTGTCCGGGTTTGCGACGAGCCGCAGGCTTGTCGTGTCGTTGTCCCTGATTATTTCCGCCAACACGTCGAGCCTGTCTATCAGGTCAAGCTCGCTCTTGATAACGTCCTTGCTTGGAGCCGGTATGTTGGCAAGGGGCTGGAAGATCTTGGCAAACCCTGAGAACAGGCCGGCAAGCCCGGAGAGCTTGCGGCCGAGGCTCCCCACCAGCTTTGGGAAATACAGGTAGCGCAGGGCCTCGCCTGAAGCAGGCATGTCCAGCACTATTGCGTCGTAGGCGCCCGTGTGCGACACCTCCTCTATCTTTAGGAGCGAGAACAGCTGCGTCATGCCGGGGAGCATCGCAATCTCGTAGGCAAGCGTCTCGTCTATGCCCTTTGCCGAGAAAACAGAGGCCATGTACGCAAGTATACTGCTGTACTGCTTGCTCATCTCAGTCACGGGGTCTATCTGCTGCGCGTACAGGTTCTTGGCGACCTGGTGCGGCTCGTTCCCGACGCCGGGCATCATGAACGCGTCGGCAAGCGTGTGCGCCGGGTCGGCCGACAGCACGAGCGTCCTGTGGCCGTGTTCTGCAAGCTTGATCGCAGTCGCGCACGAAGTGACGGTCTTGCCTGTGCCTCCCTTGCCTGTGTATATTATGAGCCTCAAAGAAGATGCAGAAAGAATTGTGTAAAAAGGAGTAATAAAAGAATACGGAATGAAAGAAAAGAAGAAGAAAGGAGAAAGGAGGGAAAAGAAAGGAGGGAAAGGCGCCTGTTACTAGGTGACGTACGCCCTTTCCGCGTGCTGGGTGATGTCCAGCCCGATGTCCTCTTCCTCTTCCTTGACCTTCAGGCCCATGGTCTTGTCTATCACCTTCATGATGACGACCGTGCCGACAAAGCCCATCACGGCCGCGACTCCGACGCCCAGCGCCTGGATGGCAAACTGCATCGGGTTGCCGAAGAGCAGGCCGTTGGGGCCGGCGGGGTTGACCACCTGCGTGGCAAGTATGCCTATCGCAAGCGAGCCTACTATGCCCGTCACGCCGTGCACCGAGCTGACGTCGAGCGCGTCGTCTATCTTCCAGTGCTCCTTGAGGAGCAGGATGGCATAGTACGAGGCAAAGCCGAGCACGATGCCTAGGAAGAACGAGCTCTGCGCGTCGATGAATCCTGCCGCCGGGGTGACGCCTGCAAGGCCTGCAATGGCGCCGTTTATGACTGCCGTAGTCGACGGCTTGCCCGAGCGCTTCCACGACAGGAATATCCAGACCATCGCAGAAGTCGCCGAGCCGATGTGCGTCACGAGCAGCGTGTTTGCGGCAAGCGAGCCTGACGCAAGGGCGCTCCCTGCGTTAAAGCCGAACCAGCCTATCCACAACAGCGCCGCGCCAATGACTGCAAGCGGTATGTTGTGCGGAACCATGATGTCCGGGCCAAAGTTCTTCCTCCTGCCAAGCACGAGGGCTGCAGCAAGGGAGGCCATGCCTGCGCTCGTGTGGATGACGATGCCGCCTGCAAAGTCAAACACGCCCAGGTCCGCAAGCCATCCCCTACCCCAGACCCAGTGGGCCAGCGGGTAGTAGATGACCAGGCTCCATATTATGATGAACACAAAGAACGAGCTCCACTTTAGCCTCTCTGCAAACGCGCCAGTGATGAGCAGGGGCGTGATGACTGCAAACATCATCTGGTACGACCCGAACGTGACTCCGGGTATCGTGGGCGCATAGTCCAGGCTGTCGTTGAAGGGCACGTTGTTAAAGAACACCCAGTCGAGCCCGCCGATGATCTCGCCCTGAGTGGGCGCAAAGACCAGGGTGAACCCGATTATGAACCAAAGCGTAGACAGTATGGCCAGCCCTGAAAACGTCTGCATGATTATGGAAAGCGAGTTCTTGCTCCGGATCAGGCCTGCTTCAAAAAAGCCAAGCGCCGGCGTCATGAGCATGACGAGGCCTGTAGAGATAAGCATCCACGTAGTATCTCCAGTGTCGATCGGCATTTCCAGCGATTATTGAGATGGTTGCTATAAAAACGCATCGCAATCGGGATATTATCATAATATACAAATTTTATGATATGATCGGACAAGTTGGGAAACTTGCTACGCCCTGATATAGAAAAAATATTTTGTGTGTGTGTGCGTGCTTGCTTGCTGGTCGCGCTCAACCTGTCGCCGCGGCAGCAGAGCTGAGCGACTCGGCTATGCGCCGCACGTCCTGCTCACTGACGCCCGGGTGCACCGGCAGCGACAGCACCCTCCTGGCGCACCACTCTGTGGCTGGCAGTTTTGTTCTGCCGTTTGCCCTGTAAAACGGCGTCCTGTGCACCGGCGGGTCGTAATAGACGGCCGCGCCTATGCCGTCGCTCTGCATCCTCTGCTTTACGGCCTCCCTCGTCGCGCTCTTGGCAAACGCCACGGTGTAGAGGTACCAGTTGAACCGGCTGCCGCTTTTTTCCTCCGGCAGCGCAAACAACCCTTTCTTCTTGCTTGCAGCCGGCGACAGGAGCTCTGTCAGGAGCTGCGCGTTGCGCCTCCTTGCCGCAAGCATCTGCTCCAGCTTGCCCATCTGCACCTTGGCAATAGCGGCGCACATCTCTGGCAGGCGCATGTTGAGCCCGAGCGTCCTTGTGTCGTAGCCGTGCACCATGCCGTGGTTGCGTACCATCTTTAGCTTGTCTGCCAGCCTGTCGTCGTCTGTCACCACCGCGCCGCCCTCGCCTGCAGTGAGCACCTTGCTCGCATACAGGCTAAAGCAGCCCATCTCACCAAACGTCCCTGTCTGCTTTTTGCCAAGGGCGGAGCCAAGCGACTGGCAGGCGTCCTCGATGACTGCAAGCGAGCGCCTGCCTGCAAGCTCGGCTATCTCGTCCATCCTGCACGGGTGGCCGTACAGGTGGACGGGGATTATGGCCTTTGTCCTGCGGCTCACTTTTCTCCTGGCGTCTGCCACGTCGATGGTAAAATCGTCCCTGCTGATGTCCACGAAAACGGGCCTGGCCCCCGCCGCCACGACCGCGTTTGCGGTGGCGACGAACGTGAACGAGGGGAGGAGCACCTCGTGCCCCTGCCCGATGCCCGCAGCCAGCAGCGCCGCGTGGAGCGCGGCCGTGCCCGAGTTGACTGCGATAGCGTGTCTGCAGCCCAGGTATTTCTCGAGCGCGCTCTCAAAATCCTGGACGCGCCTGCCCCCGTCGCTTGCGGCAGACGTGAGCGAATTTTCGTCCAGCACAGCCATCACTTCACGCTTTTCCTCCTCTCCGAGCCACGGCCTGTTTATCGGTATCATGTGTTGTCTACGCCCTGAAGGAAGGCCCAACTGATTAAAAAGCAAGCGCCTGTCAGGCAGAATCGGACGGCGTAAGAAAGAAATCAGATCGACGTGCCTGTTATTTAGTCTCCTGTACTAGGTATTAACATACACATTGCCTGCAACCAGATATTACTTTCAGTGTTTTTCACTAAACGCACCCTGCGTAATGGCTTTTTATTCAGGTCGAGTCTTCAGTGAAGATGCACCCTAAAAGAGTTCTAGTTATCGGCCTTGGGCAGATAGGCTACAGCAACGCAGAATACATGACCATGAAGGGCCTGACCGTCGACGGATACGACATCAGCGAAAAGGCGGTCCGGCGCGCCCTCGACGACCAGGTGATAAGGAAGAGGGCCGCCAATTTTGCCAACTATGACTATTACGTCATATGCATATCGACCCACAGGCCGGACGACATGTTCGCGCCGTTCCTCGACGGCCTGTACGACATTGCCAGCAGGCTGGCAAAGGAGGGCAGGACCGGCGCCCTGGTGGGCATAGACAGCACCATCACCCGGGGCACGTCGAAAAAGATCCTCGACATCCTCGGGCACCGCATGCACGTCGTGCACGTGCCGCACAGGTTCTACATACACGAAAAGAGCGACCACGGCGTGCGCCAGACGCGCGTCATAGGCGGCTGCGGCGACTGCTGCGTGGAAAAGGCAAGGGAGTTCTACGGCGAGCTGCTCGACATACCGCTGCATCCCGTGCAGTCCGTCGAGGTGGCCGAGCTGTGCAAGATCGTTGAGAACAGCTACAGGTTCATGGAGATAGCGTTTGCCGAGGAGCTGCGCATGTTCTGCGACCGCTCCGGCCTGGACTTTAAAGAGCTGCGGGAGGCGATAAACACGAAATGGAACGTCAAGGTGATGGAGGCAAGGGACGGCATCGGCGGCCACTGCCTGCCAAAGGACAGCCAGATGTTCCTGTCGCTTTCAAAGAACGTGCTTGACAGCTCGATAATCGAGGCTGCGAAAAAGGTGGACAGCGAATACAGGCGGCACATATCGGTGCCTGCCATGATCCCGAAGATACATACGCAGGCAGGGTAGCAGACACTTGAAGATAATCTACCTCGGTGCCCTGTCCACCGGGCTGGTGGTGATTCTGGGCATGGTGGCAGTCCTGCCGGCTTTTACGCAGCAGAACGCGCCGCCGCAGCTCGATGCCATGCTCGTCTTTGAAGTAAACAAGGCCGCTGCAGACAATCTGCCCTACTGGTGCACAGGTCTGGCAGAGACTCTGAAAAAATACGACGTGCGGGCAACTATCTTTATGCCTGGCAGCGTTGCGGATTCTTACCCACGGTGCGTTGTAGAATTTGCCGCCGATGACAGGATAGACATAGGCAGCCAGACGTACAGCTACGTGAACCTTGCTTCGATACCTGACTATACCAGGGCCCTTGATGAAGTAAAGAGCGGCAAACATGCAATTGACCGGGCCGGCAGGCTGGACTCGCAGCTTTTCCGCGCGCCATCTGGCACAGTCGTTGACCCGGACATTTACTCTTTGCTTTCACGCTCGGGCATATTTGCCGACTTTTCCTACTCTACGCACTACAACAAGTTCCTTGACGGCCAGTTCATCAGGTACAAGATCCAGAGCTTTGATGGGACGCAATATCCGCCAGAGCATTTCTTTGCCTTAAAAGAGATATCTGATCCTATCATAATCAGTTTTGACAACTCGGTTCCGATCAAGCAGATAGATGCGTTCTTGGCAGGAATTACTGCCGGTAAGCCCGAGGACTACAAGCTCCGCTTTGCAAACGCATCTGATGTCGCGCGCATGCCTCTGACAATAAGGAAGGGCGCCCTTTGAGCCAGAAACAAAAGTTCCAGGTAGGCTCGCTACAAAAGACCTCGAGCACCGGCAGGATCGTCACGACGAAAAAGGGCTGGGCCCTGCGCATAGCGACCATAGTAGGCATGGGTCTCATCCTCTTTTTCACCCTCAAGACAGGCATCGAGATGCAGGATCCGCTGCTAATCTTCTCAAATATCATGCCCCTGCATTCGATATTGGCGCTGTATGTGGGGTGGTTCCATTACCGCAACCCTGCCAAGGCGGAAGCATCAGACGACCTTGTGTCGGTGGTGGTTCCAGTATACAACCAGAAAGAAATGATCGAGATCGTGATAGAATCGTTGTTCCAGTCGACCCACAAGAACATCGAAGTAATAGCCATAAACGACGGCAGCAAGGATGGCTCTCCCGAGATCCTGAACAGTCTTGCAAAAAAGTACCCCCAGCTGAAGGTGATCCACAAAAAGAACGAAGGCAAGCGCAAGGCTGTCGCAAGCGGCATTTACGCAGCAAAGGGCGAGTACATACTCCTGCTGGACTCTGACAGCGTGATAGACAAGGACGCGATCACTGAATTGATCCGGGCTTTCAAGTCCGACCCCAAGATCGGAGGTGCGGTGGGCCACGTCAAGGTGTGGAACGCCGACAAGAACCCGCTGACCCGGTTCCAGGACGCCTGGTACGACTTTTCGTTCAACGTGGGCAAGGCATGCGAGAGCACGTTTGGCAGCGTAACGTGCTGCTCGGGCTGTCTTGCGGCGTACCGGCGCGACGTGATACAGCACTTCATAAAGTACTGGGCAGGGGCCAAGATACACTTTAGCGACGACCGGGAGCTTACCTCGTACGTGCTCGGCTCAAGGTGGGCAAAGGAGAAGATGAAGGAGGTGATGGGGGCCCCGATATCAAAGCGGCTGTTTGAGACGGCGGCGCGCTATGACGACGCAGAGGACAGGGTGCTCACCGCTTCGGCGCTTGAAAAGTGGAAGACCGTGTACGTCTCGACCGCCATAGTATACACTGACGTGCCGGAAAAATTCAAGGGGTTCATAAGGCAGCAGGAAAGATGGAAGAAAGGCTACATCAGGACCAACTTTTTTGTGAGTTCGTTCTTTTGGCACAAGCGCAACCCACTCATCTCTTTCGTGTTCTACACAGAGTTCATGGCGACTTTTACCGCCCCGCTCATAGTGCTCGCCGTCTTTTTGTATGCTCCCATCCTGCAGCACCAATACTATTACTCGCTGTCGTTCCTTGTCAGCCTGTTCCTGAAGGGATGGGCCATAGGCTTTGACTACAAGTACAGGGATCCGTCGGCAAAGAACTGGAAGTATTACCCACTGACGGTCGCGGTGACGAACTTTGTGCTGTCGTGGATCTTGTTCCCTGCGCTTTACAGGTTCAAGGAGAACAGGTGGCTGACAAGGTGACAACAACAGAAGAAGAAGCAACAGCCGTCCAGCTTGCAGCCCGGTGCTACAGGTGCGACATACTGCTTGAAGGCCGCGGGCAGTTTGTGGGCCACATGATACACGGCCACGACATGACAATCGAGCAGGCGGAAACGTCGTGGAACTCGACGAGGCATTACGCACAAAAAGCATGCATGCCCCGACCCAGCTAATCTGTGGTAATTCTTTGTCGGATTCTGGCAGGGGCCTGCATTCGTCGGACAGACAGACAGACCGTTACATCAGACAGATGGGCTTGCTTGCTAGAACCTGATTAGCTTGAAAATCAAGTCCAGAAACTGCTAACATGCTCTAGTTACCACAGTCTTACGGAGTATGGTTGCCAGCCCGTATGTTCATGAGTGCATGCCTTCAAGACATAGAACTTGCCTTTATCACTCTGAACCGAAATCCCATAATGGTATTTGCAGATGAGATAGATAGGCAAAGCCTGGCCAACTTGCAGGAGAATCGACCCAAAGCGTATGATGCAATACGAGATGTAAATCATCGCAAGGCTTTGGTGCTCACAGGATTATTCCAGAAATCCAGCAGAAAAGGCGATCCTGATAACGTCGAATTAGAATATTCTGGCCTCGCCACATCGTGGAAGAGTGATGGCTTCTTCAAGTTCCGACAGATTTTTGTCGGCATGAGCACATGGATACAGCCAACACCCGATACTTGGAAATTCAATCCCAATTTCATCCTGACAAAGCCAGACGACCTAAACTACGTCCGCAGATTTGATAATCTAAATTATGTTCAAGAATTCATTGAATCGTTATTCGCTCTAATTAGACCATGTGACGATGGTGGCAGGTCTACATGGCAGTCCATTATAACCGACAACTGGGACAATGAAATAATTAGATGGACCACTAACCCTCGCAATGCTTTCATTCACATATGTAGTGAAATCCTGGAAAAGGAAATGAAGAATAACGAAAATAAGATTCGAGGTCTGATATACTAATTCTGCATCTTTATCCAGCAACTATCTATCCTTTACTTTAGGCGGCCATGCAACCTGTTTATCTTTAGAAGACGCTGTCCAATCTTGGGTTGATTTTCCTTTCCTTCGCAGGTGTTCAATTCGGTTGATCAAGCGTTCAGTCAGGTTGACGACGAGTTTCACGGTTTGAAAGGTGGCTGCATGACGAGTGGATGTGAAAATTCATTGTTAAAACAGTTTTTCTTATGCTCATTATGCAACAAAAGCGTTGCATAACTTGTTGCACAGTCGTGAACCATTCAAAAAATCATTGTTGCTAAATATCTTCAAGCAGAGAAATTGAGCATAACTGTAAAATTTTCTGACTTTTGTAATATGGTATATCTATCTATCCCCCCTACCACGTCAGTGATACTCATAGCTAGACCAGGTATGGGTAAAATGTGAGCTAGAACTTTAGCTGCATTTTGTGCAACGCGTCCATCTGACTTTTTATCCTCTGGTATTCTATCTCGCTATCAGTCAGCGACTTTAAAACATTCCAATCTATGTCCTTGTACTTTCTCTGGGCTAGCGTGCGTACATCAACATCATCAGTACCTTTCCTCTTCGCTGCAGCCCTGAACTTGGAAACAACAAGCACTTCCACGCTTGCTGCTTTTATCGTCGCTCCTTTCCTGACTTTAATATCCTTTGCAGCTGCAACTACCCTGTCTACCGGTATGCCGCTGACATCCCTGGTATAGATGTCGATCTTGTAGCCTCTTGGTGTGTACCTTGCTTCCTTTCCTTTCACCTTGCGTACAAAGTACCGCTTCTCATCCAACATTTCCGCAGGCAGTTCTTTTGCTACTGCAAAATCCAGGTCCTGCGATTCTCTGGTCGCCTTTGTCTGCAGGAATATGCCAACTGCCCCTATGAAGACGACATCCCCCGGGTCTTCAGTTATTCTAATCGCTTCCTGGATTAGCGGATGCATGCTTTCACTTGCTGTTCGACAATGGTAGGTCTTCTTGTACCTTTTTAACTAGCTGTACTGGAAACAGGCCTCTTGTACTGCTCAGCCTGTCCTCGTATAGGAGCTCTATGGCTATCGCATCCATCGTGCTTCTTTCGCCGTTTGCTATGCAGTCAAGATAGACCCTTTCAATTTCATTAGAGAAATCGCCTATTTTCGGAAGCAGTATTACGTGACCGTTCTTGCCTTCCTTGAACCCCTTTTCCTTCAGAAAGTCAGCAACCTTGTCAATATTTGTTACATAGATGTACAGATCCAGGGGAGTCTGGAATTTTGTGAGCTCGTACGCCCTGTAATCCAGGGTAGTGAATTTGTCTGAAATGTTGTTCATGGCAAACCTGATGTCAGAATCATTATAGTTTCGTCCAAACCTCCTAGCTCTACTTAGGGCAATTAACGACGGCAGAAGCTTTTCAATTACGTTTGCTGGCTGTAACACTACGCTGCTTTTGAGTATGAATCTGCCGCGTTTGTACTTGGCAAGACCAAGAGACTTTAAAGCATTCAGGCGCCTGTAAGCAGTCTTGGCCGAGCCAGCTACTGAAATTGCATCTTCTATAGTATAGACTGGTTTGCTGTCCAGCCTCTGGGCGAACAGGAATGCGTCGCCTTTCAGTAGTTCCTGTTTTTGCATGCCGCATTATGTGTTAGCTAGCCATATATATATTTGTCAGTTTTGACATGGCAATATATTAACAGCTAAAACACATGATTACCCTATTCCAGCTTTTTTACCCTAACAATCTTTCTGCCACCCTGCATCATAGTTTCCCAATCTAGTATGTCTCCGACGGCTATCTGCATTTCCCGAACAATCTCTTCTGGAGAGCGAAACATCGAATCTTGCGGAACAGTACGACGATGTTATTGAGCAACTCAGCTACGTTCTCGGGCAGATCGAGGACGAAGATGTAAAGCAGCTAATTAGGGAACTGATCGAACGCGCCAAACAGCGAAAGGAGCGAAGAGCTACAGACAGTGTTCGAGCAGGATTCTATCCTGAATGAAAGCCTGTTCTTATCTTTTTAGATAGGACGCTGTCAGCCTAACTAACTGAACGCTTGATCAACCGAATTGAACACCTGCGAAGGAAAGGGAAAATCAACCCAAGATTGGACGGCGTCAATAACATACAGGCACGCGCGAGCACACACAGACAGACACTCTGCTCTTTTTTTTGCCGCGCAGCATCTCCTTTTCTTGGATGTCTGCCTGCCGGCCTGCCGGTCCTGCCGCTTTAACTAACCAACCAACTAACTGGCAAGCAAGCAATTGCCGGTCTGTCTGTGTATTTTAGATCCATGCGCTTAAAAGAACTAAAAGCTACAATTACCATTGTAGTTGTAGAAGTGTGGACGCGCGCGCACGCATATGCACACGCGCCAAGAAAGAACGGCACAACATACATTAAACAGCAGCGCGTCCAATCCGCTGTGAGCGCAGCGGCAAAGGCCGACTATGAAGCATTGTTAAAGCGCCTGCAGGACAAGCTGGGCACGGACGCAAGGAAGGCCACCTCAAGGCTCGAGATCCCGCAGCCGCAGATAATCTGGGTCGGCAAGAACACGATATTCCGCAACTTTATGGACTTTCCAAAGGCGCTCAGGCGCGACCCGGAAAAATTACTGCTGTACCTGAACAAGGAGCTGGCGTCTGCCGGCTACATACAGGGCGAGCGCGTCATATTCCTTGGCCGCAAGACGCCCTCGTCGTTCAATGCGCTCATCGACAGGTACGTCAAGGACTATGTGCAGTGCCCAGTCTGCGGCAGCCCAGACACCAGGACGGAAAAGAACAAAAAGCTGGGCTTTCTCATTTGCGAGGCGTGCGGCGCCAAGTCGTCCATCAAGGGCAACTACGCCTAGGTCCTGCCAGACGACAAAAAGTCATAGCCGTGCAGGTTCCTTATCCACGCCGCGACCACTGACTGGTCGTTTTCGTACTGCCTGCGCACCAGCGCGTTCATCTCCTGGAAATCGGCCACCTTTTTCTTGATGCCGTGCCCCCTGCCTGCGACGTGCTGGGCGACTTCGAGCATGCCGACGTTTTCGTCGCAAATGTTGCACCGCACCAGCGCGTCTTGGCTCATATCATCATGTGGAGAAATCAAAATGAATTATTTGCTGCGTTATCGAGCGGGGTTGCCCCCTGCGTCAGCTATTTTTGATCAGTGGTAGTAGTAGTGGTAGTAGTAGTTGTGGAATTGGAGGAAGGCTCGCGCAGCGGGTCAAGCACGTGCTTCAGCTCTGGGTCATTGGCGAGCCTGTCCAAAAAGCTGCGCACGATCTGGCGGGTGGTGCGCTCGGCAGTGCCCTCGCCCCTGTGCTGCACGTTCACCACATACTCGTAGACAAAGGGGCTGATGTATATCGAGCAGACATCGGCTATCCAGCTAAAGAGAGTCGCAGTCGTATTGTCTTCGATCATCTGCTGGCGCTTGTCCTCAAACGTCTTGCCGATGATGCGCACGTTGTAGAGGTACATCTTTTTGCCCGTGTCCTTTTCTACGCCGGTCAGGAGCACGGCGTCGCGCTGGTCGTAGACGAGGCCGAACGAGACGTTGCGGGGCATCTTGACGTGCCTGCTCTTTTGCGCGTGATCAAACAGCTCGTCCATGAGCGCCTTGAGGAGGGCGTAGAACCGCTCGGCGGCCTTTTGCCGCTCCTCCTTCTCTTCTTTCTTATTCAGTATCCCCACTCTACCTCATTGCACGGGAGCCGGATGATTAAAATGTTGGGTGCAGGACGTGCAATGAGAATGCCGGAAACCTTGCAAAATGTACGAGATGCAGCACCTCAATCGCTAATTTTTCCATAAAACTGCCTCAATCGCTACCATCATGTCAACCTATTTCACTTTTCAATTGGCAAAAATTGACTATTGGTGCTAAGTACCAACCCAGAACTATCTCATCATGACAGCCATAATGTCGCTTCACCACGAAGCAACCAACAGCAACTTTACGACCGGCCAGAGCTGGGGCGCACTGAGGAAGGCATGGAAGGGATACCGCATCGCAAAGGTTCAGGGCGATGCTGCAAGGATGAGGGAGTACGCAGGTAAGATCCGCAAGATCCAGGGCGAACTGGGCGTAAGCGTTGCATCCTTCCCGCACCTAGGCATCAACTAGGCGCGGCTCTTCCTTTTTTCTCTTGTACTGCCACCGCTTTCTTATAGAAGAATTCACCATTTGTGGTTATTGGATTATATAATACACCTTTTCATGGGCTTGCCACGAAACATGGTCATATAGCTATTACTGCCGCGGTTGCGGCGGCCGCCGCTGTTGCTGCGATACTTGCGATCGCAATCGTCGCAGCGGCGCCGCCGGGCCTCCAGCCGGCAGACGCCGGAACAGGCACGGACCTGGCGAGGAGATCCTCTTCTAGGGCGTGGCCAAACGTCCACCCAAACGTCGAGACAGACTTTAACCCGCAGGTCGCAGGCCCGCAGGTGAGCAAGAGCGCGTTCATCCACCCGTTTGCAATAGTGATAGGCGACTGCTACATCGGCAAGATGGTGCTGGTCGCGCCGACTGCCGTGTGCAGGGGCGACGAGGGGACGCCCATCCATATAAGCAGCTACTCAAACATCCAGGACGGCGTCGTGATCCATGCGCTCGAGACGACTGAAGACGGGCATAACATAGACGGCAGGCGCTTTACGGCAGGCGGGGACAGGCTTGCGGCAAACGACACCCGCTTCCCAGAAGGCTATGCAGTGTGGGTGGGCGAGAGGACGAGCCTTGCCCACGGTGTCATGCTGCACGGGCCGGCCTGGGTCGGGAACGACACCTTTGTCGGAATGGAGAGCCTGATCTTTAACGCCAAGGTGGGCAACAACGTGGCAGTGGGCGTCGCAAGCACGATAACCGGCGGCGTGGTCATACCTGACGGCAAGTACGTGCCGCCGGGAAGCGTCATAACGACGCAGGAGCAGGCCGACGCGCTCCCGTTGAGAGTGGGGAGCCCGTACGAGAACACGAACAAGGCGGTCATACACGTCAACGAGAGCCTGGCGGAAAAATACGACGCAGAGGGGCTTGAAAAGCTGGCAAGGCAGAGGGAGGCGCTGATGGAAAAAGGCATGATGGAGACAAGCGGCCAGGGCCACTAGCCTCCCAGTCCCGGCCCCACCCGCCACCCCCTCCTCTTTTTCTTTTTATCCGTACATCGAGCTTCCGCCCGGAGGAGCCAGCTGCTGTTTTATCTTGGCCTCTATCGCCCCCTTGGGCATGGCACCGACCATGACGTCGACTGCCTTGCCGTTCTTGAATATCATCATGGTCGGTATGCTCTGGACTCCAAACGCGCCGGCCGTTCGCGGGCTCTCGTCCACGTTCAGCTTGCCAAACACCACCCTGCCGGCGTACTCTTTTGCCAGCTGGTCGATTGCGGGCGCGACCATCCTGCACGGGCCGCACCAGGGCGCCCAAAAGTCTACCAGGATGATGGGATATCTGGCCACCTCGCTTGCAAAGTTGGAATCTGTGAGGTGGACCGGCTGGGTTATCCCCGCAAGGGCGGCCCTTGCCTCTGCCATCTTTTGGAGCTCGGCCATCTTTTTCTGCTTTATCGCCTCAAGGGCGTCATCTGAAGCTGAAGAGGACACGGCAATGCTTTGCGGCAAAACAAGTATTATTCCTTGCTGCCGGCGCGCGCATGCGTGCGTGCGTGTGTGGCGACGATATGTAATTATTGTCGCCTGCTCCAAAAATCACCTGCGTTAACAATAGAGGTGGTTTTCTGCGATGGCAGCTGACAAAGAAGAAAAAGAAGACGGGAATGGCAGACGGGAAGCGGAGCAGGCCACCGGGCTGGAGGGAGAAAATGAAAAAGAAGAAGGAGAAGAGCTCGAGGCATTGAGGGCGGAGCTCAGGGCGGCCAGGCAGGCGGCTGAGGCAAACCTTTCAAAGCTGAAATACCTCATGGCCGATTTCGACAACTATCGCAAGCAGATGGAAAAGCAGGTCGCCTCGAGGGTCGAGTCGGGCAAGGCTGAACTGCTGCTAAAGTTCCTCAACATACGCGACGACTACCAGCGGGCGCTTGCGACTGCCAAAAAACAAGAAAACGTCGCCGTCAGCCCGATAGTCATAGAGGGCCTTGAGGGGATACTGAAGAACATCGACTCGCTCCTCTCGTCAGAAGGCGTCAGGCCCATAGAGGCCGTCGGGACGCCGTTTGACCCAAACGTCCACGACGCCATCGCCTTTGCGCCGAGGGACGACGTGCCTGAGAACAGCGTGACTGCCGAAATCCGCCGGGGGTACATGCTCAACGGCAAGGTGCTCCGGCCCAGCATGGTGGAAATAGCCAAGAAGATAGTTAAAAATAGCGATACTGACAATAACGCATAGCAATAATAATCGAGGCGAAATGACAAATGGGCAAAATAATAGGCATAGATCTTGGAACGAGCAACTCGGCGGCTGCTGCAATGATAGGCGGCAAGCCGACCATAATCCAGGCGGCTGAAGGGACATCTGTAGGCGGCAAGGCTTTCCCCTCGGTGGTGGCATTCACAAAGGAAGGGCAGCTGATAGTGGGCGAGCCGGCGCGCCGGCAGATGATCTCAAACCCGGAAGGAACCGTGATAGCTGCAAAGCGCAAGATGGGGACCGACTTCAAGTTCAGGGTGTTTGGCAAGGAGTACACGCCCCAGCAGATCTCCTCGTTCATCCTCCAGAAAATAAAGAGGGACGCCGAGGCGTTCCTTGGGGAGCCGGTGGACAGGGCAGTGATCACCGTCCCGGCGTATTTCAACGACAACCAGCGGCAGGCGACCAAGGACGCAGGCGAGATAGCCGGCCTGCAGGTGGTCAGGATAATCAACGAGCCGACCGCTGCGTCGCTTGCGTACGGCCTCGACAAGGCCAACAAGGACCTGAAGATAATGGTCTTTGACCTCGGGGGCGGCACGCTAGATGTCACCATCATGGAGATGGGCGGGGGCGTCTTCCAGGTCAGGAGCACGTCAGGCGACACGCATCTTGGCGGGACCGACATGGACAACACGCTTGTCGAGTTTGTCGTGCAGGAGTTCAAGAAACAGTCCGGCCTTGATGTGCGCAACGACAAGGCGGCCATGATGAGGATACGCGAGGCTGCAGAAAAGGCCAAGATAGAGCTCTCAAACGTCGTGTCGACAGAGATAAACCTGCCCTTTCTGGCGTACGACCCGCAGGCAGGCCCCAAGAACCTCGTCATCCAGCTGACGAGGGCCAAGCTGGAAGAGCTGATGAGGCCGATTGTGGAGCGCTGCCGCCAGCCCATGCTGCAGGCGCTGCAGGACGCCAAGATGACGCCGCAGGACATCGACAAGATAATCCTCATCGGCGGGCCCACGAGGATGCCGATGGTGAGGCAGTTTGTCAGCACGGTCATGGGCAAGGAGCCCGAGCGCGGCATCGACCCGATGGAGGCAGTAGCCATGGGCGCGGCCGTGCAGGGCGCAATCATCGCCGGCGACGTGTCCACCGACATACTGCTTGTAGACGTGACGCCTCTCACGCTTGGCGTGGAGGTGCTGGGCGGGCTCAAGGAGCCGCTGATAGAGCGCAACACCACCATCCCAACCAAAAAGAGCAAGGTGTTCACGACGGCTGCAGACTATCAAACGGCGGTGACGATACACGTGGTGCAGGGCGAGCGCCCGATGGCGGCCGACTGCGTCTCGCTTGGCATGTTCAACCTCTCCGGGATACCGCCGGCGCCAAGGGGCGTGCCGCAGATAGAGGTGACGTTTGACATCGACGCAAACGGCATACTGAACGTTGCCGCGAAGGACATGGCGACGCAGAAGGAGGCCAAGATAACCATCACTGCAAACAACAAGCTCTCCAAGGAGGAGATAGAGAAGCTAAAGAGGGACTCGGAGCAGTTTGCCGAGGCCGACAGGAAGAAGAAAGAGGAGGCCGAGGCACGCAACGAGGCAGACAACCTCGTCTACGCGGCAGACAAGCTGGTCAAGCAGGACCTCAAGGACAAGATAAGGCCGGAGCAGGCCGAGAAGGTCAACAAGGCGGCGCAGGAGCTGCGCGACGCTATTGCAAGCAACAACACCGAGGCCGTCAAGGCCAAGGTGCAGGCGCTCAAGGACATACTGGCCGAGGTCAGCGCCGAGGCGTACAGGAGCGCCGGAGCTTCAACAGCAGGGCCGCAGGGGGCCGCCACCGCCGGCGAGCAGCAACAGCAACCGCAACAGACTGCCGCCCCCGGCAGCGGGGGAGGGGCTGGGAGCGGGATGGGCGCCGGGCCAAACCCCAACCCGTAGCGCGTTCATGCCTGTATGCATGAGCGCATATGTGTATATGTGTGAACATGAATGAGCAGCAACAACAACAGCAAAAGAGACTATTACGAAGTACTCGGGCTCCAGAAAGGCGCCAGCAAGGAGGACATCAAGGCAGCCTACCGCAAGCTGGCCCTCCAGTACCACCCCGACCGCAACAAGGAGCCCGGGGCAGAGGAAAAATTCAAAGAGATCTCGGAAGCCTACGCGGTGCTGTCAGACGACGAAAAGCGCAAGCGCTACGACGCGTACGGCCACGTGGGCGCCGAAGAGGCGTTCCGCGGGTCGGAGGCCAACTTTGAAGAGGTGTTCAGAGACATCGGAGGGTTTGGCGGATTTCGCGACATCTTTGAGCAGTTCTTTGGCGCCGGCAGAGTGGGAGGGGGAGGCGGTGCCGGGGACTTTTTCGGCTTTGGCGGCTTTGGAGGAGGAGGGGGCCGCCGGCGCGGCCGCGACCTTGTCTACGACATGGAGTTGACGCTCGAAGACGTGCTAAGGGGCAAAAAGGAAGAGATAGAGGTGCCCCGGCTTGAAAGGTGCGACGAGTGCGGGGGCTCTGGCGCGGCCCCGGGCACAAAGCCGCGCAGGTGTTCGGTCTGCAACGGCCGGGGCCAGACCCAGCGCGTCTACACGCAGAACAGGTTTTCTACGTTCGTGTCGGTCGAGCCGTGCAGGACGTGCCAGGGCCGGGGTGAGGTAATCGACAGGCCGTGCGGCAGCTGCAAAGGCACAGGCAAGACGAGGAAGATGAAAAAGCTAAAGATAGAGGTGCCGCCCGGCGTCGAAGACGGCATGGCGATGCAGATGAGGGGCGAAGGCGAGGCGTCGCCGGACACGGGCATCCCCGGCGACCTCGTTGTGCGGATCCACGTCCGGCCCAGCCCGCAGTACGAGCGGCTCGAAGACGGCCACCTGCTCTATAACCATGATGTGCGCTTTACCGACCTTGCGCTTGGGACGGAGCTGAAAATACCTACTCTGGACGGCACGGAAAAGCTAAAGATACCGCAGGGCACGCAGCCGGACGCCCTCATGCGGGTAAAGGGCAAGGGCCTGCCCCGATACGGCCGGCCGGGCCGGGGCGACCTGCTTGTAAAGCTGCACGTCAAGGTGCCCACCAAGCTGTCGGACAGGCAAAAGGCGCTCCTGAAAGAGCTTGACCGGGAGCTAGATCACAACAACCAGTAAACGCTTTAATAGAATTTTAACATAAACAGCCGGCGTATATGTCGTCTCCATTTGACGAATGGTTTAGCGGTGGCGGTGGAAAAAGGCGCAGGTCGTGGTTCCCGGACATTGACGAGATGATGCGCGAGATGGACAGGATGATGCAGGACGCGTTCAAGAACCTTGAGCAGCAGGTTCCCAAGAACCTGGTCAAGGAGCGCAAGCTGGACGACGGCACGACGGTCCGGGAGATGGGCCCCATCGTCTACGGCTACTCGATCAAGATAGGGCCGGACGGCAAGCCTGAGATACGCAAGTTCGGCAATATCAACGCGTTCCCCGGCATGCTCGGCGGAGGGGTGGCAGTCAAGGAGGAGCGCGAGCCGCTGGTCGACGTTATCAAGGGGAGCGAGGAGCTGCGCGTGGTGGCAGAGGTGCCGGGCGTGAACAAGGAGGACCTGCGGCTGTCGGCAGACGAAAACGCAGTCATGATCGAGTCCGTCACGGGCGAGCCACGGTACAGCAAGCGCGTCGAGCTTCCAGAGCCTGTCGATCCAAAAACCGCCAAGTCGAGCTACAGGAACGGCATATTAGAGATAACGCTCAAGCTCAAGAGAAAGGGCGAAGGCGGCGTGCCAATCAAGATAGAGTGAGCGGGCAAGTGAAAGGATATTATTCTAGTTGCCAGATAGCAACCCCGAAAGCGGGCGGGGGTCGCCCAGCCTGGTCAAAGGCGTGAGACCGCACTTTTTGTGTAGAAAAGTGGGGCGCGATGCTCAGAAGTTGACGACGACGACCAACTGGGACACCTCATTCCTTAGGGATTCGTGGGTTCAAATCCCACCCCCCGCACTTTT
>NZ_JBBIHK010000013.1:39174-52644 GCF_037447015.1 Nitrososphaera sp. | reverse complement strand
CGCCGGAAATGGTGGCAGGGACCGGGTTGCCCTGCTCGTCCTGCACATGGATCTGGATGTATCTCGGCCCTTCCGGTACACTCGCATATGCAGTGTTGTCAAGGTTAAATGCTTCTACTGCCACCTGGTAATTTGCGCCATTGTTCACTGGAAAGCTTGATCCCACGCGTTTAGTTTCAAACGGCTTAAGTTCGATGACTTCTTCCACAGTTCCTAAGACTCGGTAGGAGTCCATAACCGTCCATTTCAAGCCCACGACGAGGGGGATGTCACATCGGTTGTTCTGGAGTACTACTTCGGAAATCAGTTGTCTCGTAACAGGGTCAAAGTCCGTCCTTCCCACCACCACGTTTAAGTCGCCCAAACGTGGTGGAGCTCCAGATCTGTCAATCCCCCCAAACTTGAAAAGTGTCGAAGTTGCATCTGCATCGAATGTACGAGGCGAGCTTGCTATTGACGAGAGTTTGTTGAAAAGATCCGGGTTTTGATAGGTTGCCGGAAAAAGCACGTATACAGAGCAGGTGCCGGCCGCCGAGGCGGCATGCCGAAGGATATCTTCAGGCGAGCTTCCAGGGGCTATGATATTCCTATAGTAGGAAAGAGTGGGTATGTCGGTCGCGGTGCCAAGTATGACTGTCGTTGGAAAACCTCCACCGTCAATTTCACCCCCTGTAAATGCATAGACAGGAAATGTATTTTCAAAATTGCTTATTACAACATACTTTTCAGGTGTCTTTGCTATATATTGTGCCGCAAGGACATCGCTCTGCGGTAGCCACAGGGTGCCGGTTTCTATTGTATGAGCGCTAGTTATAAGGATGATAAAGAGAATAACGAGCAGGGCGCGAGATGCAAACATATCCAACACATCCCGTTTTAAGGAAGAGAAGGTTTTTCCTTCAGCCTTTGCCTTCGCGGCCCGTATATAGTCTACCACGTTTATTATACCTATTATCACCAACGGAAGTCTGAAGAGGTCTACCAGAGAGCGAAGATAGTTGCCTACGGCATGCGGGGCTGTCATGAAATTTATGTCGATATAGAAGCTCAAGAAGACTATAGCACAGATCCAGACCAAGGCGAGGTGTACTTGTCGCGGTACGATATTGTTTCTTCTCACTACTCCGTAAACAAATAGCGCCCACAACGCTACCTGGCTAAAGGCAAACCATTCGAGAGTGGTAAACCAGCTGTTGATGGGAAACGAACCTCCTACAGGCCCCAAAAAGCCGGTGTACTCCAGAAAGAAGAACATGGTATCGTTAGGGGAAGTGATCTTAAACCTTGAGCCATAGGCGTTGTCTGCCATCGGTACAAGGAGTATCATAAATACAGAAAGCAAACCAATTACTGCATAACGAGCAATGGGGGTATTAGGTATGAATGAAAAAATCCTGTCACGATTCCGAATTAGTATTGCAGCTATGCCGATGGAAATAAGTACTAGAGCAAACAGCGAGTATCCAAAGAAGCTTATTGCTGTAAATAACAGGGCAAGGTTCCTTGCCTTCCTGTTTCCATCAACAATATACCACATCCATATCAAAAGTGCGAGTAGAAAAAGCGGAAAAGACACGGTAATTTTTGCTGTAAACAGGCCGCGTGCCAATAGCGTGCTAAAAAATGAAAAGCCCAGTGCCAGAAGCAAAGGAAAATGTTCATTAGAGGAGATCTTTTTGCCCAGCCTATAAAGGATAATTTTAGAAGAGAAGAGCCAGACAAGGGGTCCTATCCAGACCCACGATTCATAGATTTTCAATTGGAAAATCTCGACAAAGAATACAGCTAGAGAGTTTGCCACGCCCCTTGCCCACCCTGTAAGCAGCGATTCCGGAAAATTCATGCCGAGTATCCGGATGGTCGGGAAGGCGGGGTCTGAAAACCGGTCTACTAGGTAATTGCTTTTCGGATCAAGTGCGTGTATCACTTCTCCCATCATGTACCAAGTGTCGCCGCCGAACTGGGTCGATACTACCAATGGGACGTAGGCCTGAAGTACAAAGCCATGGATGAGCACAACGGCAAACTTGACCTTTACGTTGAACTTGCCAACAATTGCAATCGACGTGAGGAGAGTAAGAGCAATAACCAGATAGATGTGCTCCATAGGAATCAGGCTCCATACCTTGGCAGGCAGCTCCATTTTGTAAGGGAGCAATAGAGCAATATCAGCTATCAGAACTGCCAGCGCTGTAGAAAAAAGAACTGCAGATTTTAGATCCATGACGGATATCTTGGTGAGCCATTCTCTGGCTGATAATGGAAATCTCCAAGAAGACCAGTATTTTACACCAAGGAAGGAAAGCGGGATTCCAGATGCAATCAACAGCGCAGCAATCGCTTGTGGAGGAAAATTATAAAAAATCACAAATACGGATGATACCGCGCTGAGAAAGAATAGGAACATGAGAGACCCAAGAACAACCCCCGTGGTAGATATACTGCCAAATCCATCCATCAGGAAACGCCTGTACAGAAGATGACCTGCGAGTGCGAGAAAGAAAGATCCTGCGACCATGCCTACGACTGGATTGCCAATATAAAACATATTGACAATGACCGCCGCTATTGGCAAATAGATATAGAATGCTCCCCGGGTTTTGCTATCTGGAATGTGTTCCGAGAGGGGCATCGGTCAGGGGTTTTTCCATGCTTCTCGATTTAACTCTTATGATAAGAGTGCTATTCGCGACAAAAGAGTAACATGCAGCAGGATTTGTACGAGCCTCCATGCGGAATTCCTCCAATGAGAAAGAAGCGGCCTCTCTGAAACGGGCTTGCTTGATACGAATTTGCGCTCGTGATAGCAGACGTTTTTCGCTGGACAAGAAACTGCTCAGGCCCATTACGATGAAACAGGTAAACTGGAACACAAAGCTCTGTGCTCTTTCTTTAGTTTTGAATCCTAGGTCTGCACCCGTGGCGCAGGAGTTGCACAGGAGCCTGGTTCTAGACATTGCCATACTTGCTGTTCCGGATTATAGTATAACATTTGATCAGCTCATCTATGCCCATGTCGAGACTGTATTTGGGTTTAAAGCCGGTCTTTTCCACCTTTTCATTTGAGATTATATAGTCACGCTTGTCCGGATCCTTGCCGACCTGCGATTCAACATATACAAAATTAGGCA
The DNA here is from genome assembly GCF_037447015.1 of Nitrososphaera sp. GTDB lineage: Archaea > Thermoproteota > Nitrososphaeria > Nitrososphaerales > Nitrososphaeraceae > Nitrososphaera. The sequence goes on along the minus strand of NZ_JBBIHK010000013.1, from coordinate 49,513 downwards.
AATGCTTCTTTATGCGCTCGCACAGCTCCAGCTTTGAGAGGTTCGCGTCGGAAAGGCCGACATTATAAGCCTCACCATTCATCTTGTCAAAGTTCTTCATGCCATGCAGAAACACCCGCGCTACGTCGCGGATGTGCAAATAGTTTCGCTTAAAGTTCCCCTCGAATACTACGACAAACCGGTCCGTCATGGCGCGGTAGACAAAGTCGTTGACGAGCAGATCCACCCTCATCCGGGGCGACGCGCCAAAGACGGTCGCAAGGCGAAAGCTGATAGAGTTGCCTGCATCGAGTATGGCGCGTTCTGCCTCCACCTTTGTTATACCGTAGACCGAGATGGGTCGGAGAGGCGTCTCTTCGGTGCAGAATTTGCCTTTTTCTCCTATGCCATAGCCAGAATTGGTGCAGGGGAAGAGGATTTTTTGGTCTTTGGACCTCAAGGAAAGCAAAAGTTTCGATGCGTCAAGATTGGTCGAGGTGGCGGCCAGCGGATCCGAGTCGCACAGTGGCGCGCCCACGAGAGCTGCGAGGTGGATCACAAAGTCCTGTCCTTTCAAGGCCTTTTTGAGAACTGCCTCGTCGCGGACGTCGCCCCTTATGACCGAAAAGTCAGGATGCGCACAGTATTCAAGCAGACTGTTCTGGCCCCACATAAACCTGTCAAGGACCGTTACCCTGTACCCCTCGTCGAGCAGCACTCTCGTCAAGATTGATCCGATATAGCCGGCGCCGCCTGTGACCAGAACACTCTTCTTCATTTCCTACATGCAAAGGAGGATGGGAATATAACAGTTATTATATATTATATACTATTATCCGCCTTCTTCAGCTACTTTTTTCAAATATCTTTCCAGAGCGACAGACTTGTTTATTGAAGCAAAGTAGATCATCACGGTTTCCCGCGCAGCTGCGCCTAACGAACACACCAGTTGCTGATCTCCCACGAGCTCTTCCAGCGCGGCAGAAAGGGCTGCATAAGTGCCATCTACCAAGAGCCCATTTTTGTGATCCTGCACCAGCTCTTCATTTGAATATCCTTTTGTCGTCACCACGCATGCGCCGCAGGCCATGTATTCCATAAGCTTGCCGGCAGGTGCATGATCCATCGGGTAGGGCCGCAGCAGCGGGTCGACGCATACGTCGCACGACGCTATGATCTTTGGTACGTCTTCGTGCTGCATGAATGGCAGCATGACGCTGGAGAAGGACGGGGACAGGGCATGGATCTCCTTGAGTTTGTCAGCGAACCTGTCCCGGCACGACCCCCAGCCCATGACCACCAGTTGCACCTGCTTTCCTTTCGCGACGAGCTCGGCGACGGCTTTTGCAAGATCCGTCAGGTAGGGGAGGTGCCACTCTTCCATCGCCCCAGAGTAAAGCACTGCAGTACCTTCCAGCGTTATAGAAAACCTGGCCCTTGTGGCTTTTCGGTCTTCCTCGCTCATCGGCTTGAACTTGGCAAGGTCCATGAGGTGGGTGCCGACGAGCTCGACAGGGCGCTGCAGCCTTTCCCGGTAAAACTTGCAAATCGAGGTATTTGTGCCGACGAGGTGTTGTTTCTCCTTGCGGAATATCCTGTAATTTATCGCTATGAACAGCCTTGCTGCGGCCTTGACTATTAGAGACTTGGCATGGAAGGCAACTAGCACTTCAAGTACAAGTCCCCTGAAAACGTAAACCACAGGGATCCTGCCCCTGTTAGCAAAGGAGATGAGACACGGGATGTACCAGCCCCCTTCGGCCACGATTATATCCGGCTTTTCGTGCCGGATTATTCCCGCCATACGACTGGCAAGCAGTGGCAGGGAGAAAAACGCCTTCATAGGATCCGGAAACATGGCATAGATCCCGTCCCCTGCTTTTCCATCCCTCCTTGCGACGATGACTGGCGTGTGCCCCAGCCTTTTAAGCTCCCTTTGAACGGAAAAGAGATCTATATTGCCTTTCCCCTCTACCGTGCTCTCATTGTAGACAAGGAGGACCTTCAATGTGTAAGGACATGCACTGGGCTGATATTATAATACCTTACCGGAACACTGAGGCAATACAATATAGGATATAATTGACAAAGTATATTTTGCTCGTATAATATGGCTAACTGGTGGGCAACATTCTGTCGTACGTGGGCTTCCTGCTCCGCGAAAGGTCGCTCAGGCCCTATTATGATTACAAGAACAGGAGTAAAAAGCTGGGCGAATTCCTTGGCAGGGATCCCACAGAGATAGATGCGGTACTCGCCGAACTTGATTCGTCGGGATTCCTGCAGGAGCTTGGAGAGAGGCTCGCGCCCTATTCCAACATAAAGACAGGCTCCATGCTGAGCCCGCTAAGAGCTCCGGTCATGTACTCGTTTATCCGGCTGTTCAAGCCCGGTATTGTGGTGGAAACGGGCGTTGCGTCTGGCGTTTCTACAGCCGTCATACTCAAAGCCATGAGCGCCAATGGCAAGGGGAGGCTCTATTCTATCGACTTGAAGGCAAGCCCAGAGACCGACCCGTTTGTGAGGCTTCCCCCCGGCAAGCAGCCAGGATGGCTTGTCCCAGACGACCTGAAGGACAGGTGGGAATTTCACGCAGGCAAATCAAGCGATATTCTGCCGGCGCTCCTGCCAAAGCTTGGCACAATAGACGTCTTCATTCATGACAGCCTCCACACGTATCAAAACATGCGTTACGAATACCACGAGGCGTACCCGTACATCAGGAGCGGAGGGGTCATGGCATCCGACGACATCACCTGGAACAACGCTTGGCCGGAAATGGTACAGGAGGTCCAGCCCATCAGGACCACTGATTTTTATGCCCTTGGCTTCATGATGAAGCGTTAGTGATGCTGTCTTCGACGAGGCCGCACAGGATATGTCCTATCAGTATATGGCATTCCTGAATGCGCTGGGTGTTATCTGATGGAACCTTTATGCAGACATCTGCAAGTGCGGCGAGTTCGCCGCCAGAAGAGCCGGTCAGGGCGGCAGTCTTGCAGCCCATCTGCTTTGCCGCCATTACTGCCCTTATCACGTTCTTTGACTTGCCGCTTGTGCTGATTCCAACAACCACGTCATTTACAAGGGCAAGGGCTCGAACCTGCCTCTCAAAGACATCCTCGTAGCTAAAGTCGTTGGCAATTGCAGTGAGTATAGAGGTATTTGTGGTGAGGGCTATGGCTGGCAGGGCGCGCCTCTCCTTTGACAGGAACTTGCCGACGAGCTCGGCGGCTATATGCTGCGAGTCGGCCGCGGACCCACCGTTGCCGCAAAACATTATCTTCCCCCCTTTCCCGATTGACGATATCATCATTTTCGCAGCTTTTTCTATCTCATATTCATGCGCCTTGAGCAGAGTTTTGGTCCTGATGCTCTCTTCTATCTCGCCGACTATGAAAGACCCCACGACTGGAATCGGGGGTGCTTATTATAAAAAGATTAAAGCTGCGATTCTGCCTGCTGCTTGAATGCCAGAAACCTCTCGGGGGTGCCGATGTCGACGAACTGGCCCTGTGTCGGGTACCCGAACACCATGCCCCTGTCCACGAGCGCAGGCAAGAGTTCCCTTTCGAACGAGAATTTTACAGGCGTGCCTTCAAACATGCCCTTTTTGACAATGTAGGCCCCTGCGCTGACAAACGCCGGACCTGCAGACACCCCCTTTTCCTCAAATCCTGTCACCTTCCAATCACCCCTCACTCTCACAGTGCCATAGTCTGAGGTGTCCTGCCGCTTTGACAGAAGCAACGTGCAATCCGATTTGCTTATGCGGTGAAATCGCTCCATGCCGGCAAGGTCAAATTTCACAAACGTGTCTCCATTGACAACTAGAAACTCGGCATCCAGAATCGGGAGGGCATTTCTTATTGCGCCCCCTGTGCCCAGCTGCTCTTTTTCCACAGAGAACTGTATGCTGTAGGGTCGGCGGTTGCTGCTATCATCGCCGGAAAAATGAGAGATGATGACATCGGCCATGTACCCGACACAGAGGACAAACTCGGATATGCCGAGCGAATGGAGCGTATCCATCTGGTATTCGATAAAAGGAACGCCTCTTACAGGAATCATTGGCTTTGGCAGACCGGGGAACATTGGCCTGATCCTCGTGCCAAGGCCGCCGGCCAAGATTGCAGCCTGCAGCTAGCTGGCCTCCTGTAGGATGATGGCGACTGCACGTGCAAGGTCGGTGCTGGCATCCAGCTTTATACCTCCCCTGCAGCCGGCCCTTGCGCCTGCCTCAAGGTCTGTGTCGCTGTCACCTATTATCCAGCAGCCGCTGATATCAAGTTTAAGGTCTTTTGCCGCCTGGAGCAAGAGGCCGGGCATGGGCTTCCTGCAGCCGCACGATTCGTCCGGCCTGTGGGGACAGACATAGATGGCATCGATCCTGCAGCCAGAGCTTTCTTCTAGCTCTCGGAGGAGCGTCGCATTTATCCTTCCCAGCATGGCTGTTGAGATTATGCCGCGGTTTACCGCTGACTGGTTTGTCACTATGACGAGCATAAAGCCATTTTGTTGCAACAGTGCAAGGTGCCTTCCTGCATCTGGTGCCACTTCTAGCTCGTCCACCGATTTGACATAATCCTCCCTTTTCCTGTTGAGGACTCCGTCACGGTCAAGGAAGACTGCCCTGTATGGCGTGGACGGCGGTGGCGGCACGGTATCGGACAGCCGCTCCTTTGCGTATAAAGGTTATTGCGGCAGGACAAAGTAAAAGTTGCTTATCGACCTCATGACATAGTTGAGCTGGTAAAGGACTACAAACGACAGGAAGGTAAGCGAAACACGTCTGTCCGGAAAACTCCTTGCTATAGAGTATGCGCCCATGCTCATCGCGATATTGACCGGCAGGATGTAGAGGAGCCTAGACTGGATTACATAATCTCCAAAGACCATCAGAGGGGCGGCCACAAAAAAGAAGGAGGCGACCAGCCTGCCTGCATCGTCTCTGAACTTTACGTTGACAAGCCATACCAGCGCAAGAATGAGGGGCACTATGCTACCCAGGCCACCTCCAAGGTACGTGCTGACGGCAAAGGTCAGGTTGCTCCATCTTGAGACGAACATGTTGCCGGAGACGGACTGCTGGACCAAGTTGCGGTCAACCTCGAACCCTCCCAGGGCGCCGCCAAATGCTATCTTGGCAAGATCCACAGCCACCGAGACCCCGACGGCCAGCGCCAAGAGCAAGACGATTTTCGTCTTGGACCTGTCTTTTCTGACGTAAAGGTAGGTCCATGCCAGGAAAAAGCCCATCGCAAGTATCAGAAACGTCCATGTATAGATATGCAGAAGAAGGATGACTACAAGGAGTAAAGCCAGAGCTGCCAGGCCCGCACGAGTTGGCGTCCTCCAGAACCTGACGACAAGCGTCAGGAATGCAAACATTACGATTATAGCGGCCCAGCTTGCCAGAAAACCTCCATACAGCCCGATGACAAAGTAGCTTGAAGTAGCGGTGAGAAAAGATATCAGGAGTGAGAGGAGCCTGTTCTTGAAAGCCTGTTCTGCAAAGCAGTATACACTGATGACTAGCAGAGGAGCGAGGATCACGGTCACCAGCTTGACAGCCATCAGTGGCTGAAGGCCAAGGGCCTGCTGGAACGCGGCCAGGGCAATTATCGTGAGGGGCCTTTCCGAATTGTCCGTGTATGCCTTTTCCACGAGCTGGACGCCAGAGAAAGGCGCAAGCGCCCCAATCCTCTGCGCATAGTCATAAAAATCGACACCAAAGGCCTGATCGGTGGGGTTTATCGAAGGCAGGAACTGCATTGCAGCCGCAAGCGACGAAAAGAGTGCTATTCCTGCCAGAATTATGACGCTGTTCTTTTCTGCCACTTGTGCGTATTTGTCAAGGTAGGCCGCTGAGACTTTTCCGGTATTTCCCCACACCCTTTTCAGCAGCGCCGCAGCGTAGCTTCGAAACGCCCTGATGAGGAACGCAAACGGGAGGAGCAGGCTAAGGTAAACCGCGGCCGATCCCAGCGCGTGGAACATTGAGGATTCTAGCTTTGCAGGAAACCAGCTCGCGTTGCCGTATATCCTGTCGGGCCATAGCGGGTAGGCTATCCACCGGGCAAGGGAGGCTGCCTCTATGGCTACCAGAACGAAAAAAAATATGACCATGACACGCTCTTTCCTGACCGATCTATGCCGCATGTAGAGCGGCCTGTATGCCGCAACAACCAGGGAAGCAAGTGACCCTAGCGCCATTGTGACCGAATAGACGGTAAGGATGAGCAGGCTGTTGTCCAGTGTAAGGTAGACGCCTATTGCAAGTGCGGAGGGGGCGCCGGCGAACAGCAGAAAAGGGCGCAGCCGCAAGACGAGAAAGAGCATCAGGACAGAGAGGGATGCAAGGATCGCATCGTCAACCAGAAAATTTCCAAAAGTCGGCTCCTGATAGTTCACATAATATACTATGCGGTAGAGCAGAGGATAATACCGTATGCTGAGAAGGGAAAGCAGGCGTGGGACGAGGACCAGTATTATTGCTGCAAGGGTTGCCTCCTCTAGCAAGACGAGCCGGTCCTTCTTCTGCTGCACGGTCACAGGTCGGTAGTGGGATACTTTACTAATTAAGCTTGACCGGTTCGAGGCTTTGTTAAATAAGTTGGCAATCGTCTGTACTTTTTTAACAGACGGTGAACTTTATTACAACTTGTACAACTAGCGACAAACCGAGCAGACCAATCGTCTTCTATACCATCGATCAAAATGTTATTTTATAATTACACCGAAGTCATTGATTATTTTGTATGATGCCGGTTTAACCATTATTGCAGAGTCTTTAAAAGCATCATTTATCATACTCGCATTATCGGAGAGAATGATCCCGCCGCTTTGTATCTTGGGATAGGCTGACTTGAACTCGAACATCATATTATCTAGCTATGCTCACTATCATGAAAGAAAATATCCAAGTATCCTAAGTCTCTTGGAATCGCAGGAAGTAGATCTTTGCTTCTACCTTTGTATAATTTCCACCTATAACGTAGATTATAAGGCACAAGGCAACCAGATTCTTTTTCGCAAACCAGATACTCCTTCCCATCAATTTGATCATTTTTGACATCATACCAAGGTGGTAAATCAATTGAAGTAAGCTGTCCTGTTCTATTTTGCTCCATCGCCTTCAAGATCACCGAAGTTGATGCACCACTTGAGACGCCAGTCTCTAGCATGATTTCTGGTCTTAATAATCTTACACTGCAATATAGTATTCTTAATCCGATAGGATTCAGCAAGGCGCCAGTGGGGTTGCCTTCTAGTCGGCCAACTAACTCCGTGATATATTTTCGAGGCCAGTCTGATTAAATTCGTTAAGAAGGTTTGCTATCTCATGTTCGCGGGCATTCAATGCTTTGGATAGCATTTTTTTCGTTGATATAATTAATGGCGCTTTTAACGTCACCGGTCTTCATGTACTTGATACCGCGTTTTATCAAGTAAGGGTTCATGTGGTAATACCTTCGCCACATATCGTGATAAAGATAAACACTACACTGTCTAGCGTTACTATCACTGATAAAGACCCTGTACAAACAGGTTCTTTACAATTGCGGTGGTGTTTGCATCGCCTGCTGGGGCAGATTCTGTTATCGCAATAGTGGCAGCCGCCTTTTGAACTACAAAGCCTTTCACATGTAGGTTGATCTTGTCAGCCTGAGTCCGTGTCTGCACTGTGTATGTCTTGACCACTGTGGTTCCTGACTTGATTTTAATAGTTATTGACTGGGCCGTTGATGTTGTCGTCGTAGTAATTTCTACGTCTGCTTCAACCAGAATGTTCTCATAACTATTAGCAGACAGGGAGTATGTAGTTATGTTTGTCTCCGCTACTGTGATAGCTTGCGACGTGGAATCTGCATTTATCTTTGCAATCTCCTGAGAGGTATTGTTCCAAGCAAGGAGCTTGTTATTTTGTCCAGTACTGCTATCTTGGAATAGAGCCGTGCCTACAGAATACTCATGAGGGTAAATGACTTTCCAGTGTGACGTGCCAGGGTCAAATAGATAGCCATACTTATGGCTCCCTTGATCGATACACGCTGCAAAGGATCCGTTATATGCTGATCCTATAACGTGGTATGCGCTATACGTGTTCGCTGCCTGAGTCGAGTTATCTTCGCTTGAGCACCCTACGAAGTAGCATGTGCTTGCAACTTGGAAGCCATCTTGCTGATTGTTGACCGCCTTGCAGTTGACAAAGGTTGTTCTAATGGTGTTTGATATAGTCCAACCTTGACCGGTGTTACCTTTGCTTATGCAATCGCTTACAAGACCTCTATTATTTAATGAAGTTCCTTCTAGCACGGTAGTTACGGCGGCCTCAATATCAATTCCTGAAATACCATTGTTACTGTCAGCCATGCAACCTACCAGAACAAAATCTTTGCAGCCTACTACTACGATGCCTTCACCAGAGGTGTTTGGTGTCCTAGTATTTGAACCTCTGCAATTAAACAGGGTAACAGGCGAACATGAATCTGCTGTTATGCAGGCTGCTTTGCAACCGTGAACCCATATATCACTTAGCCATAGTCCTAATACATACTGAAAGTTTATTGTGCCATTGCCTGCTGCTAGCGATGCGTCAACTTCTAACCTGCCAATTGATATGTTGGAGTTACTATTTGTGTACATGAGATCAAAGGCGCTATTGTATATTACATCCGTATTCACGCCACTCTTAACCTTCAGAATTGTAGTACCTATACCAGCACCGATAACGAAAGTATTGCTTGGTACTCGGAGCACCGAATCTATGATGTAGATCCCCTTCCCGATAAACACCCGACCTGTCTGATTCAGTGCTGTTTGAATTACTCTTACGTCATTAGTTCCAAAAGTACCAAAGTCAATTATGTTTCCAATAGCGTCAGTCGCCCATATGTTTGTCCCGTTTTGAAATACTTGTGCAGCATATTCTCCAGGCATTCTTGGGATTAATTCTCCAACTCTGACACGCTACATGCAACTTTAATCGTGAATTATATGAATATTACTCTATCACCGGCCGAGTTGCGTTCAACAAACTGAATTGTAATGATCTTGTTTCTAGTAGGGTCAATGCCAGTTGGTCTCTGTCAAAGTAGAAGTTTGGCGATCATGTCTCTCCCAACCTTTTTGGTAAAATCTACTCCTATTCAAAGCTCCCGGTTCGAAGAACCTTTAATTAGAGATTATCCAGCACCGGCTTGTGTGGCCATATGTTCGTCTCTATAATTATTGTAAATTATAGGGATTATGACATGACCGAGGATTGCCTGCATTCGTTGACGGCAACGACGTATCCTGATTATGAGGTGATCGTGGTCGATAACGAATCGGATCCGGATGAGCTTGAAAAGCTTGCCCGGAAATTCCCTGCCTTTCATTTTTTTGGATCCGACCAAAACCTGTACTATGCAGGCGGGAACAACCTAGGGATAAAGGAAGCCAGGGGCGACCTGATAATTCTGCTCAACAACGATACCAAGGTGACGCCGGGATGGCTGGAGCCGCTCGTCAACTTTGCACGAGAGAACCCCAAGTCCTTCTGCCAGCCGCAGATATTCTTCATGGACAGGCCAGAGGTCATCAACTCGGCTGGAAACACCATGAACGTTTTTGGATTCTCGTTCCCGCTCGGCATCGGCCAGAAGGCGGGCGGCCTGAAAGAGCCGGCGGAGGTATTCTATTGCTCTGGCGCCTGCGTGGCCGCCACGAGGGAGGCGCTTGATACCGTCGGCCTGCTTGATTCTCTCCTGTATAACTATTATGAAGATGTTAACTGGGGCTGGCGCGCTAGGCTTTTGGGCATCCGCTCCTTTGTAGTTCCGGAATCGGTTATTTATCACAAGTGGGGAGGGAGCTACAGCAACAAGCTTGGGCCGAAAAAGTTCTTTTATCTTGAGCGCGCTAGAATGGCATCCGTTCTGCGCAATTTCACGGCGCGAACGCTGGTCGTGCTGGCACCATCCCTGCTGCTGATAGACGTGGCGATGGGAATCTATTGCATCAAAAGCGGGATGTTCAGGGAAAAGCTGGCGGCCGGCATTGACGTGTGGAAGAACCTAGGCAGCATAATGAGCGAAAGGAGGCTTATCCAGTCCACGCGCAAAGTCAGCGACACGCAGATTATCCGGGCATGCAGCATGGAGATAAACCATCCTTACTTTGACTCGTCGCCGGCAGCAAAAAAGCTGCTGGATGGCCTTTCTGCAGCGTGCATGAAGCTTCTGCTGTTGCTATAACATTACGCCGTTCAGCGCCGTCTCTGACACCAGCTGGCTGGATTGTATCAGGTGCTTGTACCATTCAACGGTCTTTGTCTTGGGCGACTCTGTCAGGGTCCCGTTTTTCAACGCTTCAT
>NZ_JBBIHK010000013.1:21151-39150 GCF_037447015.1 Nitrososphaera sp. | reverse complement strand
AGGCCGGGGAAAAGCCCACCGCGTCCTTGAATTTGCGGAACGAGACTCTGTACGAGCGCGAGTCGGCGCTCCCGTACCAGTCTATTTTATAGTCTACCCCTATCGATCTTGCGACCAGCTCTGCAAGAGGCAGGATCTGGTAATTCTGACTGTCTGAGCCGACGTTAAAGATCTGGCCGTTGACTGCGTCTTCCGGCTGACCCAGCACGAGCTTGTACGCAGTGGCGGCATCCTTTACATGCACAAATGGCCTCCACTGTTTTCCATCACGCATGACAGGCATAAGGGGGCTTTTGTACAGGCCAAGCACCATGCCGTTTATCGCAAGGTCAAAGCGCATCCTGCCAGACAGCCCGTAGACCGTGGCGAACCTCAGCGCGGTGACTGTGAATCCTCTGTCGGCAAGTGGAAGCACTTCTTCCTCTGCCTTTCTGTTAGCCTTTGCATACGCCGTGAGGGGGTTGATGCTGGAAGTCTCGTCTAGCACCTCGTCCTGAAACCCGTAGATGCTGCAGCTTGACGCCAGCACGTACCTTTTTACCCCATGTTCCTTGCTCAACCTGGCAACCCGGGCCCTGCCCTTATGGTTTATCTCAAAAGTCTTGGAGGGATCAAGCTCGCCTGACGGGTCGTTCGACAGAGCGGCCAGGTCCATGACTGCGTCGACTCCTTTGAGGATAGCAGGGTCAAACCACCTGATATCATCCCTTACAAGCTCCAGATGGGGGTCGGTCAGCGCTTCCCCGAGCGACTCCTTGCCGAAAAAGAACCTGTCGAGGCACTTAACCTTGTGGCCTTCCTTCAACAGTTCCTTGATGAGCACCGAACCGATGTAGCCTGCGCCGCCTGTAACGAGAACCTGCATATATCTATCACTTACTTGTGTGGAGGGGCGTTCCAGTCGTAGGCCTTGCCTGTCCTCGGGTCCAGGATGGAAGGATCGTTCCATGGCCGCCTTTCTTCGTCAGGCGACTTGTAGTCGTAAAGGTTGTTAACAAAATACATTGTGAGTGACGGCTTGGCCCCGACGGTCTTTGTACCATGCCAGTAGTGGCCCGGCACCCTGGCTATCTGTAGCCTCTCCTCTCCAACTGTAATCTCTGCAAGCTTGCCGTACGTCTTTGAGTTGGGGTTGCCGTCAAAGGCGACGATCTTCATAGAGCCTTGCAGCACCATGAAATAGTCCACTTGTCCTCTTGCGTGGCGGTGCCAGGCCCGGATTATGCCGGGGTAGCTCTGGGACAGGTTTGCCTGTGATACCCACTGTTCGCCAAAGAGCTCAAGCCAGTCTCTCCGGCTCGCTTCGGCGAAAAAGCCCCGCTCGTCGATGTTCTTTTTTATGTCGAAGACCTGAATACCTTCAAGCTCGAACTTTTGTCCGGAAGGCTGCATCAGGTGCGGCTTTAATCCACGAACTATTAAGGTGTTTGGTCAACGTACGAGGCTACCGGCTGCGCGCGCAAGTTGGTTGATGACTGCTGTCATTTGCGTCGGAAAGATCACGTATGCCAGAGCAAGGAATGCAGGCGGGGCGGTCAGGGCAGCTACCGCCACGTGTACAGACCTATAGAATACACTTTTTGGTATATTCTCGAACCTGTGAGAGAGTAGCGCGCCCAGACCTATGGCAGCCACGACAACAAGGGGCACGAACCTGTAAGGCTGGCTGGAGATGTTTGTAAAACCTTCCAAAATATAGTATGACGCCAGCGTGCCGCCAAACAAAAACAACATGGATTGGCCATAGGTCGTCCTTTTCAACCCTAGCAGGAACAGCCCGCAGTAGACGGGAAGGAGAGATAGCCAGAACAGATATTCTGCTCCGAGATAGATGGGCAGAGTGGAGATCATCCCGGTCAGCAGGCCGGCGTTCGGGGAAAGAAGGACAATTTCCTCCCTGCCTGCAAATACTGCGGCAGCGCTAAGGGCAAAAAGCATGAGCCCATAAGGGACGGCAAGGGCGAGCTTGTCTCTGTGGGGCATTTCTGCCCTCCAGATGAAGAAGAGTACCATCGGTATATAGGCGGCAGTGAGGGGCTTGGAGAAAAGCGAGAGCACAAACGCAACTGGCGAAAAGTACCGCCCCCTTTTTGTGGTAAGCAGGTAGAGCGACAGCAGATAAAATGTGATCCAGGCATAATCGTATGTTGGAGATGTGTCAAAACGCAGGTAGAGCGGACTTTGCAACAACGCAAAAAACGCCACCAGACCGGCAAGCCTCCTTTTTGCCACCGACGCCGTAAACAGGTAAATCAGGACCAGCAAGGCGACGCCTGAAAGGAAGGGGATCACGCCTATATTGCCAAAGCCGTAGAGCGACAGATATAGCAGAAAATATTTGACAACCCGCAGGCTCGCCACGTGGCCTGAAAGCCCTTCCACAAAGCCCTCCGTGTTGCTGATTACGTTTTCGAGGTCTCCCTCTTCCTTCCCGTAAAAGTCGGAAGCAACATAGCCTGAATAGACGGCAAGCGCAGCCGCGATTATGGCGGAGGCCAGCCTTCTTGAAACCTCGTAGCAGAGTATGCGGCGTATCACGTCCGACAGGGCAGCCGGGAGCCATTTTTTCCAGTACAAGATCCCGACTGCAAGTATGGTCGCGCTGACAGCGAAGATTGGGTATGCCAGCTTGGAGCCGGCGAACGGATCAGACAGCCCGGGCAGGTGGACCGTTCCAGCAGGATCCTTGCGGACTTGCAGCTGGCCGTAGGCAGTCGGTGGAACAAGGATGAACGCGGCTGCCAGTGCCCCTGCAGCCAGGTACAGTAGGATGGTGGCATTTCTTCTTTTTTTGAGAGGCGGGCACCTCCCTCTATGAGCCAAGCAGGTTTGGCGACTCCATTTCTATTTGTGAGCGCATGACTGCAAGCGATTCGTCGACGTTGAGCAGCCTGTAACCCAGAGCGCTCTGGACTTTACTGCAATCAAGGCACGAGAGCGCAGGTCTCTTGGCGACCTGGGCAAACAATTTGCTTTCTACTGGCTGGACGGCATCAGCACGATAGCCCATCATGGAAGCCAACTTTCTTGTAAATTCATACCTGCTTGTGCAGGACGTGCCTGCCACATGATAGAGCTCGTTCTTGCCCACTGCTGTGCCTGCAACTTTGACGATCACAGCGGCAAGGACATCTGCCAGCGTAGGAGACGTGAACTGGTCGCGGACTATTTTTAGTTCTTCGGCCCTAGCCAGCTTTGATAACGCCCAGAGCGCAAAATTCATGGGCTTGCCAGAGCTGGATGTAGACCCCTGAGTTTCAAGCGGCGTCCACCCATATACCACGCTTGTCCGGATCACGCACCAGGATTGGCATGTCCTTGCAAAGGTTTCCCCCTCAAGCTTGCTCTTCGCATAGACACTCTCGGGGTTTGGCGGATCAGACTCTGTGTACGGAGCGCCCTTCCTGCCATCAAAAACAAAATCGGTCGAGATATGGACGAACCTTGCGCCAATGTTATCACAGTGTTCTGCCATCTCTTTTACCATTGCCGCGTTTATGTGATACGCTTCTTCAGGGTGTGATTCGCAATAATCGACATTGTGCAGCGCCGTAGTATTTACTACAACGTCGGGCTTCACTTCATGCATCAACTTGTTTAATTCGTCGGGTTTGGAAAGATCCAGTTTGAGGAGCAGGTCGTATGATGTAGACCTTGCGTTGTACGTGCCCTGCACATCGAACCTGGATTTTGCCAGTTGCATAACCTTATAGCCGGTCAGACCGCTTGCGCCGAGGACGAGCATCTTCTTCTTTTCCATGCTGATCGCCTAGAGCATTACCTGCGAACGCTCGCCCAAGAGAAACCTGTGGCCGCGCGGAGACATGGCATGCGCGTCCAGTATCTTGGAGCCGGCGCCTATTATGCTGTCAACCAGCCTGCCACTTGCTTCAATTTCGCAGCTGTCCATAATTATGCAGTTTTCAAGTTCCCCTTTTCTTATTACGACATTGTTTCCAATGCTTGTGTACGGACCAATGTAGACGCCGGCTTCGATTTTGCAGCCAGTGCCTACCACCGCTGGACCTCTTATTGTGGCCCCAGACGCGACTTTTGTGTTGCTGCCTATAGCCACTCTCCCCTGAATCGAGTTTTCAGAGTCTACCTGTCCATCTATTTGCCTTTTCACCTCGTCCAGCATAAACCTGTTGGCATCGAGGATGTCCTGTGGCGTTCCTGTATCTTTCCACCATCCGGTGACGTAATCATATTCGATTCGTTTGCCGTTGCGCATCAGGTTTTGGAGTGCTTCCGTTATCTCCAGCTCCCCTCTGCCGGAGGGCTTGAGCACGTCTATTATAGAAAATATATCAGGAGTAAGAAAGTATATCCCTATTACTGCAAGATTGGAATCGGCGTTTTTTGGCTTTTCAACTATCCTTTCAATCCTATCGTCTTTGACGGTGGCGATGCCAAACCGTGACGGATCATCAACTTCACATAACAGTATCAGGGCGTCTGCCGAAGAGGAATTAAACGTGGATGCATACTCTTTGATCCCGCCTTTTAGGATGTTGTCGCCCAGATATACGACAAACTTGTCATTGCCTACAAATTCCTTGCAAAGGTTGATCGCCTGAGCTATGCCGCCGGGCTTTTCCTGATAGATATAGGTTATCTTGGCACCAAATTTTGCCCCGTCACCGTAATACTCCTTTACCTTCTCTGGATAAACGTCTCCTATTATCATAGCAATATCTGTTATACCGGCCTCCACAAGGTCGTCCAGAGCATACTTTGACATGGGTTTATTTCCTATGGTCAAGAGCTGTTTTGGCCCCGTGTGGGTCAGAGGCCGAAGGCGCGTCCCGTGACCCCCGTGCAGTATCACTCCTTTCATTTTTTGTAAAAATCCACAATAACTATTAAAGTCTTACACAAGGCTCAATCTCATCGTCGCGCTGGTGAAATAATACCTCTATATATAAGGAGAAAGTCCTGCCGTGAGAACTGATGCATGCAGCGGATGGCATTGGTGTCGCCAGAATAACTTTAAGTATAGATTCTAGCTTACTCTTGAAGTCAATATTTGATTACCAGTGCGGACATTCTGAAAATAGATCAGACCTTTGTTCATAAAGCATATGAAAAGTGGCCCGAGCATTTCAAAAAAGCGTCAAGGATCAGCGCCAGTGCGGATCATGATTCAGATTATTACGATTCTCTGGTTTTTTGCGGAGTAGGGGGTTCAGGGACCAACTGCGACATACTGCAGGACATCGTCCATTATGGTAGCAGCATCCCTTCAGCGGTTGTAAAAGGGGGCCGTATCCCGCAATTTACAAACAAGCGAACGCTTGCCATAGTAAACAGCGTTTCGGGAAACACAAAGGAAACTATATCGATGATGAAGGCCTGCTCAAAGGCAGACGCAGAGACTGTATGTTTGTCCTCGGGCGGCCTCCTCAAAGAAGAGGCAGACAAGCTTGGTGCAAAGCATATCAACATACCCAATCTGTCGCTTCCCCGCGCCTCTCTCCCCTATTTGCTGATGCCCAGCATTAAATTGATAGGCCCGCTTTTGCACAAGTCGCCCAAGGCGGCCAGCCTCCACAAAAGTATCAGGGAAACAGCGAAAAGGGTTTCCATCTCCACACCGTATGAAAGTAATGTTTCCAAACAAGTTGCAGATTTTATGGAAGGAGGGTTAGCGTTTTGCTTTACATCCCCTTTCTTGATCTCTGCAGGAACGCGGTTCAAGAATTCACTTAATGAGAATTCCAAGCTGCACTGTATTAGAGAATCGGTCATGGAGGCATCACATAACGAGATAGTTCCGTTTACTTTTCACAACGATTTTGAATCAAAGGTTCTCCTGTTGAGATGGATCGCGGACCCGCCAGAAATCGTTGAGAGATTCGGGAGATTCAAGGCCCTGTTCAAGAGAATAAAGCAGCCTTTTATGGAGATTGTTGCTAACGAGAAAAGCCTCTTTGATGCGATTGTCTCGTCGATCTACATTTTGGATTATGCGAGCATCTACATGGCAGTCTCCCGAAAAATCGATCCGTCTCCGACGCCGGCCATAGATATAATCAAGAGCCTAGGCAGGTAATTGCATCAATTTCTTTAACTGCGTTTGAAGATCTGTTGTGGCTACGAATCCAAGTTCGCTCTTTGCCTTCGTGTCGGCATAGCTATGCAGGATTTCTCCGTCTACGGGATCCCTGTGGATTGGCGTAACATTCAGGCCCATGATGCGGATCATGGATGCCGCCAGGTCATTCACAGATACCGGTCTGCCAGTGCCTATGTTGTAGACGCCGGAGGTGGTCGAATCCATTGCAAGGATGATTGCCCCAACGATGTCCTCCACCGAGACGAAATCTCTTGTTTGCAAGCCGTCGCCAAAAATTATCGGGGGTTTTCCTTCGGCGAGCCGCTCTGCAAATTTGGCTATTACGCCTGCGTACTCTAGGCTTTGATTCTGCCCGTAGGCGTTGAAGAACCTTAGTATGGTTGCTTGGAGGATTTGCCGGGAATTTGTGTATGCCGACACCAACCCTTCACCAGCCATCTTGGTGGCCCCATACACCGATAACGGAGCTAAGGGCTGGTTCTCTGATATGGGCAGCCTGGTCTGACGACCATAGACCGCAGCCGACGAGGCAAAGATGAAATTCTTTATCCGGCCGCTGCACGCCTCCAGTAAGGCGAGCGTCCCGTCTACATTTACCCCAACAGTGCTCTCAGGCCGGACTATCGATTCGGCCACGCTGATCTTTGCGGCAAGATGTATGCAACAGTCCACCTTTTCTTTTTTAATTATTTCTGCGATTGCCTTTTTATCCCTGATATCCTGTTTGTAGAACGCCACCTTGCCGTCAAGTCTGCGCTTGTCCCCGCTGCTCAGATCGTCAATAACTATAATTTTATTTTCTGTGACCTGCAGGAGCCTATTTACCAGATGATGACCAATGAACCCTGCGCCCCCGGTCACGAGCACGTTACGCATAACCGAATGCCGCATTCAAGAGTAGAAAAACCTTTGCCAATTGTGCGTTAAAGGAAGGATAAGGACCAATGCCGCATTATTCTTAAGTGACAGCAACAAACGCAGCGGTATCAAAGCAGTTCCTATAACATTCCTACTGGCTGCTGCTATTATGTTAATAGTTATGGTGCTTATCGCCTATACGATAGAAAATGCGCAGGCCCAACTGACCGTCGAGGTCCGGAATTCAACTGGGCAGATATTATCAAGGGAGGTGACCAGCGATAAAATTCTGCCTAGATTGAGTTTCGCTCCGAATCTGCATCCGGCATATGGCACATGGACGTACGCTATTATTTTTTCAATTTGGTACTGGGTGCCATAGGAATGCTATACAGGAAAAGGATTTCATTTACAAGGTTTATCATCGAGCGCACCTCTAACTTTGAAGTTTCAAAAAAGATTACCTTTTTTACGCTTGCAGGAATGTTGCTGTTGTTTATCACCCTAAACTATGGCAGGTTGCTCCAAGAAGAGACGTTTCTCGACTACACAGGAAATGTAAAACCGGAAGCCGAAAACTATGAAGTAACCTCTCCGTTTGGAGGGGATGCTTATGAAGGGAACAGGATCCTATTACAAGTAAGGGCGTTTCTCAACCACCTATCCTTAAGGCTCTTCGGACTGATCACGATAATACCTTTTCTTGCCAGCTTGGTCCTCCTTATCCTGGTGTACCTTACTACTCTAGAGATCACGAGAAAGAGGTTTGCGGGGATTCTAGCTTTTGCGTTCCTTCTCCAGAGCCCTATTTTCGCATACTACTCTGCATCGCCCACTTACAACAATTATTGGGCTGTTTTCTTTTTGCTTTCACTCTACCTTGTGGTGAAGCGATCCGTGGTGTCTCCCGCAGCATTTTACCTGTCAATATCGTCAAAGTCCTTTGCAACGTTGTTTGCACCGTTCAATGCATTTTTTCTGGCAAGGTCTGATTCCTCGAGTCGCAGAAAAGTCACCCTTATCATCCCGTATGCAGCGTTCATTGCCATCATTGCAATCATAGTTGCAAGAGGCGGGATTGAAGGAGTGCGTCTAGCTGTGGATGGAGACGAATTTTGGGCGGGCATCAATTCTGTGCCAATCCTGCTGCAAAAAGAGGGCCTGTTTTTGGTCATTATTCTTCCAATTGTCATAGGTCTTTTTTTGGCGATGAGGAGAGGCGTGCGATTCGCCGATGCAGTATGCTTGTTGATAGGAGGAACATTCCTTACCTATGCCCTGCTGGAAGGCCTGACAAATGTTGCGAATTTGGACTACAGGATGGTTCCGCTGATAGTATCTGCAGGAATAGGTCTGGGCACTATCTTTTCTGATGATCGGGGCAGAAGTCCTCCAAGGACATGGGAAAACAGCATGTTTGCAGGCATCTTTATCTTTACATCGGTTTTCGCATTCATCACAGTAACGACATTCATCTTCCCGGTGCTCTATTCGGATCAGAATTTTAGATGACCCGGAAACTCTGTGCAACCAACTTGCTGTTGGTTACGGCGCTTGTTCTCATGGTATGTCTTCTGGTCTTTCTGCCGACTATCAGTACAGACGCGTATGCCCAGCTTGAAGCAAAGAAAACGCGTGCAAGATCCGATGTTGTCTTGTATCAGACGTTTGTTGATTTCCTCTACAACAACCTTGCCATCATTCTCGTGACTTCGTATTTACTGCTGTTTACAGTTGGTGTCCTGCATAGATGCCAAATGCTCCCGCACAGGCTGGAAAGGCTGATCTCCTTCGTTTTTTCATTCGAGCTGTCAAGGAAGCATGCGCTTGTAGTGGGCATACTGCTTCTTTCACTATACATAATACAGAGCAGCGCCGGAATACAACATGAAGAAAGTTTTGCAGATTATACATCAAGCGGTCTGAAAAACGATATTGAGAAGTTTGGAGTGTCTTACTTTAGCCCAGACCGCGTTGTAGGATTTTCAAGACTGGTCAAGTATACACTCCTGTCTTTATCTTTGCAGATATTTGGCAATGTCAGGATCGTTCCTTTTTTGGCTAGCACAGCGATGGTCGTCTTGACCTACCTCATAACAAAAGAGATCTCACGCAAGAGGTTTGCCGGAATAATTGCCATGGTCATGTTTGTGCAGAGCAGCACGTTTCGCGCCTATGACGATTCGGCTGCGTATGATAATTTCTCAACGCTATTTTATATGCTCTCGATATATGCCCTACTAAAAGCAAGGTGGTGGTACGCATCCCCCGTTCTGCAGCTTCTTGCCATCTTTTCAAAGGCAATATCAGCAGTTTTTATTCCGTTTTCCATGTTTTTTGCATACAGAACCCTCCCGCGTCCGAGTCTGCTGTCTGCCATCATATCGTATGGAATACTGTTTGGAATCTCGGTTGCAGCAGTCTTGGCAGGTGCTATCGAAGGCATAAGGCCGCAACTCGGCAACGAGACATTATCTAGGCTTTCGTATGCGCTTCCCAAGGATTGGCAGCTTGACGACCCGCTAGTTTTCACGTTCCTTCCTCCGGTAATAGCTGGACTTTTCCTCCTTGCCAGAAAGGGGCTGCGGCAGGCAGACGCCATCATGCTTCTCTTGGCAGGCATGCTCTGGATTTCCTTTCTGCTCACGGCTTTGACAGGCGTTACCAGCCAGTTATACAGACTCGTTCCGTTGATAGCATTCTTTGCGATTGGAGCGGGACTGATGTTTTCAAGGACTGATGGGCTTGCAAAAAGGGATAGAATTGAAACCCATCTGGCAATTTTGGCGTTCTCTCTTTTGATAGTGCTTGCAAACCTTAATTCGCTCTTTCTTCCATAATTGTTCAATAAAAAAGAGGATTTTTTATTGGTCTCTCTCGATGTTCCTAGCTGTTGCGCAAAGGAGTTAGTGGACACCAGGGACGGGTTGCAGTCCTGACCCAGGTGGACGGGTTGTCAGCATTTGTGCCGCTGACATGAGCCGCGCAAAGCTCGATGTGCGCCCGCTCATGCTGGATAGCTATGCGGCTGAAGGGTGCCAAAGCATAGCCCCGCTCGACATCTGAATTTCCATCTGCCATTCCATAATATTCTGATCCATATTTTTGCGAGATGTAAAGCTGGTAATCCAAGCTCTGCTTACTCCCATAAACAAATACTAGGGGATTGTCAGCATAGATCTGCCGCAAAAGAGGTAGAGTTACGGACTCTATGGAATGGATGTCCACACCACCCATGCAAACTATCATGGGGTCTGTGGATAGGTACGGCTCGTATCCGGTATTATTGTTGTAGTTCAGATCATGAGCAAGTGTGACCTGCATATTATCCGACATACAACCTTGGGCAATGATCAGGATCAGAGTTGTAACAAAGTAGTCCAATAGAAATCGGACGCAAAAAATGCCGATAACCTACAGGTTCAACCATAGAGAATATTTCTGTTAAAATCCTCTAGCAACTCTAGAATAGAGGGTAGAAAAATCAGAAAAATACGAGATGGCAAAATGCTTGGACGATCGAAATCCGGTATCGGTTTCAGATCCTATTGGCAAAGGGAAGAAAAAAGCAGGAGAAGCAGGATCCTGCGCCACAATGCACACGCGCACACTTTTCTACGCTTTTTCTTTGAGCGAATATAATGTTCTTTTGCCGACCTGCTTCTTGACAACATCGTCCCGGCTTTCTACCATCTTCCTTATGGCAGGCAAATAGTTTGGAACATAGGAAACGCCATCAAGGAGAGCAGACAGGGTCTTGGGGGTCACGGATGATAGCTTTTTGTTGACATTGTCCATGATCGCCTTTCTCTTGTCTTCACTCATGTGAACTACTTTGCCGGCGGTCGAGGGCAATGATGCAGACTTACTTTTTATTTTGCTCTTTTGCTGACGTTGCTTGGTTCTTCTTGACCGCCGTTGACCAATGACAGTAGAAACACCTTCTTCCTCCTTCTCTACTTCCCTTTTGCCCTTTTCCCTTATGGCAGCATCCAGCTGTCTTTTGAGCTCCTTGATCTCGTCAGGAGTGAATGTTATTTTATAACCGTCTTTTTCTATTTCTATAGAGAAAGATTTTGTAATCCTGACCATTATTACCATCAATCATCTCCCAGATTGTTATAAAAATATCAAGTTTGAATGGCTATGCAAAGTTGATAGAATTACTCATTCACATCGCATCCATAATCATATAACAGCAAAAATCAGCCATGAATAAACGCTATCGCAGCACGGTTACGCTTGTGGGCGCTCCTGTCCATCATCTCTTGGACTTTCTTTACCTGTGATATAGGAACGCCTAGTTGCTTTGCAGCATCTCTGACGGTTAGTTTCACGTCAACCAACAGATGCAATATAGGATCCAGCGTCTCGTACGTGATGCCGAGTTCTTCTTCCGCCAGATGGTCCTTCCATAGCTGAGGGCTGCTTTTCTTTTCCAATATGTTTGGGGGCAGTCCAAGAAATCTACCCAGCGCCCGGACTTGAATTTTATATAGATCTGCGATCGGCAGCAGGTCTGCGCCGCCGTCGCCAAATTTTGTGAAATATCCTATATACAATTCGCTCTTGTCGCTCGTCCCTACCACCAAGTTTTTTTTAGTATAGGCAAAATGGTAGAGGATGCTCATGCGGACGCGGGCGGCCAGGTTGCCTTCCGCTCTCTTGTCTGCAGGCAACACTTCCATGAATCTGTCAAGTATCGGTCTGATGTCTATTACTTTATGTTTGATGCCAAGCTCGTTTGCAAAGTCTGTGGCATCGTCAATATCTCTTTTAGGCGTGATGCTGCTTGGAAGGATCAGGCCACATACTCGGTCTTTTCCAAGAGACAGGGTACACAGCTTGGCAGCTACTGATGAATCAAGCCCTCCGCTCAGACCTATTACTACTCCCCTTGAAGAGGCGGCAGAAACATAGCCAGTGACAAACTTCCCTATGCCGCAGACCACCTTGCCAAAGTCCAAATCTATCAATCCGGAAAAGACGGTGGTCTCTTTATCTGAGGCATGAGTTGTCACCATGGTTTTATGCTGCGCCTTTATGGTTGCGTTCTAGGTATTAATGTTGTTTGAATAAAGAAGATGGCGGAAAAAATGACCGCTGCGTATCAGGATACATGTTCGAACTGCCATGTAGGCAGGATCTTCTGTGTGTAAAGCTTCCCTATAAAGACAAAAAGAGAGGAAGAGAGGGAAGGACGCATCCTTTTACGACAGGGTAATTGTCCAGGTTATGGTCAGCTGGTCGTTGTTTGCAAGGCTCACTGCCGTGAACGTGTTCTCGGCCATCATCGTTCCGCCAGAGGATGCAGTAAAGAGGCCTGCGCTCTGAACGTTGTTGACTGTGGCCGTTGCAGTGAACGTCCTTGTCACCGTGAATGTGTTCTGCCCGTTGGTGTGTGCGTATGTGCCCTGCGCCCTCTGCAGGCCGCTGCCCGTGATCTCGCCAGACAGAGTGGTATCGCCTGCTGCCGGGGTGATCGACGTGGACGACAGTGCGATAAAGTTAGCGCCGTTTGTACCAGGAGAGGTAGAGCCTATCTGGGCAGAGATAAAGTCCTTGCCTGCATTAGTGATGATGTTGTGATCCTCGTGCCTATAGATCTCTTTCCCGTCCCTGTTCACGGTGACAACCACGTAGCCATGCGGGCCGACGCCGTCGGTTGTTGCCTGCTGGGTACCGAGCAACGCAGTCCCTGGAGCGAGCATGCCTAGTAAAAGGGCGCCTATCGCCACGGGTACTGCAGTAAACAAGATACCCCTGTTCGTCTTTTCCATGCCAGCGTATAGATCACGCTATTATTTAAATCTATATTAAAATCTTCAAATACATACTAGAAGCTGTGAGGGCCTATATGGGCCGTTGCAGCGGGCGGTAGCCCAGCAGGGAGGTTCCTTGAGGCGGCCTCCATGCATGCCGCCGTCGCCAGCACGCACACCCGGCAGCTGTCCCAGCCGCCGGCCTTACCGTGAGTATCAGGATGGCTTTGATTTAAGTATGCGCATTGTGTGCGCCGCTACCGCACACCTCTACCGGCGTGCAGGCTGGTCTTATATCTAATGCTGGGAAACTTTAGAGCCCCATTCTATCTCTTTTCTTGATGCTTTGCCTAAAACGACAGAGTCTCTGTCTCGACATGGGGATGAGCCTCAAAAGACCTGGCGGGCGTTTTCCAGCAGCCACCTTGCGCTTTCCAGCTGCGCCCTTGCGCCGTCAAGGTGTCCGTTGCGGAGCTCCAGCGTCCCCTGGATCACTTTTTTGTTATTGTTATTATTGTTGTTATCGATGACGGCCTGCAGCACGCTTGCTACCGGTATCTCCCCTCCTGACGCTTTTCCAAGGGGCAGCGCCTCGCCGTCAATGGTCGTGCCCCTGGCGTCGCTGATGTGGAGCTGGACGAGCGCGTCGCCCAGCGTTTCGATGCACTCCTGCCAGCCCGGCGCCCGGCGGCCATTAGCCTGCCGGTCAAGATCCCCTATGCGGTTCCCCCTTCCGTATTTCAGGTAATTGGAATACAGCTGATAGTGCGCAAGGTCGAGCGTCGTGCCGCATTTCATGTCAGCGGTGAGGCGGGCCAGTTCTGCGGGATGGAAGGGCCCTATGTTACCAAAGGAGCCGCTGCTCTTCAGGCGCGGGTACGTGTTCTCTACCGCAAAGGTGTATGATGACGACCGCCTTGGCCGCGCATCGTCCCCTTTTTCTTTTGACCCAAAGAGCCTGGCAAACTCGGCGCCTGCTTTCTGAAGCATTTCGATCCTGCGCCCGTGCGTGGGTGGAAGCTGGGCAAGGGGCACATAGCTTGTCAGGTGAAAGACCACCACTGGCGGGGCCGCAAGAGCCACCTGGCGGCTCACCATCTCTGCTTCCCGGGCAGTCAGCTGGAGCGACTCTATAACCCGCTCTCGCTTCTTTTCGTCCTTCTCCCAGAGGTTGCAGCCGGGGGCAAGCACGGGCGCGTGGTAGGTGAGGTACTCCAGGTCGTTCCTTGCGCAAAAGCGCGAGACCATTTCGGCCCTCTCTGCGACGGACGTCCTGCGCATCACGCCGGCGACCTGGTGGACTTCGTGGCCCCTTATCCTGTAGCCCTGCTCGTCGCGGATCTTTTTTATGATGCCAGAGATGTTGTCAAACGCCGGCGGATCCTGCGTGGATTTCAGCTGCAGTATTATTATCTTCTTGTTCTTCCTTCTTGCCATCTGTGCCTCTCTCAGTTTTTGACCCCTATCACCTTGCTCGACCACGGGCAAAAAGTGCCTACCGTGCCGAGCCAGTAGTCTAGGTCTTCTTCCACCATGCTGGGCCTGCCGTCGCACAGCTCTATGGACACTTCTGCCATCCTCACCGAGCTTGGGACCAGGTGCCACGACCAGGGCTGGTTAAAGCCGCCGTCGCCCCTTGCCAGCCTGCCTGTTACGTGCATAGCAGTATTATTGTTACTGCCTCCCTTCAGGCTGTCGGTCATCTGCCTGATGGTCTCCTTGTCAGTCACGCGGACTGTAAATCGCTCGCCGCCGGCGACTTCGACTGTGAACGCCTTGTAAGTATTATTGCTGCTACCATCAGTGCTACTGCTAACAACATTCACGGTCTTGCGCAGCGCGTCGACGGTTGCCACTATGGTGTATGGCTCGCTGCCGTCGGCCATGTGCGCAAGCACCGCCGAGCCTGCAAAGCCTGCCACCGTGCCACTGGTCGCGTTCTTTAGCAGCGTGGTCACCACGTACGAGCGGCCGTCCACTTCGTGTATTGCCAGCCCCTTTGTGCCGTTGATTGCACCGGCGCTGCCAGTCACGTCATGGTACACCATCAGATCTATGGGCTTGGTGCTGGAAAACGTCAGGGTGCCAGAATAAACGTACCTGCCGTCCTGCGGGTACAGCAGGTATGCGGCCTGGTGCGACGAGTGCCCCTCTGCGTTGTGGGGCGACGACTGCACCACCAAGGTACCGATGATGCGCTTCTTGCCTATGCTTGGATGCTGCTGTTGCTGCTGCTCTTCTCCTCCTCCCCCCTGTTGCTGCGCGGGCTGCGCGGAGGCCAGCTGCTCTATTCTGGCAGAAATGTCTGTCAGGGCAGCAGGTATCTTGCCGGTGGCGGAGGCAAACGGGTCTACCCACGATACGGCGTGGCTCCTGCCACCATTGTTGCTACCGCTGCTGCCAAGCTCTACCCTCAAACTGTAAGAGAAATAGTCTGCCGCGCTGGAATTTGGCCTGAACTCCCGGGGCAGGTCAAAGAACCCGCTCTTTACTATCATGTCCCTGAGCGCGGCCTCTTCCTGCCGCGAAAGGGTGCGCTCTTTGTCTCCGGCTATGCTGTCCTTTACGGTCAGCCTCCTGTTGTCGCTCGAGTCGTACGTGATTTCTTTTTGCAGGCCGGCTATCCCTCCCGATTTTGCGTACTTGAACGCAAAGTTGCCGTTGCCGTCATTGCTGCTAATGCCGTCGCCCTGCGCCAAGGCTGCAGGGACAAAGCCTGCTGCTGCCACCGCCACAAGCGCAGCTGCCATGATAACTAATACCGCTGCCAGAGTCTTTTTCTTTGTTATCTGCAACGTGTTTTGCGTCGCGCCTGCTCTCTTTAATGATTTGCGGAGGTTGTTTGCAGTTGCCCCTTTTTGACTATCACATTAGCAACTGGCAGCAGAGGCAAGAACAAAGACAAGATATCAGGCATCATCTTTCCTGCCGCTGCTCTGGCGCTCTCTATACGTTGATGCCCGGGAACAGCAGAGGTGGGGGGTGAGAGATGCCTAGTTTAGTTTGCTGCGATTATCGCCCAGGTCGCAAGCGCGCCGTTGTAGCTTGTCTGCCGGCCAAACCGTTCATAGTACGCCGCCGCCCACATCACCTGGGTCCGCTCGTCTAGGTCTGCGTTGATCACGGGGTCAGACACGTTCCTTACAAACGCATAGCGCAGATGGGGCCCCAGCTCCTGGCAGACCATGGCAATCACCGCGTCGTCCATTTCGACTGCGCAGCCTATCTTGTCCAGCCTGTTGGCGGACGTTCCAAACTCGAAAAAGTCGGTGGTGATGATCGGGTGGTCTGTAAAGTGCGCTATGTGGGGCTTGTTCGGCGGGAGGGTTACGGGCCGGCCGTCAAACGGGACCCTCTTTGTCGGCGGCGCGTACGGGGGCTCCTGCAGAGGGATCATCAGCTTGGTAGCGTCCTTGAAGAGCCTCTTGTCCATGTTCCAGTTGCTGACGTACTTTTTGCCGTTAAAGTCGGCGTCCTCGAACTCGTCGCCGCACTTGAAGAGGGCCGACTGCGAAACCATCACGTCTCCAAGCTCGTCGTCCATCCCGACGCCTCCTGCAGTGCCTATCGACAGGATGTTTTTCGCCCCCGTCTCTTCGATCAGCTGGCGGGTGAGGGGGCGCAACGGCAGCTTGGGCCCGTCCTGGTTGAGGTGGAACTCGGATTTGAGGCACAGGACGCGCTTGCCGGCGACCTCCACCATGCAGTAGCTGCCTATGCGGCCGGCCCTCGCCGCCGGCCCGGTGCTCTTGAGGTCGGGGGCATACCTGGCGAAATTGTGCCTGTACAGGTGCCACCTCTCTGTCGGGAGGCTTGGGGCGAAGACCTCCTTGAGCGCCTTGTGCTCGTCCACGGTCCAGGTGATCACCAGCCAGTCTGCCTCTGGAAGCGGCTGGTCCGGCCCCGGCGCAGGGTCGAGCTTTGACAGGACCGGCTTGAGGTCTCTGTCCGGCCAGTCAACGACAGGGAGCAGCCTCTTTTTCTCGGCGGCGCGCAGGCCAGTGCGCAGGCCCAGAGGCGTGATGTCTATCGTATCGTCTAGATCGGATTCGATGATCTGCCTGGCGACTTGGCGGCGCAGAGTGAACAGCCGTTCTTTCCTTGCCCTTGAGGCACCGTTGGACATGTCTCCGTTAACAAATAGCTTTGATATAACATTTCTCTCTGTTGTTCTCCTCTAGAAATTACATTTGTCACGACCCGCTCCATCTTTCTTTTTATCTTCCATCATGCTCTTTTGCTGCTGATCGCGTGCAACAAAGTACAATGCAGCCACCCTCAACAACATGGCTCGGCATGTAATATAATCTGCAGATACAAAACATATAGCCAACCTACAGCCTTATCACCTTGCACACGTGTAATGTCATCAACAATAGCTGCTGGCCAGAACGTGGATACGTTCAATAGCAAATTGGCGACGGCGACGCCCAGCCAGCAGTTGGAAAACGAGCTGAACGAAGTCACTTATGCGGTAATCGATGTGCACGAAAGCGAAGGCCAAGGGGGCGCCGGCAATAGAGATGACGATGATAACAATAACAACGCCATCCACGAGCTGTCCTCGGCCATCAACGTCAGGCTGTCGCTTGAAGGCAACCAGCATTTCCCGTTCGTCGAGTTCGACAACTTTGACGGCCTCCACGAGGAAGAAAAGATATTCCTCTACGGCTCAAGCGGGTCTGGGAAATCAAGGGCGCTCTTTGAGCTGGTCAAGAAAGGGATCGGCAGGACGCGCAGGATCTTTGTCGTCAACCCCAGGAACAAGGTCGGCGTCGAGTCGGGGCGCATTCCCCTTCGAGAGCTACTCGGCAAGATCGGAAGCGACGACGTGATCGTGTGGGACAACTTTCCGGACGACCTCACGAGGAGGGACATGGCAAACGCGAAAAGGGTGCTCGAGCTTTTGAGCTCAAAAAGCGTCGGCAAGATGATAGTCGTCCTGAAGCCCAAGTACCTCGAGGTGTTCCGCGACCTTGCCAGCGACATACCCGAGTTCTTTGTGCTAGAGATCAACTATGACAAGGACCAGCTAAAGAGGATCATACAGCAGTACGGGATGAGCATCGCCCAGTTCAAAGACCTGTGGAAGCTGTACATTTCGTCCAACGTGGACAGGATATCCCGCACACTGTGGAGCAAAGAGCCGACGCCGCTCACCGTGTTTGACTATTACAACGAGCTGATGAGCAAGTGCAAGACGCCAACGTCGGCGTCGGCAGCAGCATCAGCTGCAAGTGGCAGTAGTAGCAGTACAAGCCTGGACGGCGTAAAGGAAGCCGAGGCCCTCCTCCGCAGCA
>NZ_JBBIHK010000013.1:0-21051 GCF_037447015.1 Nitrososphaera sp. | reverse complement strand
AGTAGCAGTACAAGCCTGGACGGCGTAAAGGAAGCCGAGGCCCTCCTCCGCAGCACAAACTATTACCAGCACCAGTTCGGCGTGCTCAGCAGCATGGAGGAGAGAAAGGCCGACGCCGAGTTCCTCTGCGTGCTCAAGATGTGCTACGAGCTGGGCATAGACCGCACGGAAGGGAACATCCGCCGGCTCCAGCGCTCCATCTTTGGCACCGAGTCGCCAAAGGAGGCTTTCAGCAAGCTCAGCAACTGGCTGTACATATCGGGGCAGCACTATGCGATGCACGACGTGTGCAGGGAGGCCGTGAGGCTGTCGGACTATGTAAAGATGAAGATGCTGTCCTTCATCTCTGACAATTTCGACGCTTTGAGGGAGGACTCGGACCAGGCCGTCAACCTGCTGGGCCTCTTTATCGGCAGGAACATACAGTTCATGCCCTCCTCATCCTCTTCATCATCATCGTCATCATCATCTACGTCGGACAGGTTCCTGCCCGAGAGCATCTATGAAAGGATGAAGGGGGACGCGGCGCTGGAAAGGTCGATAGGCATAGGGGTCGGCGAGGCGTTCCCGTCGCTTGACGACGACCTCCGCAGCACGCTCCTCAACAAGTGCGACACCCACCTGATATTTGGGATGGGGATGGCAGAGGGCCTTGCGCAGAGCTTTATCCTCCTCGACTCGGAGCAGAGGAGGCTCGTCCTCCAAAAGATATTCAGCGGGTTCCTGTTTGCAAGGTTCTTTGGCAAGACGCTCGGATTGCTCCTCAA
Source organism: Nitrososphaera sp. (assembly GCF_037447015.1). Lineage (GTDB taxonomy): Archaea > Thermoproteota > Nitrososphaeria > Nitrososphaerales > Nitrososphaeraceae > Nitrososphaera. The sequence goes on along the minus strand of NZ_JBBIHK010000013.1, from coordinate 20,284 downwards.
GGACCTCGACTTGGACATCAGGGCCCAGGTGCTCCACCACATCGACTCCAACTCGCAGTTTGCGGACGGGGTGGGCATGGGCATCGGGCAGGTGCTCGACCTGCTTGACGACGCCAGGCTGAGGGACGACATCATAGACAGTTCCAAGAGGAACATCGCCCTCACAAGGGGGATGGGGTTTGCCCTTGCCTCCAACATGGGCTCGATGGACAGGAACCAGCGCAGGCAGGTGTACGCCATGACAGAGAGCAATTTCCAGCTCGACGTGGGGCTGGCGTTTGGCATGGCGGCGCAGTACACCACCCTGCCAAAGGAGGTGCAGGCAGAGGTGCTGCGCAGGTGCGACGACCACAACGGGTTTGCCAAGGGATTCGGGCTGTACCTTATACTCTACACGCTGGACAAGTGCCCGCCGGAGGTGCTTGCCAAGGTGGACAGGAACGGCGAGCTGGCCTACAGCCTGGGCTTTGGTTGCGGGTGGGTGTTCCCGTACCTGAGCCGCAAGTTCCAGTCCTGGACAAAGTCAAAAGCCAAAGAGAACAACCGATTTGAGCGCGGCTTTGGGTTTGGCAACGGCCTGATCCTCCGCCATCAGCCCCAGGCGTACAGGAGCAGCCAGTTTGCCACCGCCAACAGGAGGAGCGAATTCGATTACGGCCTTGGCTCCGGCATAAGCTTTACGTGGAACTACCAGAGCGCAGACGACAAAAAGGCCGCCTACGCCCGGTGCGGCACAAACAGCGCCTTTGCGCAGGGCCTCGGCTACGGGCACGGCTACGCCTTCCACTACCTCTCTGAGGAAGAAAAGGCCGAGCTCTTCGAGCACGCCCAGCACAACAGCCACCTGGACAACGGGCTTGGCTACGGCCTCGGCTGGTCGTTCCCGTACTCGGACGACGCGACCAGGAAAAAGATACTTGACAGGGTCGGCACAAACAACTTTTTTGCGCTGGGCCTCGGGTCGGGGCTGGGCCAGCTGTACAGGTACCTGACAAAAGAGACAAGAGAGTACGCTTTTGCCCAGGCCGCAGAAAATGGCTGGTTCGCAAGGGGGTTCGGGGCAGGGCTTGGGCGCTACGCGATGGCGTATCTGGACAGGGAGACACAGGACAGCATATTCCTGCAGGCTGCCAGCAACACCGAGTTTGCCGCCGGGCTTGGCGAGGGGATAGGAAGGGAGTTCAGGTTCTTTGGCGGCGAGTTCCAGAAGAGGGTCTTTGACGTTGTCGACGTGCAGCAGAACCCGTTTTTTGCAAAGGGCCTCGGGGCCGGGCTCGGGCTGACGGTGGAATACGTTCCGGCCGGGTTTGTCGCCGGCCTGTACGAGAGGGCCAGGAGGAACGTCCACTTTGCGTTTGGGCTTGGCGAGGGCGTCGGGCGCATATTCCAGTACCTTGACGGCGCGCAAAAAAAGGACATGTTCGACAAGGCGGTGTCCGGCAGGGACAGCGGCTTTGCCAGAGGGCTTGGCGTCGGCATCGGCAGGATCATGCCTTTCCTGAGCGAGGAGCTGCGCGGCGAGCTGCTCTTCCAGTTTGCCGCCAAGAGCCCGCAGCTGGCAATGGGCCTTGGCAAGGGCGCAGGCTCGGTGCTTGCGTACCTCCCGCCAGGTCTCAGGGACGGCCTGATAAAGCTCTCTGGCGAAAACACCCACTTTGCGTTTGGGCTTGGCGAGGGCGTCGGCAGCATCATATTTGGCGGCGCGTACGTCTCTCCAAAAGCTAGGGACGAGCTTCTCAGGCAGACCAGAAAGAATCAGCACTTCATGAGGGGGCTTGGCGTCGGCATCGGGACGCTCTACAGGTATTATTATCATCATCATTATCAAAAGGAAAAAGCAGGGGCAAGGAAAGAAAAAGAAGGGAGAGGGCCGCTATTGCGCGGCGACGAGATATCGTCCCTTGTCGCCTCCAGCCCCAGCGCGGCAGAGGGGTTTGGCACCGGGATTGGCGTCGCGTTCCCCTACCTGCCCCACCAGCTTCAGAGAGACCTTTACAGCCTTGCGGCCAAGAACCCGCCTTTTGCCAGGGCGTTTGGGTTCAGCCTGGGCCACATACTGTCGTCGACTGTGAAATCCGAGATGGCGGTCAGGCTGTTTGGGTGGAGCCGCGTCCTGCTGCATAGCCCAGAGTTCGAGTACGGCTTTGGCGCCGGCGCCGGCCACAACTTTCCGTTCCTAGACGTCAGGACCCAGGGCGAGATCCTGAAAAAGGCCGCGGCGGCCAGAGAGTTCGGCAGGGGGTTTGGCACGGGCCTTGCGCGCTCGTTCAGGCTGCTTGACAGGATAGTCGAGGGCGAGATCCTGAAGAGGGCGGGGGCCGGGGGCGCGGCGTTTTCATACAGCCTGGGTTATGGCCTCGGCAGCGCGTTCCCGTCTGCCGGCGAGCAGCTCCAGAAGGACCTGCTGGACGCAGTGGTAAAGGACGGCGGCAAGAGGGGCGCCTTTGCAGAGGGCTTTGAGGCCGGCGTCGCCCGCAGCCTAAAGTACCTGGACGGAGAGTCGCTGAAAAAAGTGTCCGAGATTTTGGGTCGGCGGCAGCAAAAGGGCGGCGGCGCGGCCAGAAAGGCTGCGGCGGCGGCAGTAGCAGGCGAGGCGTTTGCGGAGAGAGACTTTTCCTACAACTACTTTGTAGCGTTTGGCCTGGCTTCTTCTCATTCTGCTGCTGGTAATGCTGTGCACCAGCAACAGCAGGCCGCAGCAATGGCGGTGGCAGCAGGCAGCGGCGGCATGGGCAACAACAACGGCAATAGTGACGACAATAACGACGTCTTCCGGTCCCCCATGCTCAGCGAGGAGGTGGCATTTTCCGGCGAGAGCAAGAAATGCTGCGTGTGCTTTGTGGACATGATGGGCTCTACAAAGATAGCCTCGCGCCTTGACAAGACGCAGCTGTCAAAATACTACTCGATATTCATAAACTCGATGGCAACAGTCGTCAAGAATTTCAACGGCAAGATAATCAAGAACGCCGGCGACGCCCTGATATACTATTTCCCGGCCACCGCCAACGCGGAGCTGGATCCTTCCAAGTTCAGGGACGTGTTCGAGTGCGGGATCACCATGATAGCCGCGCACGCGGCCATCAATTCAAGGATGCAGGAGGAGGGCCTGCCCCCCGTAAATTACAGGATAAGCGCGGATTACGGGCTCGTCGAAGTCGCAAGGTCAGAGTCGTCGCGGAGCGAAGACCTGTTCGGCTCCACGATGAACGTGTGCGCCAAGATAAACTCAAAGGCCCTTCCAAACGGGATGATAATCGGCGAGGAGCTGTACGCGGCGGCTGCTGCCGCCCAGACCCTCGCCAGAGAGTACGTCTTCAAGCCTGCCGGAGAGATACCACTAGGCCTTGCCCGCAGGGACAAGTACCCCGTGTACTATGTGAAGGGCAAGGCGGGAAGGAGCATCATCCAGCCGTTCAGGCACAGGCCCCAGCAGCAACAACAGCAATAGCAGTAGCAGCGGGACGCTTGCTATGCGCCGCCGCCATCTGCATTTCCTCCTCCGCCGTAAAACAGCACAAAAGAGTCGTTGCCTGCCCTGTAGGGAACCACGCCGGTGGCGTTTTTCTGCACAGTCTGGTCTGCGGCCTTGGTCATGCCCCGGCAGTCGGCGTGGACCCGGTACACGGCGGCAGAGCCGGCTGCGGCAGAGTAGGTCAGCAGGTGCGGCTCGCCGTTTCTCCACGGCACCCTTGCCACCGCGCTCAGAGAAAACGCGTCGGGCAGCTGGTCGCCAAAGCGGTTCCCTACCTCGTTGGCCCCCTGCGAAGGGTCGTCGTTGATGTGGTCGATGTTGATCCTGCGCCTAACCGTGTTGATTTTAAAGAAAAAGTTTGCGCCGCCGAGCTGGAAGAACGCAAAGTGGGTCCAGCCGTTTGACCACTGGTGGTACCAGATGTTCTGCGCTCGCAGCGGCGGGACGCCGTCGGCAGACGACAGCGTCACAGAGACGGCAAAGTTGGCCACCGTGCCCGTGTCAAAATCATAGCCAAGGAAATACTGGCGGCCCAGAGATGCAAACGGGGCGACAGTCGTAAAGCCCTGCGTCGGGGTTTTCCGGGTGAGCTCAAAAATGTAGGGCCTAGACACTGACAGGACATTGTCATCTTTGCTTTCGACCTGGTAAAACCCAAAGGTGCCCGTGTTGCGCCGGTAAGCCATCAGGTAGGGGTTGTTCCCAAGGACAAAGGTGTCAAGCGTGTCCCAGGGGCCTTCCTCAAGCACAATGTCGCTGGAACCCTGCCTGTCCTGCACCCAGGGGGAGCTGTCAGACAGCGTAAAGGCGTCTGCCTTCTGGGTGGCCTTGTTGTATGCGAGCAGCAGAGCCGAGTCCCTGCCCAGCGCGGCGGCCCGGAGGGCGGCAAAGCTGGTATATCTCCCTCCCCCTCCATCGTTGCCCAGCCGCGTTCCCCCGCCCGGGCCCCAGATGCGTTCGAGCACGACTTTAAATCCGGAAGACGGTTTGATGGAATATATCTCGGTCATTTGTCTATGTCAGAGATTGCAAAGGTTGCTGAAATCCTTTTTGCCAGGTCATTTTAGCCTGCATGTGTATATCCTCCTGCCGCCTCCAGAGCCGTGCACATGTGTATATAGCGACGCTGGCGGCTATTGTCTTTCAAACTGCACGTTCAGGCTGCTGCCTGCATGGACGCCCGTCATCCCGAGCCATTCGTCCCACAGCCCGTTGTTGGTCACGTTCGCCGGCTCGGCGGTAAATGCCCTGCTCCAGGAGCCGGCGAGCGCCTCTTTCAGCAGCGGGACGCCGCTTGGGGCTTCGCTGGTCCCTGCTGGCGCCGCCGGCGGAGCCAGCTCCCAGTACACGAAATAGTCCTTGCGGGCAAAAGCGATCGCGCCTTCCAGCTGCTGATTCAGGTTCTGCTTGATCTCGGCCAGCTTTTGTGAGAGGGCTGCCAGAAAGGCGGCAGGGTCGGTCCCGGCAGGGCTCTCTGCGACAAAGTGCCTGACGGTGCCGTGCATCCAGGCGGCGTTCTTTTCAAACAGGTAGGTCGGCTTGTCAAACTCGAGCGAGCCGTTAAAGGGCGCCGGAAAGCTCGAAAGGCTCCTCCTGTTCTCGAAATCAAACACCCCGCTGTGGGTGAGCTTGTAGGCGCGGCCTGCCAGCATCTTGTTGCGGCAATTATCATAGGCTTGTTGCGTCTTCCAGAATACGAGCGCAGTCTCGTCAGGAACGGAGTCAGGCTTGCCTTCAAGGCCCGTCAGGACGGTGGGCACGTACGAGTCAAGCCCCGCGGCGGCCTGCATCTTGACCGTGGCGGGTATAAAGACGGTCCCCATGAGGTTGTTGAATTCCTCTGCCTGCATGCGGGGCAGCTTGAAGCCGCACCACACGCGAACCGAATTGGGAGGGGCCGGTGGCGGCGTATTTTGCGGCGGCCTGCTCATCTGGATTCATCACCATTGAATGCAAGACTCGACCTCACGGCGACGCTTTTCCCGGCTGCAGGGGTTTTTTGCCCTGCCAGTAGTTTTTCAATCTCGATCTCTATTGGGCACATATCGTTGAGGCACCTGCACTGATCCGGAGGAGGATAACCCTATGTAATAGATAAGTATTCTTCCTACTAGGAACAGATCTACCAGTCATGTCTAGGTGAGTGAGCGGGCAGCCATTATTGCTGCTGATACCACTGTTGACGGCAGGCTGTACAGGAAAAAGAAAGAGGCATGGGAGAATCACATCTGTCTTAACGCGTGTTACAACCAACCGGCTATTTACACCGACTGCATACCTCTGCCCGGTGACAGACGCTACATTGGAGCACATTCAAACAGGGTGCAAGTACGCCGGGTTTTGCAGGTTCTACCAGAAGGACGGGCACGAGTGCAACAACGAGGAAGAGGCCGAATCGTTCTGCGGGACGTACCGCGTCTTTGAGGACTTTGAGCCGGACAGAAAGGGCATGGTCAAAAAGATATTTGTGAGCTAGCCGGCGGGCTGTGCCTGCTAGATGCCTCCGGCCTTTTGGATCTTTTTGAGGGCGTCCAGCAGCTCCTTTATCTGGTCGTCGCTTGGCCTGCTTGGGTCGAGCTGGGCGACCAGCCGGTTTATCTCCTTCAGCTCTTTTGTGGTAGACCTGTCCTCTATCAGGTCTACAAGCACCTTGGGCTCAAACGGCTTTTGTATCAGCTCGACCACCTGATCAAGCTGCTTGACCGAGTCCATCAGGGTCTCCTTGACATAGGCCGACGCAAAGATTATCCTCTGCTGGCGGTTCAAGCGCAGTATCTCCTTTGCGGCTTCGAGACCGTCTACCCGGGGCATCCTGTAATCGAGCACCACCACGTCAAAGGGGGCGGCGCGGCCTCCTCCTCCTTTTTCTCCTGCTGCAGCCTGCCGGAACGCCTTGACGCACTCTTGCCCGTCTGCCGTGATAGTCACGCTGTGGCCTCTGGACTCGAGGGCCAGGCGGCACATCCGGGCCACATCGCCGTCGTCTTCTGCGACCAGCACGCGCATCATCGCCCCTTTTTTGCTGCCAGGATTATTGTTGTTGCTGCTGGTGTTGTTGGCCATGCCTTGTTGCATCATCTCTCTCTTTATCATCATAATCATATCAGAACTTGTCCAGAACCACCCGGAACGCCGACACCATCAGCCTGTTGTTGGTGTAGAACGTCTTGGTCTCCTGCCTCTTTGTGCTCGACGCCTTGCTGAGCACCAGCACCAGCTCCCTGTCGTCGCACACCAGACAGTTGAGCGACTGCGGCGCGTCGCGGATTATGGTCAGCTTTATCATCATGCCTTTCTTTTTTGTTGCAGTTGCTGATGGTCCTTCTTCCAAAAGCTCCTGCGCGCGCGGGTAAGACGTTTTGATATTGACGGCCACGTCCTTGGACGCCAGCTTGCAAAGCTCTGACAGGATGCCGTCCCTGTACAGCATCACAAGCTCGTCGCGCTGCATTATCATCGTGACCTCCTTTTCGGCCTTGGCTATCATCCTGCCCAGCTTGGCCATCATGGCGTCCTCCCCTATTATCACCTGGTACGAGTCGTTGTCGGTGCGCTCCTCCTGCACCATGCTATCGACTATGCCGTCGACTATTCTGTGGAAATCGTCCTTTTTCTCCGACACTGACCGGAGCGCCGACATTTTTATCTCCACCAGGTGGTCGATGGCCTCCTTGTAGGGCAGGGCATAGTACCGCTGCGGCCTGTCAAACGTGGTGTGCACGATGCCTTTTGAGAGCAGGCTTTCCAGGTAGCGGTACATCTCGGTGCGGGCGATGCCGGTCAGGCTCGCAAGCTCGGTGACGGTCGAGTTCTTGTGGATCATCAAATTGAAGAGTATCTTGGCCTCGTTCATCGAGAGGTCCAGCCTTGTAAGCTCCTCGAGCACCGCCTTTTCGGTCTCGGCTATCCTGGTCTCTAGCGACCCGCTCCCGCGTACTGTCTCTGGCAGATGTGAAAAACCCGTAGAATTCGCTATATGGGGCAACCTAAAAAGGTTTACGCTCCGCCTCCACCACCGCCGAACACTTCAAGGGCGCCCTGCACCACGTACTGCACTGCTATTGCCGCCACGAACACGGCAAAGACGCGTGTCACGATGAGGGAGCCCCTGCGCCCAAGCACCCGGTAAATCTGGCCGGCAAAGCGCAGGATGACATAGGTGGCGCCGGCGGCTGCCAGGATGGAGATCGTGGTCACTATCAGGCCGGCCGACTCGAGTGAGATGATGACTGCCGTTATCGCTCCCGGGCCGGCCAGGAGCGGGAAGGCAAGCGGCACGATGCCGGCTTCCTCCTCCTGACCTCCGCCTTCAGTAGCGGCAGAGGCGTCGCCAAACCGCCAGCCGCCCCTTGTCAGCAGCTCTACTGCGACGATGAACAGCAGCACGCCCCCCGCTATCATAAAGCTTGCAAGCGTGATGCCAAAGATGGCAAATATCTGGTTGCCGGCAAGCGCAAACGCAAACAGGAGCGACGCCGCAGTTATGATTATTGTTTTTGGGAGGGCGCGCTTGCGGGCGTGCTCCATCTTGCCTGTCAGCGCCAGGTATAGGGGGACGGCGCCCAGCGGGTCGATCACGACAAAGAGTGCGATTGTAGACCGGGCCAGTGCGGCCGCAAAATCGTCAGGTATGGCAAGGAGGTCCAGCCCGGAGGTCATATGCCAAAAAAGTAATGTTCAGGATCGCATTTAACAGATACGGAAGAACATCGTTTTCTTCGCTCTTTCTTCCTTCTTTCTGGCGGGGGCGCCCAGCTGCTTCTCCTTCTTTTCTAATTGTGCAGCAGCTGCTGCAGCGCAGAATCGCTTTCCTCTTGTAGCTCGGCCTCTTCGCGCCAGTCGTCCACGTATACGACGGCCAGGTGGTAGGCGAGGTCCTCTTTTGTGTGGTCCGTCGCAAGGTGGCGGCGCATCTTTTCTGGCGGCAGGCTTGCGTTGCAGATGTAGCAGACAGGCATGCTGGCGCCGGTGGCGCGATTCTTTTTTAGCTCCTCTTCCTTTTCTTCCTTGAGGGCGCGCTCTATCTTGGCGACAATGATGTCGGCGCTGTCCCCAAGCACCTCGCGGAGATAGTTTGCAAACTCGTCCCTGTATTTTATCAGGGCGCCTGCATCATCTGTCGTCATCGCATACTTTTGCCGTATGTAATTGAGGATGACGCCCTTGGACTCGGCGCCAGCAAGCTCTAGCGCTTTCTCTATGATCTCCATTATCCTGCGGTTATTATTATTGTCGCGGCGGCTGCTGCTGCTGCTACCACTGCTACTGCCTCCGGGAGGAGAGGACACAGAGTCTGGAAGACAACTTTCCAATTTAAGCATTGTGAGGAGGAACTGCAAGAATCTTGCGATTTTTATCCCAATGAGCAAATTATTTGCAGGTAGAAGACGGAAGGGTGGGGGGGGCAGGCGCGCGTATGTATGTGTGCGCTTGCTTGGGCGTTCGGATGCTTTTCACCGGCGCAGCTTTTTTTGTCTATCTATGTCCCTTTTTTGCTGCCCCGCCGGCTGGCTATCTTACAAACGCGTTGCATACTGTTGCTATCGCCTCGACCTCGTTTGGTGGGTGGGCGTGCTCGTTTATCAGGATGACGATCTTTGAGTCAAGGTACTGCGACGCCACGTCGGACATGCTCTGGACCAGCGAGAACGCCCGGTCAAAGCCGAGCTTGTGGATCATCTCGGTGATGTTGTCGATGATTATCACCGACCGGGGGTTTTCTCCCAGCGTGCGCCTGACCGCCTCAAGGATGAGCGACGTCTGGGTTATCGAGATGACGAGCAGGCCGTCTGCCGACGTCGAGACCGGCTCCTGCGACGAGGACGACAGCACGTACATGGTCGCGCCGGCGCTCTTGCCAAGCGGGTACAGGTTGCTCGACCTCTTGGTTATCAGGACGAGGTTCCACTTTTTTTCAGGGGAGGCCCCCTCCTCTTCCTTGCGCAAAGGAGAGGAAAGGTAATAGTCCAAGAGCCTGTCGCCGGGCCTGCCGCCTGTGCCGCCACTGCCGTCGCTCCCCTTTTTTCTGGCGCCTTCGTAGCCGCTGGAATGCAGGAGTATGAGCGGGCCCTTCTCTGCGAGCAATAGCGCTTGGCTGTCCGGGCCGGCAGCAGCAAAGGCTGCCTCTTTCTGCTGCTGCAGTGGCATTGGTGCCGGCTGCGCGGCCTCTGCCGCGCTGCTCTGCTGTTGTTGTTGCTGCTGCAGCCGGCCTTCTGTGATAAACATCTCGATCTTTTTCCTTGCGTTTCTCTGTATTTCGTCGACCGATGGCGCCAGCCTCTTGGAGATGAGCAGGGCTGCGGTGACTGCAAAGACGACGGACGACACTGCCGAGAGGGACGCGTACGTGATGGCCTGGGCCACCACCGACTGCGACTCTTCGTACATTATCCGCGCCAGCCTGTTGTTGAGGTCGACTATGAGGCTGTACGAGTCTGCAAGCTCTGAAAATTTCTCTGCGGCCACAGTGTTGGAGTGGACCGTTGCCTCTTCCTCCATCCCCTGGCTTGCGAGGGCGATTACGGTGTCGCGCTCGCGCTGGTATTCGAGCCAGTTGCTGTTTGCCTGCGCAAGCAGCGAGTCCTCGTACAAAGTCAGGTTGCCAAGGCCGCGGCGCTCCAGTATTCCCGACTGAAGTGGAAAGTCGTCTATCTCCTTGTACATGATGAGCGTCTGGAGGAACGTGCTTTCGTCTCTGTGGATGCTTGCCAGCACCTCTTCCCTTTTCTGCGGGTCGTCGCCGGCCGAGATGTACCGGCCCACGTCCAGCCTCATGTCCAGGAGCGCCTTGTGGCCGTCTGACAGGTTGCTGACTATGTTGACCGCCCCGTAATACATGTTGGAGATGTTTTGCTCCAGCTTCAAAAGCGAGATGAACGATATTACAGACAGCAGGCTCACCGGGATCAAAGAGATCATTACGAACGAAAGGACGAGTGCTGTCTTGGTCTGCATGTCTTTTCTTCTTCTTTTGTAGGTACGCGCTTTGCAGCCACCGGCTTAAAAAGGTGCATAATATTTGCACACGCTGGCAGCATTATTGTGCGCAGGCCAAATCAGCAACTATAAAAGCAGCGTTTGAGCCGATGTAAAAAAGGAAGCAGATAAAAAATTGCCGTCCAACATCAGTAGTAGCAGCAGTAGCGGTAATAACGCGTCGCTGGCAAAGACCTGGATCAGGGGGTTTGACAGCCTGATCGGCGGAGGTTTTCCCCGCTCCAGCTTTATCATACTGGCAGGGCACCCCGGCACTGGCAAGTCCACCTTTGCCATACAGTTCCTGCTCAACGGGGCGGCGATGGCCAAGGAGACAGGCATCTACGCCTCTTTCCTGGAGCGGGAGGAGATCTTCATACGCAACATGTCCAAGAGCTACGGCTTTGATTTCAAAAAGCCGCTTGAGGAAGGCACGCTCCAGTTCCTGGAATTCACCCCGATGGCGCCGGACGTGGTCTCTGACACGTTCAACATGATCGTCAAGCGCGTCATCGAGACGGGCGCCAAGAGGCTGGTCATAGACTCGCTCAACGCGCTGTTTGTGGAGACGTCGCCGGCCGAGCAGAGGCGGATACTGGAGATAGTGCTCAACAGGATAATAAAGGACCAGGGGTGCACCGTCATAGCCATCCTTGAGCAGAGCATCGGCAAGACCGAGATCGGCTTTGGCATAGAGGAGTTTGTGGCAGATGGGCTGATCGTCTTCGAGTCGTACATCGAGGGGCTGGAGATAAAGAGGAGGGCCATAGTCAGAAAGCTGCGTGGCATGCAGCACAGCTCGCGCTACCAGAGCATACTCTTGAACCCCAACGAGGGTATCTCGTTCCTGCAGCTGGCAGAATAAAATAATGTAGCCTTCAGGGCCTGCTTTTACCGCTGCTGGCGGAACGACAGCGTGATGCCCCGCCTTTTGTCGACCTCGTAGACAAACCTCTCGTTGTGCATGACAGGAATCGCAGAGGTTATCTCCCTGCCGCACGACTGGCACCTTGACTCGTACCTCTCCCTCAGGATGGACGCGCACCAGAAGCAGCTGTCGCATATGAGGAAATGGACAACGTCGGCGATGCGGCTGCGGAGGTCTTCTTCTTCTTTAGTCGTCTTCTCCTTTTTGCCCTCCCTGCTAGGCGCGGCTTCCTCTGCAGCCAGGGAAGCGGCGTTGCGGAGGTTTTCGTTTATCCTGGATATTATTATCTCGGCGCTGTGGCCAAGCGTCTCGCGCAAATAGTTCTCAAACTCTTCTTTGAACTGCAGCACCAGATCCACGTTCATGCCGTACCGCACATGCAGGTAGTCCAGGACGACCTGCTTTGACCCCTTGCCGGCATGATCCAGCGCCGAGTCTATGATGCTCATGAGACGTTGAGAATGGTATCCTTCTTCTTCTTTTTCTTTGCCATGTGGCATAGCACGCCATCATCACTTTTCAAGATATTTAAGCGCTATGCCGCGAGATCTCCCCGTCCTGAAACATCTTCTCAATTCTGCACCAGTAAAAGCCTGCAATGATCCGCCTTGCATGCCTGAGAGCGAATAGAACTATTTTAGCTCAGCTTATACGGGAGCAGGAGTTTGGAAAGGGCTCGAACGTTTATATGCGCTCGCTGTCCGCTGCTCTCCACTCACGGTAATGTCTCAGTTATTGCGCCAAACGCACTCTTTTTGCATGCTTGAGCGTCCTTCCGACTATGCATACCTGTACGGGATACTTGGCAGGTACCTGGCAGAAGGTTACGGCGTCGTGTACGCAGTCGAGCCCGACGCCAGCAAAGCTGCGCAGGCAATGGCCAGCGCAGGGTTCAATTTAGAGCGGCACCTGTCGGACGGCACGCTAAAGATACTGCCCAGAGAATCCATCTATGTTTTCAGCAACAACAACGACGACGACAACGGCAGCAGCGGTGATGGCAGCCGCGTGCTCGACGGGCCCAAGACGATCGAGTCGTGGATGCGGATCATTTCAAAGATGGTCCAGGAGACGCAGGTCAAAGGCGTCATAGCCATAGGGAGCATAGACGCCGCGGTGGAGTGGAAGAGGGGCGAGAGCATGGAGCATGCGCTGGAATACGAAAGGCAGACGGGCAAAAAGTTCGAGTCCCCCATTGAGGCGGTATGCGTCTACACGGCAGAAGCTCTCTGCGCCGTGCCGGTGAGCACGATAATTGCCATCCTCAACGCCCACAAGTACACCATCCACGACAACGCCGAGTATTCAGAGTGGGGAGACGACAAGCTCGGAGAGGTGCTGTCGGCCGCTTTTGAAAAGGTCCTTGGCGCGACCACGTCGGCGCTGGTGCGCAAAACGCTGCAGTCCGTGTACAAGCTCGACGAAAGGTCGATAATATCAGAGCCTGCGCTCCTGGAACAGGTTCTCGCCAAGTTCTTCAGGGACTCGTCGGCTGTGATACTGGCAGCCATAATGAAGAACCTAAAGAGCGAGGTGGCGTTCCACCGCCGCCAACAGCAACAGCAGCAACAGATGATGGTGTCTGCGGATTCAAAGAAGCCTAGATCGTAATAGGCCTGAATCTAAAAAAGAAGAAAAAGAGAAAGAAAGGCGCGGAATAGTTTTTACCCCGACGCGCAGCTGGAAAAGCCGCACTCTATGCAGATGTTGCACCCTTCTGTTATGATGAGCCGGGCCTTGCACGACGGGCACACCACATCCTCGTTCGAGGACATGACCTGCATCGCCGCCGGCTGCGTCATCGCCCTTTTTGCCGATGGAGCTTCTGCCGCCATAACAGCCGCGGTAGGCTGCGCCATCGCACCTTCTTCGTCCTGCACGCCGGACTCTCTCAGTATCTTGGCCATCTGCTCGCGCACGTACGGCTCGCCGATGTTGTTCTGGATATAGTCGGCTACGTAGCGGCTTGGCCTCACTGCAAAGCTCTTCTCGCCCGTGTTCTTGCCCGTGATGTGCAGAACCTGCTCCTGGCGCGAGCCGTCGCGGAACACGGTGACGCCCTTGAGCCCCAGCTCGTGCGACAGCAGGTACGAGCATTTCACGTCCTCGGCAGTCACGTCGCCGGGCATATTGATGGTCTTGGCGATCGCGTTGCTGATCCATTTTTGCCACACGGCCTGCGCCATGATGTGGTCCATCCAGTGTATGTCTATGGCGGTCACGAACGTCTTTTGCATCCACTCCGGGATCTCGGCAAGCCCGCGGACAGAGCCGTAATTGTTTGCGATCTTGGTCAGTATCTCGTCAGAGTAGAGGCCGGCCTCCTTCAGCGCGTTTTCAAACACCTTGTCGGTGTAGAAAAAGCGCCCGACGGTCACCCGCTTTTCGTAGACGAGCGCAAACACGGGCTCGACGCCGTTTGCCGTGTCGGCTATCATGGACAGCGTGCCTGTCGGCGCGATGGTCGAAGTCCACGAGTTGCGTATGCCGCTCTTCTTTATCTTTTCGATCAGGGTGGCCCAGTCGTACGTGTGCGTTTCCTTTGGCAGCTCGTAATAGCCTGCGACGGGGATCTTGCCCTTGACATAGTCTGTGTCCTTGAACATTGGGAAGGCGCCCCTCGTCTTGGCAAGCGCCACGCTCTCGTCCATGCTCAGGTACGACACCGCCTCTGCCAGCTTGTTCATGAACTCGTACCCGTCCTTTGAGTTGTAGGGGATGCGGAGCAGGAACAGCAGGTCTGCTATCCCCATGATGCCAAGGCCGATGCGGCGCGTGGCGCGCGTGTTCTCCTCTATCTCCTGCACGGGGTACTTGTTCATGTCGATGATGTTGTCCAAAAAGCGCGTCGACAATCTTACAGCCTGCTCGTAGCGCTGCCAGTCAAACTCGTACATGCCGTCTGCCTTGCGCTTGACAAAGTTGGCCAGGTTTATCGAGCCCAGGTTGCACGACTCGTACGGATACAGAGACTGCTCGCCGCACGGGTTGGTGGCGCGAAGCGGCCCGCCCTTGGCCCCGATGCACGGGTTGTACTTGTTGATGTTGTCAAAGAAGATGATGCCCGGCTCGGCGCTCTTCCACGCAGACAGCGCGATGAGGTCAATGAGCTGCTGGGCGTCTATGTGCCTCACAGGCTCCTTCGTGCGCGGGTTGCGCAGCGCGTACTTGTGGTTGCCCTCCTTGTTCACAAGCGCCTGCCAAAAGTCCTCCCAGATGCCGACAGAGACGTTAAAGTTCTCAAACACGCCCGGCTTGGTCTTGGCCGTCACAAACTTTTCAATGTCCGGGTGCCACGCCTCCATGATGCCCATGTTGGCGCCCCTGCGCTTGCCTCCCTGCTTGACCACGTTTGTTATGGTGTCGATGATGTTCATGAAGGACACCGGGCCCGACGCGACGCCCGAAGTCGAAGCGACGATGTCGCCCTCCGGCCTCAAATCTGAATAGTTGATGCCCACGCCGCCGCCCGACTTGAATATCATCGCGGCATCGGTCGACGACTTCATTATCCTTTCCATGTCGTCGGGCATGTCAAGCACAAAGCACGCAGACAGCTGGCCAAGGCGCGCGCCGGCGTTCATCAGCGTCGGCGTGTTTGGAAGGAAATCGCGCGATATCATCAGGTTGTTGTACTCCCTTATCCTGTCCGCGTAGGCGGCCATCTTGCCCTCTGCTATCATCCTGAGCAATTCTTTGAATGATACTTTCATCTTGCCTTCTTTTGCTGCGTGGATGTACGCCCGCACAAGCGCTTCAAAGTGGTACTTGTTGAGCCAGTACTCGCCTATCTTGAGCTTCATGTCGAAGTCGGCTATCTTGCCGAAATACTTGCGGGCCTCTTCGATGTCCTGCGCGTGGCCGCCGGCCAAGTTGAACACCTGCGGGTCGTGTATCATGTCTGCCAGCGCCACAAGCGTTGCGACGCGCTCGAACATCTGCTTTGGCCCCTCGATTATCTCGTTGTTGTCGTCCCGCAGCAAATAGCGCGCGGCAAGCACGCGAAGCGAGTTGATGTCAAACGCCTTGTCCACCTCGTCCAGGTCCTTCTTGTTCAGGATCTTCATCTTTTCGTCCCGGACCTTGCGGCGCTCGTGCCTGTAGAGTATGTACGATTTTGCCGTCTCTGACAGCCCTTCCTCTATCAGTATCGACTCGACCATGTCCTGCACGTCTTCGACGCTTGGAATGCCCGCCTTTTCGCCCTGCTGCACCATCTTCTGGACCACCCTTGCAGACAGCCTCTCTGCCAGGGGGTAGTCCGGCTTGCCTGTTGCGACGAGCGCCTTGTATATCGCGCTCGATATCTTGGACTGCTCAAAGTTTACGATGCGTCCGTCCCGTTTCTTGATTTTAGCAATCATGGAAGTCTCTTTCGAGTTGGTAAAGTCAGTAACTCCCGCCATCCCGTTTTCTTACGACGGAAGACTAGTACTTATACCCTTTTGTGCTATTTTCACTGGCAATCTTATGAGGGAATGTAAACACTCTTTTGTATAGAAGATTACGGTAAATATCGGAGCGCAACTGGCTTGCAATCTTGAAAAAAATTTAACAAACGCCGGGCGGATGCGGACTCTGCCGCCGGCAGCTCCTGGCGTCCCCATTATCATAATTTTCAAGAATAAAGATAGGGCGGGGGGAGGGAGGAGAGCAGCTGCTGCTCCGCCGCTACGACGATAGCTGCAGCCTGTGCGGCGACTTGCACCGCTCGCACTTTTCAAGCGACGACCTGTATTTGCTGCCGCAGGTGGCGCACACGGCAAGCCGCGCCTGGAGCCGCAGGAACGCAAGCTCGCCGGTCGCTGCCGCTGATTCGATTGCGCCCTTGATGTCTGCTGCAGACAGGTCGGTGACGTCGGCCGTGGCTGCAAAGCCCCCGTTCAGCACCCTGTCGATGGCCGCGCATTCCCTGACCCCGGGCATGTCGCCCTTGCCCGGCAGCAGGGTCATGCCCTGCGAGTAGCTCTGCTGCTGCGGGAGAGAGAGCGACACCCTGCCATATTTTTCAGAGTCAAGGGCGGCAAAGCGCGCCGCGCTCCCGTCAGACACCATCGCCACGCCGGCCGACTCTTCGCCGAGCTTTTTGCCCTCCGCCCCCGCCACCTCCACTGCGGTCTTGAGCACCTTTTGCAGGATTTCAGGCCCGTTGCCTGCCTCCCCGTGCCCCAGTATGCCATAGACGGCTTCCCGGGCGCCGGTCAGGTTGACCATCACGCCGGCCGTGGCGTGATGCATCGACTGGCTGGCCGACGCAAACGCGGGCAAGAGCCCCCGCTTGGCGCCGTCAACGACTGCCTTTTTCCTTGCGACGAGAGCTGCAAGCGACGGCTTGATCATGAGCGCAAGCTTGGCCCTGAAATACGTCTCGTCCCTGTTGGACTCGTAGGCCAGCCGGGGAAGGTTTATGGAGAGCGCCTGGAACGCCATGGCCGCAGCCGGCGAGCCGCGGGGCTTGCGCACGCCCGTGACTCCCCGCACGGGCGAATCGCCGCCAGAGATGACGGCCACGGTGCCTCCGCTCCTGACGGCCGCGGCGACGTGGTCGAGCACGTCCTTTTGTTGTTGCTGTTTGTTATTGTTGTTGAAAGCCACGGACATGGCTATGCGCGGCACCGGCGTGGCCTCGACGTATCTCCGGTATCCGTCGAGCATCGCGGCGGCTGCCTGCCGGGAGTCGGCAGTGGTATCTGCCGGGATCACTATGGTTGCCAGCGGGCCGGAGCTGCTGAAGGCAGAGGAGGCAACAAGCGCCCGGGCAAAGCCTGCCGACAGCTCTTCGGCGCCCTTCATTTTCGCAAGCACCGGCGCCACGCCCTCCAGGACGACTTCTGACGATGCCTCGCTTGCAAGGAGCGGTATCAGCACGGGCAGCGCGGCGAGCATGTCGTCGGGTGTCCTGTTGAGCGACGCAAGCCGGGCAACGCTTGGGAACCTGCCCTGCAAATCGAACGAACCAAGCTCGCCAAGGTCGACAAAGAGCGTGTCCGGAGTCAGGCTCCAGGTGCCGGGGTTTGCGATGTTTATCTCGCCGGCAAGGTGCATGTCGGCGATGTCTTTGGGCAGCGTGTTAAAGACCAGGTACTCTGAAAACACGGTGTTTGCCGTTCCCTCTATAATGCCGGGCACGCCGTTGCGGGTCGCCTCCTCGCTTGCCAGCATGGCTGCAATGTCGGCAGGCGGCAGGCCGAGGCGGGCCAGCTTGTTGCGGTATTCTTCGTGGCCGTGCTCTATCAGCACCGAGTTTACAGTCTCGCGGATGAGCGACGAGGTGAGGTAGGCCGTCTGGAACTTGTATATCTTGTTCTCGACCTCCTCGGTTATCTTGTGCGCCTGCTCCAGAGGGAGGCCGGCCTCCCTCACCAGCGACTGGATGATCTTGTGCGAGTTGAACTCCTCTATCGAGTGGCGGCTGGTGGTGCGCACGTACATCTTGCCGCTCTCGATTATCGACCGCTCCTCTATCTGCCGGGCAAGGCTCAGCACCAATTTTCCTAAATTAGTAATGGTGTAGCGGCGCTCGGCCTTGTTGAGCGCCACCAGCAGCTGCCTCAGCAGTTTGCGCAAATGATAGGCAAACTTGCCCGACTCTTTTTTCGATTTAAAGCCGGCGAGCGCCTTGAGCTCTGAATACGTCAGTGGCCCCTTGGTGTTCAGTATCCTCAATATGTCGATCCTGTTGGGGCTTGCCATCACGGAAAATATCATGCGCACGCGCTTGGAAGCCGATTCCAGCACGCCTCCCTTGCGCAGCTCTTTTTGTTGTTGTTGAGATAATGAAGACGATGAATCATCGGACATGGGGCTCGTTGCCAGTGCAAATGATTAAAACTACTTTGTAAAATATTTTTTACTAACAGTACTACTGGCCCTACGTGGGCGAATTAGACCATTTTGTCAAGGCTTTTAGCCTGGCGGGCTAGCCCTCGACCAGGACCTCTTGCTCCTGCTTTTGCCCTGCCTCCACCTCCGCGACGGGCATGTTTGCGGGCACCTCCGGCAGCTTGGCCTTTGCCTCGCTCTCCAGCGCCCCCTCTATCTCGTTGAGGATCGAGAGCGCCTCTGCGTCCATGGGCGTCGCTATCCTGGCACCCACCTCTCCCTTGACGTTCGAGCTGGCAAGCACGTCTGCCGTGACTGACGAGACTTCCGAGAGGGCCTGGCTTGCGGACGGGATGGCCTTTGACAGCTCTTGCTGTATGCCCTTTATCATCTCGACAGTGGGGTCGATGGTGTCAAGTATCATGGCAAACTCGTTGAGGGTGCTGAAGCGTATCACGAGCGCCTCAAGAGCCATGCCCGTGTGCTGCGTCGTGCGCCTCAGCTTTTTCACGTTTGCCAGCTCGTTTGCGAGGATCTTGGCCTTGGTGTTGTTGCCCGCCTTGATGTTGGCCGTTATCTGCTGCAGGTAATAGCCTTCCATCGAGCCGAACTTTTTGTCAAGCGCCCTCATCCGGTTCAACTGGTTGTACACTACGGCCGTTGCGTTGTTCAACTGGTTGACTAACTGCTGGCGCTCGACCATCGCTGTTGCACCCCCTAGCTCCGCCGTTGGGGGTTAAGGGCCGGTGTCAAGCACCGTGTACAAAAAGCTGCCAAAGAGCTAAGCTACCTGCACGCAGGTTACCAGCAGCATCATCATTACCGCTTGGTGGCGGCCAGGCTGAAATCAGACGGGTTCAGCGCCGCGCCGCAGACGGGACAGCGGTTGTTCGTCGCGCGCAGGGCGTCCTTTACGGACTTTAGCATGCGCATCGTGTAGATGACAGAACCGCATTTGCCGCACGTCACGTCAGCAGACATCATATCTCTATGTACACAATCTTACAGAACAGGCTGAAATAAGAAAAGTGTCCTTAATGTAATTTCACTATTGATACGAATAGAATTAACAATGGTTCATGCCCGGTTATCTGACAATTCCACAGCACCTTGGATCGTATGTGATGCTATACCGAGTTCTTCCAGATTGTAATTAAGCGTAGCCAGTCCGTGTTTAAGATCCTGGTAGATCTTGTTCTGTGCGTTCTTTCTTTTGCTCGCTCAGGCGTTCATAGTCTGCGTCCATCTTTTTTCGTTGTGGGGGATAGGTAACAAGTGAGAATCTTTCTTTAGCCTTAAGTCGTCCTGTCTTTGGATAAGATCGAATAGGATGCGTCATTCAATACAGAAATGTCGATTTCGAGCTCTTCGATCCTTTTCGTCGTTCTTTTCATCCGTAGTTCTATTTGCCTTCTGTTTAACTTCTCAAGATTAGATGGTAGAGAGAGTAGACAGAATGCATCGGCCTATCAGCTTGAAGGCAGCTTATTAGTTTTAGTTTGAGCTACTTTTCCTGCGCCTTCTTTTCCAGCATCAGGCCGTGCTTCTGGTCAAAGCCCTTGACTGCAACCCTGGCCCCGACCGGCAGGTCCTTGGGCGCCGCCACGCCGGGCAAAAATCCGGACGCATGCGGATGATTGGCGTAATTATTTAAATATAGGAAGGGCGAAGTGCTCTTGCCAAAGTTGTTGGGTCCCGAGTGTCTTAGCCAAACCAAAACAATCGGGGCCCAACGGCCTGGCTTAGAGGCTGGCAGTAGAAAACCCTAGGGATTAGATAACGTGTGTGTGTACACTGCATTGCAGGAATCCCCTGATCGTGTGCCATGATGCCTGTAACAAATTTTGGGTGCAGTAACGTTCGCTGTTGCTCTGCTGTTATTGTTATTGCTATTGTTGTTATGTTTCATAAATAATGAAAAAAGGAAAAGAAAGGAGAGAGGGGGTTTTAATCCCACTTGCTCCACGCGGCCATCCATCTGTATGTCCACGTGTTAAGCTTTGCACCCAACGCAGCGATGGGCACGCACAGCACTGCACCGGCACCTGAACCCAGGGCGACAGGCGAGTTGTAGAACTTGCCCA
>NZ_JBBIHK010000012.1:24379-54504 GCF_037447015.1 Nitrososphaera sp. | reverse complement strand
CGATCTAAAGTCATTTTAGAAATTGGAGGGATTAGTATATTGTCGATCGCTAGTATGTTCGGGTTTGGCGTATTGCTTATGGCAGTGGCCGACTATCTGGCCCGGCGCCAGCATGACAGGCAGAGGAAATGCGACGTCTGCCGCCAAAAGTTTGAAAACTTTGAAAGCGTGGAAAAGCACCGCAGGGAAGTGCACAGCAACGCGCCTGCATGACCGTGCGGTGGTGGAGGTTGAGAGGTCTTCCCCCCGGCGCAGCAGCATTAGCCGGCTGGCTGAATCAAAAGCGCCTGCGTCTCTGGCGGGGCTGCGGCCTGCCTACTTTTGGCACTGCTGGCAGGTGGCCATGTGGTTGGCTATGATACCTGACGTCTTCCACCACGAGGGTGAGAACAGCTTGACCCTCTCAAGGTCAGTGCGGGCGCCCTTCATCACTTCGCATTCGCGCATATGTATGGTATTAGTAGCGCGGCCCATCGCATAAAAGAGTATGCGAAGATAGAACAGTAAGATGGTTACTTATACTGCCTCGGTTGCCTGCCCCTGCTGTTGCTGGTGGCCGTGGCCGCCCCTCCCAATGAGCGACTTGACCTTGTCGCTGCAGTAGAGGTTGACCTTTATGCCCGCATAGTTCCACGCAAAGGCTATGGGCAGGCTCACCACGGCCGCCTTGACGAACTGGTCGGCTGTAAAGTTCATGACGTACATGTTCCAGGGCAGGAACGCCACCTGCCCCACGACGTGGCTCACAAGCGTCACTATCATGTAGTCTTTGATCCGCTCCTTTGACAGCATCCCCTTTCCTCCCTTCCCCATCAACAATGCACTCCCCCTGGTGGCATGAGCTGCGCGAAACACGGCAGAAATATTAACTCACCGGGTACAACGCGCTGCACGGCACGGAGTGTAACATCCTGCCGCCGGGCTGACCCGCCTGCAATAAAATGCAGCGTCAATAAGAATGCGCGGCTGTGACATGAATAGGCAACACGCGTGCGTTGCCAGAATTGTATTGGACGCCTTTTCTTTAAAGAGTTGTGTAAGGGTCGCAATCTGGGGGGGACGTGATTATACGATAATGTGGTTGAGAAAAAGAAAGAGAACTGTGGTACTTTCCTTGCGGGAGTTGCCACTCGTTTCTTGGAGGGGGAGTCTGTAACTTATGGTTGTTGCTGCGGCTGTACCAGCTCTGCGGTTGCAAACCTTGCGCCGACGTTGGTGACCTTTACCTTGGCGTTCTGCCCCGGTTTGCCGCCCTTTACAAAGATTACAAATCCCTGTATCCTTGCAATCCCGTCGCCCTGTCTGCTGATTTCCGTGATCTGGACGTCGTATTCCTTTCCTGTTTCAACAGGCTTGGGGCCAAAGTTGCCGAACCGGCCGCCTGGCCTGTCTCTTCTTTCGTATGACATATCGTCACAAGCAAGTGGTTGCGCTTGTAATATAAACTCACGGGGAAAGGCCCATCGAGATAAGCTGGCTCCAGCGCCTGTTTTCAAAGACGCGGGGGTTGTGGCCCTTCATGTTGACCTTCTGCGAGACCCTGCCTGCCAGGTACAGCCCAAGCACGGCTAGCGACCTCCAGAGCGTCCCGTTAGGGTTGTGCATGTACGAGTCAAGGGCCCATCTTACAAGCCCGTGGTAGCTTGGGTGGTTCTGGCGCGCGTATTCCAGCAGCAGCGTGCGAGAGCTGGACACGATATAGTGGGCGTGCTCGAACAGCTCGTCCCTTGAAGCATAATCTTTGGTTGCGGCAGATACAGTGCCCTTCCCCATGGCCTGCAGGATGGAGTCGAGGTTGTTCTCCGCCTCGACTGCGTTTATGCACCTGCCTATCGTGCCCAGCACGTGCGAGTCGCTGCCGGCCGTCTCGGCCATGCCGTTCTCCTTTGCGAACCTGGCTGCCACGATGTTCGAGTAGCGGTCGACGTTGTTGCTGTTGAACGACTCTATCAGGTCGCACCTAGACGCGTTCTCCCTGATGCCGTTTGTTACTGCAAACGGGTGGGCGGCGCACGAGACGGCACCCTGCCTCCTTATCTCGTCAAGCGTCTCGTCAAGCGTCATGCCCTGCCTGATCTCCGTGTGGATGCCGTACGCAAGGACGTGCCCGCCTGTGTCTATCGTTATTTCTTCTGCCGGGTAAACTTTGAGGCTCTTGAATTTCTCACGGCTGTCCCTAATCGCGCATATCTGGCGGTAGCCGTCAAGCGTGTTGTGGTTGGTTACAAACAGCACCTGTATCCCGCCTGCCAGCGCCCTGTCAAGCTGGTCTGCCATCTCTACCCCGCAGTCAAACGGCATCCTTGGAGAGCTGTTGCGGTGGTTGGAGAAAGTGTTGTGGCAGTGCAGTTCTGCGTTCAGTATGTCGGCCGTGACCCTTTCTTCTCCGGCGGTATGGTAGGTCGCCCGCAAATAAAAACCGATGCTTTTAGAGTAAGTTCTTATGAGGCGAACGCGGTCATGGTGCCATGTTCGAGCCGTCCGCTCTGCTTGCCATATTCCCTTACGCCTTCATAGCCGCTTTTCCGCTTGCAGGCATCGCCATAGTCACGAAATGGGTTTTTGACGACCGAAAGCTCCAGCGGCAGAAGAAGAAGCAGGACTGACCCGGTCGGGTCGTAGGGCAGGCCCTCCTCTCATCGCATGCAGATGTACAAGACTGCCAGGAGCACGTCCCACAGCGCCTCGGTGTTCACAAGCGCCGTGTAGCCCAAGCCCGTGTCTGCCGCGACCAGAAACACCGGGCCTAGTGCCAGGGGCGCCGGCGGAAACGACGTAGGACGCCGGCTATATTCTGGCTTTAGCGGCAAAATAGCTGTCCTGAACTGGTGCACCGCTGCCGACCTGTCCTCCAATCCGCTTCTTTTGCCTTGACAATGTATAAAAACCAAGTAGTGCGGATAGGTGGCGTCGTTGGCTACGGGGGAGGACGAGGGCGCCAAGCCCGGTTCCGTCTTTGGGAGGGCCAGCGCCGGCTTTGCAATAATACTTGTTATCGTGGTGGTGTCCTACGGGCTGTTCTTTTACTTTGAGATGTCCGGCGAGTTCCAGATCCGCCAGATCGAATTCGAACACAGCCGGGAGGACCAGCAGAGGCTCGCACTGAGCCTGTCCGACCAGATCGGCCTGAAACTCGAGCTTGCCCTTGCCAAGCTCAACACAATGTTGTCGGTAGTGGTGGCGTCAACGGCGGCGACGGCAGGTAGCGACGACGTAAAGGGCATGGCAGGCGCCAGCCTGGACGAGCTGGAGGCCCTCTACGCCCTGTCTTTTCCCGGGGGCGCCTCTGCGGTGCTCGGCCCGGACGGACGCGTGGTGTGGGCAAGCCGCTCGCTTGCCCAGTACGGCTGGACGGAAGGCTCTGACCTGTCGGACAGGAGCTGGTTTGCAAAGGCAAAAAAAGCGGGTAGTGGCGGTGCCGGGCCGGTCTTTGCCGGCGACGGTGCGCAGGGAGAAAGAGCGGCGCACCTTGCGCTTGTGGCCCGCCAGGTTGTTGCTGTTGCCGGTCCTGCTGGTGGCGGAAATGGCAACGATGATGATGACGACGACAACGGCGGCGATAATCTGATGATCCTGGTGCAGTTTATCCCTGCCGGCCTGCTGTCAGACGACGCGCGTGACAGGCTGCAGGAGTCCCAGACGCTGGCCCTTCTGGACTCTGACGGCCTCTTTATAGCCTATTCCGGCGACGAGGCGCTCATTGCCCAGCCGTTCTTTTCCGAGGCAGGGCAGGGGGCTACTACTACCGCCACCACTACCACTACCGCCACTATTACTACGGGTGCTCCTGCCGCCGGCGGCAGGAGCAAAGACCTTGGCATGGCTGTGCGTGGCCTGATGCGGGAGAGCAATAATGGCGGCGACGACAGCGCGCAAAAAAAGCCTGCAAGCGTTGTATACAGGGCTGGCGGCGGGGAGGAGTTCCTGGCAGTCGCCACCCCCGTGGTGGCTGGCGGCAAAAACGCCTACTATCTAGTCATTACGACGCCGGTGTCGCTGTTCTACGACGAGATTAACGCCGTGCTCACCACGCAGCGCATCCAGTCGTTTTCCATCCTGGCAGGCACGTCTGTGTCTGTTATAATACTGGCAGTCTTTGTCAACCGCTCCATCAATCTGGAAAGGGAGGTGCGCAGGCGCACGAGGGAGCTTGAGGAGTCCAACGTCACGGTGCTTGCGCAAAAGAAAGAGCTGGAGCAGGCAAACGTCGAGCTCAAAAAGCTGGACGCGATGAAAGACGAGTTCCTCAGCGTGGCCGCGCACGAGATCCGCAACCCGATAACGCCGATAATGATAGCGGCCGAAGAGCTCGAGGCCGAGCTTGGCAGAAAACACGAGATAAAGATGATCATCAGAAACGCCAAGAAATTGCAGCAGCTTGTGCAGAACGTGCTTGACGTGGCAAGGATGGAGAACAGGACGTTCAAGCTGGTCAAGGAAAAGTTCGACCTTGGCGAGCTCGTCTCTGGCGTGGTGGACGACTATCGCGCCCTTGCAGAGGAAAAGCCGGCAGTCAGGATAGAATACAGGCCGGCAGAGGTCATGGTGAGGGCCGACAAGCTGCGGATCGCGCAGGTGATGTCCAACCTGCTCTCAAACGCAGTCAAGTTCACAAAGCAGGGGACGATAACCGTCGAAATACGCCTGGAGGGCGGCAGCAGCAGCAACAACGCGGTCGAGGTCTCTGTCACGGACACGGGACCCGGCATCGACCCTGCCATAATGCCCAGCCTGTTCAGGAAATTTGCGACCAAGTCGGAGGGCGGGACCGGCCTTGGCCTGTATATCTCAAAGAACATTGTCGAGGCGCACGGGGGCGTGATGCGGGCCCAGAACAACCCCGGAGGCGGCGCCACCTTTGCCTTCCGGATCCCTCTGGACGCGTGATTGCACGCCGCCGGCAAGCACGCGCCTGATGGTGTGTGTGCGCGCATACACACACGCGCGCACGACATGTGGCGCCTTGCCTTGCCGGATACTCCAGCTAGAAGGACACAAGCATCCTCGCGCTTTTCCTTCCTGTCTGTACGCTTTTACCCTGTCAGTCTGGCTTGCACTGGTTCTTGTCCTTGTGCTCGTAAAAGTGCGACTGGCAAAAGTCGTTGCCGCAGTCCTCGCAGTGCCACCCTGAGAGGGTGTAGCAGACTATGCACTTGCCCACCGGCCTGTTGTAGTCATAGTCTTTTCGCGATTTCTTGGGCGTCTGCTGCTTCTGGATCTTTTGCTGCGGCTTCATGCTCTATCTTTGTAAAAACGGATCATGACAAGAGGAGTGACAGCAGCGGGGGCGGCAGCAGCAGTGGCAGTGTCAGTAGTAGCGTTAGGTGTTGTCGGTGCGCAACGCATGTGCTAGGGAACCTCAAAAACACTTGCCGTCCTGCTGACGCTTTTGCCCTTTCTGCAAGCGGCATTGATGATAATTGCTGCGTAAGGCAACAACAGCGTGTCTATGAGGGCGTATTATTTAAGGGTGATGCAAGGTTTATTTGGCTTTCCGGAAAGCTATCTGGAAGAAGGGGAGGCGCACGCGCAAAGACATGGTTGCCGACAATACTACTACTAGTAGCAGTAGCAGCAGCGGTAGACGCACCACAATAATAGAGGTCACGGTGGTTGGCAAGGACCGCAAGGGCGTTGTGGCCGACATCACCAATTTCATATTCAAAAACGGCGGCAACATTGAAAAGATAAGCCAGAACGTCGTGCGGGGGCTCTTTGGCATGCAGCTTGAAGCCTCTTTCAAGAGCGTTGGCCGCAAGGAACTCGACAGCGGGCTGCAGGAGCTGGCAAAAAAGCTCCAGATGGAGATCAAGGTCCACTACCAGGAGCCGGACAGGCCGCAGAACGTCGCCCTTTTTGTGAGCAAAGAGCCGCACTGCCTTGAGCGCATACTGGCCGGCAGCAAGAAAGGCGAGATAGACGCCAACATTGCAGTCGTAGTCGGGAGCGAGCCGACGCTCAAGCACCTTGCCGACCAGGCAGGCATACCGTTCCACTCCGTCGCGCACACCGACCAGGCCGAGGCAGAGCTGAACATACTGAAGATCCTGGAAAAGTACAACATCGACCTCATAGTGCTTGCCCGCTACATGCGTATACTCACGCCCAATTTCGTCTGGCGCTACCCAAACAGGATAATCAACATCCACCCGTCGCTCCTGCCTGCGTTCCCTGGCGCGTACGCGTACGTGCAGGCTTATGAGCGGGGCGCCAAGATTGTAGGGTGCACGGCCCACTACGTGACAGAGGACCTCGACCAGGGCCCGATAATATCGCAGAACTCTTTCAAGGTGCAGCAGTCAGACACGCTTGATTCTATAAAGAAAAAGGGCCAGGCGCTGGAAGCCGGGACGCTGTTTGAAGCGGTAAAGCTGCACCTTGAAAACCGGCTCGAAGTCTACTGGGGCAAGGTCCATGTCAAAAAGTAACGCTGTTGCTGCTGTTGCTTCTGCTCATCATGCTGGCCGCAACAACAACAGCAGCAACGGCGCAAGCAGAAGGGCGGTCGTTGTAGCCGACATGCGCGACCCGCAGATAAGGTTCCGCCGCGCCATAATCCCCGTGGGCTCGCTTGAGCAGCACGGCCCCCACCTTCCTGTCTCGACGGACACGCTTGTCGTTGAGCACATCGCAAACCTCGTGGCCCCGATGGTGGGCGCAGTGGTGATGCCTGCCATCGCGTACGGCGTGTCGTACGAGCACGGCCCCCTCTTTAACGCCTCTGTGCGCAACTCGACGCTCTCTGCAACCGTATGCGACCTGTGCGCCTCGCTTGCAGACTGCGGGTTCTCTGAAATAATCCTGCTCAACGGCCACCACGGCAACATGGGCGCGCTGCAGTACGTCGCGCAGGACCTTGAAAGCAGGATACCCGGCGCAGTCGCCGTCCACACGCTGCACTACTGGCACGCCATGAAAAGCGAGTTTGACCACGCCGGCGAGGTAGAGACATCGCTCGTGCTGGCAATCGCCCCCGGGCTTGTCAGGATGGACCTTGCCCAGCCGAACTCTAAAAAGCTGAGCAAGTCCAAGGCCGCCTACGCGACTTTGACAAACGCGCCCGGCTCGTTCATAAGGATAACTGGCAACGGCGTCTGGGGCGACCCGGCTGCCGCGTCTGCCGAGAAAGGCAAAAAGCTGATCAAAGAGATAACCGCAAACCTTGCAGCGACCATCTCTGAACTTGTGCGGTAGCGCAGTCGCGTGCGAATTTTAATATATGGCATGGATGAGCCTTACCTCTAGGTAAATCGCATGTCCGTTGATATGGCTGTTAAGGTTCTCGACGAGAGCCTTGGAAAAGTTGTGCTTATCAAGTTGAAAGGCGGCAAGGTCATCAGAGGCAACCTGCATGGCTTTGACCAGCACATGAACCTGCTGCTGGAAGACTCGGTCGAGATTCTGGACGAAGGCAAGTCCAACGACCTTGGGACCATCGTCGTCAGGGGCGACAACGTGGTCATCATCTCGCCGCCGCCCAAGTAAAAACAGGTGGAGGAAAGAGATAAGAGATGACGAAAGGCACAACCTCGATGGGCAATTTCACCCGCAAGCGCACCCACATACGCTGCAGGCGCTGTGGGCACAACTCGTACCACAAGCGTCACAAGCAGTGCGCCAAGTGCGGCTACCCCGAAGCGCGCATCAGAAAGTACACCTGGATCAAGCGCCAGGTAATCTAGCAACCTTTTTCTGCACCCTTTTCATTCTATATCTGCATAGAGACCAATGTCAGCCGAGATAGCAGTCATAGCCGCCGGCTCGTCCGTGGCGGGCGCAGTTTCAGCCGCAATCCTTGAGAAGCTGTCAAGGATAAAGGCCAGGGCGGCGGCAGCAGAAAAGACAGGCGCTGATGCGGTAAACGGGCCCACGCCTGCCGTGGCTGCCGCCAAGACCGAGCTTGCCTCGCTGCTGTTTGAGAAGGCCCTGGCAGCAGAGGCCATAACCAGAGTGTACGAGGCTGCTCAGGAGGGCAAGATAGACCGGCTTGAGCGCGACCGGCTGCTGGTAAAGTACAAGCAGGACCTCGACCTGCTCAACGAGAGGATAGCGCGCCTGCAGCCCGTGGCCGAGTTTGCCGAGCTGACAGAGGTGCGCAACAACCTCGTCTCCCTTTTGGAAACCAAGATCTCGACCATCGACTCAAAGCTGGCCGAGATGGCCAAGGCCGGCGCAAGGCCCATAGTCATCGAAAAGGTGCAGGTGATGCCCGTTCCTGAAAAGGTAAAGGACGAGGCACAGGCCCGGCAGTTCCGTGCAGAGGAGAAAAGCATCGAGCAGCTGCAAAAAGAGATCATGCAGGCCCTCACGCGCCTTGAACAGGTAGAGCTGGACAAGGACTAGATTCTCTTGCAGAAGGGTCTATTGTAACCTTGCTATAGACAATCGACGTTGAATGTATTTCCGTACTATTCTTACTAATTTTTTATGAATAAACCGTTTTCTGTGCAAGAATTTCACAAGTCATATAACGTAAAACCGCGGCCTTTTGCCCATGAGCGCAGCGGCGGACACCCGGCCGGCCCCGGGCAGCGTCAGCCACGGCGGTGTTGGCAGTGGTGGTGGTGGTGGTGGTGCACATGCAGTCTGAAGCCGCGCGCAGGAACTCTGGCAACGGGGCTGTGTTCCTGGCCTGGGCGCCCCACAGCGAAAGGGCAAAGGGCATCTCTGAAAGGATGGGTGCAGACCTTTTCCTGATGAGCTACAAGTTCCGGAACAAGGCGTATGCGCCGGCCAAGTATCCTGCGCTGTTTGTAAAGTCGTTCCTCCTTCTAAAGCGCAAAAAGCCGGACATGGTGCTCTGCCAGGCTCCCCCGATCTTTTGTCCGCTAGCCGCCATTGCCTACCGCCTGCTGGCCAACCGGCGGGCAAGGATCATAGTCGACATGCACTCTGGCGCCCTTGAAAGGCCCTGGACGTGGCTAAAGCCGCTCAACTCGGCGGTGCTGAGGAGGGCAAATGCCGTGCTGGTCAGCAACGCCGGCGCGCGAGAGCGGGTGGCAAAGCAGAACGGCGTCAGGCCGTTTGTGCTGGAAGACAGGGTGCCGGACTTTGGGCCTGTTGCCAGCGACGGTGGCGGTGTTGGCGTTGGTGGTGGCGGCGGCGCCCGCTACCGGGGCAACAGGAACCTAAAGATCGTCGTGCCCTCGTCGTTTGCGTACGACGAACCGGTCAAAGAGATCCTGGCCGCGGCGGCAGAGCTTGACAGCGACGTGACGTTCTACCTCACCGGCGACAGCTCGCCGGTGGACGACAGGCTAAAGGAAAAGGCGCGAAACGTCGTCTTTACAGGGTTCCTGGGGAGGGACGAGTACGTCCGCCTCCTGCAGGGCTCTGACGCGGTGATGGTCCTGACGACCCGGGACAGGACGCTGCTTGCAGGCGGCTACGAGGCGCTTGCGCTGCAAAAGCCACTGATAACGTCAAACTGGGAGCCTTTGAAAAGATATTTCGACAAGGGGGCTATCCACGTCGACAACTCGGCCCCTGAAATAGTGGCCGCAGTCAGGGCGCTGAGGGAGAAAAAGGTCCAGCTGCAGCAGGAGATGCGCCAGCTGCGAGAGGAAAAGTCCCGGCGGTGGGAGGAGTCGTTTGCCCGTCTGTGGGACTCGATCGCCTGATTCTTTTCTCTTTCTCTTTCCCTCTTTCTTTCTCTCTATAGCCTAGAGCGCGCCCACGTGTAGACAAACTCTTTAAAGGACTCCCTGAACGACTCTGCGGAGAACCTGGCTGCGTGCCTGCGAAGCGCCTCTGCCCTCCCTTTGTCCCATGAGCCGAGTGCGGCAGACACCGCCGCGACCGCCCCGTCCACGTCTCTGTACCTGAACCTGTCTTCGACAAGGCCGTCCGTCCTGGCCGCCCCCGAGTCGTGCGTGACCGGTATTGCGCCGGCGCTCATGGCCTCCACAAGCGCTATGCCAAAGTGCTCGCCCACAAAGGCGTGGAGGAGCGCCTTGGACCGCCTCAGCACCTCCTCCTTTTCCTGCACCGTGGCGTTCACGTGGAACGATACGTTGCCGGGGGCGGCCCTCTTTAGCCCTTCCAGATACGAAACCTTGTCCGGCGTCACGCCTCCAACCAGCTCGAATTTTACCCCGGGCATGCGCCGGGCTACCTCAAGTATAGTCTCGTACTCCTTTTCGGGCGTGAACCTGCCAAGCGAGCAGACGATGTCGTCCTGCTTTTCCGTCAAGGGAAAAGAGTACTGTGGGCAGGGCGGGTAGATGACCGTCGACTCGACGCCCCACGCCGAGCGTATCGCGTCGCGGGTGTAGCCGCTGTTTGTGACGATGGTGGCCCTCTTGATATAGTCGAGGTTTGCCGAGATGAACTTCCAGGGCATCACGTAGAGCTTTTTCTTGCGGCTGTTCAGGTAGCGCCTGTGCGATACCTCCAGGTCGGCAGGGTAGTGCACGTACACTATGGTCCTGTCGGCCATCTCTTCCGGGATGAGGCTCGACCCGCCAGTGACTACCACAAAGTCGACACGGTGTTCCCTGACCAGCTTTTTAAAGAAAAAGTACGAGTAGACCAGCCTCTGGTACACGCCAAGGAACGGCAGTATCTCGTTCTTGCCTATGGCCTTGACGAACCCGTCTATGCAGCCTGTCACGTCGACCCCGACCTTTTCCACGGTCTGCTCCCTTTCGGGATACGCGCTGGCGCACAAAAAGACCCTCAGCCCCATCTCGTCGAGGGCCTTTATGGCGTGCAGCCCCACATGCTCGCCCCATCCGGGGGCCTTGAAGGCCCTCTCCGTAGGCTTCCATGTTATAGTGCACGACGCCGGCGTCCCCTGAGAGTCTGTACCTGCTGCCGTCCTGAGCCGCTGCCTTTTTCATCCGACCCTCCTTCTTTCTTCCCCGGGCGGCCGTGCCCTGAAATACACAAAGCGCATCGCCCATATCGAGGCCGAAATAGCGTGCAAAAGCGCTAGGGCGAGAAACTTTTTCACGTTTTTTATGACATCACTTCTGCGCTTTCAAAGATGTGGACGTTGGTTATAGAAAATTTTTGCAGAATCAACAACCGTTCATAAAATTCTTATACAATCTTGGCGCCAAGATATGGCATGGTAAAAAGCGAAGGCGGGATAGGGCAGTGGGTCGGACGGAGGTTCTGGGAGTCGAGACAGTTTTACTCTGCCTACATCGCCCTGTTCATAGCCATAACCAACTGGATAACCATCCAGTACAAGCTGTTCCTCGAAAGCGTGCCTTCGCTGAGCGTCGTCTTCTCAAACATCTGGGTCTTCATGGCAGTGGCCGCAGTCGTGTTCACGGTGATAAGCATTCTTGGGGGCCACTATATCCACAGGAAGAGGCAGTTTCGGATAGAGCAGGCAGTGGCAACAGAGGAGAACCCGTACCTGTACAAGGCCGCCCCCGGAAAGGAGCGCGACCTGATGATACCAATAGCCGTCCTGCAGCTGGACACGCTTGAAGAGCTGCTGAGGTCGAACAACGCGCTGACTGAAGAGAAAAAGGCGCAGTTCCAGAGTTTCCGCGAAAGCCTGGTCAAGCTGATGCAGGGCCAGGCAGTCGGCCGCATGTAAAGTGCTGGTTATGATGATGGTGGTAGTGGTGAAAAAAGCGACATGCGCGTCTTGATGGTATCCACAGAATATCCGCCGCTTCCGGGAGGGGTCGGGCGCTACACTGCAAACCTCACCAGGGCGCTGCGCCAGGCAGGCGTGCATGTCGACGTCGTGTGCGACGGGCAGGGAGGGCAGTACTCGGGCATATCGCCTACAAACAGGCAGAATTCAGACGTGCTGCTGGACATTGTCCAAAGGGCCAAGCCTGACGTCGTCCACGTGCAGTTTGAGCCCGGCCTGTACGGGCTCGTGCTCGACCCGCGCAACCCGAGAAAAAGCAGCACGCACATTGACTCTTTCTACCACCGCTGCACCGTGCCCATAGTCACCACCTTTCATTCCGCCTACACTTTCCGGCAGTGGATCAGCCAGGCCGTGCTAATGAAAAGGAAGGGCAGGACGGGCACCCTGGGCGTCCCTGCAAGGGCGGCCGTCCGCCTCTGGAAGTACTTCCTCAACTACAAGGCGTTCCACGACCTGAACAGGGAAAAGCTGCGCATGAGCCACACCGGCATCTCTTTTTCGCAGTACCTGGCAAAGAGGATAGGGGGAGGCGAGGTGATCTACCACGGGGCCGAGCCGGCCATCGGACAGGTGGACAAGAGGGAGGCCCGCTCCTTCTTTTCCCTGCCGCAGGAGGGCAGGATAGTGCTTGCACTTGGGTTCCGCACCGCGACCAAGGGGTGGGACATACTGGACAAGATGGAGGTGCCCCCGGGCTGGATAATGGTCACAAACTCGTCAAAGGGGCACTATAACACAGAGAACCTGCCTGCAAGCCTGGCAAAAACGGACAGCAACAGCGGCGGCAGCGGCCGCATCATCGACCTGCAGCGCGGGTTTCTGGACGAAAAAGACCTGTCGATGCTGTTCTTTGCGTCAGACGCCGTGGTGCTGCCATACAAGATAACCTCCGGCTCGGGCGTGATGTTTGACGCCCTGGCCCACGGGCTGCCATTTGTAGCCTCCGACCTAGAATTCTTTGGCGAGTTTGCGTCGCAGGGTCTTGGCATAACGGCCAGGAGGACGCCGGCGGACTTTGCCAGGGCCCTCGCACGCCTTGGAGGCAGCTACGACGAGCACAAAAGGGCGGTAGATGAATTCAAGGAGAAGCTAAAGTGGAGCCACGTGGCCCGGCGGCACATTGCCTGCTACAGCACGGCGTGCGCTTCAAGCGTGCCCAGCGGCAGCAGTAGTAGTAGCAGCAGTAGCAGCAGTAGCAGTAGTGGCCAGTATTCTTAAAAAGCACCTGCCATCCACTGTTGGCGTGGGGCCACCACCGCTGCTGCCACTGTTGCCGGATTATGCCGCAATAGCCAATATCCTCACGCTGCGGTACAACCCCTTGAGGCGCCCGCCCGCCCGCCCCCTTGCCCCTGCAGATTTTGCTCCCAGAAAAATGGGCCGGCGAGAAGCGGCGGCAAAGACAGAAAAGATAATCCAGAGCAGCCTCCTGCGCATGCGGTTCAGGCGCGCGTCTCTGCTCCTGAGCGGGGGCGTCGACTCTGTCCTCACGCTTGCGATGGTGAGGAAATACCGGCCAGACGCCCGGGTGTCGTGCGTCAGCATGGGGTTTGGTGAAGATGGCGACGAGATAGCGGCCGCA
Organism: Nitrososphaera sp.; assembly: GCF_037447015.1. Lineage (GTDB taxonomy): Archaea > Thermoproteota > Nitrososphaeria > Nitrososphaerales > Nitrososphaeraceae > Nitrososphaera. The sequence goes on along the minus strand of NZ_JBBIHK010000012.1, from coordinate 41,302 downwards.
AAAGAGATTGCGCGGCTCCATGACTGCGACTTTTGCCCGCTCGTAGTCGACGCGGCAGACAGCGTGCTGGCCGGCCTGCCCAAGCTCGTAAGCATAGTCCGGGAGCCCCGCTGGAACCTCTACCAGTTCCACGCGTTTGCGCTTGCAAGAAAGCACTCTAGGTTGATATTTTCAGGGGACGGGGCAGACGAGCTCTTTGGCGGCTATACCTTCCGCTACGACAGGTTCCTGTCCCGGTTGCCCCTGCTTGCGGGTCGTGGTGGCAGCAGCGGCAATAATAATAAAAAAAACAACGCTCTTTCTGCTGGCGGCCTGTGGAAAGAGCGTGCCCGGCTCTACCTTGAGTGCCACGAGCGGGACTGGGTGCCTGACCAGGAAAAGCTGTTTGGGCCAAAGGTGAGGTTCTCGTGGGACGGCATCTATGCGCTCCTGCGCGACCGCTTTGACAACCGCCTGCACCCGCTCGACCAGGTGTTCCTTGCAGACTATGACGGCAAGCTGCTGTACGACTGGATACCTGCAAACGCGGCGTTTGCCAGGTTCCTCGACGCCCGCATAACCTCGCTCTTTCTCTCCGACGGGATGGTCGGCTTTGCCACGCACATCCCCTGGAGGGTAAAGTACGACTCGCGCGCCGTCCTTGGCAAGCTGCCGCTTCGGGCAATTCTGGCCCGGCAGCGGTTAAGGGTAGAGCCGGTGAAAAAGGGCTTTTCTGTGGACATGCAGTCGCTCTGGGTCAGGGGCGGGCGGGAGCTGGTGGAACAGTACGTGAACAGGGACAGCAGCCGCGTGGTCAGGGACGGCGTCATAGCCAAAGAGTGGCTCGACAGGGCGCAGACAAAGCTCGTCAGCCACGACGTCAGGTACGTAAACAAGATGCTCGGGCTGCTTGCGCTAGAAGTGTGGTGGCGGCTCTTTGTGGACGGGTCCATGAAGCCACAGGACAGGCTTTAGGTGTGAGGGGGAGATAAAAGAAAGCGGCGCTCTGGCTGGAAGGGTAGCCGGTACGTATGTACGTACGTATGTTGCAATCTACCATGACAAATACATATAAGAAGATCCGTGGTTTTTGAGCTGGAAAGATATGGCGTCCTCCTACTGGGCGCTTGTGACTGTAAAGAACGGCGAGCGCACTATAGAGCGTTCACTAGAGTCGCTCCTTTCGCAGTCGGCCCCGCCGTCTCTCGTGTGCATAGTGGACGACGGCTCGACCGACTCGACGCCTGCAATAGTCGCCCGCGTAAGGGCCGCTCATCCAGAGCAGGTGCACGTCATCACGCTTCTCGACAGGGGATACGACAGCAGGAGAATAGTGCACAACTGGAACGTGGCATGCGACCATATCCGGGAGTCTGGCAGGGAATACGACTATTTGCTAATTTCAAGCGACGACATCGTCCTGCCGCCCGATTACGTCAAACGGCTCATGGACGAGATGGGCAGTGATCAGAAACTTGTTGTTGCCTCCGGCAGCCGGGGCCTGCAGCCGTCCGACTTTATGCTGCTGCCGGAAGGCGCCGGCCGGCTCATCAGGATGTCGTTTTTCAAAGAGATCGGCTACCGCCATCCGCCCTACTATGGCTACGAGCCGTGGATACTGTACAAGGCCATGCAGATGGGCTACAGGGTGCGGAAATTCACCGACCTGACGTACGGGCACGAGCGCACGTTTGGCATAGGCCACAAGTTTGTCGAGTACGGGCCTGCGATGCGCTGCCTCGGCTACCACCCGCTCTTTGTGCTCGGCAGGGTAGCCCGCAACATCTTTGCTGGCAACGCCGGCATCTCCAAGAGCGCAAGCGCGCGGATGTTCTTTGACTATTTGTTTGAGAAGAAGTGGAAAGGCGACCCCTATTTCCGCTATTTCGAGCCCGAGATACGGACCTACGTTCGCGATTTGCAGAAAAAGAGGCTGTTTCGCAGGCTTGCGGTCTGAGCAGGGCACCCTTGCCATCACCCTCGCCACCATCATCGCCGCTGCCACTATTGCCTTGCCTGCCCCGCCAGAACCTGCCTGTCACAATAGGTCTATAAGATGTGCAGGTTCTCCTCCGCCCATGAATTATTCACTCCGCAGGTCCGCCCCGCGGGTGATGGCATCCAAGTGAGGCCGGTGGCGTAGCAATGGCGACGAAGATGGGAAGGGTCCTGCACATGCACGACAGCGACCTTGACGACCCGAGGATAATCAACGCGGCCATGACCGGCAAAAAGGCAGGCTACGAGCCCCACTTTTGCGGCGTGAGGACGGCCGACCACATGGACAGCGACGTGTTTGCAAGCTACCACTACATCAGTTTTTCAAGCAAGGCCAAGGCGTCGAGGCGGCTCACCGGCACGGCGCTCGACAGCCTCTGGCCCTGGTATCCCTGGCCCCGGGAGGCGATGCTGTCGGAGCAGAGGATGAGGCAGGTGATAGACGAGGTCAGGCCCGACCTCATACACGCCCACAACATTTTTGCAGCGTGGCACTGCAGCCGGCTGGGCGTCCCACTAGTGCTTGACGACCACGAGCTGTTTTCGTTCCAGGTCAGGATATCGAGCACCGGCGGCCTGAAGGCGGCCGAGAGGGAACGCCGGTGGGCCGAGAAAGAGCGGCAGCTGGCAGCGCGCCACCCCGTGATAACAGTCTCTGAACCAATAGCCGAGCACTATAGGCAGTTCACAAGCAAGGTCTTTTGCGTGCCAAACTACCCTGCAAAGGGCGAGGTAAACCCCGGCATGGAAATGGCGCCTGCTGCCGGAGGAGCCGCAGGCGGCAAAAAAGAAGGGGGAGGAGACCTCGTCTCGGTCTACCTTGGCGCAGACAGCATGCATAACCCAAACCCCATACGCAACATAGCCGGCCTGCACGACATCTTTGACGGCAAGAACACGGGCCGCCTCATCAGGATAGGGGTCAAATCGCCCAACAATGGCGCCGTCCGGTCGGTGGGCAACATACCGATGGCCGACGCCTACGGGATAATGGTCCGCCAGGGCCACATCGGGCTCCTCCCGTGGCAAAAGCACTGGTTCCACAGGTACGTGAGCCCAAACAAGGTGGGCGAATACGCGCACTGCGGCCTCTTGCCGCTTGTGATAAGCGACGCCGAGTTTGTGGTGGGCGAGCTTGGCGCCCACTGCGAGACGTTTGACGATTTTGGCCAGCTGAAAGAGCGGCTGGCCTATTACAACCGCAACAGGGACGAGCTTGACAGAAAGCGGCGTGCCGCGCTTGCCTACGCCAAGTCTGATCTCGTGTGGGAAAAGCACGAAAGCAAGATCCTGGAGGCCTACAAACAAGCGGCATGACGAGAGAGAGGCTGGCGTTCATTGGCAACCCGGCAAGCGTCCACTACCTGATTGGGCGCGAGCTGGTCGCGCGTGGATACGAGGTCAAGATAATCGACCAAAAGTCGGTGCTCACCACAAACGAGTTTGACCGCAGCAGCCGCCCGTCGCTTGCGGCAAGGGCCGTCCACAAATACGCGCGGTGGGCGTCGCTAGAGCCGACGTACGATGTCGAGCTGAGGTCTTTCTCGACTCCCTACGTAAAGGCCCGCCACAGGGCGATAATCTACCACGGCTCTGACCTGAGAGACGGGCTGATGCCCCGGGAATACCCCGCGTTTTACACCACCAAGGACCTTGCCCAATATGTCGACGGGGAGGCGGTCTGGCTCCCCCGGTGCGCCTACACCGACATTTTCACGCCCCAGCCCCGCCTGCCTGTCAAGGACGAGATAGTTGTCGGGCACTTCCCGAGCGACCCAAAATACAAGGGCACCGAGCTGGTACTGGAGGCAGTCAGGCTGCTGTCGTCAGGCGACAACAGGAAGATCAAGGTGAGGCTGCTGATGGAAAAGCGGCCGCACGAGCAGATGCCTCAGCTGATAAAGCAGTGCCACGTCGTCTGCGACCAGTTCCTCTACGGCGCGTACGGCGTCCTGGGCATAGAGAGCCTCATGATGAACCGGCCCATAGTCTGCTACGTGAGGCCCGAGTTCTTTGACTATGACGAGATGAAGGGCCAGATAGTCAACTGCGAGCCGACTCCGGAGGGCATAGCAGAGGCGATACTGAGGGCGGTGGACCACCCTGTCGACGCCGAGCTGGTGAGGGACCTTTATTCTCCCCGGCGCTCTGCCGACATACTCGAGGGCGCGCTGCGGTCGTGGGGGTACCTGAAATGACGGTTCCTTTCTCCCTCTCATCTGCGGCAGGCAAAATAATTAAAGAAGCCGTCGGCACACTAGACATGTGGGGCGGAGCAAAGCGTGCAACCTGCGTATACGGTGACAAAGAGGAAGAAGAGGGGCATGGGGCAAACGGGCTATGAGCAAGTTTAACTCGTTATGGATCAGGCGCCGCTGGCTGGATTTTCGAAACGGCTACAGCATCTACCTCTCGTTCATATTCGGCTTCCTCAACTTTGTGATAATCTCGTACACGCTTGCGATAGAGAGGGTGCCCGTTCTGAAATCGGCCTTTCCGTCGCTGAGCACCTGGATAATAATATTCATCGCCGGCTTTGTGCCGGTGGCGGTGCTGATAGGGCACTACCACAGGCGCAAGCAGATCCCGACAGAGGTCCAGCAGATGGCCTACGCAAACCCGTACAACTTTGTGGTGACCCCAGGCAGAGAGATGCACTATTCGATGCCCCTGTCTGCCCTCCAGCTTCGGACGCAGGTAAAGATGATGGAGATGCAGAACGCGCTGGCCGACGCGGTGGAAGAAGTCGCCAAAAAGATGAGCGCCGACATAAAGCCAATACCCCGGTGGGACAAGGAGTTTTTCAAAGACTATGAGCAGGTTCAAGAGATGACAGACCGGCTCGCCCGTGGCGAGAGCATACTGGACATACTCAAGGAAAAGAAATGACGACTACTGTCCCCAAGATAGCGGTCGTGCTCGGGACCCGCCCGCAGTTCATCGAGCTTGCCCCCATAATCCACGAGCTGCAGAGCAACAGCAGGTGCGACCTCTATGTCTACAACACCGGCCAGCACTACGACAGGGAGATGTCCGAAGTGTTCATGTCGCAGCTAGAGATCCCGGCGCCCCAGAGGAGCTTTGGGCCAAGCAGCGGGAGCCACGCCGAGCAGACGGGGAGGATGATGGTGGAGGCAGAAAAGGGGCTTGCAGAGGACATGCCGGACCTCGTCGTCGTAGAGGGAGACACCAATACTGCACTTGCAGCCGCGCTTGCGGCGGCAAAGCTAAAGATCCCAGTCGCGCACGTAGAGGCCGGCTGCAGAGCGCACGACCGGTCGCTCCCTGAAGAGGTCAACCGCACCCTGATAAGCCACATGGCAGACCTGCACTGCGCCCCGACAGCCAACTGCGCCCGCAACCTGAAAAGGGAGGGGATCGCCCGGAACGTGTTCCAGACGGGGCACCCCATAGTCGACAGCATCGGCTTTGTTGCCCGGCAGATAGCAGAGCCGGCGCGCAGGCGGGGCAGCTATTACTTTATGACTTTGCACAGGGATTTCAACGTGGACGACCCTGCCCGGCTGCAGGCCATAATCTCGCAGGCAAAAGGGCTTGACCTGCCGGTCTGCTTTGCGGTCCACCCTAGGACTGCCATGCGGATGAAGCAGTTTGGCATCGGCGCCGAAGGCGGGTCGCTCGAGCCGATGCCGCCTGTGGACTATGTCACGTCCCTGCGGCTAACCAAGCATGCCCGGGCCGTCATCAGCGACAGCGGCGGCCTGCAAAAAGAGAGCGCGATCCTCGGAACGCCCATGGTGACTGTCAGGCCAAACACCGAGTGGATAGAGACGCTGCACGGGTATGCCAACCAGCTTGCAGACGATGGCGACTCCTCCATCGACATTGCAGGGTGCGTCAGGCGGTTAAACGACAACTATCTGAAGGCTACAAAACAGGCAAAAGAGCTCAGGGGCGTGTTTGGCAGGCGGGGTGTTTCAAAGAGGATCGCCCGGCTCCTGACCGCCTACTGCCGCAGGCTCTAGCCCGTCAGTTAGTCTCTGTGCCTGCTGTGGATATTCTTTTTTCCTGCATCCAGCTGCAGTACGTTTTGGTCTTGTGATCAAAAGAGCAAAATACTGCATTCTGTCTCTTAGATGGCTGTTTGGCAGCAGGAGCAAAGATAATCAGCGGGCTTGAAGTCTCTGCCGCAGTCAAGGAGCGGGTGAAAAAGGCGGCCGACGAGCTGGTGCGGACGACAGGCGTGCAGCCGTGCCTTGCCACCGTGCTCGTAGGCGACGACCCTGCGTCTGCTACCTACGTGGGGAGCAAGCAAAAGACGGCCAAGGAGCTTGGAATCGCAACCCGCGACCACAGGCTTGCAGCCACCTTCAAGCAGCACGAGCTGCTGGAGCTCATCGACCTTTTAAACCGCGACCCGCAGGTACACGGCATCCTTGTCCAGCTGCCGCTGCCGGCCCACATCGACGAGTTTTCGGTAATAAACGCCATCAGCCCGCTCAAGGACGTGGACGGGCTCACCCCGTACAGCGCAGGCATGCTGCAGAACGGCAAGGCCCACCTAAAGCCCTGCACTCCATCAGGCGTGATGGAGCTCCTGGACTATTACAACATAGACCCTGCCGGGATGGACGCCGTGATAATCAACCGCAGCAACCTGGTGGGCAAGCCCCTCGTGTTCATGCTGCTGGAGCGCAACGCGACGGTCACGGTATGCCACTCGCGCACCAAAGACCTGGAAAAAAAGCTCCAGTCCGCCGACCTGGTGATAACTGCCGTGGGCAACCGCCAGAGGTTCACGCTGACTGCCGACATGGTGAAGGAAGGCGCAGTGGTCATAGACGTGGGGACGAGCAGGCACCAGGGCAAGCTGGCCGGCGACGTCGATTTTGCGTCCGTCAGGGAAAAGGCGTCGTGGATAACGCCGGTTCCGGGGGGCGTCGGGCCCATGACCATTGCGATGCTGATGAGAAATACCGTCTCTGCGGCGTCGGCCATCGCCGCTGGTGCAGGGGTGCAGCGATAGCTGGCCGATGCGCGCCGGGAAAAGCAAAAGATCCGCCGGCAGATGATGGAGCGCCGAAACGCCCTTGCGGGCTCGCAGGTGGAGGGGCAGAGCGCGCTCGTACAGCAGCACGTCATCGCAAGCAAAGAGTTTTTGCAGGCAAGGGTCGTCGGCGCGTACCACGCCATCGGCTCCGAAGTGCGCACGGACAGGATAATCGCTGCGGCAAGAGCGCAGGGGAAAAAGGTCGCTCTGCCCCGCGTCGAGGGCGAGCGCATGGCCTTTTACGAATACGCCGAGGGCGACGAGCTGGTGCAGGGCAGGTTCGGCGTCATGGAGCCCCGGCCTTCTTTGGCTGCGATGGACAGCGTGGTCGACCTCGTGCTCGTGCCCGGGGTGGCGTTTGACCGCAGGGGGTGCAGGATAGGCTACGGCAAGGGCTATTACGACCGCTACCTTTCGATGCAGCACTCGTTCTCTATGGGGCTTGCATACTCTTTCCAGCTGGTCGACGAGCTGCCCCGGGGCCGGTTTGACCGGCGCATTTCTGCGGTTGCTACAGAAGAGGGCATAATCTACCTCTAGCTGGCGCGCAATAGGGCGCGCCTTGCAATGTCTGTCCTGTAATAGTGGCCGTTTTCGCCCCAGCGTATCTTCCTGACGGCCGAGTACGCGTTCTCTATGGCCTGCCTTGCAGTTGCGCCCGTGCCGGTGACCCCTAGCACCCTGCCGCCATTTGTGACGACGTTGCCAGAGCTGTCCCTTGCGGTGCCAGAGTGGAACACCACTACGTCAGGCCCCAGGTCAGAGTCTAGCCCCTCTATCTTGTGGCCCTTTTCATAGCTCCCCGGATAACCTTTTGAGGCCATGACGACGCACACGGCTGTCCTGTCGTGCCACTCTATAGGGGGCATGGAGGCCAGCCTGCCGCCGGCTGCCGCGTCGAGATACTCGTAAAGGTCGGACTTCATGCGCACCATTATAGGCTGGCACTCGGGGTCGCCCATGCGGGCGTTGAATTCCAGAACAAACGGCTCGCCCGTCTTTTCGTCTACCATGATGCCTGCGTACAGGAACCCCTTGAAAGGCGTCCCCCTCCGCTGCATCTCCTTTACGGCCGGGCGCATCACCCTCTCCATTATCCTTTTGTGCATCCTGCCGTCTATCACAGGGGCAGGCGAGTAGGCTCCCATGCCGCCGGTGTTTGGGCCCCTGTCGCCGTCGTATATGCGCTTGTGGTCCTGCGACGACGCAAGCGGGATTATCGTCGAGCCGTCGCACATGGCAATGAACGACGCCTCTTCACCTGACAGGCGCTCCTCGACCACCACTCTGCCGCCAGCCGACCCGAACTCTTTTTTTACCATCATCGACTCGACTGCCTCGACAGCCTGCTGCGCGCTGTCGCAGACGATGACTCCCTTGCCCGCTGCAAGCCCATCGGCCTTGACCACAAGCGGCTTTGACTGTCCCTTGATGTAGTCGATGGCCTCCTTTGGGTTGTCGAATGAACCAAACTCGGCGGTAGGGATGCCTGCCTTTTTCATGAACTCTTTGGCAAACGCCTTGCTGCTCTCTATCATGGCCGCCTGCCGTACAGGCCCAAAGATCCGCAGGCCCTCACGCTCAAAGGCGTCTGCAATTCCAAGCGAAAGCGGCTCTTCCGGGCCTACCACCGTGAGGCAGTCTTTGCCGAGCTTTCTTGCAAAAACCACCAGCTTTTCAATTTCATTCTGCCTGATGTCGACGTTTTCAGACGTCCCCCCGTTGCCGGGCGCAAAATACACCTTTCCCACCTTGGGGCTCTTGGACAGTTTCCAGCCCAGCGCGTGCTCCCTGCCGCCCGAGCCTATCACAAGTACTGTGGCTCCTGCCTCTGCTACCACGGGGACGGTATAGAACCTGCCTATAATAAAAACGATAATCGTGTATGTGCATATGCATGTGCACCTGGTGGCCTGCCCTCCACCCCCGCCGCCGCTCTGGCGGTCAGTTCTGCCATTTATCTGGCGTACGGTGGACATGCGCCAGATATATCAAAACGCCGGATCTCTGGCATCACGGCCTTCCGGATACCTGTCTTTGAAATCTGGGCAAACGCCGACGCAAGCGAGTACGCCATAAAGCTATCCGGCCTGCCTGCATTCATCATGCGCACCGACCCGCATGCATTCTACACACAGATAATCTATGCCGCCCCGTGCGCGGAGGAGAATGTGGCAGGGCTGTCCCGCAAGCTGGCGCAGGTAATCGCAAAGAAAAAGAGGGACGATGCAGCAGGACCTGCTACTATCTAGCTAGCGGAGGAGCGTCAGCTCGGCGTCGCTTGCAATTGCCTGCAGCATCTGCACGTACTCGGCGTCTGAAAACTCGAAGGTCTCTGCGCCGCCTGCCTCCTGCGCCCTTGCGACGCTCTTTAGATGGTAGCACCTGTCGCCGCCGGACAGGGTGTTAAAGTAAAAGTCCTTGCAGGAGCAAAAGCCAAGCTCCGGGTCCGTCCAGTATTCGCTGTCCTTTCCGACCACGATCCACAGCTTTCTGCCGCTTGGCGTAAAGCGCAGGAGCTTGACCATGCCAGAGGAGACTGCGTCCTCGACTCTCTCGGCCGCCATAGCTTAATACCTGCAAAAATGCGATATAAAGCAGCTGATTGCGTGCAATGATGAAGGTCAGGCCGCTCCACCCACACGCCGCGCTGCTGGCAGAAGAAGGAGCAGATGCAGCCGATGGCAGCGGCAATGGCAATGGCAACAAAAGGTATGTGGTCGTCTCTGACCTGCACGTCGGGCTGGAAGGCGAGCTTGGCGCCAGGGGGATAACGGTCCGGCCTGGCCTTGCAGGCGAGATGGCGGCCGAGCTGTCGGCACTTGCCGCCTCCCAAAAGGCCGCGCTCGTGCTCCTAGGCGACGTCAAGAGCACGGTAGGCGAGATAAGCAGGCAGGAATGGGACGACATACCTGCCCTTTTTGCCAGGCTGGCCGCGCAGACTGACGTCTACCTCGTTCCGGGGAACCACGACGGCAACATACGCCACCTGCTGCCTGAAACGGTCAACGTGGCGGCCGGCAGGGGGATGGTGATCGGTGACACGCTCTTTGTGCACGGCCACACAATGCCTTCCGCAGTCAGGTCCGGCGTCAGGCGCATAGTGATGGGCCACCTTCACCCTGTCTTTTTCAAAAAGGGGAGTGTGCTTGCCGGCGAGCGCGTCTGGATCTATTTGCAGGTGAAAAAGGAGGCGCTCTTTGCCGCCGGAGAGGGCGGCGTGCTGGACATCATCGTCGTCCCAAGCTTTAACAGGTATCTGTATGCGGGCGAGCGCATGCGCAAAAAATCGACGTCGCCCATAATGGCCCGCGTCATAGAAAAGGGCGCCATTTTGAAATGCATGGTGGCGACCCTTGACGGGTCGATTGTGGGCGACGAGCAGTCTGCTTTGAACGACGTGCTCTAACTAACGACTAGTCAGTCCAGCTTGACATAGTTGCCAAGCGGCGCCAGAGTGGGGGTGTTGTCGCGCAGCCACTGGATGGTCTTGATGAACGAGCTGGCAGACTCGACCGTCGTCAATACCGGCGTGCCTGTCTCCACCGCTTTCCTGCGTATCAGGTACTCGTCCTGCAGCATGCCGACGTATTTCTCGAGGGTGGATGTGGCAGGTATGTTGATGATAAAGTCCAGCTTTCTTTCGTAGAGCAGGTCTGCGATGTTGGGTTTCCTGTCCGGCTCGCTTATCTTGTGCACCAGCTCTACTCCCCTGACGTTGTTGTTCTGCATGAACTCGGCGGTGTGCTCTGTCGCCAGGATCTTGAAGTTCATGGACGACAGCATCGATATCAGCGGCAAGAGCTTCTCCTTGTTCTTTTGGCCGCCGATTGTGATCAGGACAGAGCCGGACAGCGGTATCGAGTAGCCTGCCGCCATGTACGCCTTTGATAGCGCGTCGTAAAAGCTGTTGCCAAAGCACGCCACTTCACCTGTGGACTGCATCTCTACCCCAAGCACAATGTCCGAGCCTTCAAGCTGCATGAACGAGAACTGCGGGACCTTGATCCCAAATCCGGGCGCCTTGAGCCACAGGTCCTTTGCCTTTGCCGGCAGCGGCTTGCCGAGCATCGCCCTTGCGGCCAGGTTGATGAGGTTGACACCTGCAAACTTGGACACAAAGGGCATCGAGCGGGACGCCCTGACGTTTGCCTCTATCACAAGCACCTGTTCGTCCTTTACCAGGTACTGGATGTTGAGCGGCCCCTTGACGTTGAGCGCCCTGCCTATCTTGACAGAGTAGTCCGTCACGGTCTCCATTATGTTGCGGTCAAGCCTCCAGGGCGGTATGCTCATCATGGCGTCGCCAGAGTGCACGCCGGCGTTGTCGATGTGCTCTATTATCGCGCCGATGATGACCTCTTCGCCGTTTGCGACTGCGTCCACCTCGACCTCTGCGGCGTCCTGCAGGAACTTGCTTATGACCACCGGGTGCTCGGGGTTGACGTTTGTGGCGTCGGTCAGGAACCGCTCCAGCTGCTGCTCCGCCCACACAACCTTCATGGCAGCGCCGGACAGCACGTAGGACGGCCTCACAAGGACGGGATAGCCGACGGTCTCGGCAAACTCTTTTGCTTCGGCCAAGTTGGTGAACTGCCTCCACGCAGGCTGGCGTATCCCTAGCGAGTCGAGGAGCTGGCCGAACTTGGCCCTGTCCTCGGCCCTGTCGACGTCCTCGCTGCTCGTGCCTATTATGCGGATGCCGTTCTTGGCAAGCTTGGGCGTCAGGTTGTTTGCAGTCTGGCCGCCAACGCACGTCACTATGCCGGTGGGGTGCTCCTTGTCGCATACGTCCAGCACCCGCTCAAGCGTCAGCTCCTCAAAGTACAGTCTGTCGCAGATGTCATAGTCGGTGGACACGGTCTCGGGGTTGCAGTTGATGACTGAAATTTCCTTGACGCCGTTCTCCTTAAGACCCCACACCATGTTGACCGTGCCCCAGTCGAACTCGACGCTGCTCCCTATCCTGTACGGGCCTGCGCCAAGCACGATTATCCTGCTGTTGTCTTTATCGTTGTTTTTCTTGCCTTTTTTCTTGCCGCCGCTGCCGCCACCTACGTCTTTTGCCGCTGCCGCCACCGTCACGTCGTCGCTGTCCCCTCCGTAGGTAAGGTAGAGGTAGTTGGTCTTGGCAGGCCACTCTGCCGCAAGCGTGTCTATCTGCTTTACCACCGGTTTTATGTTGAACTTTTCGCGCAGCGACCGCACCTGCATCTCGTCGGTCTGCAGGCACCTGCCTATCTGCCTGTCCGAAAAGCCGATCTTTTTTGCCTGCCTCAGCATATCATGGTCGAAGTTGCTCCCCTGCCTGCGCAGCCTGTCTTCCATGTCGACAATGTTCTTGATCTTCTTTAGGAACCACGGGTCGATGTGGGAGAGCTGGTATATCCTGTCGATGTCAAGGCCGGCCTTCATCGCCTGCACGACTGCAAAGATTATCTCGTCGTTTGGCTGGAGGAGGGCCTGCTCTATGCGCTCGATGTCCTGTTCTGCTTGATCAAAGTTGCTGCCGTTTGCCACGAGCCCGTCCCTGCCGGTGGCGCTCATCCTGATGGCCTTCTGGATGACTTCTTCAAAGTTCCTGCCAATCGCCATCACCTCGCCCACCGACTTCATGGCGCTCCCAAGCCTGCGCTTGACCATCTCGAACTTGCCAAAGTCCCACCTCGGCATCTTCAGAACGACATAGTCAAGCGACGGCTCAAAGCAGGCCGTAGTCACCTTCGTTATGCGGTTTAGCAGCTCCGGCAGCGTGTAGCCGAGCCCTATCTTGGCCGCCATGTAGGCAAGAGGGTATCCTGTGGCCTTGCTTGCAAGCGCCGACGACCTGGAAAGCCGGGCGTTTATCTCGATTGCCGTGTATTGCTCGGATTGCGGGTCGAGGCCGAACTGGATGTTGCACTCGCCGACTATGCCGCAGTAGCTCGTCGCCCTTATCGCTGCCGAGCGCAGCATGTGGTACTCGTGGTTGTTGAGCGTCTGCGAGGGCGCCACTACAATGTTGTCGCCGGTGTGGACGCGCATGGCAAGCACGTTTTCCATGTTGCAGACAATGACGCTGTTGCCGTCATAGTCGCGCATGACCTCGTACTCTATCTGCTTCCAGTGGCCCACGTACTTTTCTATCAGCACCTGGTGCACCATGGACAGGTTCAGGCCCCTCTGCACTATCTCCTGGAGCTCTATCTCGTTGTACGCAAAGCCTCCGCCCCTGCCGCCGAGCGTGAAGGCGACCCTGATTATGACTGGGTAGCCTATTTTCTTGGCGGCTTCTAATGCATCTTTGACGGAATTCACGGCATAGCTCTGCAGCACAGGCACGTCGCTCTTTATCATGGCGTCCTTGAACAGCTGGCGGTCCTCGGTTATCTCGATGCCCTTGATCTGGGTGCCAAGCACGCGCAGGCCATATTTTTCAAGTATCCCCTGCTCGTGCAGGGCGACGCCGCAGTTGAGCGCCGTCTGGCCGCCAAAGCCGAGCATGATGGAATCGGGCTTTTCTTCCTTGATGACCTTCTCCACGTACGAGGTGTTTATCGGGAGCGGGTAGACCCTGTCTGCAAAGCGCGTATCAGTCTGGATGGTGGCGATGTTGGGGTTGATGAGCACGCTCTTGACCCCTTCCTCCGCAAGGGCCTTGAGGCACTGCGAGCCGGAATAGTCAAACTCGCCGGCCTCGCCTATCTTTATGGCGCCCGAGCCCAGCACCAGCACTTTTTTAATCGAGTTATCTCTTGGCATTCCTCTTCCCTCTCGCCTTTTTAGCTGTAGTGGCAGCGACAGCGGCGGCAGTCTGTTTTCTTGCCTTTCCCTTCTTTTTCTTATCTTTCTTCTTGGTGCCTATATTCTGTTGCTTGTGCGGCTGTGAAGGCGCGCCTGTCCTGACCCTGTCGCTTATCTTGCCGCCGCCCTTGATTATCTCGTTGAACCTGTCGAACACGAACATGCAGTCGTAGGGCCCCGGCGACGCCTCGGGGTGGAACTGGACGGCTATCACTGGCTTGCTTGCGTGCTCGATGCCCTCAACCGTGTCGTCATCGGCGTTTGCAAACCACACCCTGAACCCGGATTTGTCGAGGCTCTTTGGGTCGATGCCATAGCCGTGGTTCTGGCTCGTCACATAAGATAGGTTGTTGCGCAGGTCTATGCAGGGCTTGTTCTGGCCCCTGTGGCCGAATTTCAGCTTGTACGTGTCCGCCCCTCCTGCCAGCGCAAGTATCTGGTTCCCAAGGCAGATCCCAAGCGTCGGAGTCGAAGTCTTTATCAGCCTGGAGGCGGTCTCGATGGTGGGCTTGCAGACCTTGGGGTCGCCCGGCCCGTTGCTTATCACCACTCCCTTTGGGTTGTACGACATTATCTGCTCGTACGGCGCGTCCCAAGGCAGCCTCACGACGCGGTAGCCGGTGCGGATGATGTTGCGTATTATGCTGTACTTGACGCCCGTGTCAAGGACTACTATGCAGTCCCTGTCAGGCGGCCCGTACTCTTTGGGCTCTTGCGTCGACACTTCGGGCATAAAGTTGAGCCCCTCGTACGACGCGCCCTGCACCAGCTTTTTCAACCTGGCGTCGTCGATGGGGCCAGAGTCAGAGACTGCGAGCGCGCCCATCATGACGCCGTGCACCCTCAGCTTCTTGGTCAGCGCCCGCGTGTCGATGCCATAGATGCCCGGTATTTTCTCCTCGTACAGCCACTGGTCGAGCGTCTTTACCGCGCTCCAGTGGCTTGCCGTGTCTGACAGGTCGTGTATCAGGAGCCCCTTTACCTGTATGTGGTCTGATTCAAAGAATTTCGGAAGGCCGTACTCGTCCTTGACGTCGAAACTGGGCACGCCGTAATTGCCTACCAGCGGGTAGGTCATGCAGAGTATCTGGCCCCTGTAGGACGGGTCGGTCAGGGTCTCCGTGTAGCCCACCATGCCAGTGTTGAACACGACTTCGCCGGTTATCTCGGCAGGATATCCAAATCCAATCCCTTCAAAAACAGTGCCGTCTTCAAGCATCAGTTTGGCGGCATAGCCCGTGTAGGTCGGCAAAAGTGTCGGAATTTTTGACCCTCACCAACTGTTTTGAGATGGAAATTTAAGTTTTGCTTTGCCTTCCAAAAAAAGGGTAAAATATTGTAGTCGCTGTACAGGAAAGCATCAGAGCGCCATGGCCAGCTGCGCAATTTGCGGATCGCGTTTTGCAGAAAAGAGGTGCTACTTTTGCCAGAGGCACGTCTGCACGTCGTGCATAACGCCGGACGACGTGACGGGCAGCCCGACGACTGTCAAGTGCCTTGACTGCCAGCGCAAGGGAATAAACAAGATCAGCCTGCTGGCAGTCGCAAAGAGGAACAAGTTCATCTTTGGAATCATCGCCGGCTTTTGGGTATTTGCAGTGTTCCCGCTGCCGTTCCTCGACCTGACAGGCTACGAGGCGGAGGTGCTCGCGACCATACTGCAGCCTGTGCTCATCGCGGCTGCAGTCATGTCGATACCGTTCATCTTCATGATGCTGGCATGGCAAAAGCGCGCGCCAAAGGGCTACTAGCCGGGATACATTTCCCTGGCAACCAGCTCTGTGAACTGTGTGGTGGAAAGCGTCCCGCCAATGTCCTTTGTCTTTTTGTTCTGCTTCAAAAGCGACACGATGGCGTCCTCTATCCTCTTGCCTTCATCAGCCGCCTTCTGGTCGCCGTGCCTGTCTGCAAGCCACTCTAGCATCATCTTTGCCGACAGCAGTATCGACGATGGGTTTGCCGCGTTCTTGCCGGCGATGTCAAACGCCGCGCCGTGCACCGGCTCAAAGAGCGCAAACTGGTCGCCGATGTTTGCCGCCGGCCCCATGCCAAGCCCGCCGACCACCTGCGCGGCCTCGTCGGAGAGTATGTCGCCAAACAGGTTCGTAGTCACGATGACGTCAAAGTCTTCGGGGTTGCGGATGAGGTTCATCGCCGCCGCATCCACGTACAGCTCGCTGTACGCTATCCTGGGGTGGTTCTTGGCCACTTCCCTGCAGACTGATGCAAAGAGCCCGTCGCCTTTGCGCATGACGTTTGCCTTGTGCACCGCGACCACCCTGCGCTTGTTGTCTCTGATCTCGGCGGTCCTGAAGGCGTATTCTGCAATCCTCCTCGACGCCCGCTCTGTCGTTACCCGAAGCCCGACGACCATGCCTGGGTCCAGGTTGAACTCGAGCCCCATGTAGACGTCTTCGGTGTTTTCCCGCACCGTCACCATGTCTACTGCGCCAGAGAGGGCCGGGATGTTCGGGTAAGACTTGGCAGGCCGCACGTTGGCGTAGAGGTCGAACATGCGCCTGAGCACTATGATGACATCGGCCGCGCTCTCGCCCACGGGCCCCTTCAGGCAGGCCTGCGACCCCTTGATGGTCTGGACGGTAAAGTCGGGCAGCGCGGCGCCGTATTTTTTGAGCGCGCCGTCGCCTGCTTCGACCTCTTTTATAGCCAGCCTGGTAGACTGCGAGCGGTCGCTTATCGTTTCCAGAATTTTTTTCGCAGCTGCGGCCTGCTCGGGCCCTATGCCGTCTCCCGTGATGAGCGCGATGTCGTACTTCAACTGGATCTAGCTCTTGGAGTAGAGCACTTTTTTCAAAAGCACCTTGTTAATCGCATCCATCATGGCCTCGACGGAGGCTACCACAATGTCCTCGTTGGCCTTTCGCGCCGACACGACGTTGCCGTTCTTGTCCTCGACCTTTACAGAGACTTCTGCAAGCGCGTCCGACCCGCCCGTGATAGAGTCGAGCCTGTATTCCCTTATCTTGATGTTTGCCACGTCCGCAGCTATCTTTTGGATTGCCTTGAGCGCCGCGTCCACCGGCCCTACACCAGTCTCTGACGCAATCAGGTCCTTGCCCTCTGCGTTGAGCCTTATAACGGCAGTCGGTATCGTGTGCATCCCCGTGAATATCTGGAAATCGTACAGCTTG